>CAYGBK010000064.1:0-42180 GCA_964348095.1 uncultured Thermodesulfobacteriota bacterium | reverse complement strand
TCCCTGCTCACCTGTTGGACTTTCACAGGCTTTCCCTTGTAAGTGAACGAGGAGTTTCGGGCAATTACAAACAGTTTCGGAGTCTTAGAGAGGGCAGTTATGATTTCCTCGGTTATTCCATCGCTGAAATACTCCTGCTTGGGGTCTTCACTCATGTTGACAAAGGGCAGCACGGCAATGGAGGGTTTGTCGGGAAGAGGCAAAGGTGGCGTTTCAGGTAGTCCTGCCTTGCGTAAGGCGTCAGTAATAAGGTCTATATCAGCTTTGTTCTGAAATGAGAATGTCTTTGCGTAATTCTCGATAGAAAATTTGGGATTTATCTTAAGCACCTCTTCAGCTTCAGCTCGAGCTTCATCCATCCGGCCAGCCAAACTATAAGCAGAAGCCAACCTAACATGGGTAAGTATATCATTAGGCGCACGATCGAGCGCCTTCTTCAACGCTGTTATCGCCTCCTCATGCTGACCAACCCAGGAGTAAGCTGCGCCCATTTGCCGAAAGTACCAGTGTGGAGCGAGAGGGTCGAGCCGTAATGCTTGCTCGGCATGACGAAGGGCTTCCTCGTGCCTTCCCGCAGCCGTGAGAACCAAACTCATCCAAATATAGCCATTAGCAAAACTAGGAGCGATAGTAATAGCCTGCTCACATTCGGCAATGCCCTTGTCATACTGCCTAGTCATAACATATAGCCAGCCCAATTGAGTGTGGGCACCGGGGTGAGACTCATCCAGGGCTTTACCCTTCTTTACGAATTCAAATGCCTGCTTGAGGGACTCTTTGGGGGACTTAGTCGATTGAAGCATGATATCCATCCATTGGGTTGCACCCAGATAGATGTAAGCAGGTGCATACTCTGGATCTAGCTCAATGGATTCCTCAAACAAGCGTCGGGCCTGAGTATTGCCCTCTTTAGTCACGGTGTAAAAGAGCTCGCGTCCTTGCAAGAGCTTCAGATAGGCCTCGAGATTTTCTGCTCCTTTGGCACTAAAGTGAGCTATCTCACCATCTGTTAGCTTCACTTGAAGAGCGGTTATGATCTTGATGGTGATCTCATCCTGCAGCGCGAAGATATCCTTCAGGTCTCGGTCGTATCGTTCAGCCCAGATATGATGGCCTGTCATCGCATCGATGAGCTGGGCCGTGATACGGACCTTGTCTCCAGACCGACGCACGCTTCCCTCCAGCACGTAGCGCACGCCCAACTCCTCGCTAACCTGATTGATCTTTACGGGTTTGCCTTTATACGTGAACGTTGAGTTGCGGGCGATTACAAACAGCTTAGGCGTTTTGGAAAGAGCCGTAATGATTTCTTCTGTGATGCCATCACTGAAATATTCCTGCTCAGGATCGCCACTCATGTTGGTGAAGGGCAGCACCGCAATGGAGGGCTTTTCAGGTAATGGAAAAGCCATTCTCTCCACAGAGGCAGGTTCTATCGTTGGACGGAAGGCAAAGTACCAGACAGCCACAACGGCGAGTAGCACAGCTACAGCAGCAGTCAGTCCCAGCCACTGCCACTGTTTCAAACGGGGTCTTTTTTCGCCGATAACCTTGCCCGCTGCCTCAGGCTCCATCAGAACCCGGTAGACCCGAACTGGTTCAGCGATGTTCTTGACTGTGTGTTCTCCAAGCGACTCATACCCGAAGGTTAACTTGTTTTTCACGTGTTCATACACGGTCCCCGATAGACAGATCCCTCCCCCTTCGGCGAGGCCCTCCACGCGGGCCGTGATATTGACCCCATCGCCGTAGATCCGCTCTCCCTCTTCGATCACATCCCCGAGGTTGATCCCGATACGAAATTCCATTCTGCGGTTTTCAGGCAGGTCGGCATTTCTTGTCCTGAGTTCTCTCTGGACTTCCACAGCGCATTCGACCGCATCCACCACACTACCAAACTCGGCAAGTACATTGTCCCCTGGAGAGTCCACTACCCGGCCATGATGCTGCTGGATGAGAGAGGTCATGGTCTCCCTGTACGTCCTCAGAGTCTCTACGGTTCCTACCTCATCTTCTCTCATCAGACGGCTATAGCCCTTGACATCCGCACTGAGGATAGCGGTGAGCTTACGTTGAACCTTCTCTGTGGCCATCGGGGGCACCCCCTTGAGGTCCTAGTAGCGGGAGAGAATTGGGAAAACGATGTGTCAGGAGTGAATTAAGCAGGAGTGTGAGGTTCCGCTATCACTGGAACGAGAGCGTGCTTGGAGTCAGGAGCAGCAGCAGGCTTTTTGGATTCATAACTCTCCCCTCTGCCTTTCTATCACGAGGGATTTGAAATGGCAATTCCCTTTGCTGCCACGGGGCAGTCTGTCCTGCTGTTTCGTCTAATGCGGAGGTTGCTATTTCTAGATGAGATCGCAAGTTATCACCGATGCTTGAAACTGTTTAATTCCGATGCAAATCAACACTTCCGGGGACTCGCCCAGACAGTTTATCTCAGTCAATTAGCAACCGTCTTCGAGGTGATGCTCGCTTTAGTCTGAGGGGTTTTGATCACCATTCCATATCTGGAGAACCAGGAGACTCCGGAGGGTACCAAGATCCGTCACGTACTGAAAACCACGATTTCTGTGTGATACTCTCACTACTTCAAAATTTACAAGAGGTTGAATTATCCCAAAAATCTGGAATAATTCTTGACATAGGTTGCCACATCGTAGTATTCACTTCCCTGTCATTACATTAGATAACCCTCTATGCTTTTTCCCTCGCAGTTGGGCTATCCTCTCGATTACTGATCTCTCTGACCACACAACGGATTTTCGATTGCCCAACAGCACATTCCCTTTTTGATGGTCCCTTTAAGGCATGCATTCTCTAATAGAACCGAAGGATAAAAGGAAGGTAATGTGATTTGAAAGCCTAAATTCTGCTGGCTAATAAACCAGCCGACAAATTAACTGTTCTTTAAGAAAGGAGGGTACAGTTATGGCAAAGACTTTCAATCAGATGGTGGCCGAGGCGATGGCCGAAGTTCCAGTTATTAGCCCGGCAGAAGCCCATCGGCGGATGCAGGAAGATCCGAGGACTTTAGTGATTGATCCACGTGATGCGGCAGATATCCCTGTCACGGGTATCATTCCTGGGGCGATGAACATATCCTACGGCGCGTTGACCTATAAAGGGGATAATGAACTTCCCCCGGAATGGCGCGAACCGGAACTCGAAGACCGCTCTCGCCCCATTATTACGACTTGCGAAAGCGGGGAACTGGGGGCCCTGGCTGGTAAACTGCTGAAGGATATGGGTTTTTCAAACGTCTCTATTCTTGAGGGGGGTACCCAGGCCTGGAAAGATGCGGGGTTTCCAACCCAGTGAGAGGCCGAGAAGGCAAACCGACCACAACGGCCGGGCCGTCATGCGCCCGACTCGTTTCGGAACATTACATCCGGAGCGGTCACAACTTTGATTGATGTTAAGTGCGTCGCGCGGAGGGCAAATCAGCGGAGCTGGCCCCTCCGTTTTCAATTGCAAAGTGAAAAACCCGAGAAGGGCGTTGAATGAGGCGGTAGGAAGTTCTATACTAATTCTCCTATGCCCGACAAAAGGAAACGTCCCCTCAGCCGTTCTCTTCTCCGCCTTTTTGTGTCGATCTTATTGGGATTTGTCACGTTTTCAGTTCTTCAGGTGGCTGCGATAAGATTCCTCAATCCACCGGCTACCCCTCTTATGGTCTCCCGCTGGCTAAAGAGCAAAGGGTTAGACTTTCGCTGGCGATCCCTGTCCCAGATATCTCCCTTCCTACAGCAGGCAGTCATCGTTTCGGAGGATCAGCGATTTCTGGATCACCAAGGCTTCGACTGGGGAGAAATCTGGGAGGCCTTACGGGAATATCGACAAAAGGGACGACGGAGGGGAGCAAGCACCATAACGATGCAGGTCGCACGAAACCTCTATCTCTGGCAGGGATATAGCTGGCTGAGAAAAGCTTTAGAGGCTTACTACACAACTTTGATCGAACTTCTGTGGCCCAAATCGCGCATTCTGGAGGTTTATCTGAATATAGTTGAGTGGGGCCCCGAGGTTTTCGGTGCTGAAGCCGCATCTCACCGCTATTTTCGACGCGCTGCTTCTGCATTGACGAGACCACAGGCCGCCCTTCTGGCAGCGGTCCTGCCTAATCCTCGAAGGTGGTCACCCGCCCGCCCAACCCCGTACATTAGAAGACGTCAAGCCTCAATACTGTATCAGATGAATCGGTTTCCCCCCCCGATCGACTAGGGGCATGTCCGCCCTCCAGTGGGCTGTGGACGAGACATACAAACGAGGCCCTGCCCGTTATCCAACAAGGCTTCTAATGACCGACATATTCCTGAGATCCACCGCATCATTTTTTCGCGGAGTCTCCATAATGCCCGGAAGGCTCCGAAGACGAGGATGGTTCACAATGCTTCGGAATCCATCGAGGCCGATGTTCCCCTTGCCGATGTGCCAGTCCTGTCCTTGTGCGAACCCAGAGGGACTTTGGTTTCGTTCAAATGAATAAGGAAAAGTCTCTCGATACCTACGGCCCGGTTGAGTTCCAGAAGAGCTGCCTCTACCCCTGGTCGGTTCGACATGTCGTAACCTGCCCTCCAAGTTTCAACGCCGATCATCTTAGGGAAAGCAGATTCGCCACTTCTCTCACAAAGCAATCACCATGGGTCTTACTGCCACGGGTGTGTCGATGAATCTCCTGGGTGATCGGTATTGCCGAAACAACTGCAGGACCAAGTAAGGTGGAACCCACCCGGCACTAAGGGAGATGTCTTGGTGCCGCAAATTGTTAATTGCTATGAACTCGTTTCATAGATTTCTCAACTCCCGATTTGATGCCTAAGCCCTAATATATTGATCTTATTGAGTTTTTTTTATCGAATGTTTTGGCATGGTGTTCGCACAGGGCAATATAGCCTCCGAAAAGACCAAACCACAAGGAGGCGGTGGTCGTTAATTGCGTGAAGGGATTTTGAATCCGCATCTCAAGAGCTCTGAAGACTTTCAAATAACTAAAGGGGGAACCTTATCATGAATCTATATCCATATACACGTCGTTCCTTGTATAGGGCCATACTGGTCGCCTTGATCTTGTCTCTCACCTTTGCCGTTGCAGCTAACGCGGAGTCACCGCCCACCTTCATTGCCGAGTGGGGCTCGTATGGTAGGGGGGACGGACAGTTTATGTACCCGTCGGACGTGGCCACTGATAGTTCGGGCAACGTCTACGTGGTGGATACCTACAACAGTCGCATTCAGAAGTTTGACAGCGACGGCACCTTTCTCGCCAAGTGGGGTTCCCGGGGCACCGGTGATGGGCAGTTCAGGTATCCGTCGGGGTTAGCCGTTGACAGGTGGGACAATGTCTACGTGGCGGACACATCCAACAACCGCATCCAGAAGTTCGATAGTGACGGCACCTTCCTCGCCAAGTGGGGTTCGCGGGGGATGGGTAATGGCCAGTTCAACCTCCCATCAGGCGTGGCCGTTGACAGTTCGGACAATGTCTACGTGGCAGACGCATCCAACAACCGCATCCAGAAGTTCGATAGTGATGGGACGTTCCGCACCGAGTGGGGTTCGTATGGTAGCGGTGACGGCCAGTTTTCCGGTCCGTCCTCTGTGGCCGTTGACAGTTCGGACAATGTCTACGTGGCCGACATGGGGAACAACCGCATCCAAAAGTTTCACAGTGACGGCATGTTCCGCACCCAGTGGGGGTCCTATGGCACGGGTGACGGCCGGTTTAGGGATGCGTCATCTGTGGCCCTTGACAGCTCCGGCAACGTTTATGTAGCCGATAAGAAGAACAACCGCATCCAGAAGTTCAGCTCCCCCGCGATCATCGCCGAAATCGATATCAAAACCGGGGGCAACCCTAACACCATCAACCCGAGGAGCAGAGGGAGAATCCCACTGGCCATCCTGACCACGGATGCCCTCGATGCCACTACCGTAGACCCGACCACGGTGAGGTTCGGCGCAACCGGGACTGAGGCCCGTCCTGTGAAGTCTGCCCTAGAGGACGTCGATGACGACGGGGACACCGATATGATCCTCCACTTCAAAACCCGGGACACGAGAATTAAATGTGGGGACAACTCAGCCTTCTTGAGTGGAAAGACCTTTGGTGGAGAGCGAATCGAGGGAGCCGACGATGTCAGAACGGTAGGGTGTCGCTAGAAAACCGACTCCGCCGCCTCGGTTTTAGAACAGCGTGAGAAAGGGGACGTCCTTTATGAGAAAGGGGACGTCCCTTGCTTTTTTACTTTTGCTCCAAAGCTGGCGAAAGCCGAAGCCCCCGGGGAAGTTCGGCCATGCTGACACCTGACTCTCTGGCAGCCCAATAGCATGAAATACTGCTACCCTGCACCCGTTTTCGCTCTTTGCCCGGCAGCACCATCTCAGAAGGCTCCACATTCACTATCGGAATATGTCTAGTTTTTCGCGGCAGATGAAAGTGGTTGCGAATCAGTGCCCAGGCCGAACATCGGGTGCCGGTTTCGCCTGTGACTCGCTCCAACCGCTCCAAAAAATAGGCACGACCCCACTTCGTTGGGGTTCTGGTATTCAACTTGCATATCTCCCAATGAGTCAGCGCCAAAGCCCTCAATGGAAGAGGTACAAGTTTTATTCTATGTCGACAGTTCCCTGCTCGATCACCTGCAAATCTCCTCTCAAGAATTCTCTCATGTTCCTCGTCCCTCTTCCGATTATCAGATTGGGAGAAAGAAAGACCACTCGATTACTTCAACGATGGGCCCCTATTGATAACTCAAGCATAGGTAGAAGATCGTGGATGTCTTGAATCTCGAGGCGGAAGTTCTTGCGAGAGAATGGCAAAAGAAAGACGAATTCCTCCAGGAAAAGTACCTCCTATCTATCCTATGTGACATAGAACGGCCCCGGCTTCGCATATCTATCACAGGGATATTGATAGGGACTGGCCTCGGAGTCCTATTGTGGGTTGCGATAATCTATGGTGTCCTAGCGCTGATATAGCCCCCTAACGCCTGTCAGTGTGCATTTCTTCTGGGGACAAAGGAGCAGAGTCATGATAAGTAGGAAAGGTCAGAGAGAATTGCCCACAACCGATGAGGTCAACGCCTTTCTCGGAAAAGGAACAACTCTAGAGGGTAAGATAAGTTTCGAGGGTGTCTTTCGTCTCGATGGAAATTTCAAAGGGGTCATCCTCGCGGGAGATTCCTTGATTATCGGGGAGACAGGTGAGGTGAATGGCCAGATCAATGTCAAGTCTCTCATCGTTAACGGGCAAGTAAAAGGTAACGTTAAAGCTGAAAACAGAATAGAAATCTCTCGGTCTGGCGAAATTCGAGGAGATATTCAAACGGCACTCCTGGTCCTATCAGAAGGTGCCATTTTGGAGGGGAACTGCCAGATGCCAAGAGGAGAGACTCAACGAGATGGAAATGTTTCCGTCCTGAAACCGAAAGAAGATGCGAGGGAAGAAACTGAGATAATCGAGTGATAGCTCTCTCAAAGTGTTTGAGTCACCTCTAATACTTCTCCCATCAAACTAAAAACCTTCTACTTCAAAATAGTTGATTGGCTTTACCGCCATCAGGATCATGACCCATTCCGAACAGAAACCGTCGAATTATTTCGCATCCCACCAGCAAACCCTCACCTGAGCTCGGTGCCTGTTATTCTAAAAGACTCCGAATGACGGACATGTTCTTGAGATCCATCCTATCATTTTTCCGCGGCGTCTCCATGATACCCGGAAGATCGCTAAGGCGAGGATGATTTACGATGTGACGAAACCCTTCGAGACCGATTTTCCCTTCCCCGATGTGCCAGTGCCTGTCTTTCTGGGAACCTAGAGGTACCTTGGTATCATTCAGGTGGATGAGAAAGAGTTTTTCGAGACCCACGAATCGGTCGAGGTCCCCAAGGGTTGTCTCCAGACCCTGTCGGTTAGACATGTCGTAACCTGCCCCGTACGCGTGGGCCGTATCGAGACAGACCCCAATTCGATCCTGGTTCTCCACCTTGCCGATGACTGCTCCGATCTCTTCAAACCGCGATCCAATCTGTGTTCCTTGGCCCGATGTGTTTTCCAGAAGAAGCATGGTCCGATTCTCAACCTCTCCAAAGGCCCGGTTGATGCTCTCGGCCAGGGTTCTTAGAGCCTCCTTCCTCGAGGAACTGAGGCGGCTTCCCATGTGCATGATAAGGTATTGGGCTGAAAGGATTTCTGCTCGGCGGAGATCCTCCTCGAGAACGCTGAGTGACCGGTCATAGAAAGAGGTCAGTTTGGTTGCGAGATTGGGGAGGTAAGGCAAATGGACAAATACGGGCGAAATGGCCTCGTCCCTTAATCCTCTTCTGAATCGTGACACCTCCTCCATGTCGAGCGGGGTCGACTTCCACCCTCGGGGGTTCCGGGAGAAAACCTGGATGGTCTCGCAGTTTCTGGCTTTGGCCCGCCCTAGGGCCTTGGAAAATCCCCCAGCTATGGACACATGGAACCCAAAACGCATCTTTTACACGTCTCCAGGTGGCGGGGATCATTTGTCAGGAGGACGATCATTGGCAATCGCAGCCGAAACCCGGAACAACAGCAATGAAGGGATTCATAAAACCAGTCCCTGACCCATGACCCCTGAATACCGGTCTCCATTTCCATTGAAAAACAAGGGCTAGATCTGGTATATATGAGTATTGCTCGAGGGAAGTCAAGGTGACTGTCCCACGGGGCGATATTGGCTGACGGTTCCCCCACCATTCGCAAAGGAACCACGACGTAGCTAACACACAAGATTTGCCTCTAAGCCTTCAACATTAGTCGGTTTTCCTCCTTGACAAAGTCACGGATCTACGGTTTTATTGGGACTTAATAAAAAAATTCACAAGTCGGATGAAGAAAGGAAAACCATGGCAGACACCAACGCATTCGAACCCAAGATTATCGCCTTCTGCTGCAACTGGTGTAGTTACGCAGGGGCGGATCTTGCAGGTGGCATGCGCCTAAAATACCCTGCCAATGTCCTGCCCATCCGTGTCATGTGTAGCGGCCGCGTCTCCCCCCACCATGTGTTGAAGGCCTTTCAGGAGGGGGCCGATGGTGTCCTCGTCACGGGGTGACACATCGGCGACTGCCACTACCTGAAGGGCAACTACATCGCTTCAAAAAGGGTCGCCGTGATGAAGGAGCTCATCGGGTTTGTGGGAATCTCACCGGATCGGTTGAGACTGGAATGGATATCAAGTTCTGAAGGCGCCAAGTTCGCCAATCTTATGAATGAGTTTACCGAACAGATCAGACAATTGGGAGCATCACCTTTGAGAGAGAAGGGGTGAGATCTGGGCGGAGCAGCTTAAATAGTAGCTCCAAGGGAGAAAAGATTTGTTCGGAAGGAATAGAGGGGAATGGCTGGTTTAGAAAAGGGAAAAACCTTGGTTTCAGAGATGCTGGCCAAAGCTGATGTGGTCGGATTTCTGAGCCTGAGAGTAGTCGGTGGTCATCCAATTCCGTATCTGTTTACAAAAGCGGAGGACCTGGACGAACTGTATCTGGGGGAGGTGCGCTATCCCCTGACAAAACTCCTAATCAGACTGACCCGAAAATATCCAGACGACACTTTTGGTATCTTCGCCCGGGCGTGCGATGAGCGTGCTTTGATCGAGCTTTACAAGAACCAGCAACTCGATCAAGAGAAGGTGCGCTTTCTTGGGTTGGCCTGCTCCGGAGAGCTCGCCGAGAAGTGCGATTGCTTTCGTCCATACCCATCTCGGATCGACATTGGCGAAAAAGTCGAGCGTGATGGAGATCCTCCTTTGGTTAGAGAAATCGAGGCAAAAGCGGAGCCGGAGAGGTACCTTTTTTGGATGGACCAGTTTAGGAAATGTATCAAATGCTACGGTTGTCGGGACATCTGTCCCGTCTGCTTTTGCCCATCCTGCACCCTGGAAGATCATAACCTGGTTCACCTCGGAGGCATGCCGCCGCAGATGCCTATTTTCCATTTGGTTCGTGCCATGCACATGGCTGATCGATGCATCGATTGCGGCCTATGTGAAGAGGCATGCCCGGCCGACATCCCTCTTCGCACACTCTATCGGAAGGTAAGGGAAACGGTGAAGGATCTGTTCGGGTACCTGCCGGGAGAGAACGTCGAAGATCCACCTCCCCTGGAGGTTCTGGGTGATGGAACATTCGATATCTGTCAGACCTGCACAAAGAAGTGAGGCACACTGTGGAATATAGGACAGTACAGACAACGTGCGCCTACTGCGGCTGTGGGTGTGGAGTCCTACTCGAGATCATGGATGAGGGACTGGTCGGAACCCTACCCGTGAAAACCCACCCCATCAGTGAAGGGACCCTGTGCATCAAAGGCTGGAGCGTTCATGAATTCGTGGAAAGTGACAAAAGGCTTCTCACGCCTTTGGTCAGAGTCGATAAAGATTTCAAGCAATCCAACTGGGATGACGCCTTGGGGTTGGTTGCTTCACGTCTTTCCGAAATCCGCGATAAGTTCGGCCCCCGCAGCATCGTTGGCCTGGCTTCGGCCAAATGCACCAATGAGGAGAACTACCTCTTCCAGAAATGGATGCGTGCTGTTGTGGGAACCAACAGTGTGGATCACTGTGCCCGCCTCTGACACTCCTCCACCGTGGCTGGTCTAGCCCGGGCATTTGGCAGTGGCGCCATGACAAACTCGACCCCGGAACTCGAAGACGCAAACTGCATCCTGATAACGGGTTCCAACACGTCGGAAGCCCACCCGTTAGTGGCTCGCCGCATTTTTCGGGCGAAGGAAAAAGGAGCCAAACTCATCGTGATCGAACCCCGCCGGATCCAGATGGCTCAAGTTGCCGACATCCATGTCCGCAACAGGCCCGGGTCCGATGTGGCCTGGATCAATGGCCTCATCCGCATCATCATTAAAGAGGGCTGGGAGAACAGGGAGTTCATCGCCGAGCGGACCGAGGGCTTTGAGGAACTCAAAAAAGAGGTCGACTCCTATACGCCCGAGCGGGTGGCCGAGATATCGGGGATCGCTCCAGACGATCTTCACAGGATTGCGGAAATCTATGGTCAGGCGGAAAAGGCAAGTATCGTCTACGCCATGGGCATTACCCAGCACACGAGTGGGACTGACAATGTCCTCGCCCTGGCCAATCTCGCTATGGTCACTGGGAACCTGGGCCGACCAGGCACCGGGGTCAACCCCTTACGCGGTCAGAACAACGTACAGGGGGCGTGCGACATGGGCGCACTTCCCAATGTCTACCCTGGCTATCAGAGCGTGACCGATGAGGGGGTGGCGAAAAAATTTGAGAAGGCATGGGGAGTTGAGGTCGACCGACAGGTCGGACTTACAATTCAAGAGATGGTCTCAGCCATCGATCAGGGTGAAGTCAGGGCTATGTTTATCCTCGCTGAGAATCCGCTTCTCAGTGATCCGGACATCGAACACCTGGAAAAAGCCATCACGAAGCTCGATTTTCTTGTTGTTCAGGATATCTTCATGACAGAGACGGCAAAGTTCGCCCATGTGGTGCTTCCCGGTGTAAGCTTCGCAGAAAAGGACGGAACTTTCACGGCCACCGACCGACGGGTCCAGCGAGTCAGAAAAGCGATCGATCCATTGGGCGATGCGAGGCCCGACTGGGAGATCTTATGTGATCTCGCCCAGAGGATGGGGGGAAAAGGATTTGACTTTTCTTCGCCAGAAGAAATTCTCGAAGAACTTGCTCAGTTGACGCCCATCTATCAAGGCATAACCTATGGGAGAATCGAGACAGAAGGGATTCAATGGCCCTGCTGCTCGCCTGAAGATCACGGCACCCTATTCCTCCACAAGGACCGATTTGCGAAAGGGGTTGGGACCTTTCATCCAATCTCTTACCGAGACCCGGCGGAAATCCCCGATGATGAGTTCCCCTTTGTCCTCACGACAGGTCGGATGGGATTTCATTTTCATACGGGAACCATGACTCGCATCTCCCCTAGCCTCCACAAAGAAGCCGAAACGGCTTATATGGAGATTCACCCGGAAGATGCGCAGCGGCTCGGAATTGGGGAGGGTGAGCACGTTCGCGTAAGCTCCAGGCGAGGAGCGATCAATATCAACGCCACCGTAACGGATCGAGCGGACCGGGGAGTTGTTTTTATTCCTTTCCACTTTGCGGAGGCAGCGGCAAACCGCCTCACCAATACTGCCCTCGATCCGATTGCCAAGATTCCTGAATTAAAGGCCTGCGCAGTGAAAATTGAAAAACTGGATTCATAACGAAAATCCCTGAAAGCTTCGTTTTTCGCGGCTCAAGTACTTTATCTGAAGGCCTTAGTTGTCGGCTGACGGTGTATCAGGGAAGAAGAGGTTCGAGTCATTCCATTATGAATGTGATCTACTGGTTCGCATTCTGGTGCGTGGGCTCTGATGGATAAACAACGAACCGCCGACGAGGGACGACGAGCACCACCTTTTGGCTCAGCCCTTCCCTTTCCAGCCTTTCAGGTATCCGCCTAAGAAGAGAGAGGAGAGTTATGGCAAGAATAGGCGTCTTTATCTGCCACTGAGGCACGAACATAGCGTCCATGGTGGACGTTAAGCGTGTCGTTGAGACAGCGAAGAAACTTCCGGATGTTGTCCATGCGGAAGACCTCCAGTACAGTTGTTCAGATCTCGGGCAGGGAACCATAAAGAAGGCCACTAAAGACCACAAACTCGATCGCA
Organism: uncultured Thermodesulfobacteriota bacterium; assembly: GCA_964348095.1. Classification (GTDB taxonomy): domain Bacteria; phylum Desulfobacterota; class BSN033; order WVXP01; family WVXP01; genus WVXP01. Next base: position 29,491 of record CAYGBK010000064.1, on the reverse strand, counting down.
TCGTCGTTTCGTCGTGCAGTCCCAGGATGCATGAAGTGACGTTTCAGAAATGCATCGAATCAGCAGGGCAAAACCGGTATCTGTGCGAAATGGCAAACATCCGGGAACAGTGTGCCTGGGTTCATTCAGAACGGGAAGAGGCGACCAGAAAAGCCGAACAACTGACTGCAATGGCTGTCTTCAAGGTGGCTCGTCTCGAACCACTCGAGCCGTTGAAGTCTCCGGTAGCGAAACGGGCCCTGGTGATTGGTGGGGGGATATCAGGGATTCAGGCGGCTCTGGATTTGAGTCAGGCTGGCTACCCGTCAACGATTGTCGAAAAACTACCGACTATTGGGGGTCGGATGGCCCAGTTGGAGAAGACATTCCCCACCCTCGACTGTTCCGCCTGAATTCTGACCCCGAGGATGACGGAGTCATCCCAAGACGAAAAAATCAAGATCATGACCTATGCGGAGGTCGAGGACGTAAAAGGGTTTGTCGGAAACTTTGACGTCACCATCCGGAAGAGGGCCCGTTTTGTCGACGAGGAAAAGTGCACGGGATGCGGCGAGTGCATTGAAAAATGTCCCAAGAAATCTCCCAACGAGTGGGAACTGGGACTCGGTAAACGGAAGGCTATCTATAGACCCTTTGGCCAGGCAGTCCCCAATGTTCCGGTTATTGATCCTGAGATCTGCATGTATCTGACGAAGGGAAAATGTGGCGTCTGTGCCAAGGTCTGTCCGGCCGATGCTGTTGACTATGAGCAGAAGGACGAACTCATCACCGAGAAATTTGGAACCATCATTGTCGCCACCGGTTTCGATCAATTCGATACCAGTGCGTACGAGGAGTACGGGGGAGGCCAGTTGAAAGATGTGATCACGTCCCTCCACCTGGAGAGAATGCTTGAGCCGTCAGGCCCCACGGGGGGACATGTCATTCGACCGTCCAACAATCAAGAGGCGAAACGGGTGGTTTTCGTCCAATGCGCTGGGTCTCGGGATGAGGCCAAAGGGATGCCCTACTGTTCCAGGATCTGCTGCATGTACACAGCCAAACAGGCGATTCTTGTCAACGACCACGTTCCTGGCAGTCAGTCCTATATCTTTTACATCGACATCAGAACCCCTGGTAAAGGTTACGAAGAGTTCTACAAGAAAGCCCAGACAGAAGCAGGGGCGGTCTACATCAGGGGACGAGTGGCCAAGATCTATGAGAAGGGCGGCCAGTTAGTCGTTCGGGGAGCCGATACCCTGACCGGCGAACAGGTCGAGGTGGAAGCGGATCTCGTCGTCCTGGCGGCGGCGGCTGTTCCGAGGGACGGCGCCAAGGACCTGGCCAAACTCCTCAATATCCCTCACGACACCTACGGTTTCTTCTCAGAGGCTCACCCCAAGCTTCAACCCGTGGAGAGCGTGACCAAGGGAATCTATCTGGCCGGGTCGTGCCAGTTTCCCAAGGATGTGCCCGATTCTGTGGCCATGGCAGGTGCAGCAGCGGTGAAAGCCTGTTCTGTTTTGTCTCAGGATGAACTGACGATTGATCCGAAAATCGCCTACGTGGAGGCCGATATTTGCAGCGGATGCTTGAACTGCGTCAAAGTCTGCCCCTTCGATGCCATCAGGGAGGAGACGGTCCAAGGGAAGCACGTTGCCAGCATTGTTCAATCCCTCTGCCAGGGCTGTGGGAACTGTGCCGCAACCTGCCGAACCAAGGCAGCCAATGTACGGGGGTTTTCAGACGATCAAATCTACGCGCAGATTTCCGCCCCGTTCTCAGAGATAGAGGAGGAAAAACTTGAGAGTACTAAATAGGCAGGAAAACATCCATCGATTCAGAGATGAGATTTTCGGCCTCAACGGGGAGGACGCCTTCCATTGTGTCCAATGCGGAAAGTGCACCGCGAGTTGCCCCATCGCTCCGGAAATGGATTTGAAACCAAGTCAGGTTCTTCGGCATATTCAGGTCAATTCGAGGAAGCAGGTTCTGGAGTGTTCAACCATATGGCTCTGTGCATCCTGTGAGACATGTTCATCTCGTTGTCCAGAAAAGATTGAAATTGCAACGATTATGGATACTCTCCGAAAAATGGCCGTCGAGGAGGGTGTCGCACCAGGACAGAAGCAGATCGTGGCTTTTGACCAAATTTTTCTGGATTCGATCAGGCGGCACGGTAGAGTTCACGAACTAGGACTGGTGATCCGATACAATATGGCCTCCCGCCAGCCTACAAAAGATGCCCACCTAGGACCACTGATGTTGGGAAAGGGAAAACTCAGCCTTCTTGCCCATAAGATTCGGGAGCTGCCAGCAGTCAGGCAGATTTTTCAGCAGAGCCGAAGATATGTGGAGAAATAGGAGAGATCTAGTATGAACGTTGGCTATTATCCTGGTTGCTCTCTCGAAAGTACGGCCAAGGAATTTGACCATTCCTTTCGGACAATCTGCAAAGGCTACGGAATCGAGCTTACCGATATTCCAGACTGGAACTGTTGTGGAGCCAGCCCTGCTCATCAACTCAGCGAGGAGCTCGCCTTTGCCCTGCCCTATCGAAACTTGCTAAAGGCTGAGGAAGGGAAACTAACGACCGTCGTCTCCCCCTGTCCGGCGTGTTATAGCCACCTCATCCACACGCACAAAGCAGTCGAGGAGAAACCAGAATTGGGAAGTCGGTTGAGTGAGACGGTCGGCCACATCTACAAGGGATCGGTATCGTCTAAACACCTGCTCGACTTCCTTTATCATGACATTGGCTTACAGCGAATCCAAGAATGCACGAAGAAACCACTGGAAGGTTTGAGGGTGGTTAATTACTACGGCTGCCTAACTAGGCTACCAGGTGTTGAGATCGGCAGTGCAGAGAATCCAACCATGATGGACGACATTGTGTTGGCCCTCGGTGCGGAGCCGCTCCCCTGGTCACACAAGACGGAGTGTTGCGGGGCGAGCCTCTCAATCACCCGGACAGATATCGGCCTTAGGCTGGCCAATGAGCTGCTCGACGCTGCCAGAGACGTCAAGGCCGACTGCATCGCCGTGGTCTGCCCTCTCTGCCAGTCCAATCTGGACATGCGTCAGCCCGACGTGGAAAGGAAGTATCATCGCGGATATGGGCTGCCCATAATCTACCTGAGCCAACTGATCGGGCTGACCATGGAAATGGCTGAAAAAGATCTGGGCCTTGAAAAACTCGTCGTAGATCCCACTCCTCTACTAAAGGCGAAGGGAATTCTCTAAGTGTCCACAGCCCATCCGCTATCCTAAGGGCGTTTTTTATCACCGTTCACCGGTTCCAAGCCTGTGGGGCAAGTCTTGTTAGCATCTCAAACCAGTCCAAAATGGCATCAATGACTATTCCAAAGCCCAGGGAAATGAAAAAATCCACGCAACAGGTACCCCAACACATCGAGTGTATCTAAGGCCGCTCTGAGGAACTCCTCAGGTCCTGTGGGATTGCCTTGAGTCGACATTCATGGGACAATGAAAAGTGTTCGTTTCCCTTAAAAACCAAATGGAGTCACCGTCATGTCAAAGGTTGTTTTTGCGTTTACCCTCATCATCATCCTCGGTCTGAGCTATCTCGCTTTGGAGAATCCAACCGTCGTCCAGTTAAAACTCTTCCAGAGAGGGCCAGTTGATATCCCTCTCTATATGGTAATCTTTGGGGCTTTTATCTTGGGAGCTTTGTTTGTGTATATCTTGTTTCTTCTGCAGGGTGTCAGGGGGGTCTTTCTGGGAAGGAAAGAGAAAAAGATCAGAAAACGTGACGAGAGGACCGATGCCTATCGGCAGCAAGCACGGACACAGTTCCGCCTCGGCCAGCTCGAAAAAGCGAAAAACCATATTGAGAAAGCGATCCAGCTCTCCCCGGATCATCTGGAGCTACACCTGGACCTTGCGGACATTTTGCTGGAGGGTAAACAATTCGTAGAGGCTTCGGACCGGTATCACCACGTCTTTTCAAGGGACCCAAAGAACATCCGAGCAATTCTGGGAATAGCAGCGAGCAGCGAAGGTAACGAGAATTTCTCTGAGGCAGAGCTTTATTACTCCAGGGTTTTGGAGACTGAGAAAGCAAATCCAGTCGCTCTGAAAGGTCTCCTGCGGACACGGAAGGCCCAGCGCAAATGGAAGGAAGCCATGCAAGCGGTTCATCAACTTATAAAAGAGGGCCTCCTCCGTGGGAAAGACCTTGACGACTCGTTGGCGGTTCTCTGGTACGAAAAGGGTATCGAAGAAGAAGAGGCTGGAGATTTGAAAGAGTGCATTTCATCATTTGAGAAGAGCGTGAAAGAAAAAAGCGAGTTTCTTCCCGCCCTCTTGAGTCTCGGTGAGGCGTATATCCGCAATGGGTCTCCCGACAAGGCTGTGAAAACTTGGGAGCACGCTCTTGCGAATCGCTTTCATCTGCCCCTCGCAAAAGCTCTGGAGAACTATATGATTGAACATGAGGGAGAGAAGTCATTGATTCAGTTTTACAGAAAGGCATCGAGCCAGAGTGAATTCGCCCGTCTTCTTCTTGCACGACTCTATCTAAGACAGGATCGGATTGAAGATGCAGAGGGCGAAATCAAAAAAATACCAGATAAGGACACGTCCCCAGAAGCACTGCTAGTCCTGGCCGATATCGAAAAAAAGAGGCTCAATGAAGCACTATCCAATCAGCTTTACAGCCTCGCCTTTGAACTGCTTCACCAGCAACTTCATGAATATCGATGCCATGCCTGCGGTGCACCATCCGACGAATGGATGCCCCAGTGCCAACGGTGTGGCACCTGGAATACGTTGGAAGCTTATCGTTTCCTCCCGTAACGGCTCTTAGCCCTTTTCCTGTGATTCGTCAAATTGTCTACGGAAAGATCGCCCTGCTCCTCTAAGGAAGAGCAATCTCGTGCATCGCGTGGTCCAATCGCTTCACAACAAGACCTATTCGGAACAGACGTGGTGTCGCGGGGGCTTTCTGGAATAGATATGGAAACAAATCGACGTCCTTGTGTCCAGGGAGGATGGTCGTCACGGAGGCGACAGTCTTAAGAAATCTCGATTGGGTTTTTTCTTGACAAAGGCGGAGAGGATCCGATATAACTCAACTAATTAAACTTTTCACAAAGTGCATCTCGCCTCCTATCCAGGAGATTTTCAATGCTGATCCAGTTCTTACCCGTCTTGATCTTCGTCGGAATTGCAGTTGCCTTCGGTCTTTTCGCCGTTATTTTCTCGTATTTTCTTGGCCAACATAAGCCGACTCCCACCAAAATGGCGCCTTACGAGTGCGGGGTGACGACAGTTGGAACGTCGAGACGGAGAATTCCAATTCGATACTATATAGTGGCCATGCTGTTTCTCCTTTTTGACATCGAAATTGTGTTTCTCTATCCGTGGGCCGTTGTGTATCGTGACTTTAAAGCGCTCTTTGGCATATTCATTTTCTTGGAGATGCTCGTATTTGTTGGAATCTTGATTGCGGCATATATCTACATTTGGAAAAAAGGAGCTTTGGAATGGGAATAGAGGTCTATTTGGGCAACACGGTTCTGATGAAGGGGCTGAATGGCCTCGTCAACTGGGGCCGGAAGTCCTCTGTATGGCCAGTGACCATGGGGCTTGCCTGTTGTGCCATTGAGATGATCGTCTCGGCGGCTTCCTGGGATATTGGTCGCTTCGGTTCAGAGGTATTTCGACCGTCACCCCGCCAGGCAGACCTGCTGATCGTCTCGGGAACGGTGACAAAGAAAATGGCTCCCATTGTCAAGAGAATCTGGGAGCAGATGCCCGAGCCGAAATGGGTGATCGCTTACGGGGCTTGTGCCTCTTCCGGTGGGATATTCAAGACCTATAGCGTGCTCCAGGGGATTGATCAGATCCTTCCTGTGGATGTCTATGTCCCTGGATGTCCTCCGAGGCCAGAGGCCCTTCAGCTCGCCCTGATGGATGTCCAGGAAAAGATCAAGAAAGAGTCCCTGCTCGATAGGAAAGACGTGAAAAGCCTTTTTGACACCAAGACGTCCTAACCTGTCAACCCGGACACCAGGGTCGAACTGCTCGGATGGGCCTCGGTCGGTTTCCCAGAACAAAAAGGGGGAGTGTCTGACAATTTCACAGAAGAGGAAAGGTCTAATCCTAGGTTCCCGTGGTTATGACATATGGCAGAGAGAGCGTTGATTAAGAAGGTAAGGGAAAAATTCCCATCGGAACTCATCGATTCTCGGGTGTTTCGGGATGAGGTCACTCTCCACGTCAAAAAGGACGCGATTTTGGCGATCATGCAATATCTTCACGAAGTGCACGACTTCGATTTTCTCACCGATCTCTGCGGAGTGGATCTTTTTCCAGGTCGTCCACGGTTTGAGGTGGCATACCATCTATACTCCATCAAACGTAACGACCGAGTCAGGGTCAAGGTTTCCCTGGATGAGGGGGAGAAGATCTCAACGGTTGAATCGATTTGGAAAGCTGCCAACTGGTACGAGAGGGAGGCCTTCGACATGCTGGGGATCGTTTTTGAGAACCACTCAAATCTCAAGAGGATTCTCCTCTGGGACGAATTTCAAGGACACCCTCTGAGGAAAGATTTCCCAACAGAAGGGACAGATTTTGATAAGCCTGTGTTGCCGGACACCTAGTATTCTCCACGGGCCCCTCGTTCCAGAGAACCCTGATACCCGTTCTGCAATGGCGGGGCGTTAGAAAAGTAAGGGCGGCTCCACTAAAGACGCGCCGTTTGCACGCTCACAAGGGAGCAGACAGAATGGCTGAACAGAGGACGTTGAGCCTCGACCTGGGCATGACTCTCAACATGGGTCCTCAGCATCCAGCAACTCACGGTGTTTTGCGCCTCCTTTTGGAACTCGACGGAGAAATCGTTCGAAAGGCCACACCAGTACTCGGCCATCTCCATAGGGGGATCGAGAAGCTGGCAGAGGTAAAAACCTACCATCAATGCATCCCCCTGACTGACAGAATGGACTATGTCAATGCCATGGGCCATAACCTCGGTTACGTCCTCGCGGTGGAGAAGCTCCTCGGCATAGAAGCTCCCAAACGGGCCCAGTATATCAGGGTGATGCTCGCGGAACTCCAAAGAATGGCGTCCCATCTGATCTGGCTGGGGACCCACGTTCTCGACCTCGGGGCGAGCTCGCTTGTTCTTTACTGTTTCAGAGAAAGGGAGGCCATCACCAGGATATTTGAAGAGGTGGCGGGCGGCCGCCTCACACCAACCTATTTCAGAATTGGCGGGCTCCCGAAGGATCTGCCTGAGGGAACAATCGACCACGTGCGGGATTTCCTCGACGATTTTCCCAAGCGGCTCCGCGATTACGAGGCACTCCTAACGGACAACGTCATTTTTCGCCGTCGCACAAAGAGAGTCGGCGTACTGGCTCGGGAGGATGCCATCAACTTTAGTGTGACAGGTCCTACACTTCGAGGCTCAGGGGTACCCTATGATGTGAGAAAGGCCACGCCCTATAGCCATTACGAGGATTTTGATTTTGAAGTTCCGGTGGGAGAGGACGGAGATGTCTTCGACCGGTACCTCGTCCGTTTGGAGGAGATGCGACAGTCCCGGAGGATCGTTCAACAGGTTGTGGAAAACCTTCCTGATGGGTCGATTAAGGCGGACGCTCCTCAGGTGGTTCTCCCTGACAAGGAGGATGTAGAAACCCGGATGGATGCCCTGATCCGGCATTTCAAGATCGTCTCTGAAGGATTCAACACGCCTGTGGGAGAAGTGTTTCAGAGTATCGAGGCCTCAAAAGGGGAGTTGAGTTATTATGTCGTCAGTGACGGCGGAAATAAGCCCTTTCGGTTCAGGGTACGAACACCGAGTTTCGCCAACCTAGGCGCCCTTCCCAAGATGATTGAAGGGCAGATGATCGCTGACGTTGTTGCGACTATTGGTTCCATCGATATTGTTCTTGGCGAGATAGATCGTTAGATCTGACAGAGACGAAAAACAGCTGAATCCCTTTCGGACAGTAAAGGAAAGCGCATGGGGGATATCGTTTTTTCTAGTTGGCAGGGACAGGTTGTTGACAACCGTGGAAAACCTCCCAAGGAATTCGAAGACGTTCCGGGATTGAATCTTCCTCTTGTCTATAACGGCAAGGTTCAGATCAAAGCCTTTATGGGATGGGACGGCCTGGCAATCCGGGATCCCGGTGTCAACGTCGTCGATATGTGCCGGGCGTATCTCGAAGCCGTTCAGAAAGAGTCCTGCGGAAAGTGTATTCCCTGCCGAGTGGGAACTCGGGTGATCCTGGCAACCCTGAGAAATATCACCGATGGCCACGGGACCCGGGACAGCCTCGACGAGATGGAATCTCTTGGGCGCATGATCCAGGAGAGTTCCAAATGCCAAGTCGGTCAGACAGGCACCATCGCGCTGCTTCATTGCCTTGACCATTATCGAGACGAGTTTCTTGACCTTATCGACAATAAGAAAAAGGCACCACCGGGAAACTACAAGGCAAAGACCGTGGCCCCGTGCTCAAATGCGTGTCCTGCTCACCTCGACGTTGCCACCTATGTGGAATTCGTCAAAGAGCGCAGGTTTGAAGAGTCCCTTGATGTTATCAGAAACATGACGTGCCTGCCTGGAACTTTGGGCCGAGTGTGCGTTCGGCCCTGCGAGTCTAACTGTCGCCGTGCAAATCTGGACGAACCGATCTCTATCAAATACCTGAAGCGTTTTGTAGCCGACTGGGAGCTGGATCGCCACCACGTCCCTCCCCTGGGGCAGGCAGAAGAGAAAAAAGAAACCCCTGTTGCGGTCGTCGGAGCCGGGCCGGCCGGAGTATCCTGCGCTTACTATCTGGCCCTGAAGGGATACCCTGTCACCGTCTTCGAACGATTTGGAGCACCAGGGGGGATGGCCGCCTGGGGAATTCCAGATTATCGCCTGCCCCGTGACATCCTCAACCGGGAGGTTGAGATTATTCAAGCAGTGGGAGTTGAAATCCGGTACAACACGGATGTTGGCAGCGAGATTACGTTACAAGAACTCGCCGACCAGTATAAGGCCATATTTATCGGTGTCGGCGCCCAGACCAACACCCCCATGAGGGTCGAAGGGGAGGACGCAGGCTACAGCGGGTTCATCCCTGGGGTTAAATATCTTCTAGATATCAACCAGGGGAAGGATCCTTACCCCGAAGGCAAGAAGGTCGTTGTTGTCGGTGGTGGAAACGTGGCCATCGACTGTGTGCGGTCGTCTTTCCGAATCGGAAAGACCGATGTGAACCTGGTTTATCGGCGATCCAGAAAGGAGATGCCCGCCGAGGATGTCGAAATCAGGGACGCTGAGGAGGAGAAGGTTAAATTCCATTTCCTATGCAACCCGGTGAAGGTGCTTGAAAAGCAAGGAAAGGTGGTCGGCGTTGAATGCATCCGGATGGAGTTGGGAGAGCCAGATGAGAGCGGGAGAAGACGTCCTATTCCGGTTCCTGGATCCGAATTCCTCATCGATTGCGACATCGTGATTCCGGCCATTGGCCAGGCTGTAGATCTCCATTTCATGGAAGGAATGACCGAGATAGAGACCACAAAATGGAAAACCCTCGTGGTCGATTCGGGGACTTTCGAAACCTCTGCTAAGGGCGTTTTTTCAGCAGGCGACTGTGTGACAGGTCCTGACGTGCTCGTCCGGGCCGCCGGACACGGGAAAAGAGCCGCAGATAGAATTGACAAATACCTGAGAGGAGACCCGGTCGAACCCCCAGATGAGGATAGGCTGGAAGACCTCCTGGCTACAGTCGGTGTCTATAATAGCGACGAGAATGTGGGAGTCACTGGAGGGCAAGAGAGAAAGCACCTCGAAATGCTCGATCCAGAAGAGAGGAGGCACACCTTTTCTGAGGTGGAAATCGGATTTCCCATCCCGACGGCGACGGAAGAGGCCGAGCGATGTTTGAGGTGCTACCGGATCGGCCTGGTGGCGTTGGACTCCAAATAACAAAATTCGGTCGGTCCCGAACTTGAACCATGAGCCATAGGGATTTTCAAAGTCGCTGGAAAACTGGAAAAGATGCTCCGCGCAAAAAATCCATGTTCGTGGTCCGTTGTCCGTAGCTTGTTGTCAAGAGATTCGAATGTCCGTCGGTAGAATGATAACCGAAACAAACAATCTCCTTTTGTGCGATCTAAAAGATCTGTTTCAACTGACGACTGACAATCGGCAACTGACATCCCTGGCGAGTATTCTTGGACGTCGGTGAGCGACTACTCCATGATTTACTGGTGTCGAGAGGGAAGTCCGTGTCTGCCAGTGTTGAGGATTGAGGATGGCTACACTAACGATTGATGGAAAAGAGATCCGGACACGGGATACGGCAACGATTCTGGAGGCAGCAGATGAGAACGGCATCAACATCCCCACCCTCTGCTACCTGGCCAAGCTGAGTTGGTTGAAATCGTGCCGGATGTGCATTGTAGACATTGAAGGTGTGGAAAAACCCATGCCTGCCTGCGCAACGCCGGTCAACGAAGGCATGGTCGTTCACACCAGGACCGGTCGAGTGGAAAGGATGCGGAAAGACGCTCTCAGATTCCTACTGATTCAGCATCCCCTCGATTGCCCGGTCTGCGATTCCGGTGGCGAGTGCGAACTTCAAAACTTGACTTATCAGTTCGGAATCGACAGGCAGGACTACATCTTCGAAAGGGTTGAGCGACCGAACGTTCCCTTTGGGACTCCCCTGATCAAGCAGTGGATGGATCGGTGCGTCATGTGTACGCGGTGCAATCAGGCCTGCACAGAGATTCCTGGTTGCCACGTCCTCGATGTGGTCGACCGGGGGTTTGAATCCCATATTGAGGCGGTCAACTCGGAGGCCTGCATATCCTGCGGCGAATGCCTCCACGTATGCCCAGTGGGCGCCCTCACGGAGAACCTTAACCCGGTCAAGGGTCGAATCTGGCAAATGGATAGAGTCCAGACGACATGCACATTCTGTGGGTGCGGATGTCAGCTAGATCTAAATGTCTTACACGGCAAGGACGTCATAAAAGTGACAAGCCGGGATGGCATTGGAAGCAATGATGGAAGTCTCTGTGTCAGAGGTCGCTTCGGATATGACTACATTCACCATCCGGATCGGCTGACCCGTCCCATGGTCCGTGTGAATGGCAATTTGACGGAGACGACCTGGAAAGAGGCATTAGACCTAATTTCGAAAATGCTTACGGCACTGAAGGAAAACTCGGGTGGAGAGAGCATCGGGGCGATCGCTCCGTCGAGGGGTACCAACGAAGAGGTTTATCTTCTTCAAAAGCTGATGCGTCTTGTTCTCGGATCGAACAATGTGGATAGTCCGGCACGATTGGGAAGTGGACCAACCCTTCTTGGGCTATCCGATGCTTTTGGCTATGGTGCGATGACCAACTGCTTGGACGGGGTTATTGGCGCCGATATGATCCTCGTTGTGGGTGCTGATCCCGACGAGGACAACTTGATTTTCGCCCACAAGATCCGTCGGGCTGTTTTTAAGAACGATGCCCAGGTAATTCTAGTCGATCCCCGCAGAACGTCTCTCGAGAAATATGCAAATGTCTGGCTACGCCCTCATCTCGGAAGTGATGTGGCCTGGATCAACGGTGTGATTCGGACAATCATTGATGAAGATTTGGTCGATGCCGATTTTGTCCGGGAGCGGACACAGGGCTTTGACCAATTAAAGAAATCGATCTCCCAGTACACTCCTGAATCCGTGGAGAAGCTTACCGGTATTCCTGCCGATGAGCTTCGCAAAGCGGCCCGTCTTTTTGGCAATGCTAGAAACACCGTAATCGCCTACGGGTCGGGAATAACCCAACAATCGAGGGGAACAGAGGGAGTCAGAGCTCTTGCCAATCTCGCCCTGCTGACTGGAACTGTCGGGAAGGAGCAGGGAGGGGTTTATCCTCTGTGCTCTCAGAGCAATTGTCAGGGGTCGTTTGACATGGGTGGCCTTCCTGAATTCCTGCCCGGTTATCAGAGAGTCGATAATCGGACCATCCGGCAGAAATTCGAAGAGGCCTGGGGGGGAGAACTTCCGGCAAAACAGGGACTTTCTCTCGGGGAAATGACCAGGGCCATGAAAAACGGAAAAATCAAGGGCCTTATTGTGGTCGGAGAGAATCCTTTGACGTCACTCCCCACCCCAAAGGGTTTCGACGAGGCACTCAAAAACCTCGACATGCTCGTCGTCGTCGATAGCTTTCTTACGGAGACAGCCGAGAGGGCTGACGTGGTTCTCCCCGGTGCCACCTCGGCAGAAAAAGATGGGACTTTCACCAGCATAGAACGGCGGGTTCAACGGGTGCGCCAGGCGATACCACCATTGGGTGGAAAGGCCGAGTGGGAGATAATTACTGCCCTGGCCTCCCAGATGGGTCGGCCCATGGACTACCAACACCCATCAGAGATTTTTTCGGAAATTGCTTCCCTGACCCCACTCCTTCGGGGCATGGACTACCAGACCCTTGAGAAGGGCGGCCTCCAGTGGCCATGCCCGAAACCTGACCACCCAGGCACGCCTGTCCTATACCGCGACGGTTTTCTCGATGACAAAGGCCGTTTTTCTGTCGTCGAATACCAGGAGCCTGAAGAGAAACCTAACGATGATTATCCACTGTGGCTATCTGTCGGCGGGACGCTTTATAACCACGAGATCGGAACAAAAAAGAAACGGGCCCTTGGACTCGCAGCGTGGTATCCTGAAACGGCCCTTGAGATCCATCCAGAAGACGCCGCAGCACGAGAGATCTCGGACGGAGATCGGGTTCGTCTGACGTCTCCTCGGGACCACATCGAAACGAAGGCCAGGATTTCAGATCGTCTCGCAAAGGGGATGGTCTATCTGGCTCCACCGTTCTATGACATCGAGGTGAACGCGGTTCTTGCCCCAGATTTCGATGCCCCTTCCGGCGCACCAGTCTACAAAGCCTGCCCGGTGAGGGTGGAGAGGGCCTAGGATGGAGTTACTCTATACATTGATCGAGATTGTTGCGAAAAGCCTGTTGGTCTTTATCGCGCTCCTATTGATGACCGCGTACAATACGCTCTTTGAGAGGAAGGTTTTGGGACACATACAGATCCGGTACGGTCCCAACAGGGTAGGCCCTTTCGGCCTTCTTCAGCCAATTGCAGACGGGATCAAGCTCTTTTTCAAAGAGGATCTGATCCCGGCCAGAGCCGACCGAGGGGTTTTCATGCTTGCCCCGGCTATATCGGTGATTTCCGTCATATGCCTCGCAGCCGTTATCCCCTTTGGCAACGACCTCCAACTTTTTGGTCGGGAGATCAAGATGGTGGTGGCTGACATTGACATGGGGCTCCTCTACCTCTTTGCCATAAGCTCTGTTGGCGAATTCGGAATCGTTTTGGGAGGGTGGTCCTCTGGCAACAAATACGGCGTCACCGGATCTCTACGTGCTGCTGCCCAGATGATCAGCTATGAGATATTTCTCGGACTCGCCGTTATTGGCGTGTTGATGATCTCCGGCACCCTCAACCTCCGGCAAATCGTATTTGCCCAGGCCGGAGGATTCTGGCACTGGAATTTTCTCCTCCAGCCAGTGGGATTTCTTCTCTTTTTTGTCGGCGGTTTGGCGGAGCTTGCCCGAGTGCCATTCGACATGCCTGAGGCAGAGTCAGAACTCGCATGTGGATACAATATAGAGTTCAGTAGCATGAAGTTTGCCCTTTATTTTCTTGGCGAATATGCCCATATGATCGTTATGCCGGCTATCGCCGTTACCCTCTTCTGGGGTGGGTGGCACCCTCCTTTTCCAGCCCTGTCCTTCATTCCGGGATGGATTTGGTTTCTCGGTAAGGTCTCCGTTCTGGTTTTTGTCTGCATCTGGATTCGGGCCACCTATCCTCGACTGCGGTATGACCAGATCATGAAATTTGGATGGAAGTTCATGTTCCCCCTCGCTTTGCTTAATGTTCTTGTGACGGGGGTTGTACTTTTGTTACGTTAGCTCTCTTGAGAAAAGTTCCTTGGGAAGGTAACAAGTCGGAAAAGAGAAGCTCGGACCTTGATCCTTAAGTTTTAACGAAACTATCGAAACAAATCTCCGGGAAGCGACATGCGGGCTGCCCGGAGGTATGACACGACAAGAGGAAAGGGAATGATTCTTCCACTCTTCAAAGGCCTGGCAGTGACGTTGAAGCACTTTTTCTCGAAACCCTTCGCGATTCAGTACCCGGAGGAAAAGATTGAGATGACGGACCGGTGGCGGGGTATCCACTATTTCGAAAGAAGAGAGGATGGGTCCACCGAGTGTGTGGCATGCGGTCTCTGCGAGGCTGTTTGCCCCTCTGAATGCATCACTGTCGAGGCAGAAGAATTCAAAAACGGGAGACGATTTCCCAGGATCTATGAAATAGATGGAACAAGATGCATCTTCTGTGGGTATTGCGAAGAGGCCTGCCCTGTCAATGCAATCAAAATGGGGAAGAACTACGAGTATGTAAAACACGACCGGTCGGATTTTATTTTCAATACGACCTTCCTGATCGATCAGAAGAAGTTGAATCCCTGAGTCCTCGAAGGAGGTAACAGAGGTCTTCCATGTCTTCGGAGAACGTCGGCATTATTTTTCAGTGGATAGTTTTCCTTGGAACCGCTTTTGTCGCTATCGTCGCTTCTGTCCTGATGATAACGCGGAGAAATCCTATCCACTCGGCCTTGCTGCTGATTCTTACGTTCTTGTGTACGGCAGTGCTATTCTTCCTCTTACAGAACCCGTTTATTGCAATCATTCAAGTTCTTGTTTATGCAGGGGCCATAATGATGCTTATCGTTTTCGTTATCATGCTTCTGGAACTCGAAGAGGAACTGCGCACTCACTTGAAGATCTCCTTCTCCAAAGGCGTTGGCGTTGTGACCGCCATTCTCATTATGGCGGGTCTATTCTTTGCGGTTTTCGGAGGGGCGCGGGGAGTCAGTGGTGGGTACAGCCCTGAGAAGGTGAGCCAGCTTGGGTCGACAAAAGTCGTGGGGAAGCTTCTCTTCACCGATTATCTTCTTCCCTTTGAAATTGTCTCGGTTCTTATCACGGCTGCCATTGTCGGGGCGATTGTTCTGGCCAAGCAAAAACCATCTGAAAAGGAGTAGTCGATGACCGTCCCTCCAATTCCTTCGGCTGCCTATCTCATAGTCGGAGCCATTCTTTTTGCAATCGGGGCCATCGGCGTGTTGACGAGACGGAATGCAATCATCCTCTTCATGTCGATTGAGTTGATGCTCAATTCAGTCAACCTGAGTCTCATTACCTTCTCCCACGCTCTTAGTTCCATGGATGGTGTCCTGTTTGTCTTTTTTGTCATGGCTGTCGCGGCAGCTGAGGCTGCCGTTGGACTGGCAATCTTTGTTCAGGTCTATCGAACCCAGAATACCATCAATGTGGATGAAATTCGTTTGATGAAATGGTGAGGGATGCGATGAACCCGTCTGCACAAGTCTGTGGGTCCTGGGGTGTTTCGTTCCAAGGAGATTGCAATGCTTGAATTTGTCTGGTTGATTCCCCTTTTTCCTGCCATCGGATTCGTCATCAACGGGCTGTTTGGAAGGCGAATGAGCAGAAAGGCGGTGGGGCCAATCGGATGTGCGGCCATCGGATTCTCCGCAATATTCTCATCCCTCCTGTTCTTTGCCCTCCTGAAACAACCTGACCACTTCTTCGAAAAGGATATCTTTACCTGGGTTATATCTGGAGACCTCGAAACGACAATCGGTTATCAGGTAGACGCCCTGTCTATCGTAATGTCCCTAGTCGTTTCCTGGGTCAGCTTCTTCATCCACATCTACTCGATCGGGTACATGCATGACGACCCAGGTTATCCCCGGTATTTCACATACTTAAATCTTTTCGTATTTATGATGCTCAATCTGGTTCTGGCCAATAATTTTCTTCTCATGTTTGTTGGATGGGAAGGAGTGGGGCTTTGCAGTTATTTGCTCATCGGGTTCTGGTTCGAAAAGGATTCCGCGTCCGACGCTGGAAAGAAAGCCTTTGTTGTAAATCGAGTGGGAGATTTCGGCTTTTTACTCGGCATGTTTTTGCTCGTCATGCATTTCGGCACTCTCAATTTTAGTAAGGTCTTCGCCAGTGCACCTCAAATCCTTACGACGACAACCGCCAGCACGATCGCCCTTCTCCTCTTTGTCGGTGCCACGGGGAAGTCAGCACAACTTCCCCTCTACGTGTGGTTGCCCGATGCCATGGAAGGCCCTACCCCAGTCAGCTCGCTGATCCACGCCGCCACCATGGTGACAGCTGGGGTGTACATGGTGGCCCGAACCTATGTGATTTTTGAAATGGCGCCTGCCGTTCTCGGTATCGTTGCCACCGTGGGTGCTCTGACCGCAATTTACTCTGCCTCCATCGGTTTTGCCCAAAATGACATCAAGAAAGTTCTCGCTTACTCAACCATCAGCCAGCTCGGATATATGTTTCTCGCTGTTGGTCTGGGAGCCTACAGTGCGGGTATTTTTCACCTCATGACCCACGCCTTTTTCAAGGGCCTCCTCTTTTTGGCCGCTGGAAGCGTTATGCACGCCATGAGTGGTGAGTTGGACATGAGGAAGATGGGGGGGTTGAGAAAACTGACACCAATTACATTCTGGACTTTCTTGATTGCCACGCTAGCAATAGCCGGCTTTCCCCCGCTCTCTGGATTCTTCAGCAAAGACGAAATCCTTTGGACCGCTTTCCAGAAAAACCTAATTCTGTGGGCCATAGCGTTCGTCGCCGCCGGAATGACGTCATTCTATATGTTTCGTGCGGTTTTCATGACCTTCTTTCGCCAGTGCCGTGCCTCCGAAACCGTAAAAGAGCACATCCACGAGTCTCCTAGAATCATGACCATTCCTCTCATGATTCTCGCTGGCTTGTCGATTGTGGGAGGGTGGATTGGCATTCCCCATGCCCTCGGGGGAATCAATCGCTTTCACGAGTTTCTCTCGACGTCTATCAGAGTCTCCCACGAGGCTGCTGAACAGGTAACAACCAAGGCACATGTTGTTGTCGCTTCCAGCCAGAATGTGTCTGAATTTGTGGAACACGGCTTAGCATCGGGCCACGCACCGGTAGATCCGATGGAATACGTGCTCATGGCTGCCTCGGTGGCAATAGCTCTCTTCGGACTGGTCAGTGCCTATGTCTTATACATCATGAAACCGAAACTCTTGGAGAGGCTCGTTGCCAATTGGAAGAGACTCTATCGAATTGTTCTTGGCAAGTATTATGTTGACGAAATCTATGAGTTCCTCTTTGTCGACTCGTTGAAGAATATGGGCAACGGGTTGTGGAAAGGGGCTGACGCATTCGTGATCGACGGCAGTGTCAACGGGGTCGCCAAGGTGGCTGGAATACTAAGTAATCTTGCGCGAAGGGTTCAAAATGGCCTTGTCCAGAGTTATGCCCTGTCCATGGTCGTGGGGGGAGCCGTACTTATAGGATATTACGTGATTCGTGCCATATTTTTCTAAGCCAGCTTTAGGCGGTCAGGGGCCAGCTGCTAGAAGAATCCGAAGAACTTCTGAAATACCGACTACGGACAACCGACCCCTGTAAACTGAATTCAAGGAGCACGTGGTGATGCAAGGTTTTCCCATTCTGACTGTCGTGACCTTTTTACCTATTATCGGCGCCATCATAATCCTGTTCATCGATAAAGAAAACACGCCTGCCCTGCGCGTGGTCGCTCTGGTATTTTCTATGATCGAGTTTATCTTCTCCTTACCCCTCTTTTTTCTCTTCAACAACGGAACCCATGAGATGCAGTTCCAGGAGGTCCTTCCCTGGATAGAGAGCTACGGCATTAGCTATCATCTGGGCATTGACGGAATTAGCCTCCTCCTGGTTCTCCTCACGACCTTTCTGACCGTCCTTTGCGTCTTGAGCGCTTTCAGTGCCATCCAGGAACGAGTTAAGGAGTTTATGATCTCTTTTCTCCTTCTTGAAACGGGTATGGTTGGAGCCCTGGTGGCCCTCGATCTAGTCCTGTTTTACATATTCTGGGAAGTCATGCTAGTTCCGATGTATCTCCTGATCGGGGTCTGGGGGGACCCGAAGCGGAGAGTCTACGCCGCCATCAAATTCTTTCTCTACACCATGGCAGGAAGCGTCCTGATGCTTATTGCCATCCTGGCTCTCTATTTCATTCACGGAAATGCAACGGGAAACTATACCTTCGATCTGCTCGAACTCTATAAGTTCGGTGTTCCTGTCGGACTTCAATACTGGCTCTTCGCTGCCTTCGCTTTGGCTTTTGCCATCAAGGTTCCGATGTTTCCGTTTCATACATGGCTGCCCGATGCACACACTGAGGCTCCAACAGCAGGAAGTGTTATCCTGGCCGGGGTTCTCCTGAAGATGGGAACCTACGGTTTTATCCGATTTGCCATACCTCTTTTCCCCAACGCGGCCATGAAGTTCTTGCCCCTCATCTCTATTCTCGCCCTGATCGGCATCATCTACGGTGCGTTAGTCTCCATGATGCAGGACGACTTGAAGCGACTCGTGGCATTCTCCAGCGTGAGTCACCTCGGCTACGTGATGCTGGGCATGTTTGCCTTCAACATGCAGGGTGTGCAGGGGTCGGTCTACCAAATGCTCAATCATGGCATTAGCACAGGTGCCCTCTTTCTTATTGTCGGCATCATTTATGAGAGGAGACATACTCGGATGATCGCCGACTTTGGAGGACTGTCCAAAGTCATGCCGATCTACGCCGCCATCTTTATGATCGTGACTCTCTCATCCATCGGCCTGCCCGGAACCAACGGGTTCGTGGGAGAATTTCTGATTCTCCTCGGGGCTTTTAAAGCCAAAACCATTTACGGTGTCCTTGGAGCGACGGGCGTCGTCCTCGGTGCGGCCTACATGCTATGGATGTTTCAACGTGTCATGTTTGGAGAGATCAAGAATCCAGAGAACCTGAAGCTAAGAGACCTCAATATCAGAGAGATTGCCTACATGGTCCCTATGGTCATTATGATTTTTCTTATGGGGATCTATCCGAAAATCTTCTTCCAGAAAATGGATGTTACGGTGGAGCACTTTCTCAGAGACTTGAAAAGCAAGACGGAAGTGACCATTGAAGAACCGCCATCACGGGTTCGGCTGGCAAAGGAGCTAGAATTCGATTGACCCTCAGGCAGCGAGAGGATAGGGGAGTGAACTGCGATTTAAGGCGAACTTCGTTACGATTTGTGAACTTGCGGGTGAAGCGCAAAGGCACAATCGTTCGACCGCACCATGCTGGAGGACTTTCTTAATGGATCTTTCCGGCCTTCAGATAAGTTTCAGGATCATCATGCCCGAGATTACTCTTGCCGCGTTCGGGATACTGGTACTCTTAGTGGGTGTCTTTTCGTCGCCAAAGGGCGGAGGTAAAGACAACCTGGGATATATCAGCATTTTTGGAGTAATCCTGGCCCTCATCTTCTCGGTTCCTCTTTTCGGCGAGGCGCAGGAGGGCTTTAGCGGTATGGTAGTCGCCGATAACTTCGCTGCCTTCTTCAAGATGATCCTGGGGCTTATCTGTCTCTTAACAATTCTGATGTCCATCGGGTACATCAGGCAACGGGGAATCGGTGTCGGAGAATACTATGCTCTCCTCCTCTTCTCAACGCTAGGAATGATGTTGATGGCAGCTGGCACCAATCTGCTTACCATCTTTCTCGGCCTCGAAACCATGTCCCTTTCCGTTTACGTCTTGGCCGGTATCGTGCGGAACGATCCGAAATCCATAGAATCGGCTATGAAGTACTTCATCCTCGGTGCCTTCGCCACTGGCTTTTTCCTGTACGGGGTGGCTCTCATATATGGTTCAACTGGATCGTTCAATCTCAAAGGGATTGCCTCTTATATTTCCGCGAGCAGCCAGGGCGGCCGAACCGCCCTTCTGATCATTGGGATTGCCCTGCTCACGATCGGATTCGGATTCAAGATTTCCACCGTCCCTTTCCATATGTGGACGCCAGACGTTTATGAAGGGGCTCCCACATCCGTTACAGCCTTCATGGCGACTGGAGTGAAGGCTGCCGCCTTTGCTGGCTTTGTCCGTGTCTTCTATTCTGCCCTTGGCGCCTTTCAGCCGGATTGGACAGCCATCATGTGGTTGCTTTCGGTGGCAACCATGACAGGAGGAAACATCGTCGCGATCTCGCAGCCCAATATTAAACGGATGCTGGCATATTCGAGTATCGCTCACGCGGGTTATATCCTAGTCGCATTTACCGCAGGAAACGATCTCGGAACCTCAAGCATTCTGTTCTATCTGCTCGCCTACGCGTTCATGAATATTGGCGCATTTACAGTCGTTATCCTTTTGGGCAGGAAGGGTGAAGAGAATACACTCATCACCGACTATTCGGGCATCGGTTTCAAATACCCCCTCCTGGCCGCTTCGATGACCATATTCATGCTTTCCCTGGCCGGTATTCCCCCCCTGGCCGGCTTTATGGGAAAGTTCTATATCTTCAGTGCCGCAGTGAAGGCTAAGTTTTATTGGCTTGCAGTTATCGGCGTCTTGAATAGCGCTCTTTCGGTTTATTACTATCTCAGAGTAACCGTCCATATGTACTTCCGTGAGGCAGAAAAAGAAATAGGCGGGTTGACATTCTCTCCGGCTGCAGTCATCAGTCTGATAATTGCCGTTGCAGGCGTTTTCTATCTCGGAATTTTTCCATCCACCGTTCTTGCCCTCGCAAGGGCTTCTATTGGGCCCCTCCTGTAAGAGTAAGTGTTGGATGAAGCTCGGGAGGCAGCTTCCCGGGTATCTATCGGCCTTGAAAGGACCGGCTGAGAAGTTTAGGTTGTTCCCAAAAAGGTGAACCATCCATGGGAGAAATGAACAGGGGGCCTCTCAAACTGAAAAAGAACATATTCTTTCTGGGGGTCGTCAGTCTACTTACAGACGTCAGCAGTGAGATGATCTATCCACTGCTCCCCCTGTTTTTGGCCAGTGTCCTTGGTGTGAGCCTCCCCTTTATCGGTTTGATTGAAGGTGTGGCCGAGAGCACGGCCAGCTTCATGAAGGTCGTTTCAGGATGGCTTTCTGACCGGTCTCGGCGCCGAAAGCCCTTCATCTGGATAGGCTATGGACTCTCCACGGTGGTGAAACCTCTGTTTGCACTCTCTACCGCGGGATGGCAGGTCCTTCTCTTTCGGTTTGGAGACCGGTTTGGGAAGGGTATCAGGACCTCACCCCGGGATGCAATGATCGCTGACAGTGCTCCGGAGAAGGAAAAAGGGAAATCTTTTGGCTTTCACCGGGCCATGGACTCCCTTGGAGCGGTCTTCGGGCCCCTTGCTGCTTTCCTCCTCCTTCCTGTGGTCGGGGGGAACCTTCGATGGATTTTCTTTCTCGCTTTCATACCAGCCGTGTTGGCAGTCCTGGTGATTCTTTTCTTTGTCCGTGAGGTGGAACGAGACACTCCCGAGTCTGCAAAAACAGAGACGGTTTCAATCGGATGGCGTGATCTCGGACCAGAATTTCGATACTTTGTGGTGATCGTCTGTCTTTTCACCCTTGGAAACTCTTCAGATGCTTTTTTGGTACTCCGGGCCAGGGACCTCGGCCTGTCCACAGTGACAATTCCTCTCCTCTGGTTATTTTTCAACGGGGTTAACACAGTCTTTTCCATTCCTGGTGGAATGTTGTCGGACCGCGTCGGCCGAAAACGGGTAATCTTTTGGAGCTTTCTATTTTACGGCTTGGTATATCTCGGTTTTGCCGTGGCCGCAAGACCTCTTCACGTGTGGCTCCTATTCGCCCTCTATGGAGTCTACTATGGTTTTTCCGAAGGGGTTTTGAGGGCGTATGTTGCCGATCTCGTTCCGTCGCGCGTGAGAGGAACGGCGTACGGAGTTTTCCATACGGCGACTGGAACGATGGCGTTCCCGGCGAGTCTCGTTATGGGAATCCTCTGGCATAAATTTGGTGCTCCATGGGCCTTCGTCTTCGGTGCGGTGTTGGCCCTTATCTCGGCTCTGCTCCTCTTGCGAATACCCCATGATAAAGAGATCGAGCCCTCCCTTGTGGAGTCGAGATCTTCCTCAGTTCGTCCCATCGATTCGTGAACAGCCTCCCTGACAGTCCAAAGTGACATGATGGGGCTGTAAATAGACACCGCACGTCACATCGTCCCGTCCAATGCCAGATTCTGGTTTTTTGAGATTGAGTACTCTCAAAGAGGCCTTGATTCACCGGGGGGGCGTTTTGCTTCGGGATATTTCGGTGAGGTCTTGGCTCAACTGGTCGAGCTGGTCGAAGGTCGTTGCATTCGTCGTCAAGAAAAAGAAATCCATGTAAGTCTTATTGTCAATCAATTCCTGCCTTCTCAGTGTTTCGAGATCTTCTTTGAGTTTGGAAATCTTCTTCTTGAAAACCAAGGATTCATTGTTCTCTTTCATACAGCCTAGCCTTTAGAATCAGTTCTCCGCCCATTAAAGCACATCCGAAAAGAATGTCAATCATTTTGTGATGCCAAGTGCGTCGATTCGCAAAACCGTTCACGAATTACGAGACGACGGGTGAACACCCCTGCTCAGCAGTCGGTCTTGAGTGAGTCCGGTCGTTATCGAACTTATGGCTCGACGGATTAGGGGATTCTAATTGGACGTGGGTTCTAATATGTTTACTCCAGAAGAGAAGAGACCGGGACAAGTTCAACCCCATTCTCTCGGAGAGATGGGAGGGCGTCACGAATTGCCTGAAAGGTCTCGGGGTGGGGGTGACCAATTCCGATGGCTCCCCCGTTTTGGTGGGATACGCGGATCAGCTCCGAAATTCTACCCTTGATCTTAGAGACGTCTCTTTCATTGTCGAGAAAAACATGGCGCTGACCGGTTTTCAGACCGATTTCTTTGGCGACCTTGAAGCCCACTGTCTCGGATGTTGTTCTGCTATCCAAGAAGAAGAGCCCTCTTCCCTTTAAGGCTTTTAAGACGAGCCTCATCAGCTCAGGATCTTCCGTGAATTTTGATCCCATGTGATTGTTGACTCCCTTGATATGAGGAATGGCGGACAGGTTCTTCTCCAGTTGCGAAAGGAGTTGTTTTTTTCCCATGGTGGTGAATAGCCCACCCGTCCCAGGGTTCTGACCTGGATAGTCTTTTGGTTCCATCGGCAGATGAAGGAGCACATCCCTACCGTGGTCATTGGCTCTTCTGGCAAGCTCTCGGGAGTGCGGAGCGAAAGGAAAGACGGCAAAACTCAAGGGGGCTTTGAGATTAAGCAGATCCATGGCAACACTTTTGTCCTGCCCGAGGTCGTCAATGACAATGGCAATCCTTCCCTTGAGAGGAATCTCTGGCTTTGCAACCTTGGGTTCGTAAAAGATAAGATTGTGAGCAACAAGGTCCCGGACCCGGACTTGAAGTTCGAGAACACCCCCGCGATCTCTTTTCTTGATCAACGAAAAATCATCGCCGAGGATTCTTATCTCTCGATTAAGGTGGTTGATGATCCGACGAGAGGAAATGGGCCTTGGAAGCTGAATCTTTGTCGTGGTTCGTGTCCACGCTCGGCGGCCACTCTTCAGGACATCGGATTCGCGACTGATTACGCTTTTTTCAGAAAGGCCTAGCTCATAAAGCTGACTTTTGAGCGCCATATCAGCGAGGTGAATCTTTTCGGAAATAGGGACGAGGGGGGGTTTCGGTGAGGGTGGGAAAATCCAGCGGGCAACCACAAAACCTGCTGCGAGACAGAGGACCAGCAGCCCGAGGAGCCACCAGGAAGATCTCCTCTCCTTCCGAACAGGTTTTCTGCGAGCCCGTGTCTTCCTCGAAACCTTAGGCCGCGACCTGGTGCTCGATCTCCGTCTCGGACTGTTTTGTCTCCGCATCCTCTTGTTAGGCGAGACGTTTCAAACTAGCTTGTTCGTTTTCCCTTCTGAAGATGAGCCTGAAGGGTGTCCCAGTTCTTCAGTATCTCAAAGGCTACGAACTTCTGACCATCGGTGTCGTCATCTTTTACCCCGGCCTTCAGTCCGTTGATGAATTCCTCCAACTCAGGGTTCTTCTGCTGCTCTTCTGAATCTTCCGGTTCTCCCACGGTCGGCTCCAAATGTCCTTCGAGGTCCTTTTCAACAAAATGTCGGGGTTGTCTCTCTTGTTCTCCTTCACCCTCCTCTGTTTTGCTGAAGGGAGGCAGAATGATGTCAGGTTCAATCCCTTCGGCCTGAATATCTCGTCCATTGGGCGTGAAATAACGGCCTGTTGTAAGACGAAGACCGGACCCATCCCTCAAAGGGTAGAGGGTCTGAACCGACGCCTTGCCGAAAGTCCTCGTCCCCACGATCACTGCTCTATCATAGTCCTGAAGGGCTCCAGCCACAATCTCGGACCCACTGGCACTTCCATTGCTCACAAGAACCACCATCGGATAGTTTTCTTCCGTTTCCCTGGAACGAGCCGTGTACGTGGCCCTGCTCGATGGAAGGCGTCCTTTTATGGAGACGATAACTCCGGAGTCGACAAAATGGTCGGCCACTTTTACTGCTTGATCGAGTAATCCTCCAGGGTTGTTACGCAGATCGAGAACCAACCCATTCAAGCGTCCCTTGCTCGACTCCTTCCATTTCTTCAGAGCTCTTTTGAACTCCCGGTCTGTTCGCTCTGAGAATTGTGAAACCCTGATATATCCGTAACCAGCCTCAGAGGTCTCAGATCGAACACTCAGGATCGGAATGACACCTCGAGTAATGGTGAAATCCTTCGGACTTTCAAATTTCTTCCGCATGATTGTAATCGTGACTTTGGTGCCTTTTGGTCCTCTGAGTTTGCTCACCGTTTCAAGGAGAGTCATCTTCTTGGTCGATTCGCCGTTGATTTTCAGAATCTGATCCTCTGGCTTCACCCCGGCCTTCCACGCCGGAGTGCCCTCAATGGGAGCAACAACAGTAAGAATCCCATCCCTCATCTCGATCTGTATGCCTAACCCCTCAAATTTCCCTTTAGTGTCGACCTGAGTCTCCCTGAAAACTTCAGGCGCCATAAACGAAGAATGAGGATCCAGAGTTGAAAGCATTCCCTGAATGCCGCCATAAACCAATTGCCGGCTCTCTGTCTTTTCAACGTCGACGTAATCTTTCTGAACGATAGAAAGAACGTCAGAAAAGACCTTGAGATTGTCATAAATCTCATCGGTAACGGCTCCGACCTTGCGACTCTTTGCCATTCCAAGGGATAAACCCAGCAGAAAGACAAGAATCACTGCAAACGCATACCTGGGCCTAAATGATTCCTTGAACTTCACCATTGCAATCTCCCAATCAAACTATGATCTGTTTTTTGTAGTCTAACGTCTGTCCCTTCCTCTTGTCAATCAGTTCCCTAATGACCTGTCGGGGATGATGCCCTGTATAGTCTCGATCTTTTCAATCGAATTTTGATCTTACTACACCAGGCGGTGATTCCACGTTTCAAAAGGACTATGGTACGTTGTCAAAATCGGCGAATAGTCAAAAAGTTAAACCAACCAGTCTTCAGCTATTCAGACGACCAATTATCGTTAATCCGTTGCCTAAGAGCAAGACTTCTAATAAGCATTGCGCCTCGCGCCATCTGACATTCCCCCATTCTCCTATCTCAGAGGCAATTTGGCCAACTTCGAGAACCAGTCCAGGGGATTCATCGGCCTTCCATCCTGTCTGATTTCGAAATACAAGGATGGGCCTCCCAGGGATCCAGTGCTACCCACTCGTGCAACGGACTCTCCTGTCTCAACCCAATCGTTCTTCTTTTTGAGCAGTTCCGATGCATGCCCCATAACCGTATGAAACCTGTCTCCGTGATCGATGATAAGAAGCTTTCCATATCCTTTGAACCAGCCCGCGTACACGACACGGCCCCGATAAACGGCCCGTGCGATTGCCCCTTCTCCGGCCTTGAAAGAGATTCCACGGAGTCCTTTCTGGGAGCTCTTATCGATTCTCCCCTCCACTGGAAGGGGAAGTCTGCCTTTCAAGGCTCGGAACCCAGCCAATCCCTGGGACGGTTTCTTGTTCTGGCTGGGGAGGGTCTCAATCAGGGACTGAAGCCTCTCGGCCTGCTTTTCCAAGTCTCGAATTACTTTGGCAAAAGAAGCCTTGGCCGATCGGATCTTACGAAGGTCTCTCTTCTGCCTTAGCCTCAGAGTCTTGACTTCCTGCGCCTTCCCGCGAACATCTCTCCTTTTCTCCAGGAGTCGGTTCTGGCTTGCTGCGAGCTCTCTCTGGAGAGCCTCCTCTCGCCTAAGTTGGTCCCCAAAGGTCGTTAGAAGCCCGACGTCGTAGTCGATCATGGTGGAAAGAAATTTAAACATCCGAAGGAAATCGCTGTATTTCTCCGCCGAGAGGAAAAAAGCCCAGGGGCCAACCTTTGAGATTTTATATAGCGCGGCGACCCTTGCCTGAATCTGCTTCTGGGTACCAGACATCTGATGTCGTAACCGGCTCATCTCATTTTCCTGTTTCGAAATCGCCTGTCTGGTTTCAGCGAGCTCCCTCTCGAGTAATCGAAGCTGCCCGCCCTTGCGGTCTAGCATAAAGGCCAATCGATCGAGATCGTCGAGGAGTGATTTCTCCTTTTTCTGTAGATCTTTATGCCTCTTTCTCTTAGCTCCGATCTCTTCGATGATTTGCTCATACTGATCCTCCAATGAGACATCCGACCCCACTGCAAGAGCCATTCCAAAGAAAATCGTGACCAGAATCAAAGAGAAGTTACATACAGACTTCATGGCGTGCCTAGTTTTCCTTGAGCTGTATCAAGGAGAAGAAACTGCCCAAGAAACCGAGCGCTCCTCCCCCCAGTATAATCGACAAGATCGCTTTGGGTGTCAGAAAATGAATCTTGAAAAAGAGGTTGTAGAACCGCAATTTATATGAAAGCTCTGATAGAAAGAGAAGGTAGAGCACAAGCAAAATCACGAGAGATACAAAAGATCCCAGAATCCCTTGAAAGCCTCCCTCAATATAGAAGGGAATCTTTACAAAGCTGGCGTTTGCTCCAACCAGTTTCATGATTTCTAGTTCATCTCGGCGAGAGTAAATCGAAAGCTTGATGGCGCTGGACACGATAAAAGCAATGGCCACGGAGAGGAGGAGGCCAAGCATAATCGTTGATAATCGATAAATTCCGATAAAAACTGAGAATTTTTCGATCCACTGTTGGCCATACTGTATATCGGATATTCCGTCGATTTTTTTGAGAAGTGAGACCACATTTCGAATCGCCTCTACACTTCGGTAGGCACCCTTCAGCTGAATCTCAAAGGAGGCCGGCAACACATCGGCGCTGAATCCTTTAAGGATCTGATCCTGATCACCCAGATTCTTCATCAGGGTTGCCATAGCTTCTTCCTTCGAGACGAAACGGACTCTCTCCACCTGGGACATGTTGACAAGGGTGCGACGGATCTCTTGGGTGGCATTGTCCCCAAGGTCATCGGCCAGGTACACAATGATTTGGACCCTCTTTTCCCATACATCGAGTAACCTGTTAAGATTCTGGAAAACCAGAAAAAAAACGGAAAAGATAAGGAAAGAAAGGGCAACGGTTCCCATGGCCATGATGTTGATGTAGATATTCTGACGAATCAATTGAAAACCTTTTTTCACAAAATATGCGATTCGGTAGAGAGCCATGGGAATTGACGTTGAGCTCACTGAACGGGGTGCTCTTCACGCCTCAGAAAGCTCTTTTCAACAGCTCGTTAAGGTCATAAGGATCAAGGTTTAGGGACAAGGGCCCATGGAAAAACCCTTCTCGTTGAGTTGTGAGGCTTTCCCTTACGTCTCTTACCCTTGTGCTCGTTCGTCGGTGAACTCGTGACCCCTAAAGATAGTAACCATAGAGGGCCAGAACGTATTCTCATAGTCGTCTCCACAAATGTCTCTCAGGGAGATAGAAGTCCACAGAACTGAAAAAACTTCTCTAACCTTGATCACCAAAACAATCTGGTAGAATCAATGTTCTATGTAACTATGAGCCATTCTCGTCTCGGTGTTGAACCACCTTGCCCCGGGACAGGAAGATGACCTTCTTCCTGTACCTTTCAATGAGATCAGTATCATGGGTAGCCACGACCACGGTTGTTCCCTTCGTGTTAAGTAAGATCAATATGTTGATGATGTCCGCCGTCAGATCGGGATCGAGATTGCCTGTCGGTTCATCGGCCAAGATAAGGGGCGGATCTTTGATTAGAGCGCGGGCGATTGCAACCCGTTGTTGTTCCCCGCCGGACAGCCTGAGAGGATACGCTTCCATCTTTTCATGGAGTCCGACAAGCCGGAGGGCTTGCCATGCTTTCCGTTTGGTCTCCTTTTTGCTATGACCGAGGATCTCGAGGGCAAAAGCGACATTCTCGAAGACCGTCATGTGGTTCAAGAGCTTGAAGTCCTGGAAAATCATTCCTATTCGTCTTCTGAGCATAGGGATTCGCTTTCCCTCGATCTTGGACAGGTTAATGCCGTCTACAAGAATCTCTCCATGAGACGGTTTCTCCTGGCCAAAAAGGAGCTTAAGGAATGTTGTCTTGCCGGCCCCACTCGGACCTGTGAGGAAGACAAACCCACCCCGTTCCACCCTGATATTGATATCGGAGAGTGCGGTGCTACCACCTGGGTAAGTCTTGTAAAGATGGTAGGTATGGATCATATCTTGAGGATTGAGGTCACGGGTGAAGCTAACATATTTGGAAATCATTATCAAGCAATTTGATTTTTTGGAAAACCGAGGTATAATTAAGAATATCCAATCTAGGTCAGCGAGACCATAAGAAACATCACAGAATAGAAGATCTTACTTTTTTTCCCTCAAAGCGACAAAGAAACAGCGAATTGAGGGAAAAAGGGGTTGATTTGTCCCATTTTTTGTGATAGCATAGAAGTTTACCCTGGAGAGGTTCCCGAGTGGCCAAAGGGGGCAGACTGTAAATCTGTTGGCAATGCCTTCGGAGGTTCGAATCCTCCCCTCTCCACCAGAACGAGTCGTCTCCATTTCAATCGACAGGCAATTATTTGAATAATAGGCAGCTTCTCCTGTTTTGTGCGGGAATAGCTCAACTGGAAGAGCATCAGCCTTCCAAGCTGAGGGTTGCGGGTTCGAGCCCCGTTTCCCGCTCCAGCAACCGGTTTGTGCCCTGGTTTCTCTATTTTCCTTAGATCGCCTGTCTTTTACTTGCAACAAATCCATTTCCTTATCGAGTCCGCTAAGCTGACAAAATTACTGCTATCAATCAATGCGATTGCCTTGAGATTACATATGTGAGATCTGCCCACGTAGCTCAGTGGTGGAGCACTTCCTTGGTAAGGAAGAGGTCATCGGTTCAATCCCGATCGTGGGCTCTCTTTTTTCCGAGTGAGAGGTGTTGGTTAAACTACTTTCTTAGCTGAAGTTTTTAAGGAGGAGTTAAGATGTCGAAGGCGAAGTTTGTACGGACGAAGCCGCATATAAACATTGGGACGATTGGGCATGTGGATCATGGTAAGACGACGTTAACCTCAGCGATAACGAAGGT
>CAYGBK010000063.1:0-15811 GCA_964348095.1 uncultured Thermodesulfobacteriota bacterium | reverse complement strand
GGCAGATCAGAACGATCAGCGATGAGACAGCCGTTTTCATACTCACAGGGTACCCCTCACCGGAGACGTCAGTGCAGGCCCTAGAACTGGACATCGACGGTTACGTCAGTAAGCCAGTTGATCTGAATCGGTTGAAGTCTATTATCATGATGGGTATGATTCGCCGAAAAGAGAAAACACGAGGCGAATAGAGACCTCCTTACGATCAATTCTCACCTGGAGGTCCATCCCATTTTTGACTGATTTATGAATTCCGTTACATCATGTCAGCATGATCTGCCCACTTGAGACAGCTCGTGGGAGTATCGGTGGGGATGGAAACCCAATTCTGGAGCTAATAAGGGCCGATTCTTTACAGAATACCATCCAAGGGAGTTAGGAGTCGGTTCGTGGGGAGATATTCTATTTGGCCTGAATTGTGTCGGCTGCCGGTTTGGTATCTTGTGCAAAACCGTAGAATCCAATTCCTATCCCTATTCCCACCACGCAGGACAAGAAGGCAATATGGTAGGCCCGTGGCGGATAGATCCCGGGAGCCTCCGAAATCATCTCGATGATCGCGCCCATTCCCTGCATGAAAACTGCCGCCCCCATCATGGTGAAAAAGTTGATGGCTGTCATTGCAGTCCCTGCCATTCGTATGTCGAAAAGCTCCTTAATGTGGGAGTAGAGGACCATTCCAAAGGTGGTAAAAAAACCAAGGCAAAAGAAAAGGCCGTAATAGAATATTTCACTTGTGATTCGAGTCCACCCCGTAAGAAAAAGGACCCCCGCCGCATAGGCAAGCATTCCCACCATCACCACTTTTTTCCTTGAGAGAAAGACTTTGTCAGAGAGCCTTCCCCCAAGCGGAGCGCCGATGATACTGCCCAATGACATCATCATCAGGATATTTCCTGCCTTTACGGGAGAGTATCCCAAAACCTCCATCAGGTAAGGACCTGCCCACAATCCCTGGATGGCAACGAAAGTGCCGTAGCGAAAGAAGGTGGCCGTCGAGATCTGCCAAAAGGCAGGGCTTTTGGAGATAATTTTCAATGATTCGAGCATCGCAATCTGCTGCTGTGTTTCCGGAATATCCCCTTTCGGGTCCGGACCTTTTGACCCCTCAGGTTGATCCCTCGCGACCTTGAATACGGCGGCGGATAAGATTATTGTGACCAGACCGATAAGGAAGAAGGACATCCTCCACCCTAAGGCCGAGGCCAGATAGGCCAGGGGAGAGGTGGCGAGGACGTTCCCCATCGTTCCGACTGACACAATCAAGCCGCTCATCGTGGCGAATTCGCTCGGGGGAAACCAGGCCGTGAAAGCTTTCAGGGAGCCCATCAGCACACATGCCATGCCGATGCCGATCAGAAGGCGAGAGAGGAAAGCCAGTGCAAAGCCCCGTGAGAGTGCAAAAAGGAAAGCTCCGAAGGCGGCGATAAGGGGCAGGAGGGTAACCATGATTCGGGGGCCCAGACGGTCAATAGCGGCTCCCATGGGCACCTGGACGAGTGCAAAGGAATAGAAAAAGGCGCCGCCCAAAAGGCCCAGAGCCTCCGCACTTAAGTTCAGATCCCGGACTAGGTCGCCGGCGATCACGGCGTTGGAAACCCGGTAGAATTGAGAGAGCAGAAACATCGAGGACAGTATGGCAAAGATAGCCCATCGTCTTCTGTTTGGATCTGCACCCCTATCCATGAATGATCGAACTCCGCAGCCTTTTTCACCACGATCGAATCGAGAATTGAGCGATGGAACGCTCCTCAAGATTTGGTTGGATCATCGGACGTTACCAGCGCGATGAGCTATTCTAAGTTCTAGAGGTCCCCATATCAAGGTTTTTGTCTGGAATGGTTGTTTCTTTCCATATCCGATCTTTCTCTAGCCGAACGACAAAGGGGATGATAAGACTACTTGACGAAAGGCGCCAAAAGATATAACTCTCGTTGTTGATAACGTGAAGGCCTACGAACCGGCCTTGGCATGAGAGGGGAGTCAGAGGGATTGACCGGAAGTCCTGCCATTGAGCGTGGATTGTGCCTTCTATGTTCTTTCTTCCATAAGATAAGGAGAATGGAATGGACATTGATCTTACAGAAAAGGTCGTTCTCGTTACGGGTGCTTCACGAGGTATAGGCCGTGCGATTGCAAAACAATTCTCCCAATCAGGTGCGACCGTCATTGTCCACTACCATAAGAACCACAAGGCAGCCAAGCAGACCCTCGCTGAGCTCTCTGGCGGACCACATCGATCGGTTCAGGCCGATCTCTCAGATCCTGGATCTATTCTGAACATGACTCAGGTCCTCATCGAGGACATGGGTAGGATTGACATTCTGGTCAATAATGCTGGTATATGTGAGGAGAGTTCAATAACCGATTTGACATTCGAAGAGTGGCAGGATATTTGGACGAGAACGATACTGACAAATCTCGTGGGGCCGGCCAATCTATCCTTTTGCCTGGTGAGGCACATGATGGAAAACGGTGGGGGCAAGATCGTGAACGTTTCTTCTCGAGGGGCCTTTCGAGGAGAACCCGATGCCCCTGCTTACGGGGCAAGTAAGGCGGGGTTGAACGCTTTGAGCCAATCCTTGGCAAAGGCGCTGGCACCCTACGAGGTTTTTCTTTATGTGGTCGCGCCGGGGTATGTAGAAACTGAAATGACCGCTCATATTCTTTCCGGCCCCACGGGTGATTCAATTCGCAACCAGAGCCCCCTTGGACGGGTTGCCCAGGCTGATGAGATTGCACGGACGGTTGTCTTCCTGGCTTCAGAGGGCACGGAATACTTAACCGGGTGTATCGTCGACATCAACGGGGCATCTTACCTCCGATCCTGAGATTTGGACTCTCTCGCACGCATGATAGGTTGTTGGGTGCCATTCCGTGCCGCGCGTGAGGTCGATGACTAGAGCGTTCTCAATTATGGTTCCGATTCTCCTTGGATTCTTTCCGAATCTTCCGGCGGCTGCTCAGCCCATGACCCTGAATCATGAGAATGAGTGCGTGGTTCTCCTGCACGGTTTGGGACGGACCACATCGTCCATGGGTAAACTTGAAAAACTTCTTTTGAGTCGGGGCTATGAGACGGTGAATTTTGGTTATCCGTCCCGCCGTGAGCCGATCGAACGAATTGCTGATGTTCACATTCCTGCGGCCCTTGCACAATGCAGGGGAGTCAGTCCGAGCAAGATCCACTTCGTCACCCATTCCCTCGGTGGGATCATCCTGCGGCAGTACTTGCAATCTAACTCCTTACCCGAGGGAAGTCGAATCGTCATGCTGGCTCCGCCCAATCGGGGAAGCGAAGCGGTGGATTACCTCAGAAAGTTTTTTTTCTTCCGGTGGCTGACTGGTCCGGCGGGCCAGCAGATGGGGACGGATCCAGAAAGTTTGCCAAATAGTCTGAAGCCAATCGGCACTGGCATTGGGATTATCTCTGGTAACAGGAGCCTCAACCCGTTTTTCTCGGCCCTTATTCCCGGGCCAGACGATGGTCGGGTATCAGTGGAACGGGCCAAGTTGGAGGAGATGACAGATTTCTTGGTCGTTCCAAGCAGCCATACGTTTATCATGAAGAATCCGACCGTGATAAAGCAGGTGTTACATTTTCTTGAACACGGGATATTCGATCATACCCACAAACTGGCGGGTGTTCGACCCTGGTAAGCAACTAGGCTGTAGAATCTAACACGTGCTGTCCGGGCGGTCGTTCCCCATGAGTGGTCAAATCTCGATACCAATCTGGGTCTTTGCTTTACTGCTCATAATCACTGGTTGGGCCGTATTGGAGCGGGTCTGCATTCCCAGTGTCCGCTGGTTTTTCAGGCGGCGAATCAATCGCGTACTCGATGAAATTAGCAGCCGCTTAGACATCGAAATCCGACCATTTCAGCTGACCAAACGACAGGTTCTGATTGACCGCCTTGTGTACGATCCGAAGGTGATTGAAGCCATTCAGGTCCATGCACAGGAGCGAAATGCGCCCCGGGAGGTCATAAAGACAAAAATCCTCACCTATGCCAGGGAGATTGTCCCGTCATTCAATGCCTATCTTTACTTTCGCGTCGGGTACTGGGTGGCGAAGAAGATTGCCCGGATGCTCTACTGGGTCCGTGTCGGACTTGTCGACAATCAAGAGCTGGCCTCTGTTGATCCTGAGTCCACAGTGGTTTTTGTGATGAACCACCGGAGCAATATGGACTATATCCTTGTCGCCTTTCTTGCTGCGGAGCGAACGACCCTGTCCTATGCTGTCGGCGAGTGGGCGCGGATTTGGCCCCTGGAAACGCTCGTAAAATCCTTGGGAGCCTTTTTTGTGCGTCGAGATTCCAAAGATCCCCTGTATCGTCTGGTGTTGGAGCGGTACATCCACATGGCGACCAAAGAGGGTGTCTGTCAGGCCGTCTTCCTTGAGGGCGGGTTGAGTAAAGATGGCCGAATGCGATCACCCAAATTTGGGCTGATCGACTATATGTTACGAGATTTCGAACCAGAGAAGGATCGAGATATCCTCTTCATTCCCGTGGGTATTAACTATGACCGCACCCTTGAGGATCGCAGTCTACTGCGGTCTCTGGATCCTCATGCGCGGAGGCGGAGTAAGTGGTTTGTCATTCGCACCACGCTGCGGTTTGTTTGGCGCAATCTGGTGCTGATGGCGCTAAACAAGTGGCAGCGCTTCGGCTACGCCTGTGTGAATTTTGGTCATGTCATCTCCATGCGTGAGTATTCTGAGAGACACGGTGTCGATTTTGCCAATCTGGGCCGTGAGGATCGTTTTTCAGAAGTCGAAAAACTCTGTAACGGCTTGATTTCCTCTATTGAGGGCGTCATTCCTGTGCTTCCAATCTCCCTGGTGGCAACTGTCTTTCTGGAGGCGACCGAGGACTGGCTGGCTGAATTTGATGTGAAGGGCCGGGTGTATCGACTGATGGAAGAGCTGCAAGAAAGAGGTGCGCATGTCTATACGCCAAAGAGGGGCCGGGAGCTGGGTGTGGCGACCGCCCTGAACATGCTCAGGATAAGAGGAATGGTTACTGAATCAGACGGACTCCTTCAAGCCGATCCTGGATCCCACGATATTCTCTCCTACTATGCAAACGCGATCAGTCACTGGCGAGAACCCTTAACCAACCAACCCGCTTCCTCATCGTGTCAGTGAAATCGGATTTCACACAACCACCGAATTTCTCGTCCTGTTTTCGCTTGACAATCAAATCTTTCTCTTCTATAATCGGCACCGGATTAGGAGTCGGTCCCTTCTGAATTCCATTGCATACCCGATCGGGCGATTCACTCTTCAGCGATCCTGATGGTTACGGGGGCACTCCCAATCCATGTTGGAGATTCTGAAACATGACAAGACGGGTTCGGGTGTACGGGGGGTCGCCTTTGTGTGATCCAAAGAAACAAACTGTAAACCTAAAGGGAGGGACAAACGATGAGATATGGTAAATTGTGTGTCGTAATCATTGCAATGGCAGTCATTGCCATGACGGGCACGGCTGTCGCAGGGGAAACGCTCGACGCGATCAGAGCCAGAGGGTTTCTCATCGCTGGCGTAAACGGGGGTGTATTTGGATTCAGCATGCCTGACGAAAAAGGTGAGTGGAAGGGCCTTGACGTCGATACAGCAAAGGCCATTGCCGCTGCAGTATTTGGCGATGCGAGTAAGGTGAAGTTTACTGCCTTGACGGCAGTACAGCGTCTACCTGCACTTCAGTCCAAAGAAATTGACGTTTTGGTCCGGAATACGACGCAAACCCTGACTCGCGAAACCGTGAACGGCCTCAATTTCGCGCATGTGAACTATTACGATGGACAGGGATTCCTGGTACCCAAGAAGCTGGGCGTTAAGAGTGCTCTGGAACTGGATGGTGCCACGGTCTGTGTTCTGCCTGGAACGACAACCGAAATGAATGCCGCGGACTTTTTCCGGAAAAACGGTATGCGATGGCAACCGGTGGTGATCGAGCAGACAGCCGAGCTGAACAAGGCATTTTTTGCGGGCCGCTGTGACTGCCTGACTTCGGACGTCTCTCAGCTGGCTGCCCAGCGCTCCGTGGCTCGTGAGCCGGATGAGTATATGATTCTTCCAGAAGTCATATCCAAAGAACCCCTCGCGCCTGTGGTCCGTCACGGGGATGATCAGTGGTATGACATTGTCAACTGGACGGTCATGGCCCTCATAGAGGCCGAGGAACTGGGCATTACTTCGAAAAACGTGGACGAGAAGAAAAAGATTAGGGACCCAAAAACCCAGCGCATTCTGGGCGTAATCCCCGGTATGGGTAAGGCCCTCGGCCTTAAAGAAAATTGGGCTTACGACATGATAAAACAGGTGGGCAACTATGGTGAAATCTATGAGCGTAATGTAGGCCCCAAAACACAGCTCGGCCTTGAGCGCGGTCTCAATGCGTTGTGGACAGAAGGTGGTCTAATGTATGCCGCGCCATTTAGATGAGTTCTTCTCGGGGTGCCCCTCAAGGGGCACCTCCTTTTTTGATTGCTCGGTAGCAGACAATCACCGCCGCAACAAGACTTATCGTGAAGGATCGCCAGGCTTTACCTCCACAACAGTCTACAAGCAGATCATGAATCCTTGACAACAGGTCGACTCCGTGGAAAGAGATGAGGAATTCTGAGGACAGATCGACGCCTGAAAAGCCTCCATTCTGGCTTGACCCCAAAAAGCGCGCCATCATATACCAGATTGCGATGCTGGCCTTGGTGGGGTTACTCGCTTACTATCTCGTCTCCAATACGCTCATAAACCTTAAGAAACAGAACATCGCCACTGGGCTTAGTTTTCTCAACAAGATGTCTTCTTTTGAGATCGGGGAGTCCCTCATCCCCTATTCGTCAGCCCGCTCCTATGGCCGAGCTTTAATCGTCGGTGTTCTAAACACCCTGAAGGTTGCCTTTATCGGGATTATTCTCACGCTTTTCCTGGGGACCATCATTGGGGTGGCTCGCCTGTCATCCAACTGGCTTGTCGCAAAATTGGCAGGGATCTATATCGAGGTCATGCAGGATATCCCCGTCCTCCTACAGCTGTTTTTCTGGTATGCCATCTTTTACGAAACCCTTCCATCACCCCGGCAGGCCGTCTCCCCGATAGGCGGCCTTTTCCTGTGTAACCGTGGAGTGGCTTTCACGATTCCAGAGGCGCATCCGGCGCACAAATACATGCTTCTGGCCTTTGTGGTGGCTTGCGGGGCAGTCTATTTCCTACGTCGGTGGGCGAAAAAGCGGCAGGAAAAAACAGGGCAGTTTTTCCCCGTGTTTCGCACTTCCGTGGCTATCATTGTCGGATTTCCTCTGCTCACCTGGTGGGCATTTGGTGCCCCTACGGCGATGGATGTTCCGGAACTCAAGGGGTTTAATTTTCGGGGAGGTATGATGGTCAGTCCTGAGTTCGTGGCCCTCTTGTTAGGCCTCGTCATCTATACTTCCGCCTTTGTAGCGGAAGTCGTCCGCGCAGGTATCCAGTCGGTCAGTAAAGGCCAGAGAGAGGCCGCCATGTCGATCGGTCTGAGGCCCCCGCTCGTCCTAAACCTGGTGATTCTGCCTCAAGCCCTGAGGGTGATCATCCCGCCACTGACCAGCCAGATGCTTAATTTGACAAAGAACAGTTCCCTGGCCGTTGCCATCGGTTACCCTGATTTTGTATCTGTGGCCAATACGACCATCAACCAGACGGGACAGGCTGTTGAGGGAGTGGCCCTGATCATGGCAGTCTATCTGATCTTCAGTCTCTCCACCTCGGCTTTTATGAACTGGTACAACAAGAGAGTCGCCCTCGTGGAAAGATAGAGAGATCCATGGAAGAGTCTATTCAAGCGACACTGACAGAAGAGCTGAAACCTCCAGTAACGAGCGTGGGTGTTATTGGATGGGTGAGATCGAATCTGTTCAATGGCGTCTTTAACTCGATTCTCACCATTGTCACCCTCTTCGTTCTTTGGAGCATCGTACCTCCTCTCTTCCAATGGGCATTCATTGATAGTGTATGGGGAACAACCGGGGAGGCCTGCAGGGAGGCGACAGGGGCCTGCTGGTCCGTGGTCACCACAAACTTGCGATTTATCATCTTCGCTTTCTTTCCCTACGACCAGCAATGGCGCCCCCTGCTCGCCATGATCATCTTGTTCGGGCTCCTTGCCTATAGCCGGAACCGGAATCATTGGAAAAAACCCCTGGGTTATGCCTGGATTCTGGGACTTTTCACTATGGGCCTGCTCATGTGGGGGGGGCTGTTTGGATTGACTCCGGTGGACCCTAGCAAGTGGGGAGGGTTACCACTCACCCTCCTCCTGTCTATTTTTGGGCTGACAGCTGCCTACCCGCTGGGCGTTCTCCTGGCCCTGGGGCGACAATCCAAGTTGCCTGCCGTCAAGCTGCTTTGCGTCCTCTATATAGAGTCGATCCGGGGTGTACCACTCATCAGCCTTCTCTTTATGTCTTCCATTATCTTTCCGCTTTTCTTGCCCCCGGGGGCGGCCATCACCAAGATTCTCAACCCGATTCTCCGGGCACAGTTGGCCATCATTCTGTTTACCGCTGCCTACATTGCAGAGGTGGTTCGTGGAGGCTTACAGGGGATGTCCCGCGGACAATATGAGGCAGCGGAATCGATCGGACTGAACTACTACCTGACCATGCGGCTTGTGATTCTCCCCCAGGCCCTGAAGATCGTGATTCCGCCCACGGTCAGCATTCTCATTTCAGCGTTTAAAGACACATCCCTTGTCGTGATCATCGCCCTCTTTGACCTGTTGAAGACCACCCAGACTCTGGTTTCCAATCCAGAATGGATGGGGTTTAGCCGGGAGGCGTATATCTTTGTCGCCATCCTTTACTTTGCCGGCTGTTTTTCCATGTCGAACTATAGCCGGAAGCTGGAAAGAGAGCTGTCCACAGAAGATTAGTGACTGGATCATTCATCCTGGCTGTTGGATACTCTTGGGAGTGGGCAATTATTGAACCGTAGCGAGAGGCTGTCATGAAAAAGAAATCGTCAAGAAACACCGAAAATCAGTTGTCTGATGAAGCGATGATAGAATTCACCGATGTGCACAAGTGGTTTGGCGACTTCCATGTGCTTCGAGGCATCGACCTGACCGTGGGTAAGAAGGAACGTATTGTCATCTGCGGTCCTTCAGGCTCTGGAAAATCGACCCTGATCCGCTGCGTCAATCGCCTGGAGATCCATCAGCGAGGCCGAATTGTTGTCGATGGTATCGAGCTGACCAGTAACATCAAGAACATCGAGAAAATCCGTGCGGAAGTGGGCATGGTTTTTCAGCACTTCAACCTCTTCCCCCACTTGACAATCGTTGAAAACCTCGCCCTAGGGCCCATCTGGGTGCGAAAGGTCGCCAAGGCCGAAGCTGAAGAGACGGCCATGTATGTTTTGGATAAAGTGCACATTGCGGAGCAGGCGCGAAAATACCCAGGACAGCTTTCAGGTGGTCAGCAGCAGCGAGTCGCCATTGCCCGCAGCCTCTGCATGAATCCGAAGGTCATGCTCTTCGATGAGCCCACTTCAGCCCTTGACCCTGAGATGATCAAGGAAGTCCTGGATGTGATGATCGAACTGGCGCAAGAGGGAATGACGATGATTGTGGTGACGCACGAAATGGGCTTTGCCAAAAGTGTGGCCCATAGAGTCCTTTTCATGGACTTTGGACAGATTGTGGAAGGAAACACGCCAAGCGAGTTTTTTCAAAACCCGAAACACGAGCGAACCAAGCTCTTTCTCAGCCAGATTCTGCATTAGTCAGGTGAATCCTCTTTTCTACGTCTTCTTGAAAAGAGCCTCCCACTCGGTCTTTGCCTTTTCTTTTTCGTCCCTTTGGACCCGGCTGGCCTCTGCCTCCTGAAATTGGAAATAGTCGCAGAAATTGCTCTTCTCACGATCCGACACCCACTCGGCCTGGGGCTCCCTACATTTATTGTGACCGTGCTCGTCATAGAATTTGCAATTCAGGCAGCAGTGGAGATCACTGCCGCAGTGGAGACATTGGTCCTGTCTCGATACCGCCCCATGGAGGGCCAATTCTTTCTGACAGTGAAAACAGATAAACGGCATGGCCTTCACCTCACCTGGAGTCCGATACGTCACAACAGGATATAACACGGGTGGCGTAACTTTTGAACGGTTTTTTCCGTGGCGCGCTGCGCCTGAAACGGCACGGTTTCTGCCACCACGGGTGGTGTGTCAATATGGTCCACGTCCATGGGATGGGCTTCAGGGACAGGGGAGGGCGGATACGAGGACAGTCTCTCTGCTCATCGGGGGTCTCTCCCTTTCGGTAAGCCATCCAGAAGTTGAATTGGGCGGGTGCCTTATGATGATCCCTGGAAAACGTCCGAAACACCCTCGTTCCGGTCGGGGACAACGGATTCACAGAGGAGAATTCTCTTTTGGTTCAAGGTATGAAAAAAGAGAGAAAACTCTGAAACAGGACGTCTTCTGATCTATTCGCGAGC
Organism: uncultured Thermodesulfobacteriota bacterium; assembly: GCA_964348095.1. GTDB lineage: Bacteria > Desulfobacterota > BSN033 > WVXP01 > WVXP01 > WVXP01. The sequence goes on along the minus strand of CAYGBK010000063.1, from coordinate 5,323 downwards.
GGGGAGGTTAGGTGTTACCTGTGCCCGATTATGACCCTCGGTCTTGGCTGCACACAGGTAGGCCTGAGGTAATGGCGGATATGAGTTTTGACTCCCTGAAAAAACACATCGGAATATGACTCGACAATGATAATTCTCCATAGTAGGATGATAATTATTCCTTGACATAGAATCTACAAACAATGTGTGGATGATGTGCATGCTTTCTGAAGCCTTGAAGAAACTCAAAAGGGCAGAACGGCGGTTTGCCGTTTTGCGTGAGCAGTTAAGAGATCTGGAAACTGCAAAACGTGTCTATCTTGAAAAGATAATGAAGGGGGGGCAGCCTTCACCAGAAGTTAAGAAAACCGATCAGGCTATCAAGAGGAAGATTCTTGCCGTTTCTCGGGCTAAAGAAAAAGTTGGGAATCTTCGCGCTTCGATGGAGAGAGAGCTTGCGAAGTTTAGAAAAGACCTGATACAAGAAAAACAGGAGGAGGTTAGTTCTTACGTCAAACAACGGACCGACTATCTACATCGAATAAAGGAACTTGAATTCGAGATCTCCAAGTACCGGTACCTCATAACCGGCAAAAAGGACCATCACCTCGTCAACAGAAAAGACCTTTTGGTTACAGAGATTCAAAACCAGAAGAGCTTTTTACCGATTGATGAAGTCATCGGTCACGTAAAATTAGAGATTTCCAGAATCAACCGAATGAGTGGTAGGGAACTATTGAAGGAATACAGGGCGAGAGAGAAAGGGCACAGCCGTAAACCATAACCGCCAAACTCAAGCCGAATGAAGGGTCCCTTGACCCGGTGGTTTCGCTCCAGTCATGCTCCAGTGAGAAGCCCGGCCCGCCACGCCCCGACTTATCGGGCCATGGCAAAGACCAGAAGACCTGATGTGCGGACACCGTGACAGGCTTGGGTGTGTCGATAGGGTGAGGCACTTGGGGAGGGGGACCGATTCCAGCACGGGTAGCAAGACGACACGGAGGCACAATAAGGTGACGGTCCGAAGTCTGGGAGAACCCTGAACCTTCTCGTTTTCAGGACAAGAGTCGAAATCAGACTCGACCTTTCACACCTTGATCGACAGTATCAACGAATTGTTTGACTCAGTCATCTTCAAGGGTTGATGTGTCCCCCAAAGGCAGTCCGAGCTCCTTGGCCTTCAAGAGGCGACGCATAATCTTCCCACTCCTCGTCTTTGGGAGTGAAGGGATAAAATCAATCTCGCGGGGGGCAGCAGCAGCAGAGAGTCGTTTCATGACAAATTTCTGGATGTCGTGCCTTAGTTCGTCCGAGGGTCCATAACCAAATTTCAAAGAGACAAAGGCCTTGACCACTTCCATAGCGATCGGATCCGGCTTGCCAATAACCCCAGCCTCCGCCACTGCCGGATGCTCGATCAGAACCGATTCGACCTCAAAAGGACCAACCAGGTGTCCGGCTGTGTTTATGACATCATCTGCCCGACCCACAAACCAGTAGTAGTTGTCCTCATCTTTCTTTGCCTTATCACCCGTGATGTACCACCCCTCTTTGAACCGAGACTGATACATGCCGTCCTTTTTCCAATAGGTGCGGAACATTGAAGGCCACCCGGGTCTCAGTGCGAGGTTCCCCTCCATGCCAGGTGAGAGCTCATTACAATCGTTGTCAACTATGCCTGCCTCGATTCCTGGAAAGGGCCGTCCCATCGACCCGGGCTTGATGTCCTGAACTGGGTAGTTGGCGATCATGATGGATCCGGTCTCGGTCTGCCACCAATTATCGTGAAATGGCTTTCCAAAGATCCTCTCTCCCCAAATCACCGCCTCGGGGTTCAGCGGTTCGCCGACACTGCACATATAACGCAACGAGTCAAAACGGTACTGTTTGGGCAGGTCATCCCCAGCCTTCATGAGCATCCTGATGGCTGTAGGTGCCGTGTACCAGACGGTAACTTTCCTCCGTTCAAGGAAGCTATACCAGTGTTTAGCACTGAATCCCCCTTCGTAGACCGCCTGAGTGACACCATTCGACCAGGGACCGAACATCCCGTACGACGTCCCCGTGACCCAGCCAGGGTCGGCCGTGCACCAATATACATCGCCGTCCTGAAGGTCCAGGACATATTTGGCAGTGGCGTAATGTCCGACAACAGCCCCATGGACATGGACGGCCCCCTTGGGCTTTCCAGTGGTGCCGGAGGTGTAATGCATGATAGCGTAATCTTCTTTGTGAGTCTTGGCGACATCGAAGGATTCAGGGGCCTTAGCCATCATGTTTTCATAGAGTAAGTCCTCGGGATTTACCTCTGTCTCTTCTCGGTTCACGAGTATGATCTTCTCAAGGGCAGGGAGTTCGGAAAAAATGTCTACGACCTTCTTTTTCAAAGCGGGGCTGGTTATCAACACTTTGGCTTCGCTATCTGCGAGACGATCCTTTACAGCATCCGGTCCAAAAGCAGAGAAAAGGGGACCGATGATCCCACCGGCCTTAAGTGTTCCCAGAATGCCGATGAATATCTCCGGGACCCGTTCCAGAAAAAAGAAGATCCGTTCGCCTTTCCGGACCCCAAGCTGTTGGGTCAGGGCATTGGCGAATTGATTGCTGAGCTTTGACAGATCCGAAAAGGTATACTCTTCGACCTCACCTTTTTTGCTCTCCCATATCAAAGCCTTTTTGTTTTTGCGGCCTGTTTTCACATGTGAATCGATGGCCACATGGGCAATGTTGATATTCTCACTATCGAACCAGTCCAGCTCCTGAGCAAGCTGATCCCAACTAAAGGTCTCGCAAATCCTGTGGTAGTCTTGGAGGTTCGGCTTGGGGGTCCAATCTGTGTAAGGCTTCTTTTTTATTCTCGGGTACTCCATTCACGGCCTCCTCTTCATGCAGATTCAATTCGTTCTCGATTGATGAAGACGATTTCACCGATCCAAACCCAGCTGTTCATATTCTGGATGCTATCTACAGGAATCAGTCATAGCTTGAGCGGCAAATTGTCAATGACCGAGGGACCGGCAAGAGATCCTTCCATAAGCTTCCTCACCACTCTTATTTTCTCTAATCGAGTTATTTTGAGAGTTACATGCTAGGACTTTGAGGAGATTTTCGACTCGACCAGTTTCACGAGTTCGCCTACATTGGCCAAATCCACAAGGTCATCGCCTTCTATCTCTATGTCGTATCGTTTGCCAATAGCCTCGGCCAAGTTAAGAAGCCCCAAAGAATCTCCGCCCAGGTCGAACTGCAGGTGGGCCTCGGATAGGACCTCTTTTTCGTCTACGGCGAACTCTTTGACGATGATTTCCCTAATTCCGGTTTCGAGCTCCATAGGGCGTCTCTCCTATGTTTTGAGGATTTCTCTCTTCAGTTCGTGGGTTATATCGTTAAGTTGAATGTCATCGGCTATGGAGAGCATGGATCTGTTTTGCTGCCATGTGCCCCCCAGTTGACAAGGAAGTCGTGCATCCGGCGGTTTAAAAAAGGGATAGGTGCTTTTTCTGCGCCATCCTCACTTTTTCCCCAAAATTCTGTGTTTTTTGATTGCGACGGCTTACCTACACACCGCCGGATTTTTTGCACCCAAAATACTGGGGGAGATGTTTTTCTATTTTCTCTTTCATTTCTGTTTGTGAGATCGCAGTCATTCTCCCGCCTTTGTATTCTTCACTCCACCATTTGACTATAGGGAGAACATCCCTTTCAGGTACTTTATCATCCTTTTCCAATAATCCCTCTGCTCTGAGAAAATTGTTCACATATGCAGTGACACCTTCAGGGCCGGATTTGTCTGTTAATAAAACCTGTGGATCTCTACCAAGAAGGGACTTGCTATTGAAAGGATTGTATATCCTTTCATCCGAATCTAGCCCTTTGGCATGGATACCTGCTCTTGTTGTAAACGCCTCATGGCCCACGATACACCGATCATGGGGTATGACGACGCCTATTCTTCTCAGGTAGTCTGCCGCCTCTGTGATCGCCTCTGTATTCATCCCATCCTTCGTCCCTTTCAGGCTCATATATTCAAAGACTGCAGCCTCTACTGGAGGGTTTCCGGTTCTTTCACCAAAGCCGCATAGGGTACTGTTAAGGAAATCGCATCCATAGTACCAGGCTGAAGCCGCGTTCGCGTGGACCTTATTGAAATCATCATGTCCATGCCACTCCAACCGATCCGTTGGCACTCCTGCTTCAAATCTCATTGCGTACACCAGTTTTGGTATGCCCCTCGGCAGTGCAACCTTGTCATGGGGTACACCAAAACCCATGGTATCGCACAACCTGACCTTTACTTTCAAAGAGTCATCGACCTGGTCTGATATGTCCATCAATTTCTGCACAAATGGAACAACAAATCCGTCAACATCTGCCCGTGTGACATCCTCCAGGTGACACCGTGGCCGTATGCCTTTCTCTATGGTCTTCTCTACCATAAATATGTATTCGTCAAGAGCCTTCCGCCTGTCCTTGTTCAGTTTCAAAAAAATATGGTAATCAGAGCACGACGTTAGCAATCCTGTTTCTTTAATGCCAATTTCTCCTAACCACTTGAGACGGGAGCCGTCCTCCCGGGTTCCCTTGATCCAACCGGTTACACGAGGAAATTTGTGCCCTTGTTCCAGGCATGCCGTCACAGCATCCTTGTCTTTATCACTGTATACAAAGAACTCACTGTTATCGATCACGCCGTTCGGCCCGGATATCTTACTTAACAGGTTGAAAAGGTTAATCATCTGCTCAACGGTGAAGGGAGGTCTCGCTTGTTGTCCATCTCTGAATGTGGTGTCACTGATCCTTAGGTTTCTTTTAGAGAAATCCCCATCCAGATCGACTCCCTTATGATCAAAAACAATTCTTGGCGGGAGGTCATAGGGAAACACATCCTGAAATAGTTCAGGTTCACTAACCTCTTGTAATTTGCGCTTTGACATGTTCGTCATCCACCCTTAGCTGGCAATATACACGAGCACCGTGGAGAGATTTCCGATGTCCGTACCACACCCATTGCATTTGGCGTGTATCGGATTTTACAGGGAATCGCTGAGAAGCCTTCGAAGCGCATCCATTCCCCGTTGATACTAGAGTGCGTGCATTTTTACCACGATGTGGTATGAATTGTCAAGTTGTTTTTCTCTGACGAATTGCCTCATAAAAAATGTTACCCAAGAGCTGATTCCAGAGGGATCGTTGACTCATAATAGATGTTACTGAATACTGAGCTCCGAAAGGGAGGAGCCTTATGAGTCCACGGTCAAAAAGAGAATACCTCGAAGCCATCTTTTTGCGGTACAAAGGAGCCTCACGTCAGGAGAAAATCACGATCCTTGATGAATTCTGTGCC
>CAYGBK010000062.1:0-21319 GCA_964348095.1 uncultured Thermodesulfobacteriota bacterium | reverse complement strand
CCCTGTGTTAGGTCGGCGATACCGCCGATAGCCATGACTGTAAAAAGAATCAACACCACAAGAACTATCCTTCTCATCATGTCCTCCTTTCGTGACACAATAGATCAATTAAATCAAATTCCGAGGGAAAAAATCAACGAATAAAAATCTGCCCTGTTCTACGCTGGGTCGCCCACATGGCCAGAACGAGCACAATGGGTGGTTAAGCCGTTTGACCTGGCCAACAGCTCGATGGATTCTCCCGCGGCATCTCAGTCATTCACTCACCACATGCCAAATGCAGAATCTTCAATTCACAGGAGCCACGGCTTGTGATCATCTCGCCTTGTCACGAGGTTTCCACTGGGAGATGACTTTATACATCGACTTGTAGAGATCGATCCATTTCTGTCTGAAATCTTCATAGCGCAGGGTCAGATTCCGATGGGCTGCCATTTCTTCCATGATCAGGTAACAAGATGTCATGGTTGACGCGATGATCACGCTTCGAAGCTCAGCGGCATCGGCAGGTAAATTTCTCAGTTCCATTGTGACCTCCTGGAGTCTCGGCCCTTCTCAGTGGGCTGTTTTTCGATCCATTCATCAGCTATCCTCCTCTATCTTGCTTCCGTCATTTGCCTCTATTCTCTCCTAATAACCCATTATTGAGTTTCCCAGGAGAAGTCAAGCAGATTGTGTCCTTGTGAAGCCTGCGCTGAGTTTTGGACCTGGGCGACCGCGTTGATCCAATTGTCTCTTGCACCATGGGGCACGTCAATCTTGCTAAGAAAAGGGTTATGACCTTCTGGAAGATTCCTGGAGTTTTTGGGAAAAAGGCTTCCACAATCCCCTTGAGAAAAGAGGTAAGCTTTTCAAAAAAATTAAATGATAATGACTAGTTACAACGTTTCTTAATACTGGCATTTGAATTGCGGACAACAAATGGGGACGTGTGTGACCATCGATGGAGAAGCCTGCCCAAACGAGATCAACCATGTCAAAGGCAGAACCTATGGACGAGATTTTCACGAAGAGACTTGCTGCTGACGATTTAGGTCGAGAACACCCTGCCACAGAAGTCTTTAGAACCGAAAAAGAAGAAGTGCATGAGAGAGAACTCGACGGTAACGACGACAGGGACGATGTGACGGGCCTCTATAGCCGAGACGCTTTTTTTAAGAAACTGGAGCAAGAGACAGAAAGGGCTAGGCGCCAGGGCTGTTCACTCTCAATGATCGTACTCGATGTAGATGGATTCAGGGAATTCAACCATAGGTACGGTCGCTTATGTGGAAACGACTTACTGAGGACGGTCGCAGAATTACTTCAATTGTCCGCAGAAGGGTATGTCGATTGTGTTTTCAGGATCGGTGCAGACGAGTTTGCCGTGATGCTTCCCGAGGCCGGCGGGAAAACCGCTTTGCCCATTTGGAACATGATCAAGGCAAGGTTCAAAGACATCGCTCCGACAGGGATGACCCTCAGCATGGGGGCGGCCGTATTTCAGAACCATTTCGATGTTGAGACTTTTGTCCATCTGGCGACCAAGAGGCTCGACATCAACAGGTCGATCTCAAAGGAGCTCGTACAGCATGAATTGGAAGGTGAGGTTGGAAAAGATAATGGCGTTATTCGTTGTCTGAGTTGTGGCAGCGTCGTTCATTGGACCTCATCGACCTGCGAAGTCTGCCTTTCTGATCCGATGAGGGATCCACGGGAGACGCCACGAATCAGTTTTCGAAAGACTTTCATCCATGACGACCTTGTTGCAACAATCCAAAACGTCAGTCAAGGAGGGATTCAGCTCAAAACACGGACCGCTTTGTCTATCGGAGAGATCGTTAGCATCGCCCTCCATGTGGAAAATGGAATTGTGAGATTGTGTGGCACGGTTGTGTACTCAAGATCCTTGTCAGGGGGCGATCTGCTCGCAGGGATAAAATTCTCCAGGCTTTCCCATAGAGATTCAGACCTATGGAAACGCTTCCTATGTAACCGCTCCCTGGATGGGCCGAGAATAGAAGGTCAGTGATATCAAATTCAGGGATTCACATGTTCTTACTGCCCGATTTCTTCCTTTTTTGTGATTCAAGAAAACAAAGTCGATCGAATCCCTGAGTGGGTGAGAAGGGTTGGCTTTGGGCCCGAGGGCCTCGACCCTCCGGAACCGTCCGCTGGCTCTCGTGGTATCGCCGGCATTCGTATTGTGGTTATGTGGATCGACTTTTTATCGGTCAGGTTCTTTTTCAATCGGTTTTTGAACCTTGTAGCCCCCATCTCTCATCATGTAACCCGCCGCAGCCCCGGCACCCGCCGCTGCTGCATACCAGCACCCAGAAAGAAATGGAATAATCAGAACCAAAATAAGATACAGAACAGCTCTCTTCAGTGTCATGGGGTCCTCCCGAATCATTCTCTTTATCCCTCTATCGACTGGAAGGCGAAGAAACTTTAAGGGTGCGTAAAGAAAAAAGGTGATGGTTTCGACAGGGAATGGGAGTAGGTCGAGACCGAGGCCTTCTGCCTCTGCCTGGGTTCGTGAAGGATACAGCGGCATTGGAACGGTTTGTCATCCATTCGAATCGTACCATATCCGTGATGCTGTAATGCAGCTATCCCATACCGTAACGGGCCATGAAACAAGAGGGAATCTGGTGGTGGTGGAATTCGTCCCAACTTGCCTTCACCCCTGAAGAATCCCTAACTTTCACCGAGTTGCGAAAGCTTTCGCACCAACTCTGATTGTTTGAATGGCCGATACAAAGGCGTCCGAGCAAGTGATTCCTTGATCTGCATCACCACTCGGTTGGCTTCGGCCAAAAGGGCCTCGTTTTTTTCGATGCAAAGAAGCGCATAGGCGGGGCGAATGAACATTAAAGGGTCCTGAACAGAACGAGTGAGCCTGATCGCCTTGCGAAGGTCTCCAATTCCTTCGCTTTTCTTTTTGCCCGTCAGGATACGGGCTTTTCCACGCGTCTCAAGAGCAGCAGCATGATACTTCAGCCTTCCAGTCATTTGGCTTTGGCGAAGTGATTGTTCAGCAAACTGAATGGCCTTCTGTCCATTTCCAAGGGCTAGTTCTATCTCTGCGTGGGCTTGCGTCAAGCGCATCTTCCAAAGCCATCCATGCCAATCCGATGTTTGTTCGACGGCCTTCGCGACTTCATTTGCCATTCGTACTGCTCTGTCAGGCTTCCCTGTTCTTGCAAAATTGAAAAGAAGATCAATGTCCGCGCTGATAATGGGCGGTGGAAAATTGAAGGAGGTGGCTATCCTTCTTGCTTCTTCGGTAATCGTCTGGGCCCTGGAGAAGTCGTAGAGTTCAAGATGCACTCCTCCAAGCATGACCATGGAGCGGGCGAGTGGCCTACCGAGGCCATATTCTCTACCAAGCTGCTGGATCTCTTCGAAGATCTCGAGGGCTTCGGCGTAGCGTCCTCGAGAGGCGAGAGAAATACCCAGATTAGAAAGTGCCCGCAGCAAGAGGAAGGTTTCTCCACGATCACGAAAAGTGTGGACCGCTTCCCGGCTCCATTCGATTGCCTCTTCCAATTTCCCAACCCAATATAGCTCTAACGAATAAAACTCGAGCGCGTGGGCAGGAGGGGTCGTCCCATGCCTTTTAGACTGGGTGATCGCTGTTTTGTATCGTTTCATGCTGGAAGGGAGCAGACCCTCCAAGCTATCAGCACCCGCAAGACCACTGATTGCAGCAGATTCGAGATCGAGACGTTTGACTTTCTTGGCTATAGATAGCGCTTTATGCGAGTAATCCCGGAGGCCCGATGTATCCCTTAACCAGAAGCAAGCAACGGCAATGTCAGCCATCACTTCACCCTGTTCCTCTATTGCTTTCGAGGGCAGTCTTCGAAGTGCCTCTTCTAACTCCAGCCTGGCGTCTTTCCACATGCCAATCGCCGCATACGCCCGCCCGCGCCGCCCATGAAGATCTGAAAGGAGGTCCTCCCTCTCGTTTTCTTCTGCGATTTTCAACGCATCCTTCAGAAGGGTTATTTCTTCCCGGTGCGCAGCCACACGGTGAGCCCTTTTTGCAGCGCCCATGAGGTATTCCATCGCGCGCTCTTTCTGACCTGCTGCTGTGGCATGATAGGCCAGAACTTCATAGAACTCTTCTAACCGTTCCGAATAGAGCTCTTCTATGGCCCTCACAATCTTTTCATGAATCTCCTTTCTTTTTTTTAGAAGAAGGCTTTCATAGGCGACCTCTTGAGTCAGGGCGTGTTTGAAAATGTACTCCAGCTCTGGGAATAGCCTCTTCTCGTAAATGAATTCCAATCCCTGGAGGTTGAAAAGATAAGATTTGAGATCTTTCTTCATCCCTGTGATCATTTGAAGGATGCGAAAAGCAAACTCACGCCCGATCACTGAGGCCACCTGCATGATCCTCTTGAGACTATCCTCTAGTCGGTCCATTCGGGCCGCAATGATTCCCTGGATCGTATCAGGAACCTGAATCTCGGAAGCCTCCCTGCTCAGCACGTATTGACGATTCTTCTTCTGAATTGAACCATTCTCCAGGAGACTGTGGGTCAACTCTTCCATGAAGAGCGGGTTTCCTGCAGTTCTCGTTAAGATGAGTTCCCTTATCTCAGACACGACTTCTCCTGCCTCGAGAATGGCTTGGACCAAGTCGGCACTTGCCGCACCGGAGAGTTGATCCACTCCGATCTTCGTGTAATAGGATTTGCTCCCCCAGGAATGGGTGTATTCCGGTCGATAGAGGAGAATCAAAAGGATATGAGTATGGGCAAGCCACGCAATCAAATAGCTCAAGAACTCCTCTGAAGTCTTGTCGATCCAATGGAGGTCCTCGAACACAAGGATAATCGGTTTGTTTTGGGCCTCTTGAACGAGCAAATCCCGAATGGCCTCGAAAGTCTTCTCCCGTTTCTGCTTGGGTTCGAGTTTGAGGTAAGAGTCATTGTCAACCGGCAGAGACAAGAGTTCATAAAATGGTGGGAGGACACCTCGGAGATTCTCATTGAATTGAAGGATCCTCTCCTCAATCTTCTTCTCAATCTGAAATTCTCGATCTTTCTCTTCGATATGAAAGTAGGATTTCAAAATATCCAAGACGGGTAAGTAAGCCATAGAGCCGCCGTAGTGGAGACATCGGCCCTCGAGGTAGGTGTACTTATCCTGTGCAAGGAGATTCTTCAACTCGAAGATGAGCCTCGATTTTCCAACTCCAGCTTCACCCACAATCCCCACAACCTGACCTGATCCAGACCGTGCCCTTTCAAAGGCCTCCATGAGGCACGCCATCTCTTTGTCTCGACCGACGAATCTGGTAAGGCCTTTGGCCACAGAAGCCCCTATCCGGGTTTCTACATCACCGGGCTTGACGAGCCGATAAGCGTCCTGGGTCGCCGCCTTTCCCTTAACCCGGAGCTTCCTCAGGGGTTCAAATTCGAAGAAATCTCTCGTCAACTTGTGGGTGCTCTCCGATACAAGGATGCTGGCCGGTTCTGCCAGGCTCTCCATCCGGGCCGCCAGATTCGTCGTATCTCCAACGGCTGTGTAGTCCATCCTAAGATCGTCCCCGATGGAACCGACAATCACAGGACCAGAGTTGAGTCCGATGCGCAACTTGAAATCTACGCCATAATCCGTCTTCGTCTTATCACCGTACCCTGCCATGGCTTTTTGAATCGATAATGCCGCATGGCAGGCTCGCTGGGCATGGTCCTCATGGGCAAGTGGAGCCCCAAAAAGAGCCATCACCCCATCGCCAGTGAACTGATTGATGGACCCTTCATGTCTGTGGATCTCGTCAATCAGGATTTTGAAACAGCCGTCCATGAGTTGGTGGACTTCCTCGGGGTCAAGCCTTTCCGAGATAGCGGTATAGTTGGCCGCGTCCGCGAATAGCACGGTCACAACCTTTCGTTCCCCCTCAATGGAGCTCCGAGTAGTCAGAATCTTGTCGGCCAAGAACTTGGGAGTGTAGGATTGAGGCCGGGAATAGTCGATTGGTGTGGGTTCCCGTGGTGCTCGAAGGTCATGGCCACATTCATCACAGAATAAGGCCCCGGACGGCAGGGTCTTGCTGCACCGAGGACATTGACGCCCGAGTTCTCCTCCACATTGAAGGCAGAAATTTGCCCCGTCCCTGTTCTGGAATTGGCATTTTGGGCATTTCATCTTTGAGACAGCCCTCTACCGAATTACCTCGTGGGCAAGGGTTTTCCAAGGTCATCGTCATCGGTCCCGTTCGGATGACAATTTGAGTAAACCCTATTTCTCCCTTGAAGCGTCGCAAGGGACCTAGCCCATATTAGCAGATTTACAAGTCAAATCAACCGCCTTCCAGCGGATTCGAGGGCAAACAGATTGGCTAAGACACCGGTGAAACTGCTTCGCAAAAGAAAAAAGAAAAGGGAGACCACTATGGGCCTAACCCTTATCGGTCAGAATTGGAAGTGTGGCGATGATGCGCTTTTGGCCGGATCGTATCCTAAATGGCCAGATCAAGGCAGGGCCGCGATGATCTCCCGATATTCATCCTCCGTGAAAGCGCGAAGGGTCTCCGTGCGGACGGCGCCAACCGAGCCGACCGAGAGAGCGAGTTTAGCTACGGTCGTGTCGTCCGGCGCTTGGGCAACAACAACGATGTCGTATCGCCCCGACACCAGGTAAAAATCTTTTAGCTTGGCGCCCATGGCCTCAAAGGCTTTCTTCGCATCATCGAGGCGAGCTGGACTCTCCTTGATTTTCTCGATGCCCTTTTGCGTGTAACGGACAAGTAGAATATAGGTTGCCATTTTATTGTCTCCTTTCTCAATGCCCGGAGATCTTTGTCTGGGACTTTCTCAATTGTGGTTCACCCCTTCAGCGGCTGGCGGCACTACAAAAGCCGGCTTTGATGAGGCTAGGTGATGTCGTCAAAACCCGTATTAGGTGCGACAGTTCACCGATGGCAGGTTACGGTCCACCCGCTACCTGTCAATTCTGACCATCTCGATGGTCTGGGGACGTTATTCCTCGCGAATGGCTGCACGCACCTTCGCAAGGACGTCTTCCGTAATTTCTTTCATGTCGTGGGTTGCTTCAGCGTGTTCAGCAACTTTGCTCAAAATCTCTTCTTCCGTTTCTGCACGAGTCACAAAGTCACAGTCCATACCGACATCTCTACACCGGAGTACCTTTGACATGGTAAACCTCCTTTTTGGTGCAGTCAGGGTTTTCTCACCCTTCCTAATCGCCCTTACTGGACGGTCAATATTGTGTTATCCGCTACTGTCTTTCTCCGGCGAGCCTTTCGAAGAAGTAGAGAGTTTGGAACTAGTCGTGGAGGTGCGTAAAGTGCTGACTTTCCGGGCAAGCATTCGACGTATCACAGGAAGAATCTTAGAGGTTCTTTTTCGCTGATCACCTCCGCCTTCGATTTTGGGTTCATTGTTGGTTGTGGAAGGGAAAAAGTCAAATCATGCCTTGCGGAGATCAGCAGGAAATACAGGGAATATGAGGCAGGCGTGTCTGAAGATCAATCGTTTTCTCAGAATTTCCGTATTTTTCACAAATTCACAAAGGGACAACGTCTTGACTGCCCCGGGTCGACCAAGATTGCCTATCGGGGTTCGCCTCTGGCCTTTGCCTTCAACCGTTCCATGAGTTCCTTTGCCTTTCTCACGGCCTCAGCTTCCTTTTCGTCCAGACCCTCCGTCCAGGGCTGAGTCACTCGCCATGTTATTTTGCCACTCAAGGGCGGTTCCGGATAGGGGCCGACATCGTACAGAGAGTAACCACGAAACTGGACTGGGCTCTCTTGATAACAGGACCAGACAGCTTTCCTGAATATGTCTGGGTCGCCCTCAAATTGCAGGTCGATCAGCGAGACCTGTTTGCGAAAACGGTCAATTAACTTTACCGGCAAATTGAACAGAAAAGGGTGGGGGGCATCGGTGCCAACGATACGCTTCTTCTCATCAACCCCCTTGAGAATCAGAGCCTTCAATGCCTCTCCAGTGAGATGCCCCTCAGATTCTGGACCGCCCACAATCAGATATCGAATATTTGGATTTGCAACGATATTGCAGACTATCTTCTCGAAACCAATATTCTCGGTTTGGACTGTTCCGGAAAGCGCCGCGCCGCTCTCTATTCCGGCCCGTACAAGTTTTTCAAGCTCCGGAGGAATCTTGTCGGCGTCACAGTTCAAAACAATGGCAACAGCGACTGGAGAAGAATCGTTCCCTCTGATATACCTGCCCTCTTCCGGAGGATAATCAGAATGGGGTTTTGTTTTCTGCATTTCAGTAACCAGAGTAGTCGGGTAGTCAGGCCTCGATGCCTTGAAACCATACCTATTTCGCCCGTACGTCACGGTCATACCTGGGGACTACTCAATTCGAATCAACAGGGTTTACCGCTTGAGATCACGTTTCCATATTCACCATTTCTCAGAAAGGACATCCTATGGGGAAAGGGCTAACTGGTTCTTGGACCGAGAATAGAGAACAACAACAGAAGGATCACCGATTGAATAATCCATCCGGCCAGACAGACGCCAAAAGCTCGGGAAGTGTTTTCATGCCCAAAGGCTTGTTTCACTGCGATAGCCATCGCTATCAGCATCCAAATGGACGCAATTAAAAACACGATCCACGTGAGCCCCGGAATAACTCCGAGTACTCGAATCAAGCCAGGAGAACTCGAAAAGCCTATAATACGCAACAATGTCATAAAATCCGGTCTTCTCTCCCCTTCTTGAAGATATTTCGTTCCAATGAGGTGAGTAACATACGCCCACACATACCAGCCAAAGATGGCAAATATCGTCCCAAACAAGATCCCACCAAAGCCTCCCCTGGTTATGGTCCCGATCCCAGCAGCTATGCTAGAGAGAACGACTACACCGACAGCCTGACCCATTGCGTCTCGATCAGCCTCAACCTCGTCGTAAAGGTCGGCATCCAGCTTTGCAGCCCTGAGAATGCGATCTTGAAAAGTATCCATATTGTCCTCCCCATTTCTATCCATATGTCTGACTTCATATTCGGCATCTGGTACGAATTCTTGAAAGGCTAAAGCAGATTTCCCGGGGAATGGGATGAGTCATCCTCTTTCCAGTTTCTTATGCTTTCTTGTCCACCACCATACGGGCATGGCACGGGATGTGCAATATCACCATACTGAACGATGTAAAGGAGGGAGAGTTGATAAAGAGATCGAAACACCCCGTGGTTTTCTTGATTAGCCTCGCATGCATTTTATATCTCCTGCCTGGATGTATCCATGGAACATCCCGCCACATGAGTTCTCTGAAAAAGCCATGGGTGAAGAGGGGAGAAAGGCTGATACATCCAGATAACACTATCATACGTTTCGAAAAGCCACGATACTACAAGGGGAGGCTCTCAGGAAAGAGAAAAAATGACTTTTATGAAAAAGTGACGCCTGAAAAACTCTTAGCCAGTTGGGGCGTCAATGGTGCCAGTCCCGCTGTTATGAAATTCTCGAAAAGGTGGGAACCACGGAACTCTGCAGGAAGGCTACATAAATTCACCACGGAGATGGATTATTACGCCTTCTCCTCTGCATATGGTTTCAAGGCAGGGAGAAAAATGACCACGAAAAGGGTTGTCATATACAGATACATGGGGGCAAACATTACCTACCGAATGGGAATAGGCATAATAGGTTACAATGACCGCGTTCTCGCTCACTCGCGGGAATTCAATGATCTGGTGGGTTCCATGTCATTCTGATGGATATTCCTCTTCGGAATCTCCCTTCTAATAGTCTTGTATCCTCATCCCAAACACCAACAGGCTACGGAGAATGAAAGAGGTTCTCGGCCGCAAAAATCAATTCTGAGATTCTCCTCGGCCTCCTTCTATCTCCATACCGCCCCCTCCCCCGTGATTAAGAATGTGTAAATCGACAGGCTCCAGAGGATTCAATTAGAAACTCTGGAGAAACCCCGGGAAAAACCATCAAACCTAAGTGACATAACTCTTTCGAGCCTTAGGTGATGGTCAATTGGAGGCCTCATTCGGAAGGACCCTGAGCGAAGGGATGCGATCTTAACGATCCGACTCTTTGTATCCATATTTCAACCAGTTTTTCAAAACTCTCTGTTGTATGTGTTCGGGCCAAACCATATCAAACGAGGCTTTCTTGGGAATCGCGTCAGCCGGCCAGTCCTTAGGCCATGTGCAATCAAAAAGAACTTGAGAACCAAGGTAGTGTTCTCTCTCATAAGGGGAGAGAAACGGCAAAAGTGGAATCGACCAGGACGTCCCGGTGGAAAAGATTCCTCTTTCAGGATGACAGCGGGTTGTCAAAGCCCATATGACCTCGTTCATATTCGTCGGATCGATATCGTCGTCCACAACGATCAAATACCAGGTGGTTCTACCGGCAGTCGAACCCCATATGGAAAAAGCCAGATGCTTGGCGAAATTGGCAAAAGGCACGGTGGTTGAAATTATGGCCAAATGGCTAACAGCCTCGGGGGGAAGGTAGACCATCTTTACGGGAAACCCCTTCTGGCGCAAATCATCTAGGATGTCCGCTGCCCGGACCACCGTAGTGACCACGGCCGAATCATCCACTGGAACTCCCATGCAAGAGTGCACCTGAATTGGATCATTACGATAGGTGAGGGCAGTCACTTTGAAGACCGGCTTGGGAGACGATTTGTGTGCCAAATAACCCGTATATTCGCCAAAAGGCCCTTCTTCACGCCTTTCGTGAGGCGGCACAATACCCTCGATGACGATTTCTGACGTCGCCGGCACGCAGAGGTCAACTGTCTCGCACTTTACCACTGGTACGGGCTCTCCTCGGATTCCACCGACCACATCAACTTCATCAACCCCGGTCGGAACCCTGAGGGCGCCAACAAGAGAGCTGACGGGTTCGGTTCCAATGGCCACCGCAAACTCCATCGGCTTTTCTCTGGCCTCATATTTCTGGTAGTAGTGAAACCCGATGTGCTGATCAGGGCGCAATAGGCAGCCCATTGTTTTCTCATCGAGTATCATTAAACGATACATGCCCCAATTCACCCAGTTCGTGTCGGGGTCTTTTGTCGCGACAAGGTGCCATGTGCCAATGTAGCGCCCACCATCCCCTTCATGGATCATGGGGACCGGCAAAGAGAGGAGGTTGACCTTGTTTCCCACTTGAATGTTCTCCTTACAGGGACCGTTATCAACGACCAGAGGCTTTATGCGTTCTTTCTTTCTTGAGATGTACCCCTCCACGATTTCTTCAAAGGTGGCATCAGGAGAAAACCCCAGGGACATGGCTAACCTGGTCAGATATCGACCCGGCTGGTGGCTCAATCCAATGGGGGCGCCGAGAATCCGATAGCCCGGTGGATACCCTTTGATGTTCTCGAAAAGCGGCGCTGCAACCCTGAGGTCGTAGGAACGTCTGATGACAGCCCCGAGTTCTAAATTCCAATCGACCTCTTTTTCGATTCGAACCAATTCCCTCTCTTTCTCCAGCGCGTCAATGTATTCCCTCAGATCTGAAAAAATCATGAAAAACCCCTTGTTTATATCTATGAGATTATTCGGTTAATCGGGTTCGGTCAGAAACGGTCCGATTGCAGAAAGAGCTTCTCTCTGACCATGCTTGGAAAGAAACCATGTAAAGAACAGTCCGTCCTTTTCACACGAGACTGAATTCCCTTATATATGGGAACCCTCATAGATGTCAACAGAGGACTGGCTGAGAGTCCATCCGTGTCCATGTTCAACAGAACCGGAGGTATCCCAGCGAGCATCGAAAATAATTGACGAGGAATGGGAGGCAGCGTGAACCCTGGCTTTTGCGACACCCACAAGGGCCGTGGCACCAAACGGGCTTTTGCCCCTCCTACGGACCCAAAAAAGGACTCAAGCCATGCAGATCGAGGGATACTGATCCGTAGTCGGCGGTGGCGTGAGTTATTGGATTATCAACAGGATTGGCGCCGGGGTCATTCCACGTCCAGATTCTCTTGATGTGATTTGTTCAGACGCAACGATAATACGTCTGGTCTGGAATAGTGGCCAATTGCATCGATCGTGCGTTTGGCAGAGAGGATCTCACTCGTATCAATTTCGGCGTATATGATTCCCTCCTTATCTTTTAACGGACCAGCAATGTAAAAGCCCAGGGGATTAATGATACTGGAGAATCCACCCCCGACCTTCTCTAGGAGAGATCTTTTGTCATCTGTGTCAAATAGCTGATTGATCATCTCCTTAGAGATGGTGGAAGTCGAATTGATCACAAATACCTGCCCTTCGATGGCGTGGTTCCGAACAGCAATGTCGGCTTGATAAGGTAGGACAGCGCCCTTGATGGGAAAGCCAGGGTAAGAGGCGACGTGGATCTCCTCATACTGAGACAGCAGGGCATATCTCGCCAGGGGCATGTTGTGTTCAGCGCAGATCAATCCGCCGACGATGCCGAATCTTGTCTTGTAGGTGTTCAAAGTGCTCCCATCACCACGACCCCAAACACTCCGTTCGGCAAAGGTCGGGACGAGTTTCCGATGAATACCGTCGACAGCCCCTTTTTCAGATATGAATACCTGTGAATTATAGATGGTGCCTCTCACTCTCTCATTAATGCCAATGACCAGATAGGACCTGTTTCCTTTAGCGATCTGGCACAGTCTCTTGGTGTGAGGACCATCAATCTCAAGGGAATTCTCAAAGAGCTTCTTGGTGTATTTTTCACGCCACGTGAGAGGACTTTCGAGCCAAACCCAATACGGATAGGTCGGTATTATCGCCTCTGGGAACCCAATCAGTTCAGCCCCCTTTTTGGCAGCCTCCTTCACAATCGACTCAATCTTGTCAATCGTTTTGGAAATATTCAGAAAAACCGGAAAACACTGAACGGCGGCCGCCATGAATTTCCGTTTTGATTTCATAAGAACCTAGCCTTTCACTCTCGAACCATTGCCCGTCCCTTCGGGAGACACGTCGGATTCCACTATCCCTTTTCTGGGATCCTTGTTTCCCTCTGGACCCAAAGGCGATCGTAGTGCTGTCGTTGAGAAACTCCTCCTTCTGTGACCACGAATTATTTGACACGGGCAGGGAGAATGTATTCTAAAGTTTCCGGGTTGGAAACTGCTCGTCACCGTCCAAGGCCGCCTTCGCTAGATTCATCCGGCCCTTCCCGTACAAAGATTGGCAAGACCACCTCGTAGAAGAGGACACCAAGGAGGATGCCTAGGGTACCGTACATCACTGTCTTACTGAGGCCACTGATGAAGAAATAGCTGTATAAGACAATGGACGTCGAGCTTACGATGGCGAGAACGAGTATTCCCATGGCCCGGGCAGGCTTGATAAAACTAAAAACACCATAGACAATGAAGCCTGCCAAAGCCCCGGCAAGGGTCGGCCAGAGATCGAATTCGTATGAAGGGATTCTAAATGAGAAATTGAAGTCCCTGTTTTTCTGACTGATGATGAACAAGATGAGAACGATGAGGCCGGCGAATTTGCCCTCCCGTGCAGAGGCTCTAACCTTGGGTTCGGCCATTTTGTCAGGGATTCGAAAAAGGGTAAAACAGAGAATCAATAGGAGGATGAGGGGCACGAGTCCCCAAATGACTATAGTGAGTATTTTCATATACTCGGCCATAATTGACCCCTGCGAAGATGACGTCAACTAGCTCGTGAGAGGCTTCCTTCGTCAGCAATCCTTGATCCATTTAAGCAGATCCTCTTGGGAAGTCAAGGCAAATGTGGGGTTTTGCAGACTCGGTCGATTCCTGGAATCACAAAAGAGGCGTGAAGGTCACGTCGGAGGGTGGGGAAAAACTGGAGGTCACATCGAGAGGATTAAAAAAACCCTTGACACAGATTTTTCTTCTGCTATGATGGTACCGGCTTTCCTATTGTGTGGGGCCTCATCGGGCTATGCCTAGATTAGGCACGGGAGGGCAACCCGAATCAGCCCCGGGGAATCCTGGTTCTTTTACAGATAAATAGATTAAGTTGGGAAGCTGCCACCTGCCAGAGGGAAATCCCGAGGAAGGTGGCATCTTTTTATATCAGAATACCACAAGTTTCCCACTTGTCAAGATATAGTAGCAAAAATTTTTAGACCTACTAAATGTGGGGATCTCAGATACTCAGCGTCACGATGCCACACCAGGGTAAACCGAGCACGTCCTCAAAAAAGCGGGGCCGAGAACCCGTTCTGGAGGGGTAAGGAAAAGACCACCCAGCTTTTTCCGATGAGAGAGAGCGTATGGGCACGTTATCCGCTTCTGGGAAAAACGGGAAGGCCAAGGTCATCGTCGTGACCGGGTTCTTGGGTGCCGGAAAAACCACACTTCTAAAGAGGATACTCTCCTGGGAGACTGACCTGTCAGGCACGGTGGTTATTGTCAATGAATTTGGCGACGTAGGAATCGATGGACTGCTTTTGAAAGGGGCGCGCTCGGATGTGGTAGAGCTCACCAGTGGCTGTGTCTGCTGTACGCTTAAAGTTGATCTCAAGATGACCCTCGAGAGAATCCTGGAGGAGTTCCAACCCAGACAGATCCTCATTGAACCAACGGGCGTTGCTGACCCAGTCGCAATTATCGAGGCAATTAGGGGCAGTGAATTGGGCGACATGATGACAATAGATAGAGTGATCACCGTCTTGGAGGCTGAATGTTGGGAGCAACGGGACTACTTCGGCTCGTTCTTTTTGAGCCAGCTCCAGGAGGCAGCTTTGATCCTCCTCAATAAGATAGACACCCTGGCCAAGGGGGAGATCCCACGTCTTTTGAGTGAAATCCACCAGGCAATTCCTTACGCCCAGGTCGTTCCGACGACTCATTGCCGGGTCGATCCCGAAACCCTGTGGGCCCATAGTCAGCGCAAAGATTCCGGATCAGATCTCGGCCAGTTTTTCGGAGCAGATCTCCGGTCCGCCTGGAACGATGAGCAGGAGGCACCTCGGTCCCGTGTTAAGGGATCGGATCTACACGACGACCACAAGGGTGGGGAGAAAGAACTGGGTTACGTCGCATTCTCCTTTCGACACACCGAAAGATTGGATGAAGTCTGCTTTAGGCGATTCATTGAGGAGTTGCCATGGGAATTGTTTCGGATGAAAGGACTGGTACGCTTTCGAGATCGGACCGTCCTGGTAAACTTCGTTGGTGGTAAGAGCGAGTGGACCGACTGGGCTGATGTTGAAGAGACCCGTTTGGCCTTCGTGGGATGGATGGTCAACAAGGAGGAAACGATCCGGAAATTGGAGAGGTGTCTTCTCTGAACTCAGATCCCCAGCCATGGTCTGTGACCCTTGAGGCATTGACTCAGGACCGCGAAAAGCTCTTGTCGGCCCAGTAGGGGTTAGGTGCGAAAGATTGTCAGGCCTATTGGATGGGGGGCTTGCAGGTTCAAAGGTGAGGGAAGCTGGAAATTCCAAGCCTGCCGAAAGGGCAGGCTTTCTTGCATGGTTTGAAGCTCGATATCATACAGGAAAGGAGGCCAAAGGGATTGGGAATTCGAAAAACTCAGTTCGACAGGAAGATTCGGAAGGGCAGACTGGAGAGCGATTCTAATTAAATGATAAATTTCAAAAAGGGAGTCTTTATCTGTCGTATTCAGGTGGTGTGACGAGAGGGGTTAGTTCGGAGGGGATCTTGAGGACACGTCTTTTCGTCTTAAGAATGAGGGGTGCGAGATGGGAAAGTTAATATTTTGTAGTGAAATGGGAATGGATTGCAAATGGGTAGCCCGTGCCGAGACTGAGGAGGAACTCCTCAAAAAGGTTGCCGAACATGCCTCAACAGAGCATGGGATCAATGAACTGACAGAAGAGTTAGTCAAAAAAGCCCGTAAAGTTATGTGTAACGAGTAGACCTGATTGCGAAGGGAGCGTTCGTTCTATCAATAGGAAAACATCTATGGGGTGAATCGGGACCTATCGCTTTTGATGCCCACATTTTTCTTGACAGGGAATGGTTACAGGATAGAATGAGTACCAAGAGGGGCGCACGGACGTCGCTCGCTATCGTACCTGAACGCGAATAGTTGCAGGATACCATACCCTAAGGGAACGAATCACGTCTTCTGATCTCACACTCACGGTTGAGTTTTCAGATTTCCTTCTCATAGCAGCCCCTTCCCTGTAGACACATATCTCGAGTGAAAAAGACAAGGTGCGGTGGAGTCGGCCATGAGAGGGGCTCACCGAAATTGCATAATTTCCGAAGTGCCCCGGCGAGGCACTGCCGTGTCGCTGGCCTCTGAGTAATGGGCACTATTTGCGTGGGCATGCTTCCTTAGAAAAGATTGTCAAGACTCTCAACCCACATACTATTTCCAAATTGGCCAAAAGCATGCTCATGGGCACGAGTTTTGTGAGGAGGTATCCATACCGTGAATCGATGGGCCTGGCAGGCTCATCGAAAGGCTGCTCTTTTTGATCTCGCCCATCCTTCGAGGCAAGAGGGCGCCGAATCGAGAAGATTGGATTGACAATTCAAAGCTACACGATCTGTAAAGGGAGGGAGCGCCATGGCTACATTTGTCATGTTTGGTAAGTATTCCATGGAGGGGCTGCGGGGAATTCGCCCAGAACGTACCGAGGAATGCGTGAACCTTGTTAAGAAGTTTGGCGGTGAAGTTCACGCGACATATCAACTGCTAGGAGAAGTGGATATCGTTAGCATCGTCATGTTCCCAGGCACAGAACAGGCAATCAAAGCGTCCGTTGCCCTCGGTAAACTCACAGGCATCTCGTTCACCACGTCGCCTGCTATAGCGGTAGAAGAGTTCGATACGTTAATGGCCGAGGTCTAGCAGGCGGGAGTGAAATATCCTCCGGGCAGGGGGTCTTCTACCCTCAACCGCTCTGTCGATTTAACAATTTTAGGTCACACGATCGCCGGCCGATGGGCGCGAAGGACGGTATTTGCCGGGGTCATGACAAATCCTACCGGCCAGTGACTCTTACGCCTCTAGGTTATCCTGGCGCATCCTTGGTATGAAAAACCCCACCTCGGATCGGTAGTTTGACGGCCCGTTTGGAGCCAAACGGAAGTGCCTTATTTCTGCTTCAGTTCGGTAGGTTTTCTTGTATGTGAATTCTACTTGCAGGCGATTATTTCCGTTGTTGCCAAGGATGTCGAAGATCTGCCGTGCCACTGCAAAATCAAGAGACGATTCAACCATCATTCCTTTGTTACACGCATTCAACGCCCTGCCTGTAACGGTTGTCCCCCAGACGCTATACGTTACCGTGAAATCGACTGGAACTCTCTTGTGCTTCCTCCGTTCAATGTCCCCTTCGCCTCGAGCGATTATTCCTTCGCCAACCTGCGGATTCGATCTAGGCTCAGCCTCCACTGACTGCTTTGAATGTCCTGATTTTAGCTCGGCCAGAGATTTGGTCTGCTTCTGAGTCCACGCGAGAGAATTACGAAAGGCTTTCTGCAGGCTTTTCCCACCTGTTCGCATTCGATTTTTCAGCTCCTCGGACCCTTTCGACAGTTTGCTTTCGAGAGTGTCCTTTTCTCCTGCTGTCTCATTGTTTGATAATGCCTTGAGCTTCGCCATGCCCTCGTTTGTTTTCTCCCGCAAGGTCTCGACGGCTCCTTTCAGAGATTCGACGGATTTCTTCAGTTCCTCCGAAGAGGCAATGTGATGGATTCGCTCTTTGACATCGGCTACCCCCCCTGCCTTGTAGTAAACAAAGATGGCGCCGGCCAGTGAAACAATAGACAAAACTAGGCTAAAGATTTCCATATGTTCCCTCCTGGGTATCTGACTGTTTGAATAAACCTTCTGCTGAGTCACAGTGTGATAGGTACCCTTTATTTGCCTAAATTTTAAGAAAGTTGAAAAGAATTTCTCAAGTGGTAAATCAAATCCGAATCAAAAAATCTGGAATGGAAAAAGGGCGAGGCAAGGGTAGAAATCGGTTTTGTCCATGTGAGAAATGGGGTGAGGACTCTGGCCACGCAGAAAGACTTGACTCGCACAGCACGAGGATGCTAGTTTGCAATTGTCATGATGATCCCACGGGATACTGAAATAGGCTGAGCGGAGCGGACGTTGAAGTTGATCGGAAAGCCTGTTTTTTGTGCACGTATGAGGAGCAGGCTCTTGTTTTTGGTCTGAATGAAAGACAAAGGGGGGAGAAGAACGTTGATTGATGAAGTCCAATCACAGAACAGGAGAAACTCCGTTAGGCTAAGGATGAGTTATCCGGCCATGGTCACCCGCTATGACAAGAAGGGTAGGAAATGCGAGCAGAAACCTTCCAAGTCTATGGACGTCAGCCTGGTCGGGATAAGATTGAAAAGCAGTTTTCCGGTCAACGCCGGAGAGAGACTCGATATCACGATCGCCCTCAGAGACAAGTTAGTCACTTTCGAAGGAAGAGTAATCCATGTCAAACCCTGTGACGATCAAGGCTTTGAATTAGGAATCGCTATTGAAGATATCGAGAATCCATACCGAATTGCCATGAACCAGTTCTTTGATTGGATTCAGACCGAGGTGGAATCCGAAGAATAAGTGCTCTCCCATCCAACTCACGACAAAGCCAAATTTCAATTGACCAGATGCCGGAACGTCACACGTTCCGGAGAGGTAGGAAAAGGGGTTGCAGAGGTTACGCTGTAACTCCTTGATCTTTCCCAGGCCGGCGGGCGGAATTGGACCGTCGATTTAGCAATTGAGAGTGATTGGCCCCATCTTTTGGGGCCTTCTATTTTCAATGGTTCTGGCGGGTTAGGATTTTGGGTGTGTGCATCAAGGTGCATAGAAGTGCAGAAAGGTGAAGCGATTTGTGCGCCACATTTCCAGGCCCAAATAACCCCATGTTGTCATTTTTCGACACTGATATTTGGTTTTTTCCCCTGGTCAGAAGAAATGTCTATGGTGTGAGGGTGGAGGATGTTCTGAAGAGAGTCGACGAACTTATGCTTCCCGAGGCCGAGAAAAAGGGGTTGAAGCTGAAACTTCACCTAGAGCATCTCTGGCAGTAATTGGGGATCGAAATAGCCTGGAGGGAGTATTTGCCAATCGGGTCGACAATAAAATAGAAACTGGAAAGGAATGTTGGGCTTAGATCCTTCTCCCCTGTCACCCCGGTGACTATGGAACTGTCAACCGGCCCATGTCGCCAAAATTCATTTTCTCGGTTTTCATATCATCAACGGCCGCCTTGACCACCGCCTTGGCCACCACCATGTCCACCGCCTTGGCCACCACCATGTCCACCGCCATGGCCACCACCATGTCCACCGCCTTGACCATTGCCCTGGCCACCATCACCAGGCCCGTTCCCTCCGCCGTTCCCATCTCCATCTCCGCCATCACCATCGCCACCGCTTCCGTCACCAGGCCCGCTCCCCGGAGAGCCCGGAGCACCTCCCCCACCCGCGTCGGCAGTTGCGGCTGCACCTACTATAGAGCCGGGGCCGCCGGTAAAATAAGGAAGCTCCGGATGGAGAAAGGTTCTCTCCACCCAATCAGCGAGATGGCGTATTTTTAGGGTTCCATCTTCTCTGGCCAGAATCCAACGGATTTGCCCCTTCCAGACCTTCTTAATTTCCCCGTTTCTCAATACCTGATCCACTCTGTAGCGGGCCTGTGCGTCCACAAGATTTTTGTAGATATCGATCCTCATATCCTTCAGATGATATTGAAGTTCCTTGCTTTGATCGAAAAAATCCGTGTATAGCTTTTTGATGTCATCGAACCCGTCTCGCCGATTCCGGACCGCAGCATAAGAAAACAGAGCGAGTAAACCTTCTATATCCTTTTCGGCGTATCGGTTTGCGTAACTGGTCAAAACGTGCCTGACTTCTTCCTCCGTGGCAACCAATGCAGATCGTTTCGACTTATCCATCTGCTCTTCCACTTCAGACGAACTGGTATCACTGGGGAATGCCTGGGCGATGGGAATACGCTTATGTTCTGGATTGCCTGGAGCACTAAATTCGTTGACGGCGTTTATACTTGTCGAATTTTTAGCGCGGTGTAAATCCTTGGGTTGGGGAAGCGTCATCCTCGAGGATGCTGCTGTCGATTTATGTATCCCATAGGTCGTGGCAACCTGTTTTTTCACGTCCGCAGCGGCCTCTTCTTCCATGGCCCCGACAAAGAGAATGAATGCGGAAACAAAAATCAGCATAGTCACCAACACAAAGCCTTTCTTGCGAAAAATTTTCATGATATCCTTTCCTTTTTTCCGAGGATTCCTTTGTCGACCGAATTATTGCACGTCAGAAGAACATGTCAAGCAAAAAAATGAGAGAAGCCTATTCTATTCCAAATGGCTACACTATTTCATGCTAATTGCCTTTGCTTGACTCTTGGAAACATTTGTGAGGGCCGAGATTTCAACCATTTTGGCAATTACTATTTACTCAGTTGTTACGACTTCTTTTGGGTCGAGTGGTTTCGCAATGTCAGCTGACTTCGATCTCACCTTTTTTGTTTACGAATAACCTTCAATCCCCTAATCATAAGAATGATCGACACAATACTGAAAAATATGCTGAGCAAAGGAATGACGATATATAGCGAGTCCTTTGGCACATTAGCTGCGACGAGTGAGGCAAGATAAATATTGATAGCCTGGCAGATTGTAAGATAAATAACCGGCCCCAGACCTGGCAGAAGAATGAGCCATGTCAGACCTATGGCAAATACTATAAGAGATTCAATTCTGGGAATAGAAATCATGTAAATATAGACAATTTGCACTCCCTGGACGAGCAAAGCAGGGAGCACTGCAACTCTGGGATTTGTGACCTTCCCATTGTCAGAGTTTCTAACCGTCATGCCATAAACGTTCTTTGCAATGCTTCTCACATCACGTCTCATAATTCGACCGCGGCGCTCTCCTATTCTACCTTGCCTCCCGCTCATCCCTCGAAAACTCCTCCATGTACTTGAACGGAGAGGGAGTGTGAGCGAACCAATAGCCCTGCTTGATGATGTCGGCATTAGTTTCACCGTCAATTAATCTGACGTGCTCGTTCTTGGTCGGGCAACGCGCATCCTCATCAACAACCAGTCTGAATCTGTAGCATTCATCCTGGGAATGTTAAGGCAGGGGTACTAGGAGAAAAACTAGAGAAGGAAGCAGGATTAGCCCCCTGGCTTTCATATTTGACTTCAGACAGGCGTTCCTTATTGACGGAAGCATATTCTCTTTTCATTTGGAGGGCAAGGAATTTGTGAGATTGTGAAATCTGATGGAGGGTGATTAGTTGTGTTGAGACTGTCGAAAAACCCTAAAATCACAATTTTTGGACTTGTAAGTATTTGAAATTATTACAACCCAATTATGCGAAAATGCCAAAATTGGACTTTTTCGACAGTCTCGTTAGGAC
>CAYGBK010000061.1:0-2769 GCA_964348095.1 uncultured Thermodesulfobacteriota bacterium | reverse complement strand
AGGTCGCGGCCAAGACCTCGGAGCTCAAAGGCGACTGGCTCTCTCGCCTTGACCCCGTCTCACTATCTGCTCAGACCCGCTCCGAGAAGGCCGGGGCGGGACCTTTCCCACTCTAGAGTCTTTTGTCTGTGGTGGCCAGTTCCAAGGCGGCCAGAGCGTTCAACTCCGCCGCGTGGACCACCCCCAGAAGGTTAGTGTTGTAAATCAAGGTGTCCTTTTCCGTGTGGTAGTAGGGATGGGGCGGCGGATAGGTGAAGGCCCAGCAGTTCGGAATGTTCAAGTCCCGGAAGGGCGCATAGTCGCTAAAAGTCACCTCCACGCCAGTGATCAGGTCAACTCTCCAGCGCAGCGCATCAGCCGCCTCGATCATTAAATCCTTTATGTCGTCAGAGACCCAGAGGGCGTGACAGAAGTCGGTGGCACTGCTGATGGCGTCAAGATTGAAAAAGGCGACGCAGTTCTTTTTCAAATCATCCTTGTACCTGGTGACGTAATCGGCCGAGCCCCACAGACCGTTCTCCTCACAGCCGAAGAGGGCGAAGACCAGGGAACGTTTGAGCGGCATCTTCGCCTCCTTGATCGCTCTGGCGATCTCGAGGATCCCGGCGCAGCCAGTCCCGTTATCCCAGACCCCAGGGACATTGAACTCTGAATCGTAGTGGCCACCCAGGATGACCTTCTCTTCCGGGTTTTCCCGGCCCTTGATCTCAGAGATGATGTTCCACGATGTCGCTGGCTCATAAGCCGCTTCATTGGATATCTTGAGCCTTACCTTGCCCAAGCTCAAGAGGCTCAAGAGCAGGTTGGCGTCCGGTTCGATGGGGATCATGGCCCCGGTTATTTTGGTTATGAAATCGAAGGGGTCTGCAGGCAGGTTGGGCACGGACGTGGTGCCGTAGAAGGCGCCGCAGCAATGGCGGATCAGGCTGGGTTCTGGAGTCAGGCTGATGGTCAGGCTGGCCTTTGCTCCGCTGGCCTGGACCAGGGGAGTGATCATGAAAGGGGCGTCGTGGATGACGACCAGGATTTTATCGGCCAGGTCCGCTCCGACGTCTTTAATCGCTTCCAGCTCTTGAGGGCTTCCGGTGCCCACGAAGAGGGCCTCGCCTTCAACCTGATCGTTGGCGTAGTAGGAGACTGGCAGGCAGTTCAATTCCTTTTGAACGGGGGAGAGGATCTCTACTTGGGCCTGTGGATTGGAGTACTTCAGATACGGAAACTCCTCAATGCGGGTCTCCAAGCCGTAGCTCTTCAGCTCCTCATAAAGGTAGTCTTTGGTTCGGGCCTCCCCGGGAGTTCCGGACCATTTATTGCCTATTTTTTCCCATTTGATCAGATGTTTTTGGAGCTGGGCGGTAGACAAGCGAGGCAGAATGTCTCTGTTCATCGGCTACTCCTTTCAATCTTAGCTGAGGTTGTTCTGAGAACCCAGGGCCACCCCTGAAGGCGGAAGGAGCTTCCGGGCCTCTGTTTGTTCAATAATTCAAGGTGCTCTGTCCTCGGGCGCAGTGTCAATAGGCTTTTGGGCTGACTGTCTCCTCGGTTCGGTCGCCAGCCCCGCCGCCAGGAAGCAATCCAGTCTCATACCCATTTTGGCCAGTTCACCATAAATGTAAGTGATAGGAACTCGCTTTCTGAGGGGTTGATTATAGGAAAGAAGGGGCCTGGGTGTCAAGGAGCGGATGCCACAACATATGGCGGTTGAGCGATAAGCGGTCGAAGGGATCTGGTTCTGTTCGTGATTGCCGAGGGTCCACGGGCTTGGAAAGAGGCGGGTGATAGGGAGAGGTCATCGGTCAATTTAGAAGAGAGGTCTTACACTGTTCCCGCTGAGAAGTCGAAATCAAGAAAGCCTGTGACTCGTTTCCTTGGCAATTTCAGCTTGAAGATTTTGACGGAGCGTGTTAAGAATACCAGTTCAGAATACGTCTTCCCAAACCCAAGAACAGGTAAGCCTTTCACACGCCTTTCAAAGACTCTCGCCAGGGTAGGAAAAGAAGCAGAAGTTGGGCATCTCACCATGAACTATTTCCGGCACAACTGGATTAGGCAAGGGAAGCGTGACCATCAGCCTGAGATTTTCTCCCGTGCAGTCGGACAAAGTGAGTGGACCACAACTCTACACTACATCCATCACAGCCGAGATCAGTACCGTGAAGTGGTGAATGACATTCAGGCGGGGTTATTTCGGATAATGAATGGTGTAGGAGATGGTGTAAGAGAAGATGCCGAGGATAGACAAATCGCTGTAAGTGCTTGAAATCAAAAGTGCTGCCTCCGTAGCTCAACGGTAGAGCAACTGATTTGTAATCAGTAGGTTGGCGGTTCGAATCCGTCCGGGGGCTCCAATGAAATCAATGGGTCGCGGATTCTAGCTGCGGCCCCTTTTCCAATTGGGCGGGATATGGCGGGATTTTTCTGACCTGCATCTTTGATTACGTTCCTATCCCCCTTCATTGCAGTTCCTATACCGGACCGGCCATCTTCGATACCTGCCTTAATTACTATGCTTATTTCCTGGCCCCTCAGTCTTTCGATTAGCGTTTGAAATCGAAAGCAAGCATAGCCAGGTCAATTCTGTATGATCTTGAAATCGGAACCGGCAGGTTGATTTCCCTATACTGTTTTGTGCTAATCGCAAATGAGAGGGTCAGGCTGGGTTCTCAACGGTTGTGGCAAGGCAGAATCATACGATGTGCGGTGAGCCCCTCCCCATAAGCCAGGGTGTTTCATGCATATTGAATTATACAGAATTATTTCTGCCTAATC
>CAYGBK010000060.1:0-94413 GCA_964348095.1 uncultured Thermodesulfobacteriota bacterium | reverse complement strand
CCTACACCGTCACCAGCGGACCCAACCTGGGCGGCCAGGGCGGCAACGGCGCCATCGCCAACGGCCTCTTCGGCATCGTCAACGTCGAACCTGCCGGCTCCGTCTGGTACCGCAGCCAGTTGACACGGGTGGAGATGGAAATGGCCACTACGGGAATCACTGCCGGCGGCCATCCGATCCTCAACTACAATGCGACCTACGCGACCGGAGATTATGCCGGCCTGCCGATCCTCAAGATCCTCAATGGCACCGAGATCGTCCACAACGAGGTCAACGCCATCATTACCCCTGGGACCGGTGGGTTTAACGATCCGGCTCCTTATGCGCTCTACCCCAACCGGGGCGAGGCCTTCCGCGAGTTCACCGTGGCCTTCCACGACGAGATCAAGGTGGTCCAGGCCTTCCCCGAGTGGTACAAGCAGCTCGCCTTCACCCTGGGGAGCGTCAAGGACGGCTTTGCCATCAACTACGGCACAGGCGGCATCGGATCGGAGATCATCGGCAACCGCCTCGGCGTGGGCCCCATGTGGCCCTGCGTCGAGTGCAAGTACGAGGAGTTCTTCCTGACCTCCTGGGCCGTGGGCGACCCGGCCATGATCGTGGACATACCGGCCAACGCCGGGCTGGAGAACTGCGATCCGGCACTTAACAACTGCACAGAAGTCGGCCCCAAGGCGACCAAGGCCTTCTACCCGGACGACCCGTCCAACGTCTGGCACGGGTACCTGAACGACCGCACCAAGATCAGAAACATCCACGTGGGCACCGAGCACCACATCTTCCATCTGCACGCCCACCAGTGGAACTTCATCAACCGGGACGAGGACGGCGAGACCGGGGGGGATCAGTCCAACTATCTGGACGCCCAGGCCATCGGCCCGGGGTCCTCTTTCACCTACGAGATCACCTTCGGCGGCGGCGGCAACCGCAACAAGACCGCCGGCGACTCGATCTTCCACTGCCACTTCTACCCCCACTTCGCCCAGGGCATGTGGGGCCTGTGGCGGGTGCACGACACCTTCGAGATCGGCTCCCTGCTGGACATTAATGGTAGAGTCCTCGCGCGGGGCTTGCCGGACAGCGAGATCTTGGGTGGCGGCTACGAGGACGACGGAACTCCCATTCCGGGCGGCACGCCCACCCCGGCGGTGGTGCCCATCCCCGGCAAGGCCATGGCGCCGATGCCGGGAACCTTCGTGGCCTCAGTCGATGATGACAACGACTCGGGTACTCCGGACGTCAGCGTCCCCTTCATGGGCTACCCCTTCTACATCCCGGGTGTGGCCGGTCACCGGCCCCCAACCCCGCCGATCGATCTCGTGAGGGACGGCGGCATCCCACGCCACGTGATCACCGGCGGCACCAGGCACACCGAGCAGACCGCAACCAACTTCGATGCGGAGTTGCTGACCGCGACGGGCTTCCAGCTTCCCGAAACCGGCACGCCGGCAGAGCTGGCGGCCATGGCCTTTCACGGGCCGCAGCCAAACCTCGCGGGGAGCGTCTACCACACCGGCTACAGGCCCGAGGACGGCTCTGTGGCCTACTTCGAGGTCAACGGCCTGCCCCCGGTCGCGGGCGCGCCCTATGCCGAGCCCTGCCGGGGAGACGCTTATGACGGCGGCCTCGGGGACCCTGTGGGCAATCCCAGGTTCTACGCGGCCTCGGTCATCGAGCTCGACGTGGACTTCAACAAGGTGGGCTGGCACTTCGGCCAGCAGCGAATCCTGACCCTGGACGGCGACGTGGAGGCCACCCTAGACGGAACGAGGGCGCCGGAGCCGCTGGTGATGCGGGCCAACACCAGAGACTGTGTCGACTTCGACCACACCAACCAGGCGCGCCACACCTACCAGCTCGACGACTTCCAGGTGAAGACGCCTACCGACGTCATCGGCCAGCACATCCACCTGGTCAAATTCGACGTCACCTCGGCCGACGGGGCGGCCAACGGCTGGAACTACGAGGACGGCACCCTGGCCAAGCTCGAGATCACCGAGCGCCTCCACGCCCTGAAGAGTGTCGGCGGCTCCTGGACGGGCTTGGGGCCTGACGGGATACTGGGCACTGGTGACGACACGGACGCCAGCGACCTGCCTCTCGACGCCACCGGTTTTCGCACCACCCGCCAGCGCTGGTACGTCGATCCGGGCTGGAGCGGGAACGTCTTCACCCACGACCACTACGGGCCCTCCACCCACCAGCAGGCCGGCCTCTACGCCACGGTGCTGGTCGAGCCTGAGGGCGCCAGATTCTACGACCCGGTAGATGGGACAGAACTCAACCTGCGTGCTTCCTCAGACGGCGGCCCCACCAGCTGGCGGGCGGACGTCCATACCAGCAATCCGGCCGAAAGCTACCGCGAGTTTTACCTCGAGTTCGCTGACTTCCAGCTCGCCTACCGGAGCGCTGCGGGGGGCGACGGCGCGGGCCTGCTCAACGGGGCCAACCAGGCGATCAACCCCTCCTACCGCAACGAGGTTGGGTTGCCCGATATCCTGCTGCCCAAGCAGGCTGCGCTGAGCCCCAACCCGACAACTGACGCTGTGCCGGGCTGCGGGAAAAGGACCAGCGGGGTTTGGACCGGTTGCGCCCCCGAGGCCATCTCGGCGGCCGACCCGGGCACCTTCGTGGTCAACTACCGAAACGAGCCCCTGGCGCTCAGGCTGCGCGATCCCGCGACCAACGACCAGGCAATGGGCCAGGCGGGAGACCTCTCCTGGGCCTTCAGCTCGAGAGTCAGAGACAGGGCCGATGCGAGGCTTAACGCCCAGCCAGAAGACTGGCCCTACGGGATCCAGAGCGCGACGATCGGCGCTGTGAAGGGTGATCCCTTTACACCTCTCCTTCGGACCTACGAGGGCGACAAGGTCTACCTCCGCGTCCAGGTGGGCGCCCACGAGGAGGGCCACAACTTCAGCATGAACGGCATCCGCTGGCTCCAGAACTGGCAGAGCGGGGTCTCGGGTTTCCGCAGCTCTCAAATGGCAGGGATTTCCGAGTACTTTATCTTCCAGGTTCCAGCGCTGGCGGACGTACAGGCAGCCAGCGCGGATTACCTCTACCAGGCGGGGTCCTCGGTTGACGCCCGCTGGAACGGCACCTGGGGGCTCATGCGCGCGTACAAGAGTTCTCAGCCGGACCTCCAGACCCTGCCGAGCAACCCGGACGGTATGGTCCCAATCCCGTCGGGCAAACCCAAATTTCAAGGCCCCTGTCCGACGGAAACCGCTGGACAAAATGCCAGGAAATACAAGGTTTGGGCAGTCACGGCCGAAGATGTCCTGCCCGGTGGCGCGATCGAGTACAACCCGGATCTCATCGACCCGACGGGCATGCTCTACGTCCTGGAGGACGACATCGACCCGGTTACGGGCATGCTCAAGGCCGAGCGGCGGGTGGAGCCTTTGATCCTGCGGGCCGCTGCGGGTGAGTGCATCGAGGTCCAGCTTTTCAACAAGCTGCTGGATCAGGCTGTGACATCGGTCGGCAGCGAAGAAGTGTTTAGCTGCCAGCCGGTAGATGTGACGCTGGAGGATGGCATCACAATCGTTCAAGAGTGTGACCTAGCGACCCTCGCGCCGGTCTTCACGCCTGAGGGTGCGCAAGCCGCGCGGGACGAGTTCCTGTGGCTGGTAACGGCAGATGGCACGCAAGTGGCGAGCATCGCTGACATCGCTTTCGACGAGATCCCCGATGCCGATGGGTTCAACACCCTGCCGATGATCGTCAACCAGTTCAACAACAACCAGATCAAGCCGTCGAGCGAGGTGGGTCTCCATGCCCAGCTGGTCGAGTACGACGTGTTCGACAGCGACGGCATGAACGTGGGCTTAAATCAGCCCAGGACTGTGGAAGCGGGCAAAGACAAGAAGTACACTTGGTACGCGGGCAGAGTCGACCTCAATCCTGCGACCGGCGAAAGGACTGCCATCCCGGTCGAGTTCGGCGCCATCAACCTGATGGCCTCCGATCCCATCGAGGGCTCGAGCAAGGGGTTGATCGGGGCGCTCATCATCGAGCCCGAAGGAGCGACCTGGAACGACGGGAGCACCACAACCACAGGCAGAGGCAAAAACCGAGTTACGATAGAGAAACCCGACGGTGACTGGGACAGCGACGGTCTGCTCACCCGGGCCGCAGTCACCGTGACGCACCCCGGTGGCTCCTTCCGCGACTTCGTGGTCATCCACCAGGACGACGTCAACATGCAGTTCGCCAATGCGGTGACGTTCCCTTGTCTAAATTGTAATTTCGCCGCAGGCGACCCGGTGCCCACCGTGGCGGCGGAAGAAGAGCCCGAAGACTCCGGTCAGAAGGGCATCAACTACCGCACCGATCCCATCTGGCTCAGGCTCAATATCGGCCCGACGGCAGATCCGGGAGTCACCCACACCAAGGACTACACCAACGCCTTCGCCGGCGACCCGGTGACGCCCATCTACACGGCCGCGCCGGGCGACAAGGTGCGCGTCCGCATCCTCAAGCCAGGCGGGCACAACCGAAACAGCGTGCCCACCCTGCACGGCTTCGTCTGGGCGCGCTACCCGTACGGCTCCGACTCGCTGACCATCGACCCGGACAACGACAACACCTTCTGGCACGGCGAGCAGCAGGGCCACGGCCCGACGAACCACATCAACGTGGTGCCGCTTCACCCCGCCGGACCGGCAGGTGACTACCTGTACCGCGACATGGTCCCGGTGCACGTCGATAACGGGGAGTGGGCGATCTTGCGGGTTGAGTAACACTACAAAGATAGCCGTAGGCTCTCTTGGAGCCGAGTAACCGGTGGGTGGGTGCAGCTCCCACGAGCTGCACCCACCCCTCACCATCAATCTACGGAAATAATAGACGTAGATAACCTTTTCAGGAGTTAGACCAGTGCGAAAACCATTTTTGCTTGTGTTCTTCTTGAGTCTTTTTATTGCTACTTACTCAACGAGCGCCCGTGCCAACCCGGCCACTCAGGTCCCAGGGCCTGAGGCCGAGGCAACCCCTGCAGAGAACGTGATCGTGGACAAGGGTGTCCGCGTGGAGTTCTCTGTGGAGCCTGTCTACGGCAAAAAGGGCGAGTCGAAACCGATCATGGAAGGCGAGTTTGCGGAAGTCCGGTTCAAGATCACCGATGCGGCAACAGGAGAGCCGGTCTCCCCCCTGGAGCCGGCCGTGTGGATCAGCCGCCTCGGAAAAGCGGAGGAGGGCCTGAGCTGCCGAGACCAGATCGGACGCTATCTTCAGGGCATGCTCAGCTTCCAGGCCGACATCGACCTGAACAAGTACTTCATCCTGATCATGAACAACGACCAGACGATCTCGGTGGTCGACCCGCTGCTGGGTGTGAGCGGGATCACCCAGCTTTACGGGATGGTTTTTCTGAAGGAACCCGGTGAGGACTGGGTTCCGAGCCCCGACGGGAAACACCTCTTTGTGACCATGCCCCGGGCGGGGAGGGTCGCTGTCGTGGACCTCGAAAACTTCAAAGTGGTGGAGAATGCCGAGGCCGGCAAAAACCCGGTCCGTATCGCCATTCAGCCGGACGGAAAGTACCTGTGGGTTGGAAACGACGGGAAGGCCGGCGGGGAAAGCGGCGTCACGGTCATCGACGCGCGGACCTACGCGGTGGCCGCCCAGATACCGACCGGTCCCGGGCACCACGAGATCGCCTTTTCCGACGACAGCCTCTTTGCCTTTGTCACCAACACCCTGGGAGGAAGCCTCTCGGTGATCGACACCCAGCGGCTGGAGAAGATAAAGGACCTCTCCACGGGGAAGAATCCCGTCTCGGTCCAGTTCTCGAGCCTCAGCCAGGCGGCCTACGTGGCGACCGAGGGCGGCAGCCTAGCGGTCGTGGACGGCAAAAAGCACGAAATCACCGGGACGATCGAGACAGACCCCGGGCTCATCGCCTTCCGCTTTGCCCCTGGCGGGCGGTGGGGCTTTGCGGCGAACATCATAGAGAACCGGGTCGACGTCCTGGACGCTTCCACCGGCGCGATCTCACACCGGTTCGAGGTCGGTCAGCAGCCCCATCAGTTTGCCTTCACTGACACCTACGCCTACGTCCGGCACCTGGGGACCGCTGAGGTCATCCTGATCCCGCTGGCCCAGCTCGGCGAGAAGACCTCGCCCGGGCTCCAGAAGGTGGCCCTCGGGAACCGGGCTCCCGGGGAGTACGGCTTCCCTGCTTTTGCCGACGCGATCTCGCCCACCGGGGAGTGGACAGCCGTGGTGGCGACCAACCCGGCAGACCGGCTGGTTTACTACTACATGGAGGGGATGGTCGGTCCCATGGGGTCTTACACGGCCTACGGCCGGATTCCGCGGGCAGTCGGGGTGGTCGACCGGAGCGTGCAGGAGACCGAAAAAGGGATCTACTCGGCGAAATTCCGTGTCCCCAAGGATGGGACTTACAGCGTGGCCTTTCTCATCGACTCGCCGGTGGTCGACCACTGCTTCAGCTTCACTGCCGAGCCAAACCCCGTGATTGTCGCGGAGAAGGAAAAGCACCCGGTCAAGATCGAGTTTCTCACCAAGGAGCGCACGGTCCGGGTCGGGGAGGCCTTCAAGGTGCGCTTTTCCTTGAGCCGATCTCTCAACGAGGAGTCGATTTCAGGGCTCAAAGACGTCGTCGTCCTCGCGACCCGGATGCCCGGGACCTGGCAGGAACGGCAGCGAGCCAAACCCCTCGGGGAGGGACGCTACGAGGTGAGCTTCGTCGCCGACCAGCCGGGCGTCTACTACGTTTCTGTCGCCGTTCCGTCTTTTGGGGTGGGCTTCACCGAGCTTCCCTACATGAGCTTTCGTGCAATGGATGGCGGCACGGCAAAAAAAGGAGGGTGAAATCATGGTTAAGATTCTATCTTGCGTCTGCTTTGCGATTTTTCTCGCCATCGTTCCCGCGGTGGGGCAGGACGCCCATCCGCCCCCGCATACGGCACACGTGATGATACCGGAGCCTGAAGCGGCTCGTCCCAGGGCGTCAAACATAGTCCATTTGGAGTTACCCGACCTGGAGCTTGTCAACCAGGACGGGGAGAAGGGCAGGTTTTTGAGCGACATCATCGGCGACAGGCTCGCGGCTGTGACGTTTACCTACACGACGTGTACGACCGCATGCCCCATCCTCGACGGCATCTTCAAGAATGTGCAGGCAGAGGTGGCCGACGATCTCGGCAAGGACACCGTCCTGATCACACTCAGCATCGATCCGACGAACGATATCCCCGAGAGGCTCAAGGCTCATGCGGAAAAGCTCGGCGCGAAGCCGGGTTGGACCTTCCTCACGGGCGAGAAGCAGACGGTGAACGAGGTGCTGAAGGGCCTCGAGGTCTTTTCCACCGACATCTACAACCACCCTCCTACCGTCTTCGTCGTGGATGGGAAGCGCGAGGTTTGGAGCCGCTTGAATGGTTTTCCCTCTCCTGATACAATCGTGGAAGTCTTGAGCGAGTACCGCACTGCCCGCCTGAAGAGGTAGAGGTCAGGAGATCTGATCGATGCGAAAGTTCGGTCCTGTTGCAACGGCCCTTTTCGTTGCTAGGGCGAAACTGTTTCCAGTCTTTCTCGGTTTTTTTCTCACCATTCTCGTCCTGTCGGCGGTGTATACCCATGCGATGAGTGCCGCGGAAGAGCGGGGGAGGAAGATATACGCCACCGGTGTGAGCCCTTCCGGGGAACCCATCAGCGCCTATTTTGGAGCGAACATGCTCGAGATTCCCGGACAGGTCGCCACGTGCGGAAGCTGTCACGGCCATGACGGCACGGGCCGGCCGGAAAGCGGGCTGCTACCGACAAACATCACGTGGAAGTACCTGACCAAGTCCTATGGCCACGTCCATGCCAGCGGCCTGGAACATCCACCCTTTACCGAAGAGAGCCTCAAAGACTACCTCCGATCTGGCATCTACCCGGGGGGCGAAACCGGGGACCCGTCTATGCCTGTTTACGATATCTCGGATCGGGATCTCGACGACCTGGTCGCCTTCATGAGGCTGCTGGGTGAAACCCTCGATTCTGGCCTGAGCGATGCGAGTGTCAGGATCGGCACCCTCGTCCCCTCCGAGGGGAGGCTGGCCGAGACCGGAACGACCATGAGAGGGGTCCTCGAGGCTTATTTCAGCGAGGTGAACAAAGCGGGAGGGATTTACGGCCGAAAAATCGAGCTCGTGGTTCATGGGGTCGGGCGCGACCGGGATACCGACTTGGATTCGGTGAAAGGTTGGCTCGCCCAGGAGCAACCCTTTGCCCTGGTCAGTACCTTCACGCCGGATTTGGACGTCGACGTCCAATCCGCTGTGGCACAGGCGGGAATCCCCCTGATCTGCCCCTTCACGCTCTATCCCATCGAGCGCTTTTCCCTGAACCGCCAGACTTTTTACCTCTTGTCGGGCCTGGCCGATCAGGTTCGGGCTCTGGTTCACTTTGCGGGCGAGGGCTTGCGAATGGCGAATGCTCGCATTGCCGTTCTTCATCCGGCAGAGAGCTCTCTCGACATGGTCATCGCTGCCGCTGAGAAGGCGTGTAAAAGCAGAGGGTGGCAGGCGGTCGAAAAAAAATCCTTTCCAATTGGGGCCTTCGATGCGAATGAGGCGGCCCGGGAGCTGCAAGCGGCGGGCACCGACATCGTTATATTCCTGGGGGTCGAGAGGGAGATCCGCTCTTTCCTGGAATCGGCTGCCAGCAGAAACTGGTCCCCCTACGTCTTCGCCCCCGGCGTTTTGTCGGGTAGAATTTTCTATGACGCCCCACCCAGCTTCGAAAAACGCCTCTATCTGGCTTACCCGACCCTGCCACGGGATCGAAAGGGCTGGGCGGTAAAGGAATTCTCGAGGTTGACGCAGGCTCATAACCTGCGGCTGATCCATGCCCAGGCCATGATTTCAGCTTACAGCGCGGCGAAGATCCTGACTGAAGCCATGCGGCTCTCCGGCCGGGACCTGGATCGTACGAAGTTCGTCGCGGTGCTCGAGAAATTCTACGAGTTTGAAACCGGCCTGACCCCTCCCATCACCTACACTCGAAACCGCCGGGTCGGGGCACTCGGCGCCTATGTGGTGACTGTCGACCTGGTGAAGAAGGAATTTGTCCCAGTGGGTGGATGGATCGCTCCAAGGCTCTCGGATGGATCTGGGGAATGGATCCTAACGGAGCTACAAAATGAGAAAACCTCCGCGGAGGGGCAGGGTCTCTTCACGGCCAATTGCGCCGCATGTCACTTTCCCGATCACACCGACACCAAAATTGGACCAGGGCTGAAGGGAGTCTTCAAAAATCCACGGCTCCCTGGTTCGGGCAGGCCAACCAGCGAAGATACGGTACGACGGCAGATTCAGAGGGGGGGAGAGAAAATGCCGCCGATCAGAAACCTGAGCGAGGAAGAGGTCACGGCCATTATCGGCTATCTGAAGACCCTTTGAACCACCGCAAAAAAATAGAAAATAGGGGACGTTCGTGCAGAACGTTCATAACTCCCGAATCAGGTCTTCCACATCCGGCTTTTTCCCAGCTGATACAATCCGTGTAACGCAAGAAGTCGTCACGCCAAGATATCGTGCGACATCGGCGCCAGAATAGCCGAGCTCTCTTACCGCAATCCAGGAAAGGACACCTCTCGCCATCACAATATCATGTCTTCGACTACCCGACCGCATTTCCGCAAGGGTTGTACTGTAATGTTCACACACCTTCTCAGCCAAGGCCTCTATGTTTACCCGCTGCCCTGAAAGCCTCAGATTCCTTTTCACGAGTTCATCGAGCCCGGATATAACCTCCTGCACGAATTCACTGTCTCCAAGGATTCTCTGGTCGGACGCTTGCTTTTCTCTCCGTTTCCTAACCGCTAAAACTTCTGACCAGCCCCCTAGGCTCCTGATCAGTCCACCCCCGACCAGCTCCGGTCTGGGACCCAACGCTATACCTTTCTCGAGGTATTCTCGGTATTGTTTTCGTCGATTACGACCACTTCCAAAAAAAGCTAAAACGTATTCAGTATCTTGCCATTTTCTTTCAATTTTGCCCATCAGCGCGCTGTGACCCGACCAAGGGCAACAAATGAGCTCATTTAGATCCATGATTATTCCGGCCCTCATGAGATTCAAGTGGATGTAACGAACCAATTCCCTTAAATATTGATCCTCCTGGCATACGATAGACTTGTAGCGATTTTGAAATAGATGACCATGGCGTCGGTGGCGTCGATTAAAATTCACGACATACCCCGTTAGTATTTTGCGCATGCTGGCGGAAAGGGGCAGATTTCCTGTTTTACACAGCAGATGGAAATGATTTGGCATCAGTGTCCATGCATATACAGCCATAGCACCCGCTTGCGCAACGCCTGCGATTCGGTCGATAAAGTCGTTGCGATCCGCATCGTTCAAGAAAATCTTTCTTTTCTCAATGCCCCGACCGATCACATGATGCAAAACCCCCGGGGCATCTAATCTGGCTAATCTCGGCATGGTCTATCAATCTCATGATTAGAACCATTGGTCAAGCAATTTCTGCACGAACGTCCCC
This sequence comes from uncultured Thermodesulfobacteriota bacterium, assembly GCA_964348095.1. Classification (GTDB taxonomy): domain Bacteria; phylum Desulfobacterota; class BSN033; order WVXP01; family WVXP01; genus WVXP01. The sequence goes on along the minus strand of CAYGBK010000060.1, from coordinate 83,892 downwards.
TATTTCCTATTTCGTTTCAAGCCGTGCCGACTTAGGACAGGAAGGCTAATTTGTCCTCTGCCTGTATTCTTTGGGGGGACTGAAGAGGCGGGGGTCGAGTTTTTGTGTCTCGATGCGTTTCACTTCTGTGATGTCTTTCAGGGTTTTCCCAAAGACCTGCCGGTATTCCATAGTGAGGATGGGGAAGCCCGTTTCCTTGACCTTCTCATAAATCTCTTCCTTCTCCTCCATTTCCGAACTGGAGAGGCCACTTGGCCCCCCAATGCCCTTTTTGATCGCTTCTAGCATCTCTTCTACGTCCACATCTCGGGTCACCCAGCTGTCTTGAAAGAGATCGCCATCGAGAAAGACACGGATCTGGGTGGTCCTGAACCCGTTGATCGTCTTCTCCACTCCTGTGGACTTGACCCGGATCTCTCTTTTGCGATGCTCCTTCTGCTGGGGAGCGATTTTTTGAGCAACTTGTTTCTGCCATGACGAGAGGGGATAGGTGATGTAGCTTTTCGACGTGTGATCGAGGATCAAAATCCGGTCATTTCTGAAATGAAGAATCGTACTGAGCTTTCCGTCTTTCTGGTCTATTCGGAGTCTCTTTTTGGAATAGTAGAGGACGAGGCCGCTTTTCTTTCCCCACACGTCGGTCATCTCCTGGTCGATGACCGTTCCCGCAATGGCCACGTTCACTGACAGGAAGCCGATGGCAAGGACCATCATCCCGAGAGCCATAACGGTTTTCTTGCTCATTATCGTACTTCTTCTACGAAGCAATGCTGATCTACCACAGAGGCACGGAGAACAGGGGGAATGCTTGATTTTTCAATGCCGGGTGGTACCGGCATTGGAAAAAGCTCAGTCCCCTGCGGGGACGATACGAGGTTATCTCTTTCTATGATCCCTAGTTGAGAAAGTGATTCTGCCCCGAAGGAACTGAGACTTCTTGTTTGTCCGCATTTCCAGACAAACAAAAACTATTCTTCCTTGTGTGATCTTTGTTTCTCCGTGGTGCAACCCTAGCAATCTTTTCAAGTTGCTCAACCGTTTTGAGGCGAACAGATACAATCCTATGCTGATTTCTGAATAAGATCCAGGAATTGTTTGAGGATTTTTGCTGTGGCCCCCCAGATGAGATGTTTCCCATACCGGTATGTAAAGACAGTTCGTTCGCCCCCGTCGAGAAAGATTCTTTTCTCCTCAAAGCGGTCTTTCTCGAGGAGCGATTCGAGGGGTACCTCAATGATTTCCTCAATCTCATGCCTGTTCACTTCGAAGGCGTAAGGATGGGGGAAAACCCCCACAAAGGGCCGGATGAGGTACCTCGTAAGGGTTTCGACATCGTCCAGGCAACCGAGAAGCTCGACGTCTCTCTCTTTGAGCCCAATCTCCTCAAAGCTCTCCCTGAGTGCCGTTCTCTGCAGTGTCTTGTCTTCCTGGTCGTATGCCCCGCCGGGAAAGGAGATCTCCCCTTTATGGTGTTTCACCGTTTCGGTTCGTTTTGTAAAAAGAACGTAACATCCCCTCTCCTTCCTGAAAAGAGGCAGGAGAATTGCTGCGGGGGTGAGGTTATCACTGTGAATGACCTTTCTCTCTCTGGCTGCCAGGACGGCGTGAATCCTCTCTTTCAGATTCTCCGGGCGATACTTCACTCGATTCTCCAGGAGATGACGTCAAGAGCCCCGCTGTTCGGATCTCTGTGGACTGTGGCGACGAGTCTTTTCTCTACCTCCCCGACAATTCCAACAGACTCGATGGAGAAATACTCACTCCGCACGGCCAGGTTAGGTGGGAGATTGGAGATACCAAAGGAGTTGTTGAAATAGTCCCGAAATAGACTGACTCGCGGGAAAGGATCCGCTGACCTGTCTTGCAGAGTTTCTTCGACTTCGAGACGATCGATGTCCTCGTGAAGCGCCATGATGACCGGACCCGGAGCCGTGTTTATGTTGATATTGTGACCTCTCTCAGGAACAGCTGAGAGCAATTCTTCAAGGGTCCATTTCCCTTCGAGCCGTGGGCTCTCGCCCTCAAAGGCCTCGTAGGTTTTCACCACGGCTTCCTCGCTCCCCTTTATCATGTGTAATTCAGAAATCGTATCCATGAGCCGATCTTTACAGGGATACGGGATTTCCAGGTCCTCGTAGTACCGTGTCTCCGCACCGCCAGGGTCGGTCTCTTCCTGGTCTTCATCGATCCAATCCGAAATCGCACTTTTGAACTCCTCGCTGATTTCTCCATCGAGAAAGAGCCTTTCGACGATGGATGAGGTCGGATCTGCGTTAATAAGATTTGTATTGATTTTTCTGTCCTCGTCGATGATCCTCACGAGGAGACGCCCGCCGCCGAATAGATTGGGCTCGAGTAGCTGGGCTGAAGCAACCGCTTCGGTGAGATTGGCCCAGAGTTCCCCGAGGTTATCGTCGGGTTCCACCTGCTTTTCGTCTTTCTCCTTCTGATCGTCTTCCCAGTCCGATTTTAGCACGGCCATTGCCAACTCGATTCCAGACCTGGCAACGTAATAGGCCCTCAGATCGTCCCGGCTGGTGGCCGCAATTCTGACATTCACCTGGGTAGAATAAGTGATTTCCACAAGAAGGGTCACAAGAATGGTAACCAGAACGAGGGTAATCACCAGGGCGATTCCCCTTTCCGACGTCCCTCTAATCCTCGTTTTATTTTTTGTGGGAACCATGACGATGCCTCGATTGCAGCTTCTACGAACCGTCCAATTCAGATAGAATCTAGAGCTAAAACAGACTCGGGTTCATCGCAACTTCTGGCTCCTGATCCCTCCTGAATTATGATGGCCCGATCGGAACCACGGCATAGAAGGGAATCAGCTTCCCTCCAACCGTCTCGAGGATGAGCTCGATCTCTACCGCCCGGGGGAGTTTTTCCTGCTCCCCTGAATTCCAATCCTCTACCCACTCTTCACCGGTAAAGTATCTGAAGTCGATTCCCCAAACGTCATCGGTAAGCCGATTAAACCCCCGATCCTCAGAGTCGATCCCCTCAGAATACTCTTCGAAGGGGCCGAAAGCTGGGTCCTGGCGTCGGATCAACCGTCTCTCCTTTTCCTCCTCTTCTTCCTCCACAAGGGAATAAGAAATCTTGAGAAAATCGGACTGCCGGATTCCCTCTGTGCTTTTGATCCAGTAGAAGTTTGCCATGGTCGAAAAAGTCAGCGTGTCCCAGGGCGCGTCATCCTTTTCGTCGTTTTCTCCGACAAATCCAGTGTATGCGAGGCCAGGCCGATAGTAGGCGGACTGTATTTCATCAGCCATTCGATCAAGAATGACTCGGGCCGTGTGAAAGAGGTCCCTTTCGGGGGCGATTTGGCGAAGGCCGGCATAGCTGACAGAAAAAACACGATAAGCAATCGTCAGGACAACCGCCAGAATCACCGTGGCAACCACGATCTCTACGAGGGTGAAGCCCGCTCTTTGATTAGGTCTTCTCGTCTCGCCTCGCAATGTACATGACAACATCGAGTTGTTTCTCCCTTTTTCCCTCTGACCAGGTGATCGTGACGGTCACCCTTCTCGCATTCTCATACGTCACGCCTCCAAACCGGGCCGCTTCGATCAGCCTTTTCCATCGAAAGCCTTCTACATAGGTTGCCTCCAGCTCCTCGTCCCCGCCTTCCTCAGTGAAATCGCCTTCCTCCTCTTCCAGATCTTCGGGAAATCCGGCCAGTTCAATCTGGGCGATCATGTTTCTTGCCAGCATGGCGGCGATGTTCATCCTACGCGAGCTGTTGAGGGCACGAATATCCTGATTCCCCAACTCGACGAGTCCCACAAGGACGGTGGCGATGATCACAAGAGCGATCAGCACCTCCAAAAGCGTCAAACCCCTGGAGAGGTATCTACCGCTCCGCCGGTCAGCTACTGGGTTCAATATATCTGTCATAGATCCTAACCCTGGCTGAAAGGGGAAGAATATGAATCGAAGATTGGCGACCCTTCGAGTCTTTCAGATGGACAAGGGTCTCTTCTACCCATCCTTTTGGGAAGAAATGGGTCTCTACCTCTCCCTCCGTGAACTTTCCCTTGCCGATGATGACGATATCCTCAAAAGAGATACCCTGGGGAAGTTTGACTTTCCGGGTTAAGGGTGAGGTGTCTTTGACAAACTCGAGGGTTTCGTCTCGGTAGGTGACCCAGTATTCATTGGCCTTCAGATCATAGTTCAGCCGGTAGATCGTGCGTTTGAGTGTAGCCCGGTGGAAGAGGTATTTGACGGTTCCTGACAGTCGACGGGAGCTGACGTTCAGGTCACCCCCGGCGAGATTTCCCAGACTGGGAAGCGAGAGAGCCAGAAGAATTCCTAGAATGAGAATGACCAGGGTGAGCTCGAGGAGGGTAAAACCACGAATAGTCCCATGCTTTTGGATGAGATCCTTTGGAGAAAAAGCTCGTTGCCACCCCCCCGGATCGTGTCTAGTGGAATCGACCTCACTCCCTGATAAACTTAGGCGGTAAGCGCGCGGGCGTTGAGGCCGCAAGTTCATCAGTCGAGCTCCCAACTGTTGACGTCGGCGAACTTGCCCTCACCCCCCTCCTCACCGTCAGCCCCGTATGAGATCAGGTCATATTCGCCATTGGCGCCAGGAGATATATAGATGTACGGGTTTTTCCATGGATCCAAGGGGATCTTTTTGAGATATCCGCCCTCGCTAAAGTTCGCGGGGATCATGCCCGCCGTTGGCTTTTCCACCAAAGCCTCGAGCCCCTGTTCCGTTGTTGGGTAAAATCCGTTGTCCATAAGGAAGAGGGAGAGCGCTGTCTCGATGCTTTTGATATCCATTACCGCTTTCGTCCTTCTCGCTTGCTCCGGTCGTTCTGATATCCTCGGAATGATAATGGCAGCGAGAATCCCCAGAATTACCACGACCACCATGATTTCGATCAAAGTGAAGCCATCCTGATTGCACCGACTCCTGATTCTCATGTTTCACCTCATAGCTAGGAATCTTGACCTCACTGGCCAACGACCATCTGATTCATTTCGAAAATTGGAAGCAGAACGGCCAGAACAATAAACAGAACAATCCCTCCCATAACAAGGATAAGAAGAGGTTCTAGAATCGACGTGAGGCCAGAAACCGTGGTTTCGATCTGATTGTCATACGCATCAGAGACCTTGAGGAGCATCTGCTCCAATTGTCCAGAGTTCTCACCGATGGCAATCATATCCGTCACCATCGGAGGAAAGACTCCGCTGCGAGCAAGGGGAGCCGCAATACTCTGTCCCTCCACGATGCTTTCTTGACTGTCCTCGATGGCCTCGGCAATGACCCGATTGCTCACGATGTTCTTCACGATGTTCATCGCCCTGACTACGGGTATGCCGCTGACAAGAAGGGTCCCCAACGTCCGGCTGAAGCGTGTTGTGGCAACTATCCTTATGAGACGACCGAAAATCGGGACCCGAAGGGCGAGGCGATCAAAAAGAAAGCGTCCTCTTTCTGTTCTGAGATAGAAGACAACCACTAGGAAAGCTCCAACCAGTATGAACAGCAGTATCCACCCGTAGTTTCTAAGAAAGTTTGTGATGTCCAAAAGAATCACTGTTGGCAGAGGAAGGGTTCGACCCCAATCTTCGAAGAGTTCCAGAATCCTCGGAACGACCCTCACCATCAGGAAGGCTACCGCCGCCGATGCCAGGAAGACCATAAGGATCGGATAGATCAGTGCAGCTGTAACTCGATTTCTGAGTTTTACCTGGTTCTCGGTGAAATCGGCCAGTCTGAGGAGCACAATGTCCAGAGCACCGCTTGATTCACCGGCCGCAACCATATTAACATAGAGGTTTGAAAATATCCTCGGAAACTCGCGCATGGCATCACTCAACGAGGTTCCTTCCCTAACCCTCTCTCGAATTTGGCTGACAACCTTCTTCAGATTCGGGTTCTCAACCTGATTGGCCAGTGAGTTGAGGGCAGGAACCATGGCAAACCCGGCTCCAACCAGCGTGGCAAGTTGTCGGGTCATTACGGCGAGATCTTGAATCCGGACTTTTTTGATCAGGCGGGTAATCGATAAATCCCGCCTCTCTCGCCGTTCGGCGGCAATAGCCTCCTGAACTTCAGTAGGAAATACACCAGTTTTTTTCAGCTTGGACCGGGCTTGCCTGGGACTGTCAGCATCGATGATGCCTCGGACGTTTTTCCCACCAGTGTCAACCCCGCGATACTCAAAGATCGGCAACCGTCATCCCCCCTAATCAGTGAGAACATCCTCCTGGGTGACCCTCACCATCTCTTCTGTGGTTGTTATGTGATTGATGACTTTACGAACGCCATCCTGGCGAAGGGTGAGCATGCCGTGTTTCATGGCGGTTTTCTTGATTGAATTGGAATCGCTCCGTCTCATGATCATAGAACGAATGGCCTCGTCGACGACGAGAAGTTCAAAGATGCCGGTTCGTCCGGAATAGCCAGTTCCCATGCATTGGGAACACCCCACCGCCCTGTAGAGGTTCTTTTGACCTACTTCCTCTCTCTGAATTCCCGGCCCCCTGAGTTCCTCGTCAGAAGGGATGTACGGTTCCCGGCAGTTATGGCAAGCAACTCGGACAAGCCTCTGAGCCATTATCGCCAGAACCGAAGAAGAGACCAGAAATGGCTCGATACCCATATCGATGAGCCGGGTGATGGCTCCGGCCGAGTCGTTGGTGTGGAGCGTGCTGAACACCAGATGTCCCGTAAGGGACGCCTGGATGGCGATCTCCGCAGTTTCCAAATCGCGAATCTCGCCAACCATAATCACGTCAGGGTCCTGTCTGACAATGGACCGCAGTCCATTTGCAAAGGTGAGATTGATCTTCGGGTTGACCTGGATCTGGCCGATCCCTTTGATCTGATACTCCACGGGATCTTCCACGGTAATGATGTTCTTGTCCGGTGAGTTGATCCGGGTGAGTGCGGCGTATAGGGTTGTCGTCTTCCCGCTTCCCGTCGGTCCTGTGATGAGAATAATACCGTGAGGGCTGTAGATCAGGCGGGTAAATGTCTCAAGTTTGTCGCCTGAAAAGCCAATGTCTTCAAGCTTGAGGAGCGTGCCCGTCTTCTCCAAAAGCCGCATAACGATCCGCTCTCCATGTGAAGTCGGGATCGCTGAGACCCGAATGTCCACATCCCTGCCTGCAATCTTGATTCGAATTCTTCCATCCTGGGGAAGCCGCTTCTCGGCGATGTTCAGCCCACCCATCACCTTGATCCGTGAAGTGATACTCGGCTGGATCCTTTTGGGCAGGTTCAACACATTGTAGAGAATGCCGTCGATCCGGTAGCGGACCACGAGATCCCGTTCAAATGGCTCCACATGGACGTCACTTGCCTTCTGCCTGACTGCCTGGTAGAGCATGGAATTGACGAGGCGGATGATTGGGGCCTCGTCAGAAGCATCGAGTAGGTCCGCAGGTTCTTCTAACTCGTGGGACAGGGCATCGAGGCTGAGTTCGTCATCGATGTCTTCGATAATCTGCTCAGCCGTGTCTGAGTCCCTCTCGTAGATTCGATTGATCGTCTCGATGATCGTGCCCGATGTGGCAAGAACGGGAACGACATTGCACCCTAGAAGGAGACGGATATCATCGAGGGGAAAGACATTTAGGGGATCGGCAACGGCGACCTCAACCGATCCGTTCTTGTTTCTTACGGGGAGAATTTCATACTTCTTGGCAAAGTGGATTGGAATCTTGGCAATCAGTTCTCGATCGATGTCGACATTCTTGAAATGTGGCACAAAGGGAATCCCGAGCTGTTTCCCAAGACCCTTTAGAAGATCCCTCTCCTTGATGTGGCCGAGTCTGACCAACACCTCACCCAGTGGAGAGGGCTTTTCTCGCTGGATTAACAGAGCTTCGTCGAGTTGCTCCTGTGTGATCAAAGACTGGTTGACAAGGATTTCGCCGAGCAGCTCATGTTTTAGAGACAATTTGTTGAAATCATATGCCCATCCATCAGTCGACTCGTCCACGGGTGGGGCGGTGGGTTCAGGGGTTTCCTCCTTGGATTTAACAGGGGGTAGTTCTGGCTGTGCGGTTTCTGTTGCTACAGGACGCAGTTGAGGCGAATCAACCTCCTCATCTTTGGGAGGGCTTTCCGGCTTTTCAATCTCGGTTTTCAGGAGACGATCGAGAACCCTTCGAATTCGCTCCGCCTTTTTGTCTGATTCAGGATTCTTATCCAACTTCCATAATCTCCTTGGCAAGATTCATATAGTCCTGGCACCCAGGAGAATACTGATCGTACTCGAAAATGGAGATCCCTCTGCCTGTGGCTTCATTCAATCTGGTGCTTTTCCGAACAATTGTCTTGAGAAGATCCTTCCCAAAAAGTCTCTCCAATCTTTCCTTTTGCAACTGGGCCTCCCGGAGATGTTTCTCAAAAAAGGTGATGAGAAAAAGCATCCTGATCTTGAGAGAGAACGACTCAATCAGAATATCGATGGTGTCGGCGACCTTGAGAAGGCCGTGAATCGACAGGAAAGCTGGGGTAACCGGAATGATCACGATTTGGCTTGCCACCAACGCGTTGATGGTGAGCATACCCAGGGACGGAGGGCAGTCGATCACGATGTACCCGTATCGATCCCTGAGGCTGTCGACGAGGCTCTTCAAGCGACTTTCTCTCTTTTCAAACCTCGCCAGTTCTAACTCTGCACTGGCCAAGTCGATGTTAGAGGGGAGAACGTCCAGGTTGGGCTTGAGAGAGAGAATCGCTCTCTCGACCGGATACCCTCCATTCACGAGAACATCATACACAGAATGTTCTACAGCTTCGGTATCAATGCCAAACCCAACACCGCTGTGTCCTTGAGGATCGAGATCGATCAAAAGGGTCCTGTGGCCGTATGCCGCCAAAAAGGCCGACAAGTTGATGGCCGTCACCGTTTTCCCTACCCCACCCTTCTGGTTGCAGATCGCAATGGTTCGATGGGGTTTATGGCCTCGGGTCCTGTCGATGGCTCCTAACCACTGTTTCAATATTCCAACACCGTTTTTTCTAGTCTCTTCGTTCACGAAAGTCTCAATGTCTTTCATACGCCCCAAAGATTCAGGCGCATCATCTGCGGATGCCCTCATCCTTTATCAAATCCTCGGGCCTTGCCTTCAATAGGTGAGTCGGCATCCCCATCCCCTTTTCTGTTTTGAGCCGGCTCTTCCGCTCAAATTCTTCTACCTCCTCGCGTTTTTGCTTGTAGACATCTTCGAGATCCCTACTGGTCCGGATGATGTGAGGCGTAATGATGATCACGAGGTTGTTCTTTCTCTTGGTCCTCGCAGTTGCCCTGAAGAGATGCCCAAGAACGGGGATATCTCCTAGCCAAGGTACCTTCGAGACAGAGTCGAGGATGTTCTCGGCTATGAGACCTGAGATAACGACTGTCTGACCATCTTTCACAACCACCGTGGTCTTGGTTGATCGCTTCAATGTTGTCAGATCGCTCGCTCCTTCAACCGTTCCGGCTGGTTGGACTTGGGAGGTCTCTTGGTAGATGTTTAACTTGAGAAAATCGCCTTCACTGATCTGAGGGGTGATTCTAAGGGTGACGCCCACATCTCTTCGCTCGATTTCTTCCACGGGGAAACCGCTGGCTGTAGCCGTTGTTCTCACCCTGAACGGAACATTCTCGGCGACCACGAGCTCGGCTTCCTCATTGTCGGTGGTGAGAAGATGAGGTGTGGAAAGGATGTTGGCTTCCGAATCGCTTTCGACCGCCGCAATCAAAGCGCTAATGTTGAGAAAACTGACGCCCCCAAAGGTGATCGTACCCTTCGCGACTCCAAGCACGAGGCCCTCAGTAGCGAAAGGATCCTGTGGGACACCGCCAAAGACCGTTCCGCCAAACACTTCCGTATCCGCCTGAGTCGCATCCGTTGCCAGGTCTTCAGGAGCGAATCGGAACTGTAGCGCCAGCTCACGGAACCTGTCTGCGCTGATCTCCATGATGAGGCCCTCAACAAATACCTGGAGCCTTCGAATGTCGAGCTGTTCGATCACGTCTTTCAAAACCTCGAAATCCTGAGGGGATGCGGTAATCACCAGAGAGTTGGTGGCCTTATCAGGGACGATCGCGACCTCACCAGCTAGTTCAACGGGCTTCTGCCCGGGGGCGGCGGCTGCTGTTTTTTTGCCCGGTGCCGTTATCTCTTGCAAGGTCTGCGCGAGTTCTTCGGCATCGGCGTTCTTCAGATAGATCACGTTTATCCTGCCTTTTCCCTTGGGTGGTGGCACGTCTAGACTGGTTACGAGCTCTTCGACCTGGCGGGTATCATCCCCGCTGGCGAGAACGATCAGTGAGTTGGTCCTCTCGTCCGGGATAATCTTAACGACCCGCTGGGGGCCCACACCGGTGACCGCGGGTTGTCTTTTCCGCCTCCTTTCTGGAGCGGTTGGGGCTGCCTTGACTTCAAAAATAGACAGTATTTCCGCCGCAAGATCTGTGGCATTGGCAAATTCCAGGGGGAGAACGGTGATTTCAACCTGAAACCCCTCAACATCTAACTCGCTCAGAATATCTAGAATTTTCTGGACATTTGGGATCGTGTCCGTGAGGATAATATCATTTGTGTAAGTGTAGGTGACGAGGCTGCTCTCCTTGGAAACAAGGGGTTTGATGATTGGGGTCACTGAGGCAGCGTCGATGTAATCTAAATGGATAATCCGGGTGACGAACTGCTCTCCCCTGAGAACCCTCTTCTCTCGATCAGGGATCGTATCGATGCCTCTCGATTTGGCATCTCGGGCGGGAATGATTTTGATTATCCTGCCAGCCGGGACGGTCGTGTACCCTTCAACTTCCAGAATGGACTCGAACATCCGGTAGGCCTCTTCTATTGTGATCTTTGTGGGAGAGATGACGGTAACCCTCCCCTTAACCTTGCTGTCGACGATAAAATTCTTTCCTGTTAGTTCACTGATAAATCTGATCACCACCCGGAGATCGGTGTCCTGAAAATTTACGGTAATGAGCTCTTTCCCACTGGGTTGCTGGGCAGATGCGTCCATTGCATTTGCGAGAGCGAGTCCTGCTGCGAGAACGCCTACGACAACCCAGAACCGCCAGTTCCATCCGGATCTTTTTCTTCTCATTCCTTGAGCAGCCCCCGCCTTATCGTAGTTGGTAGTTAAGGGTCTGTTCCCTTTTCCCTCGGAGAATGTCCACAGTTATCGACTGTCCACTCTCGAGCCCCTCATAGACCTCAAAGGCCTTCTGTGGACTGTCCAAAGGGACTCCATTTATTTTGCGGATAACATCACCGTTGCGCAGGCCGAGCCTGTCGAAGATGCTTCCCCGTTTGATTGAGAGAAGCTTGAATCCATCAGGTTCCCCTTCAAGAAAATTAGGGACGATTCGAACCTGTGTCATGAGCTGACTCATGTTGGCCTTGGCGAGTTCTATCTCTTCGCGGGAAACGGACCATCGATTGCCCCCAAGCCTTCGAATACCCCTTCCTAAAACCTGTGGTGAACGCTCTGATGAAACTACCTGTCTGGTCTGTCCCTTTGGCTGTTCCTTCTCGACAAACAGTTCCAGTGTCTCCTTTTTCCCATCTCGGAGAAGGACGACGCGGTCTTCAAAGATCTGAATGAGCTTGGCCTCACCTAGGATCATGTCGCCTACGCGATAGAGATCTTCTTTTCTCGCTCGTTTGTCTTCAATAACGGCAAAGGAGCCGCCCTTTTCCCGGACCGCCGTTCCCCGGAGCCTCACACTCAAGGGGGTTGTGGCCAGATCCTCGAGCTGGTCAGCGGTGACGGGCTTTTCTTCAACGGGCTTTTTTGAGGGCGACGTCTCTTTTACAACGGCGTGGAAAATGTTTTTGTCGAGAATTGTAGAATAGTGCGATCGACTCTTTCTCTGTGGCTTGAGGGTTCTGACAGATCGCTTTGTGGTGGGTCCAACTTGAGGTGAATTCTGCTCGAGCCTGCTTCCGACTATTCGGGCCGATACACTCGCGAGAGCCAGTGCAAACAGGCCAATCAACACAACGTGAACGATCCAAAAGCCTCTGTTCAAAATCCATTCCATAATGACTCAACCTACCAGAATCACAGCTGGTAGTCAATACAAGATGTCCTGCTCGAGGTCCTCATGCCTCAATCGGGTGGCCCTCCAGAAGGGATAGGAATTCCTCGAGGGTTGAGAAACGGAGTAGGGGTTCGAGAGAGGATCGCTCGTAAATCTTGATCGTGGACCGGTGTATCTCGGTACGATATGAGGCACAGCAATCCTTCAAAACAAAGACCGCAAAGTCATGACACAGGGCGTCCATGGCTGTCATGAGCACGCAGACATGGGTTGTTACGCCGGCAACGGCTAACGTATCAACTCCCCAGCCTCTCAGGGTGTCATTGAGACCGGTCTTGAAGAAGGCGCTGAATCGCCTTTTTGGAAGCACAAGATCAGTGGGCTGGGGAGAGAGTTCGTCAATAACCTGGGCCCCTTCTGTTCCCTCGATGGAATGAGGTTTTATCTTTCCCCGAAAGATGAAATCATTCGGCAAATAGCTGTCGCATGCAAAGACAACTGGATAGTTCCTCGCCCTGAACTCTTCGATTAGCCTCTGTAGAGTTGGAAGGATAAACCGGATCTGAGTCGAGATCGGGTATTCTGGCTTCAAGTTATCTTTGACCATGTCCACCACGATCACACCAGGATTCAAGAGGCATCCTCCATTCGAAAGAATTTCAGGGCTGTGCGTGAAGTGGCCTCGGCCACTTCTTTAAGTGAGAGGCCCTTGATATGAGCGATTGCTTCTGCCGTGTATCTCACATACGCCGGTTCGTTCCGCCTTCCCCGAAAGGGTTCCGGGGCAAGAAATGGGCAGTCTGTCTCGATCATAAACCGCTCCAAAGGGATTTGCCGAACAACCTCTTTCAACAGTTGGGCCTTTGGAAAGGTGACGGTGCCAGGAACGGACAAATAGAAGCCCTTTTCTAAACACTGTTCGGCCATGATGAGATCGCCTGAAAAGCAATGGATGACGGCCTGGAGGCTGTCTTCTCCTCCTCCTTCTTCTTGAAGGATGTTCAACATCTCTCGGTCAGCCTCGCGGTCATGGATCACCACAGGGAGGCCAAGATCCTTTGCCAACCGAATCTGCTTCCGGAACATAGTGATCTGGATCTCTGGTGGAGAGAGATTTCTGAAAAAATCAAGGCCGATCTCTCCATAGGCTCTCACATTTGAATCCCTTGCAATCTGCCGCATCTGGCGGAGACTCTCTCTATCTATGTCCTTGGTATTGTGGGGGTGGATTCCAACGACTGCATGAACCGACGGGTGATCATGAGAAAGGGCTACAGCCTGGCGGCTTGAGGCGACATCTGTCCCCACGGTAAAGATGAATTGGATACCCCCTTCTAAGGCCCGCCCGACGACCTCCCTTCGATCCTTGTCGAACTGGGACATGCCTAGGTGGGCGTGCGAATCGATCAACATAGTTTTATTGAGCATTGAGCACGCGTCGAGCACCGCTTGTGAAATCTACTGCTGCCTGGGATGATACAAAGTCAATGTGTAGCAAGAAATGTTCCATTTGCGGGGTCAAACCTACAATCTACATTTAATTCCCTCCACCTCCTTTCGAGTCTCTTCTGATTCCACCAGGTCATTCTCCACCTCAGTGAGGACATTTGCGACTCCTTGTGGACTTATCCCAAAATACTCTCCCACCAAAAGGTGTCTTGCTCCGGTCATGATTTTTGAGATATAGACGGCCATTTTTCTTTCTCTCGAGTGTTTTCTTGACCTTTTCGTCAAATCTCGAGGAGATAAGGAATAATGAACTGCCACCATTTCGACGACCTTTTCTATCGAAGGGCCGTCAAAAAGCCTTTTTAACGCAGGAAGTTCCCTGTCGACGCCCTTTTCTCTGATGATTTCCTGTGTTTTTTCTTCGACAAAGCTCTCCCCTCCGAGAACAATTCCGGCCTGCACGTGTTGAAATGGACTGTCATGGTCTCCAATACCAGTTTCGACAAATTTTTTGTATTTCCTGGCCGCGGTCCGTCTATCTTCTGAGAAATGAGACAAGGTTTCGATCACATCTACAAGGCCTGCTCCTTGATGATCAATATATTCCCGATAACTACTCCACGGGTATTCGTCAGGCAAATCCACAATACCAGCCCTCACAGGGTTTAGATGGATATATTTACTCAATGAGAGAAGATAACTATCCTTCTCCACTACAATTCCTTTATACCTCCCTTGGAAAAGATGGCCACTTCTTTGATATTTTTTGTTTACGAAAACCGTATAAGAGGTGTTGACGTTATGCATCAACCGATTGAGGTTTGCTAGGGGGGTTTCGATCAGGAGGTGGTAATGGTTATCCATCAAAACATAGGCGTGGAGGATATAATGGTATCGTTCCTTGACTCTTTTCAGGATTTCTATCTGCTTTTTTCTGTCTGAGTCCTCAAAGAAGATATTCTGCTTCAGGTTTCCCCTTGAGGTGACGTGATAAAATGCCCCCCTGTACTCTATCCTTGGTTGCCGTGCCATGGGAAGGGGTTACCATAGGGACGGCTATCCGTCAACTGTATTTTGTAGATTTGACCCCAACTACGGCCTTTGGGCTGGTTGATCGCCGGATAATTGTATAAAATTGTGGATAAAAGACAGACGTGAAAGGAGGCATATCTTGCGAACGAAATCGAAGATTCTGAAGATGTTTCTCATCCTTATGGTGACCTGGTCTTGGTCGTGGTCGCCTGGGTTCGCTCGCGCCGATGTTGAGTGGACGGTAAAGACCCAGCTAGACCTCAAAGCACCACCATTGGATGTCTATGAATCCGCCGATGGGCAATGGTTATTCATTCTGACTCCTGAGGAGATCCTTATCTATTCGATTGCTGAAGATAAGGTGATGAACCGTGTACCCGTCGACAGGCGCTACGACAGGGTAATACATTCTTGGAAAAACAGCATTCTTATCCTGACCAGCAGTTCTGAAAATACGGTGAAGGTCATACAACTTGAGGAAATCCACAAGTTTGACCTTTCCGGATTACCATTTAAGGGGCCTGAGAATGCGCCAGTAACTCTTGCCGTCTTCAGTGACTATCAGTGACCATATTGTGCGCGGCTCGAGCCGCTGCTCCAGCAGGTGCTGGACAAATATCCTGAAAAAGTCAAACTGGTTGTCAAGCATTTTCCTCTCTCCAATCACAAATTTGCAAAAGCGGCCGCTGCGGCTGCCCTTGCAGCGGATAGACAGGGAAAGTTCTGGGAGTTTCACGATAAGCTATTCGAAAACTACAGAAACCTGAATAACGCGAAAATTCAAGAAATCGCCGGAAAACTGGGACTCGATATGGTCCAATTCAACAAAGACATAAAAGAGCCTGCCATACAGAACCTCATTGTCAGAGATATGCGGGATGGCCAAAGGATAGGTGTTCGTGGGACCCCTTCGGTATTCATAAACGGAAAGCTCGTGAAAAACCGTAGCCTCCAAGGCATCGAGCAGATCATCGACAAGGAGTTAAGGAAAGGCGGTTAGACAAGGGGAAGGTTTTTCCCTGGGTCTAAAAAGACAACCGCGGCTGCTCTGTCATCCCGGAATAGGGCTTTGCTCAAGAGTGGCCGTCCAAGTGCAAGTGTTAACTGTAACTGTATTTTGTAGGTTTGACCCCAAAAAGTTGATCTCCCTGGCAAGGTCGGAATAGTCTCGCCCCGCTATGCAATCTGGGGCGTACTCGAAAATGGAAAGCCCTTTTCGAATAGCCTCGTTCAATTTTGTGTTCTTCCGTACGGACGTTTTGAGAATCTGATGCCCAGGCGTGGCCTCTAGGTTCTCTCTCTGCAATCGCGTCTCCCTCTGCTGCTCTTTGAAGAACGTCACCACGGAAAAGATCCTGACATCGAGAGAAAGCGAATCCTGTAAGGCTTCCGAGACCTCCACGATCTTGGAGAGGCCGCGAATGGAATAAAAAGAAGATGTGACCGGGACGATGACGAGCTCGCTTGCCGCCAACGCGTTGACCGTCAGGATCCCAATAGAAGGAGGACAGTCAATCACGATGTATTCGTAAGATTCTCTGAGGCCGTCAATCACCTCCCTGAGACGGGTCTCTCTTTTTGCAAGCCTTGCCAATTCCAGTTCGGCGGAAGCCAGATCGATATTGGAGGGAAGAATTTCCAGGTTGGGCCGCAGGGGGACGATCGCCTCCCGAACCGGACAGGTCCCATTCAGTAGCACGTCATACACGGAGCGGTCGAGCGCGTCAACATCGAGGCCCAGCCCAAGCCCGCTGTGGCCCTGAGGATCGAGGTCGACCAGTAGGGTTCGCAGACCAGACGTGGCGAGCATGGCTGAGAGGTTGATCGCTGTGACGGTCTTTCCAACGCCTCCTTTCTGGTTGCAAATGGCTACGGTGTGGCAGGTACCATTTCTTCCAATCCTGTCAACCGCCATATCTCTTGCAATGAAGTCACCTCTCAGCTCTGATAGATCGTGGGCCTTTGCCCGATGGTTCTTCTCAGGGAGAGCATGACAGAGCGGCTCTTCAATCTTCGCCACCACTCTGGCTCCTAGGTTTTGTCCGCATTCACCGCAAAACTTAGTTCGCTTAGGATTTTCAGTTTGACAGTTTGGACATATCACAGAATACTCTGGTTTAAGCATTGTTCGCCCCTCTCGAGATAATCCCCGCCGCTATCGTCCCTGATCGGGCCGGCGGGAGGCGATCAGGCGGATGGCCGGAGATTCACTTTAGTCTGGCTTTCAAGAAAATTTTCCTTTACGAAGTGGACGAATTCCCGAATTCTGCTTGGTTCGGTTCAATAGAATCACCGGATCGATCATCTCCCCACATAAAATGCAGTTCCATCCGAAAAAAATCCCTGTGTCGTGTTTGAATTCTTCCCGAGCCATCCACCCGCCGCATCGATCGCACTTCTTTGAGTCTTCCTCTCGAACGATAAATTGGACCTTGTTGATAATACCGTCAGCCATTTTTGCCCTCCTCTATTCCAGGCCAATCCACACGAGAAAGCTTTTCTTATAGGTCAACGTACGTCGAGCCGTGGTCCAGTCCAGAATACCGATGTGTTTCTGGGATCCTCGTCTCGTTGAAGGGAATTCTCCTGTAAGTACGAGCACGCTAGTTACATTTTAAATATTGCGAAAAAGAGGGGGGAGGTAAATAAGGCATGGGCCCTATTTTGGAGAGGGAAACACTGTATTTTGCCTTTATTTTTGCAGGTAGTCTTCGAAGCCGGGAGTGCCTCCATGAACAAATGCTTGAGATCCTGTTGCCCCTCTGTCGGAAAACTGGATAGGGAAACGGGCCCCGATTACCCCCCATGACCATTTGGACCAAAATGCTATCCTTCAGCACTTGCGATCACGGATCCTACCAATGCTATAATTTCTTCACCCGTGGACGAGCCCTTTGCAACAAAATAGTCAGCCCCGCACTGGCACGCAGCCGTCCGATATTCTGGGAGATCGTAATTTGTGATGATGATAATGGTTATTTCGGGATACTTGGCCTTTATTTCTTTGGTGAGTACAAGGCCATTTTCGCCGGGCAAGTTGATATCCATGAAGATGAGGTCAGGCCGCTGAAGGTCGATTTCTCGCAGCGCCTCCCCTCCCCCCGCTACCTGACAAAATTCCATGGATGGAAACTGGGTGCAGAGGATGCCCAAGAGTGCTTGTCGAAAGGTGGTGCTGTCATCAACAATCAAGATCCTTACCATGCCGGTTGGTCCTTGGTCCAAAGAGTCAATTATTGGTGTTGGTGGTATCCTCCGAAAAGTCAAAGCAAAAACATACATTATTTTCTTTACATCAAAGTAAGGGAAGTGGTAAATAGGGTTTAGACTGTATTTACCGTGAAGAGATACTGTATTTTCGGATAACGGCGAAAGGCAGGGGAATTGGGAAAGCAACGGATCGTCATTGTTGAAGATCATACGATACTGAGAGAAGGGTTACGTTCTCTGTTATCCTCGAATCCGAAATTCGAGGTTGTGGGCGAAGCAGAAGATGGCCGCCAGGCGATTCGATGCGTCGAGAAACTCATGCCTGATTTCGTCTTGATGGATCTGTCGATGCCGAGAATGAATGGCTTTGAGGCGATCAGGGAGATAAAGAAGAGATCACCAGGGACAAAGATACTCGCTCTGACAGTTCACAAGACCGAAGAGTATATTCACGCCACGTTGCGAGCCGGGGCCGACGGATATGTCTTGAAAGATGCCACTCAGGCCGAGTTGACGATGGCCATAGAGAGCGTTTTGGCCGGGAAGCCCTATCTGAGTCCTGGAGTTTCCGAAAGGGTGATAGAAGGATACCTGGAAGGGAAGAAAACCTCTGAACCAAGCTCATCATGGGATTCTGTGACCCAACGGGAACGAGAGGTCCTGAAGCTCATCGGTGAAGGGTATAAAAACAAAGAGATCGCTGATGAGCTCTGCATCAGCGTAAAGACGGTGGAGAAACACCGGGCCAACCTGATGGAGAAATTAGACCTTCATAGTGCCTCGGCCCTTACGGCGTTTGCGATCGAAAAAGGGCTTGTTATCAAGTCGATAAACAGAATCAAAAAGTAGGAATCAAGAATGAAGAATTATGAATAGATCACGCTTCATTCTTCATTGTCTTATTGCTTCCATGTCGCTCTGACAGTTGTCCCCTTTCCCTTTGCCGACTCGACGGATAAGGCCCCGCCTGAGAGTTCCACTCGCCTTCTCATGCTGGAGATTCCGAATCCTCGTGGTGCCTTTTCCGCGGAGAGAACCTCGTTCAGATCGAATCCCTCGCCATTGTCATCGATAACCAGTTCGATCGCATCTCCTGTTTTTCTGAGAGAGAGTCTTACAACGTCTGCACTGCTGTGTTTCGTCACGTTGTTCATGGCTTCCTGCAAGATTCTGTAAAGAACGATCTTCAGAGGCCCGGGAACCTCATCCTCCCGGATGTCCACCAGTTTCTCGACACGGATCCCTGAATGAATGTTCTCGAATTCGCTGCAAAACCAGTTGATGGTTGCCAGAATCCCCAGGCTATCCAGAGCGGCTGGCCGCAAATTCATCGAAATAGTGCGGACCTCTTCGATGCCGTTTCGAATGATTGAAACGATCTCCTCCACCGAAAGGCCAGCTGGAGGCGGGCCCTCACCCATTTGCTTGAGTTTCTTTTCCAAAGCATACTTTGCAGAGACCAGCGTTTGTCCTATGCCGTCGTGTAGCTCCCCAGCGATCCTTTTTCTTTCGTCTTCCTCAGCCGTGAGGAGCTGGGAAGAGAGAAGTTTTAGCTCGGTCTCCGATCTTTTGAGTTCATCCTCCGCTTGCTTCCGTTCTGTGATATCGGTAATTACCGCAAAACTGCCCTTGAAATCGCCATCTGCATCAAAAAAAGGCTTTGGCGACACGATTGTGAAAACCTGCTGCCCGCCTTTGCCCGTCCAGGAAATCTCATAAGGTTCGTCGATGCCTTGACGCCGCTTTGCCATTTGCTCCTTCAAAATACCAAGATTTGTTTTATCCGAGAATGAGGCTGCAAGCTGCCCAATCATTTCGTCTCGTGAGTAACCCATCATTTCACAGAGTCTCTCGTTAACGTATGTGATCACACCATTCTCGTTTTGCACCGCTAAACCATCGTTCATTGTCTCGACTAACGTGCGATACTGCTTTTCGCTCTCCCGTAGAGCCTTTTCCGCCCGCTTGCGCTCTTCTATCTGTCGCCTCATTTGCTCGTTGACAGCAACCAATTCAGCGGTGCGCTCCTTCACTTTTTCTTCGAGCTGGTCATGAGCTTGCCGCAGCCCTTCTTCCGCCCGCACTCGCTGTATGGCTGAACCGAGCTGCATCCCCACTCCTTCGAGCGTTTCTACCATCTCAAGAGGAACCATGTTTTCTCGCTGATCAGCCACGTGGATCAAGCCAAGGATCCGATCTTTCAGGCGGATCGGAACAAGGGCGACTGACTCGTAACCGAACCGGTTGCAAACACAGCAGGTTTGCTCGGTTTCCTCTTTTGAAAGGGTGGCCAGGAAACGGCTCGTGCCGTTCAGATAAAAAGAGCCGCCGTGTTTGTGGAAAGGGCGCTTCAGGTTAGACAATCCTTTGATGACCTCGGCACACATGCACTGAGGGGAACTGACTGAAAGAGAGTTTTCAGACTCGTAAAAATCCCTGCTAAATCCCTCGTACGCCTGGTAAGGGATCTTGCCTTTGTCACTCAATATGCGGAATCCCACGGCCGAACAGCCAGTGAGGTTTCGGATTTCTGTCACAAATTCAGCGAGTAGCGGCATCATCTCCGCCTGGCGGGCGGCGATTCTGAGAAATCGATTAATGATTTGAGCTTTCTCCGCGGCCCTTTCCAGCTCGGTCTCGAGCCGGTTCAATTCACTCTTACGGCCATGTTGCATCTTCAATTCCTCTGGGAGCTGCCCTTTTGCCTTATTTTTATCCTTCATTTTGCCTTTAGGAATAGAGGTGTGAAACGACGGGGATGCAAAATGGTATGATTCCGCGGGACTTCACCTGGATTGTCCCTCTCCTCTAGGAAAGAAAGTTCTCTCTTTGGCCAAATCTTTTCACACAACACCTTAGAATTATTGCATTTTTCAGGAAATGTTGTCAAGAAAAAAATGCCGATGTGAAAGAGACGTCGAAAAATATAGGTATGTCACTCATTCTTTCAATTTACAATAGGGAGTAATCGCCAAAAGCTGGGTGCTAGCTGAAAGAGCAGGTAGGCTTTACCACCAGAAAGATAAACTGTGTTGGAAGAAAGATGAAAAGATAAGAATGCCAGGAGGTTTTGAATGCTGTTGGTACATGGGTAAAGGTATTTGATAATATGAGTACAGAAAAGGTCCTCATTTATCAAAATGCCAAGACACCAATCTTTCAAAAACGCGATGGAGTTTCCTCCAATAAGCGGAGGGGGATATGTTCGGTGATAGAAGTGTACACAAGATAATTTAATCGAATCGAATCGTTCTGGTTGCCATCGCCCTTTCGATATTCTTCTGGCTTCTTGAGAGTGCCCTTCACTCTTATGTGTTTCATTTTGGAGATTTCGCAGGCCAGATATTCCCATCCGATTTAGATGAAATCTGGATGCGCGCGCTCATCGTTTTTCTTCTTGTTATTTTCGGTGCCTACACTCAATCGATCATTAACAGGCTCAAACAAGCGGAGGAAGGGTTGCGGGCATCGGAGAAGGAACTCCGGCATCTATCCTCGAGGCTCCTCGAAATCCAGGAAGCAGAAAGAAAGCGCATTGCCATGACGCTACATGATGATCTTGCACAGACCTTGGCCGCCATCAAGGTCGGCCTGGAGACGAGACGCATGGCAATGGAGAAAGATAGCGCTCCATCGGGTGTTACATGGGACGAAATCGTTTCCACGACTCAAAGAGGAATTGAGAAGGTTCGAAGAGTTATCATGGAGTTACGACCAACGATTCTGGATGACCTAGGGATTCTAGCCGCCATCGAATGGTTTTGCCGGGAATATCAAGCCATCTATCCGAGTATCATTATCGAGAAAAGAATCAACATAGAGGAAAGGGAAATACCTGACCCTTTGAAAATCGTTATTTTTAGATTGATGCAGGAAGGATTGAATAACATTGTCAAACACAGCAAGGCAGACCGCGCTCGCATTTCCCTAGGGAAGGCAGACAGCGATATAGAGTTATTGTTGGAAGACAACGGTCAGGGATTCGCTCTCGAGGATTCCAGTTCTGGGCCAGAATTCCTGAAAGGCTTGGGGCTTTCAAGTATGAAGGAGCGAACTGGATTTTCAGGCGGGTCTTTCTCTATCGAGTCCACCCCCGGATCGGGAACTTTTGTCAGGGCAGTATGGAAATCGATGAAGAATTAAAAGTTAACCATAAAGAATGTGAAGGGATTTGGTAGTAGCCACCATGCGCACAAGCTCGGCACAGCATTTGGCCGTCTAGCCATACCTGACGTCGGTCATTGACCCCTTCACCACAAACGGAGCACGGCACCCGGCTGACGGGTGGGCCGGGCCGATCATGGCTCGGGATAGGAACCAGAACTTCCTGAACGACAAAGAGCTCTTCATCGGGCATGATTCTGTACCCTTCGCATTGGGCGCTTCTCTTGTCCAGTCCGGGTGATGCATAGCGCCACGCCTCGTCCCGCGCGTCATCGCGCGCTAGGACGCGGACGGCGTGGTCCGTCTCAAGGTCGATGAAAGTGCTGGCGCATTTCCCATAGTCCATGTGTTTCAGCGTACGCTTGCCCAGCCGGCAACCGGTGACGGCGGCGATGGCGTCAGCCATGCAGCGGTCGATCTCGACGTAGACAATAAGGCGCTTGCCTTGGGTCGGCTCTTCTATGTCGAGGAGTCGACAGCCAAGCATCGCCATTCGCACCCCGAGTACCTGACCCGGACAGAGAAACCCTCGGTGCATCGTTGCGGCGTCGCTGAGGAGCTGGTCGAAAGAGCGCATCGCATTTGCTCCTGGTCTAAATTTTGAAAAGAATTGGCCACACTTGCCGCTTCTGGCATGTCGGGCATAATTTGCCTTTTCCCGCCGTTATTGTTTCCCCACAAATCGTGCATAAAGTTGACTTAATCCTGGCCACAACTCTCGCTTCGTCTTTCAAAATATCAGTAAGGGGAAAATCTTCTTCAAAATCAATCGCATTTTTCGGACAGGCCTCTTGGCAGAGAGAACAGTTGTTGCACGCTGAGCTGTTGAAATAGAGAGATTGCTGTTCGTTTTCTGATTCTTTTGAAATTGCTCCTGTTGGGCAGAGGGCAAGACAGATCCCGCAGGCAGAGCAGTTTTCTTGGTCAATTCTTATTCTTCCCCATGGAAACTCTGGGTTGTATTTTACAGCCGACGCATTTTCCAGCCCCTTTTGCTTGAGAAGCTCGCGAAGGAATTGCCCTTTGGGTGAAAGCCGTTTACCCTCTTTTCTGCTTTTAAGGTTCCCAGTCAGTTTTTCTCGAATGGTTTTTTCCCCGGAGTGCGCGAAGGATGCAGCTTTAGTTTTCAACCTACCTGAAATTATTGAAAAAACCTCTCTCCGGTTAAGCATTGCCTCTGTCCTTTTTTCTTTTTCCTTCATTCTAATGGAAAAGTCTTCCAGCCCAACGCCCTCAAATAAGACCCTGGAAGTGGTGATCGAATGGATAAGAAGCTTCTCACCGTGTCTCAGATGACACTGGGTACAGACGCCCCTGGTCAACTCGACTTCATCAAATCCTGAAAGCGCAGCACCCAGAATGAAGTTTGCCGTTATGCTCCCCAGACAAGTCAGGAGAAGAGAATCTCCATTCTGATTCTCCGCCCGACAGCAGTGAATTCGTAACCGCTTCCTTTTATCCGGTAGTCGGCCTTTGGCAAGAAATGATGCAGCTCTGTTCACCAGATATTGATCCGGATAGATTCCATTCTGGAATACTTCCATGGGGCAAACACCTTGGCAGAGACCGCAGTCCGTGCATCCGTTTTTTATGGTTGGGCCTGGATCCAGAGAGATGGCATTCTCCGGGCAGATTTCCACGCACCTCTGGCATTTGTTCTTTTTGAAACGCACTCTTTTGCAAAAGCCAGGAGAGACGGACATATTGGGAGTCCCGTTGAGCATCAAATTCCACAGAGATCCGGCGGCCATTCTTCCCTATCCTCTCTGGAGTCTTATCGGCGCCTTTCTATCTGTTTTCCTCGAATAGGATCGCGCCAGAAAGGCTGGCCATATCCCTGGCGAGAAAATCCTCGGTGATCAAGGCCAGGCTCGGGTAGAATTGAGTTGTTGCGTTCGCTTGAATGAGTCGGCTGAGTTGAGGAAACCATGGAATCAGATGTCCCTGGAGAAATCTGACCTGGAGCTCACGAAATCTGATGGGATCCGTATCCCTTGTTTCCTTTTGACCCGGCTTGGCATTCCCTTCTCCATTGGCAAGCGCCGCCGCCTCCCTTCCACATAAGAAACTCATAAAGGAGATCTCCACGCCGATGTGGGTGGGCAATTCCTTGCACGCTGGATTCATTTCTGCGCCGGCCTCCCTGTACGCTCTTCTCACTGCAATGGCCCGTTCTCCCATCAATGGCCCTCTTTCTTGCTGATCCGGTCTCTTCCCCCGGTAGACATCTTCGAAGGGAGTGACCGATCGGCCTGTGGGCACAGCAAATAGATCCATGTATTCTTGTCTGAGAGAAGCAAGCTCTTTACCAGGATTGCCTGAACTGGCGAATTCTCTCAGGCCTGCCACCATTTCTTCGCTAAACAATGAGGAGAGCTCTTCCAAGAAATTCTCATCCACCAGTTTTCGGACCAGGGTTCGGCCTGGAGGGCGCAGGTAGGCTGTGGAGAGAAAACGATACATGTTTCCCCGTGCCACTGCGATCTGATAGGCCAGATGAGCGCCTTTTCTTACATGGCTGGCGTCTTTTTGAACGGGTGATGGATTATGATCACGTGGCAGGATGTTCTGTGCACACTCCTCTCTCATCGCTTGACCCTCCATTCGAATTAGAGATTTGATGTTTGCCTTATGTCATGGCTAACCCGTCTCGAACTTCACCGAGGGCACGGTGAGCGACGGGTCAGCAAACCCATTCGGCGCATTTATACCCGAGTCGCTCACAGGAAAATCATCGACGAGATGCAACGCGTTTCCCACACAGGTAGTCACACAAGCCGGGAGAAATCCCGCCTCCAGGCGGTGGACACAGAGGGTGCATTTCTCGACCTTTTCTGTCTGCGAGTTGAACTGAGGCGCCCCATAAGGGCAGGTGTGAATGCAGTTCCGACAGCCGACGCAAACCTCCTGATTGATTAACACGATGCCATCTTCTGCTCGCTTGGAAATCGCATCGACCGGGCATGAAGCCATGCAGGCCGGGTGTTCACAGTGATTACAAGCGCTCGTGACAAACGTCACGGTAGGATGGGGATAGACCCCGCTTTCCTTCTTGATAACCCAGCGATAGTTCACCGCGTCCGGGAGAACACCGCTCCCGTTCTTGAACGGCATGGGCGAGCTCAACGGACGGGTATTGTTCTCTGACTTGCAGGCGATAGTACAGGAATCACACCCGGTACACTTATCCAAATCAATTAACCAGCCTTTCTGTGCCATTTTCAGTCACCTCCCTATTTCCCTTAGACTTTGGTTACATTCACCCAGGTATCGTAAAACGAACAGCTCCCACCGATCGGCTCCTGGAGGCTTACATTTGGATAATGTCTATCTGTCCTCATGATCTGAGTCGGTTGAATTCCTGCTCCCCGGCTAGGATCATGGCCCATGGCAGAGCCGTTTATGACAACTGGCCTTGAATGTTGCTCCCAGTGGCCGTAATGGTGAGAGATCGCCACGACTCCCGGTTTTAATCCCTGGGTCACCTTTGCCTTTCCCACAATCCCCTGGGTGTCTGATGCAGAAGTTACCCTCACCTGATCTCCTGTCTCCACTCCGATCGTAGCTGCATCGGTTTCACTAATCTCCACAGGATTCTCGGGAATCATGAGCATAAGCCAGGGATTGACGTTTGTTCTGGCCTGGCCGTGGTGGATCGTTTTGTACGTGATGAGCCGGTATGGGTATCCAGGGTCGCCCACCTCAGTTCCGTCAGAATGGGCTGGTGCGATATACTGCGGCACACCAAAATAGTACTCTCCGGTTACCGAATCCCTCGTGCGTGCAATAGGGTCGATAAATGTGCGGATGATGTTGCCGTATTTGTGGGAGAGGTAGTTGTCCTGGTACTCATCCCCCGCTTTATCGAAGACCCCTCCTTTAGAGAGAATCTCGTTCATCTCTACCCCGGCGCTCGTGGCGATGTTCTGGATGATAGCCTTGGCCCAATCCCAGCTGTTATTGAGGTCTCCTACGGGGTTCCCACTCTGGTCCAAAAGGGCATTACGACCTACACCGGGAAGCCCGAGGGCCTTGGCTAGGCCGATATGGATATCCAAGACCGCCTTAGTATCGGGCAGGGCGGGGGTGTAATCGTTTTTGGCGTTCAATGAAATGGTGTTCCCCGGACCCCCATTCGCGGTACTGACACCGATCAGTTTTCCGTCAAATGCCCCCACTACCGGCTGCTGGAAAGCGGTGCCCTTATTCACCCTCCACGGTATGCCCGGAACCGAGAACTTCTCGAGATAGACGGTATCCGGGAGCACATAATCCGCCCAGGCGGCAACCTCCCCGATCACCGGACTGATGGAAACGAGGAGGGGCAGTTTGGTCTCATCGGCTACCGTCTCCTCCCACACCTTTCTCAGGGTGGGAGTCGAGTAGGGCCAGGCATTCCAGTACGTGATCAGCACCTTTATGTTGTAGGGATATCCATCCTCGATGCTGGGGATCACCTCCTGGTAGTTTCCGTGGGTTCCAAAGGGAAACCAGGGGCGCTTGGCCGGGTATCCCGTGAACAGGTTTCCTGCTTCCCTTTCATCGTAAAATGTTTTGGCCCGGTCGATTCGGATCCCCTCATGTCCGGGGTCTCCTGCGACTTTGCTCAGCTCTACAACGCCGGATTTATGGCCCCATCCTCCACCGCCTGCAGTGCAGCCACCCTTCCAGTCATAGTTTCCGATCAGGGTGTTCAAATGTTGAATGGCCATCTGGTTATAGAGACCGTTTGTATGCTTGATCGGCCCCCGGTAGGTCATGGCCACCGCTTTTTTGCCATGGCTGACGAATTCACTGGCCAATGCTTCCATGGTGATCACGGACACAGCACAGACGGAAGCATACTCATCGAGAGTCATCGAGTTTGCCGATTCTCTCAAGAGGGTGAAAGCGGATTTGCATTCCACCTCGGTTTCAACTCCTTCTACCGTCAGGGTCAAAGTCTCGGTCACCTCCAAATCGCCGTGGAAGACTTGGTTATATCCCTTAGGCTCTCCGTCTGACCATACCACGTAGTCATCATCATCCAGAGTCGTTCCACCGGGGATTCCAACTTCCTTCGCGGTGACATACCGTTGGAATTGGTTCCCCTCGTTATCGTTAAAAGTTCCCACCAGGTAGGTCGCATCCGTCCAAGTCGGTTCGCCATCCGCATCAGCAGCACGCTTGTTGGTATTTTCGAGGTATCGGGTGTCATACGCGCCATTCTCTATGATCCAGCTGATCATCCCCATGGCGAGCGCAGCATCTGTGCCCGGGGTGATTGGGACCCACTGGTGGGCCTGGGCTGCCGTGTTGTTGAATCGGGGGTCGACCGCCACATATTTCCCCCCGTTCCGTTTGAACTCCATCAGGTTTCTGGCCATGGCGAGCATGGGAAAATCCGCCTCCAAGGGGTTGGCGCCGAAGAAAATGAGGTATTCGGATCCCAGGGTATCTGGCTGCCAGCCTTCAGTTCTTCCCGCCCCCATGCTGTTCTTGCTCCCCCTCGGATCCCAGGTAATCAGTTCGTTGGCGACGTGACGAGAGACCTCGCAGATTGAGGTGTGGCTGAGGCCGTAGTTGGCCGTACCCCAGGCGTGTTTCCAGATCCGCTCGCTCATCTCCTTTTCCACGCTCCGGCCAGGGGCAAAGGCAAGGTGGTTCCTTTTTTTGCCCAGTTCTGGGACGGCTGGATCGATAAGGTCATCTCTTTCGCCAGGGGGGATCAGCTCATTAATTTTGGCCGCTATCTCAGAGAAAGCCTGGTCCCAGCTGATCGCCTCCCACTGTCCGGAATTTCGTGGTCCTACTCTTTTCAAAGGATGCTGGATCCGGAATGGATCGTAAAGCGTCTGGACTCCGGACTGGCCTTTCAGGCACAGCCGGCCTAGTTCTTTATACGCTTCTCCCGGACGTGTACCGTAGTCTAGCCTTGTCGGATTGACATCCCGGTTGTTTGGGTGATAGGGGTTTCCGTCAATCTTTACCAGGACCCCTTCCTTGACCTTTGCCCGGATGCCGCAACGCGAATGGCACATCTGGCAGACACTGTAAATGATGTCCTCAGCGGTTTCGATTGCATCCGGTGGGTTCTCTCCGGCGACGACCTCTGGGCCCGCGGTAGCTTTGGATTTCGTGAAAACCTGACTTCCCATTGCCGCCGAAGCCAGCACCCCGCTCACCTTCAGAAAGGTACGTCGGTTTACACAGGGGTTGAGCCAATTCTTTTCTCTCTGGTCCTTCATGATGTATTAACCTCCTTTCAACCGTTATCGCGTCTTCCTCCCGTCTTGTTGCGCCCAATTCGGCTTATTCTGCAAGTGCATCAGCGATTGCCTGGATAGCTTCTGCTGAGAGGAAGTCCCCGAGGGGCCTCATCCCCCCTTCATCTTCATCTATTTCTTCCTGGATCTCATCTGCGGATTCACCTCTTACTTCAGAGTTTGCCAGGTTCCCATGACAGGCTGCACAGGAAAGTTCATAGAGTGCTGCTCCGCCGAGGTCGGTTGGCGATAGCTCTGACTGGTAGAACTGCCGTCCCAGGCCGGAGGGTCCATGACACAGGGCACAAAGCTTGGGATCCACATGTTTTCTCTGGCTTCCTTTCGACCTCGATTCCAGCTGTGTCCCTTGCGTTAAATCAACAGTGCGGTGGCACCAAACACACTGGTTGTTTTCACCCGGTTTGCCAGGAGCAAAGGAGAACATGGCCACATGGGCACCAGGCAATGAGGGATCCAAACTCTCCTCGGTAAGGGTAGCTGCATGGCATGCAGTGCAATTCTTTTCATACTGGGGAGAGCTGCTATCATGCGTGGCGATGAGATTCACCGACGGTGGCATGGTATCTCCCTCTTCTCGTTCATCACGCTCACCGTCATCTTCGCGCCTACGTCGGTCTCTAGCCTCATTCTCGGCAACTGTGGTCGTAAAGAAGACTTCATCAACGTCAGGGGTCCCGTTCTCAGCGGGAGCCCGCCATGAAGTGTTTCCGTCGAGTTCCACCATTGGGTCACCATGAGGCTCCAGAATTTCATAATCTGAATCTGCGTTTACAAAACCACTTGAAACCCAGGTTAGGAGACAAATTCCCACTAATAATTCAATTCCCATTCTGCGTTTACCGAGTTTATTTTCTCTACTCATTGTTCTTAAACCTCCCTTCTTTTATGACCATTGAATGTTCATCCCTTGATTTGTAATGATTCCATTTCACCTTGTTTTCCATTATCTGCGGGTTAGCGCAATTGTGATGCCAAGGTAATTTACTTTTTGCTATCCTATTGAATATCAAAAACAAGTATTACTGGGCGGAAATTGGGAAGGCCATTTGGAGCTCTGCAATTTGTATGGTTTTAGCTACATCAAAAGGAAGAAATTTCTGAAAAATGTTACCTTCTGTTAGTAAAATCAGGCAGTTCTACAATGTATGATTCTGCGTTCACCAAAATAGACGCATTCTGTGGAATGCAAGATTTGGTATGTAAAATAAGAGAATTCTACTAGGATGGTATTGCAGACATAGAGGAACGGATAGTATAAACAATTGTTGTGAACTTAATCTTTTATAAGCTCTCGGGTTCAAGACCGTCTCTCGGGTTTAAGTCCGTACTTCTTCAGAAGGTTATAGAAGTCGGCCCGATATTTACCGGTCAGTTCTGCTGCTTTGCTGATATTCCCCTCGGTGAGTTTTAGAACGTTGCTAAGATATTCCCTTTCGAAGGACTCACGCGCCTCCTTGAGGGGCTTCAATGGTTCAACCGAGGCCTTTGTGTTGAGAATAAGATCCTCTTTTATCACGTCATCCTGGGTCATGGCCACGGCATACTCTATTGTATTTTCCAACTCCCTCACATTACCAGGCCAGTCGTAGAGCATCAGCCTCTGGATCGCCATTGGCACTAATCCCTTAACCCTTTTTCCCATCTTTTCATTGAATCTCCTCAAGAAGTGCTCTATCAGAATTCGTATATCCTCTTTCCTTTCTCTCAAAGGAGGTAATTCAATTGGAATTACGTGAATCCTGTAAAACAGGTCTTCACGAAAGTTTCCTCGTTTCACCTCTTCTTCAAGATTTTTGTTCGTTGCAACGATTACTCTCAGATCGACTTTGAGTGGATTCTGACTGCCTAAAGGGTAGAACTGGCGATCTTGAAGAACCCTGAGAAGCTTGGCTTGAATCGACAGCGGCATGTCTCCAATCTCGTCTAGGAAAGCTGTTCCGCCATTGGCCTGAAAGAACAATCCCTTAGAACTCCTTATTGCTCCGGTAAAGGCCCCCTTTTCATGGCCGAAAAGTTCACTTTCAAGCAGGTTTTCAGGCAGGGCAGCACAATTAATTGCCACAAAGGGATTACCCTGTCTTCCACTCGCAACATGAATCGCTCTTGCTATGAGCTCCTTGCCTGTCCCACTTTCCCCATAAAGATATACATTTGAGTCGTTCCGAGCGATCCGGGAGACCTGTGCAAGGACTATCTGCATTTTCTTGCTCCTTGCCACAATGTTTGAAAAACCATACGTCTCCTGGACTAACCCCTTCAGTCTCTTGACTTCAGAGATAAGTCTCCGATTCTCGATTGCTTTTTCGAGATGCCACGCCAATTCGCGAGGATCAAAGGGCTTTGCAAAATAGGTATAGGCACCCTTTTTCATGGCCTCCACCGCCGTTTCGATACTTCCGTATGCGGTGAGGATAATAACCGGCATATCAGGGTTTATGAGGTGAAGCTCCTCCATGAGTGATATCCCATCCTGGTTGATGAGTTGGAGGTCGACAATAGCAACATCAAAGCCATTGGCAAGCATTGCCTGCTTTGCATCTTCTGCGGTCAATACTGTGGTTACCTGATAACCGAGAGACTTTAGCCTTGTCTTCATCAATATCAAGAGGTTTTCGGCATCATCAACGACCAAGACCGTTTTCGATTTCATTTCTGCTCCAGAAGGTCACCTGAAGGGTAAATACCACCTAGTGGTATTCGCAAAGGCAATGCCAAGGAGTATTTTCTGACCTGCTAATTCCCGGTTTCTTTTTCGTTTCAACAACCTGCGGCCGGAAAAGTCGAGCATTCTCATTGAGAATTCTGAATGCCGGTCAACAGTTTTGTAAGGAATCAATTACCAAATCGTAACACACGGCATGGCTCAAGAATTGGGGTCAAACCTACAATTTACACTTAATCTGCTCCACCTCCGTTCGTGCCCCTTCTGATTCTGCCAGGTTGTAATCCACTATAAGGACGTTGGAGACTGCCTGAGGGGTTATTATCCTGAAATAACCCCCCGCACGGGATAGTCGTTTCTCACATTTTCTGTTAACTGTATTTTGTAGGTTTGACCCCAGGTAGAGTATTTTGTTATCAGGAGGGAAATGTGGTAGGAATACTGCCATGATCAAGGTTCAGGGTCTCACAAAGTTTTACGGCCATCAGGACATTCTTAGAGACTGTGACCTACACATCGGCCCCACCGACCGTATCGGGCTCATCGGCCCGAATGGAACTGGAAAAACCACTCTCTTTCGACTCATTCTGGATGAGGAAGAGCCCAGCGGCGGCGAGATTTCAAAACCGAAAGATTTGCGAATCGGCTATCTTCCTCAGAGTGTGGTCACGTTCAAGGGAAAAACGGTTCTGGGCTTGGTCACCGACATAGCCGGGAATCTAAAGAGTATTCAGAAGGAACTCCACGAAACTGCACGGTCTTTGGAAAAAGCCCAGTCCTACGACGAAATGGTTCAACTGACGGCGCGTCAAGGCGATCTCCATGAGGTCTATGACCACCTCGGAGGGTATAGTCTCGACGCCCGAGCGAAGAGAATCCTTTCGGGATTGGGTTTCAGCGAGTCAGATTTTGGCAGGCCGATCGAAGAGCTCAGCGGTGGGTGGACAATGCGGGCAGTTATGGCGCGAATCCTTTTGTCAAAGCCCGATTTAATTCTCCTTGACGAGCCGACTAACCACCTGGACCTCGAATCTCTGATGTGGATGGAAAACTATTTGAGACAGGAAACCGCTGCCCTCGTTTTGGTCTCCCACGATCGTGTTTTTTTGAACAATGTGGTGAACCGGATCGTCGAAATCGATGGGGGAAAGTTGATCAACTATGCAGGCAATTACGATCATTATGAGGATGAGAAAGAGAAGCGTTTGCGGCTTCAACAGGCCGCCTTCGAGAGTCAACAAGAAAGAATCCGACAGATTGAGCGATTCATCGAGAGAAACCGGGCTCGTAAGGATCGTGCGAGGCAGGTTCAGAGCCGAATAAAACTGCTTGAGAAGATGGAACGAATCGATCCACCCATACAGAAGCGATCATTTGACTTTGATTTTCCACCGCCTCCCAGGGCACCAAAGGTCCTTATCGAATTGAATAATGTCTCCAAATCCTATGATACAAAAGCGGTTTATGAGTGCATCAGTCTCAGCATCAACCGGGGGGACAGAATTGCAATCGTGGGTCCCAATGGAGCTGGGAAGACCACGCTCATGCGGGTCCTGAGAAACGAGGTCGACTTTGAAGGGAACCGGCGAATGGGGGCTGGGGTTCAACTGGCGGTCTTCACTCAGGAACAGATGGATCGATTTGTCTCCCGTCACACAGTGTTTGAGGAGCTCATGTCTGTCGCCCCCAATCACACTCAGGGACAACTGAGGAAACTCCTTGGCGGTTTCCTGTTCAGGGGAGACGATGTTTTCAAAAGAGCTTCCGTGCTCAGTGGAGGGGAAAAGAGCCGTCTTGCCCTCTGTAAGATGCTTGTACAACCTGCCAATCTCTTGCTCCTGGACGAGCCCACCAATCATCTCGACATTCCATCCAG
Source organism: uncultured Thermodesulfobacteriota bacterium (assembly GCA_964348095.1). GTDB lineage: Bacteria > Desulfobacterota > BSN033 > WVXP01 > WVXP01 > WVXP01. The sequence continues at coordinate 51,195 of CAYGBK010000060.1, read as the reverse complement.
AGAAATCTTGGAGGCCGCTCTTCGACAGTACGGCGGAACGATCTGTCTTATTACCCACGATCGGCACCTTATCAATTCGGTCGCCAACAAGATCCTGGTGATTCGAAACCAGAAAGTTGAGATCTACCCGGGAAATTTTGATGACTATCAGTCGATCTGGAAAAAAAAGGAACCCCCTTCGCCTTCGGTGGAGGGGGAGCCCCCTCAGCGTCAGAAAGGGGTCGTCAAGAAAAAGACTCGCCTTCACAGACACGCGGAAGCTGAATGGCGAAACCGCCTTTTTCGTGAGGCGACACCGTTGCGGGATCGCCTCTCAGGCTTGGAGAAAAACATCGAGGACATGACCAAAAAAATGGATCAGATCACGGGTGAGCTTTCCAGAGAGGAAACCTATAGAAATCCGGAACAGCTGCGACAACTGAACGAATCCTTCAACGCCTTGAAAACACAGGTCGCAGAATGGACCCGCCAATGGGAGTCGACGGTTTTTGAACTCGAGGAGTTAGAGAAAAGGTTTGAGGAATCGAAGCCAACTCGGTCAGACCAGGAGTCAGTTCCCAGAAATCAGGAGTCAGAATAGAAACGAATCATGTAAGCACTTCCTTTCCTCAATCGTCTGACAGAACGCTCGTCACTAGAGAACGGTCGGCCGTTATGTCATTCTTCTAAAGAACCGGCAGTTTTCCGAAGCCGTTTGATTGAGGGTTTGTTGGGCGTGGCCTGGTAGGCTGATTGGGAGATGCTCGGCGTCTATTCTGACTTCTGACTCCTGACGCCTAGCTTCTGCTTTTTCGTTTCCACTGCCTCGACGACGAGATTCAGAACGCGGTTTACCTGGAAGGGTTTGCTAATCACCATATCTATCCCTTTGTCAACCAATTTGTCGCTGTCCATCTTAACACCCCACCCTGTGACCAGGACCACGAGAACTCCCGGATCCTTCTTTTTGATTATTCTGGCAACTTCCCAACCCGAAATCTCAGGCATACTGAGGTCTGTGAAAACCAGGTCGTATTGGCCCTTCTTGAATAGGGTAATGCCTTGCTTCGCATTCTCCATCATGGTGACAGTGTGTCCTGCGAGGGATAGCGTCTCTTCCAGATTGCTGCGGATCCGTTCTTCATCTTCGATAACCAGAATTCTGGCAGCCTGCCCGGGCCTGGGCGGCCTTTCTGCCTCACTTTCCTCGAGGGCCTCGAGAGAGACCGGAAGGTGAACGCTAAAAGTGGATCCCTTCCCAGTCTCACTGTTCACATTGAGCTTGCCACCATGTCTTCGGATGATGCCATAGGAGACACTCAATCCAAGGCCGCTGCTGCTCGATTTCTTGGTCGTGAAGAAAGGCTGAAAAATGCTTTCCAGGTTATCCGGTGGGATCCCTACTCCGGTGTCCTGAATGTGAATTCTGTTTGTCCGTCGATCGGTTTCGGTCTTGATAGTCAGGGTTCCTCCATCGGGCATGGCATCGATGGCATTCAAGACCAAGTTGGTAACAACTTCTCTCAACTCCGAAGGATTGCCAGAAACGGGAGGAAGGTGCCTCCTGTCTTCCTGGACTTCAACGGTGATCCCCTCGGCTTCGGCCTTGCTTTTCCAGCGAGGCCGGGTAAGTTCGACGACGTCCCGGACTATCTCATCCAGATACACCCTGACATAGTCCTCCTCGCCTGTTGTTTGGGTATAATCTTGAATTCTACGAACGATCTCCGCTCCATCGAGGGCGGCTTGCTCGATAAGTGTAAGACCTCCCTGAAGGTAGGGGGTCGATCGTCTTTTTTCAGGTCCTTTGAATTGAGATAAGTGGAGTCTTAAGAGTTGTGCCCGTCCTAAAATGGCGGCAAGGAGGTTGTTGAAATCATGGGCCACCCCTACCGCCATCTCACCGAGAGCCCGTAGCCTCTCGGCCTGAATCATTCGTTCTTTGAGCTGCTCTTGTTCAGCATAATCGATCAAAAGGGCGACAGACCCGCGATATGATCCTGATTCACGGAGAGAGGATGCCGAGACGAGAATCGGCATCACGAGGCCGTTCTTACGACGGAGGAGGGTCTGGTAGGTCGAATTGATTCCTCCTTTTCTTTGATTCCATTGCTGCTGGATGTGCGGATGTTCTTCGGGGGCAATGACTTCAGTCCAATGTTTACCTTTCAAATCCTCAGCTTTTTCGTATCCAAGAGTCTGAGCCGCCCTATCGTTGGCAAAAACGCAGAATCCCATTTCATCTTCGACCCAGATTCCATCTTTTATCGCTTCGAGGAGATCCTTGGCTATCGTCTTCCCGTTGACCCAACCGGCCAGCTGGTTAAACTGGACATTTTTCGCGTCTTCCGACGTCTGGCGCCTACGACCCCCACGTTTAGGCATTTTCAGGAAAGCTCCTCAAAGGAAAGCCTTGTCTGGACTTCGATTCTTACTATATCGGCATGTCTGGGAAGTGTCAACTCCACTGCAATCTTGCCGGTATGCTGACTCTGAGGTCACGACATGAACGAGGAACTGATGTTCGTACACATTCTCGAATGGATGAGTGACCCATCTACGCGTCAGCTATCCCGAGCCTTTCTGAATAGTGTCTTTGGGCGTTTTTGATTGAAAGACGTGATCATAACCACTATAATTGCAAACACACGGGATTACGAGGATGCTATTCTTCTTGCGGATACCACTTCTTCTGGCGACTATCCTACTTCTGATAAGAGGGATTGCACATGGCCAGGATATCCTCACCGTGCAGGTGACGCCACGCGTTGTCGGCCAGGGAGCTGTGTCCCTCATAGTCGTATCTGGACCGAAACATTTAGAGTCGGTTCGTGGGAAGTTTGAGGAGAGGGAAATCCCGTTGACACTCCGTCCGGGTGATGACACTTTCCAGGGACTTCTCGGGATCGACATGAACATGAATCCCGGCGATCATACGCTAAAAGTCATTGCCGAAACCACAGGCAGAAAACTCCTCACCAACGCCCTGACGCTGACGGTTGAGAAGGTGAATTTCGGCACTCAGAGGTTGACTCTGCCTCGATCGATGGTGGATCTCGATCCAAAAACCCTTGAACGGGTGAATAAAGAGTCGAAGAGAATAAAGGCTCTTTTCAAGGACATCCGCGACGAACGGCTCTGGCAGGACACTTTTATTCGACCAGTGAAGGGGGAGGTGACAACACCATTTGGGGTCCGGCGGATTTTGAATAATCAGCCCCGAAATCCCCATTCCGGTGTGGATCTGCGGGCTCCGGAGGGAGCTCCTGTGGGAGCCTGCAATGACGGCTTCGTTGTCCTGGTAGACGAGATGTTCTTTACCGGCAAATCGGTCATTCTCGACCATGGCTGGGGAATGTATTCGATGTATTTCCACCTTTCCGAGGTTCGGGTTCGCGAGGGGGATAGGGTAAGGGGAGGCGACATAGTCGGTCTGGCGGGATCGACTGGAAGAGCCTCAGGCCCTCACTTGCATTGGGGAATCAGACTCAATGGAGCACGGGTTGATCCCCTCTCTCTCATCGGGTTGAACGAATATTTCGAGGAGTAAATTGTCGGTTTTTCAGTCCAAGGGGGGCTATGGAAAGGTTTTATGGATTCTAGAATCAGCACTGTTTATGCGTTCAACGTTTAGTATGAGCGCGACTCTTCACACGGGAGCCCTCGTCCTTTCGTTTCCCCGCTCTCCCGTTGACCCCCATCATGAATTCGTGCGGCATCTGCTGTTCGGTAAGAACCTGGAAGGAGATATCCTGGAGGATAGGTTATGGAAAAGAAAGAAGGCCTGGTTGACAGCTTTCTGGGAGATAAATCCCGACTTGAAGGAACGCTCACTTTTAACGGTACCTTAACACTCCTAGGGAAATTCAAGGGGAGAATTGAGGGGGGAGAGGAGGTCGTCCTAGGGGAGGGTTCTGAATCGGAGGCTGCCATGGAGGCTGGACACATCTCTGTGTACGGGAAAATGACAGGGAGCATAAAAGCGGCAAGAGGAATTGAAATTCACGACAGGGCTGAGGTAGAGGCAGATGTCGTAACCCCCTCCCTGATCATCCAGAACGGAGCCATCTTTGATGGAAAATGCGCCATGAAACGGCAGCGTGGAAAGCAAGCACGGGAGAAAATAGTTGATTTGAAGGAAGGGTGGATCTTGAGTGAGTGATGGAAACAGTGCGATTGCAAAACCGCCGGGGTTCTACTGCTCAAAGTTTTTCCTGTGAGGTCAGTTGCCAGGGAGCATTAGATCAACAGAGTCCCAATAGGATGGGGCAAAGGTTTTCCACTTGTTTTTTCGAATCGCTACGTTCTGATATCCGTGGACCTCAAGGTTGCTGAGAATTCTTGATGGAAGAATCTTGGATCGCTCCCTGACTGTGAGCTAGGAGCGTCTTTTGGGGCAGCCGGCGGTTGTTTAGACCCATCCTCTGGTAAACACCTATGGTGACAGCTCCTATGGCTTTACAATGACCGATGGTTCAGCGTCTTTTTTCTCTGCATCACGGGCCACAATAGCATAGATCGATCGAATTACCAGGTTCAGCAGAAACGGGTTGGGGTCAAGGTCTAAAGCCTTGACTTCAGATCGGAGGTCAATGCCGGCAGCTAAGGCAGCTCTAGCTCGATCCTCATCCCCTTCCTTTATTAGGATATACGCCATCTCCTCGAGGCGTTTTTTGTATCGTAATCTTCTTTCCTCAGTGAACACCTCAATGAGTGCCTTCCGATAGGTTTCCTGGAGCCGCTGTTCCTTCTGAGCAGGGTTCAGGACAAGACGACTCTCCCCGGCTTCCTTGACTAGGTTGACATATTCCTGAACATCCTCTGCTGGTAAAACCCAGGAAGAAAAAAGTTCGATTTGAAATAGATCTCCTGAGTTTTTCAAAGACCGGGTATCCCCTTCGATCTCTTTTTCATCAATCATCAGGAAGACAGGATGCCTGTCGACCCGCTCCATCTTTTCGAGATCCCTTTTAGAGGAGCGATAGGCTGTTGGAAGTGAACTACCCTGCTCTTCGGTCAATCGGGCTGCCTCTTCGAGAAGGAATCGACAATACCCGACGTCTGAATCCACGATAGGGAGTTGTCCCGGTTTCTTAGTGGATTGTAAGAAGTCCCTGAAACCTCGCTTCGTCGTTTCTAAACGATTGAATTCGATCAATCCCCTCGTGTCACTGACAATTCCCTGGAGCAGATAGAGCCCCTTGGGTCTCCGGGAAACGGTCAGGAAAACTATCTGACTCCCCTCAGAATCGACAGCGCTGACGAATCCCCTGGGCCGTTCCTCGACCGGGGGGCGAAGGATAGCTGGCTCGTCTCTATCCCTTTCCACTGGCCCAATTGTAATTCCGCGCTGCTCGATGCGATAGAGAGATCTTTTGATACCTCTCAAGACCGGCTTATCTGAAACGGATCGAGAGAGCGCATGGAGGAGGTTGGCCGTTCTCTCGGTCGGAATAGATCCCAAAGCGTCGACGATTGCCACGGCCCTATCAGAGGACTCGCCAAGTTGGGATTGTATTTTTTGAAGAGACGCCTCCAGGGGTTCCCCACTCTTCTCCTCCTCCTTGATCTCCTGCACAAGAGCCTTCACTAGGGAGGCAGTCTCGGGAGGTAACGCCTTTTCCGTCTTCTTTTTCTTTCCCTTCTTCTTCATCACAGCATGCCGCTATCTATAGCGAGAATGACAACCATTTAAATTAGCACTGACAGAGGGGATGAGATGCTAAAACCTTTGAGGTTTCGGGTCTGACGATCGCCCTTGCGGCCCTTGAGGCTTGAGGCGGTGTCGTCCTAACCGTGAACTACTTGGAAGAGATAGGGGAGCAGTCCACCTTCCGACCGTGGGATCTGCCCATTCTCTACCACTGCTGGTTATAGACCTCGTCATCATACATCTCTTCGAGGCGACGTTTGTGTTTAGACTCCTCCTGGGCGAGCATCTTAAAGAGTTTTTCGATCTTAGGATCGTCAGCAAATCTCTTTGCTGAGGCCAGGTACATCTTCTGGGCTTTTTCCTCGTTCTTGATGGCCATGCGGATGGCATCCTGGTAAGTCATATTCTCGTCATAGGGAACGTCGTCGAGGAACTCACTGATTTTAAGGTCAGGAATGTCCTCTAACTTGTATTGTTCCACCTTGTCCCAGTCGAGTTCTTCAAGAATCTTGCGGTGTTTCTCCTCCTCCTCCGCCATTTCTTGGAAGGACTTGCTGATTCCAGACTGGACACGTTCACCGGCCATCCGGTAAAAAGCCGCTGCGTCCGCTTCTTTTCTTATTGCCTCCCCGATAATTTCGTCAAAAGTTTCTTTCATTGCTTTTTCCCTTCCCTCCCTTCAGATAGAGTCCACTCCAGCCCGACTCAACATAGGTATAGCATTTTTGTTAGAACCGTAAAGTTCGACAGGCGATCTCTCTTCCGGCGGTTCACCCGTGATGAGAATGGTAGCCGCAGCGGACACGGGAGTATTATTGGAGCGTCCCGTCTTTGCCGAGGGCGTGTCACGGACGGGCGAATCTTCGCTACTGGATATAGTCCTTTTTGTCTTCTCCTTTTTTGGGATCCACAATGTGTATATGTTTTCTTAACTTCTGCAGTTTGTAGTTGAGGTAGGCCATGTAGATCCGCTTTAGAATACGAGCGTAGTTTATATAGATATAGCCAAATACCATTCCACCCAGATGGGCAATATGGGCTATCCCGCCACCAGTGCCAGCGATAGAGGCATAAAGTTCGATGACTCCGAAGATTATGACAAAGTATTTCGCCCGAATTGGAAAGAGAAACCACACATAGATCATCTTGTTCGGAAAGATCATGCCGTAAGCCAACAAGATGCCGTAAATGGCGCCAGATGCGCCGATGACCGGGCCCAACTGGTCCGGCCTCACAAGAGCATAGCTGATTCCAGCCCCAATTCCAGTGACAAAAAAGTACTTAAGGAAGTTTTTCGTGCCCCATTGTCTTTCCAGCTGGCATCCGAACATCCAGAGAGCGAAAAGGTTAAAAATCAGATGAAATAGACTGCCGTGAAGGAAGATGTAGGTCCCAAGCTGCCAGATAAAATACTTCTTCCAGACCAGAAAAGGGATCAACCCAAAATAGACAAGAATATGCCGAGTTGCGATGGATTGAAGCAGAAAGACGGCGACGCAAATGAAAAGAAGGTATTTAACCCCTGGCGTTATTCGGCCACCGCCTAGAGAGACGCGATACTGTTGATAGGAATAGCTCATAGCACGCTCCTCGACCCTTACAGACCTTGATATCTGGGGAGATCATCCCAAACCACCAATCTCCACCCCCCTGATCGACTTGCGAAAGGTCTCACTGGCATCCGTCAGATCCTTTCGATTGGAGTCTGAAATCAAATCCAATCGAGGAAAAGCCTCCCTGGGAACATTATTGAGCCAGGCCAGTAGATCCCTGTCGATCGAAAACCGGCTGAGATCGTCAGTCCCCCAGGAGGATACAAGATCAAAGACACCATCACGTCCAAGCCTGTCAAAAACATCGGCTAGAATGGCGGTGGCTTTCGCATCATTGGACATGCAGCAGACGAGAGATGATCGAATCGCGTAGCCATTGCCGTTGAATGACACGGCCAGTCCGCCTCCCTCGTTAACGAGATCGAGTGCCTGGACGTCTGTAATACTATCGCCAACGTACATGACATCCTCAATATCGTTTCCAGTCTTCTCAAGGCTTTTCAGAACCGCCTTCGCCTTTTCGCGACCACCGATGGGGTTGACCTCATCGAATATCCGCCCCACCGACATCTGTGGAATAGATCCCCAAAAAATGTGGTCCAGTCTTTCCAGAGTCTGTCTATGGCCTTGCGGGAGGCCCTCGATCCCAGCCGCATCCTCAGTCCATTCAAGTATCTCCATCTCTCCAATCTCGACGGCGGTCTCTCTGAGCCAGGATCTTTCATCTGGACTCATCGGATACCGATCGATGTCTACCTGGGTGGAGAAGACCCGATCCACTGGGAAATCGATCACATCGCAAAGGGCCTTGATATAGGGTTCGTAGCTTGTACTGATGATGAATGAGGCCATTCGTGAACGCACAAATCGGAGGGCTTCGGCGGCTCCCGGTATAAGGAGGATATGGGTGCGGCTGTAGTTGTGAATTGAGTCGTTGGTCGCTCCATAGGCGATCAGAAATGGGAGAATGAGCTTGAGGGTGTCTCCTGCCTTGTATCCTGGCTTTTTCATCACGTCTGCGAGAAAATCGTCATACTTACTCACGACGGCGAAGAATCTCTCACCATGTAGGACAAAATGGGCCGAAAGCTCCTGAGCGTTGTCATTCTTGGAGATAGGTCCCTCGCAATCGGTCGTGAAATGTCGCCCCATTCGGTCTTCTCACTTTTCCAAATTAAAGCTCTCGAGCCGGCTCCTCGAACTATGTTCCATCCCGCCCTCGATCCAAATACCCATCGATCTCACTGTTGAGGCAGGCACCAGCAGTCTCCCGACCCTGTTGGTCTAGAATTCTGTGGCCCTCGATCCTCACCCTGCCCTCGGCCAGGGCTTTTAGGCTGAGTAAGAGAAGAGGCACTTCTCGCATGACTCCTTGCCGTCGGATCTCCTTGAAAAGGGGGTTTTCTTCTCCTTCTTCCCCAATTATTTCTCCTAGGGGCATGAAACCGAGTTTGGCCCCCATTTGAACCCAAAGCGGGTCGAAGCGTTCACCCTTGAGAGGAAAGGTGCAGTAAGTGATTGGTGGCCCTTCGTCGAGAACTTCTGTAACCAAGTGGACCATCACCCCGGTCGAATCGGCCCCCCGGGCGATGAGTTCCCAAATGACTTCCTGCCAGGTCCCTTTCGGCCCACCGGGTTCTGCCGGATGGAGGTTGATCATCGTATATTGGCGGCACATCTCAGGACTGACAATCAGCATATACCCGGCCAAGACAATAGTAACAAACTCTTGACCACTCAGGGTTTCCATCACCCTGTCATGAAAGAGCCGACGCCACTCCTCCCGGTCTTTCTTTCTTAGAGAAGGTTCGAACGCCCGGGATGAGAGGGAGAAGAGGGGAATCTTGAGGTCCTTAACAAGTTCGACAAAAAGATCACTCTCCCGGTCTTCGCCGAGCTCCCGGTCGCAGAAGACAAACCCGATTTTGGCCGGGATCATTCCATTCTCAATACTCCGCCACGCTTCATTGAGAAGTTGTCGAGCCGCTTCATCCCTTCCAGTCGAGAACCAGCCAAATGTATACACGAAAACACCAATTGGACAGTTTTTGGCAGGCTGTTGTCCCAATCAGAATCGCTGTCGGAGACGTTTAACGTTCCTTGCCAATGAATCGTGATAAAGCCAGGGAGGAATCCCAGCGTTGGCGGTAGCACTTAACACGATGTGACGCGTTGGTCCCGCGCTTCTCGAGGATGGAACACGTCTTCGATCTACTCAAGAATGTTCGAATACTGCTCGCAGGGATCTGAGCAACAGATGCTGACCTAATCCTACCCCTATTCACTAAAGAATTCCAGATCTTTCCTCTCCGGATATCGGCTTCTTCCATAACCCGTTACGCTGCGGGCAGCTAGCCGAGTACCGAGGGATGCGCAGTCTTGAAGGGGACGATTCGTTAGCAAGCCTGCCAGGAACCCCGCATTGAATACGTCGCCCGCACCAGTGTTATCCGTCACCTTCGTTGGGTCGGCACGGAGACCGAATCGCTGGTCATGGGACGCCACATGGATGCCTTTTTGACCTCTCTTGCACACGACGATTGACGGGCCACGGTCCAGCAGAGTAGCGCTCCCCTCCAGAAAAGCCAAGCCGGTCAGCATCTCGATTTCACTCTCTGTTGCAAAAATGACGAAGCTTTTCTTCACCAGAAGTTCCAGGTGCTTCAAGCCTCGGCAGGCATAGACCTCACCAGGGTCAAAGCTGATTTGAACCGGGGGATGAATCTCCTTGGCCAAGGCCAGCTGGGCACGGAATGGTTTTTCTCCCGCAAAGGATGTGAAATGGACAAATTGGGCGTCTGTCGCATAGGGCCAATCAATATCATCGGAAGAGAGGCTGTCATTGGCGCCAGGGTCCAATAGGATGGACCGATCAAGGTTCGAATCTAGAATGCACAGGCACCGACCGCTCATGCCACCGAAAACGATTCCCCGAGTATCCACCGCGTCCATCTGGTCGACCAGCCAGTCACCTTCTGCGTCGCTCCCCACTTTGCCCACAAACCCCGTTCTAAAACCCATCCGGGAGAGTGCGACAACCGTGTTGGCCGCCGATCCCCCCCCGGCCCTTGATTTCAATGTGCCCCGTTGTTCAACCCGTTGCAGAATTTTTGAGAACAATTGAGAACTTGTAGAGATCTCTTGACCAGGCAGCAGTTCGATCTCCTTTCCAGAGATTTGTGAAAGGGAGTCCACCTGGTAAATCATATCGAGATTCATCGCCCCAAATCCGATGACATCAAACATGGAAAAACCCTCACCCTCAACGGCCAGGTAGGCTTTGGTTATGAAACCATATTATAACTGTCCCTAGATTTCAATATTTCCCAAACGAGGGGTTTCGTGGGTTTTGTGGACGCTCATATCCCTGAGGGACGTTTGCGGGGATATGGGATTGGACCTGCCCGAATGCCGTTCCAAAATCCTTTTTCTCAGCTTTTGTTTGATGAAAGCGGCCTTCCATAAAAGCACCAGTTCCTCTCGCCCGCTCTCCCCGACAGGAATCTGCGGGGGATCGCTTGAGCTCTCAGAGTTCGCAGAGTCAGAAAACTGACGGACCAGGCTTTTGGCCTAATTTAAGAGGAAAAATTAGGCCAAGTGATTTCCTCTGGATTGGCCTCTCACCAATCCAGAGGAAGTTCTCTCTGAGGCTCTGTGTGCTTTGTGAGAAATCTTGGAGACGTTTACTGTGCTAGGATATTCTTGCCGAAAAAATCTTGACTGGCTCTCAGAGCCTCCTTTCCCACTTTCTAGTGAAATACTGTGGGAATGACTTCGACACAAGTGGTCTAGAGGAATTCGGACAATAGCCTGTCCGCACCTGTTCTGCGAGGGGCGGGAAGCGTGTCTCCGGGAGCTCTTGCTCGATATTGAGAGAATTGACGCTTCCCTTACCTCCTCCATATGTGTTAGAGGTATCGGGATACTCCTGCCCATGGAGAGGGTTTGGACCGATGAATTTAGAGCGCTTTTATCTGAATCGACAGAAACTGCTTTTTGTTATCATCGATGTACAGGAGGCTCTCGCGGCGGCTATGAAGCCCGGTGTGGCAAAGGATGTAATTCGCAACATTCGGCTTCTGGTCGAGGTGGCAAAATCGTTTCAGATCTCCATCCTCGTTACAGAGCAGTATCCGAAAGGTCTCAGGCATACCGTTCAGCCGGTCCGTGAGGCTCTCGACTCCGTGGCGCCCGTTGAGAAGGTAACCTTCAGTTCTTTGAAAGACGAGACATTCATGGGAAAGCTCTCCGATCAGAACCTAGATCAGGCTGTTGTCATGGGCATGGAAACCCATGTGTGTGTTTTTCAGACCGTCTTGGATCTTCTTTCTCATGAATATGTCGTCCACGTGCCGAGAGATGCGACCTGTTCACGTACCAAGCAGAACTGGATAACCGGCCTTTCACTCATGGAGAAGGCAGGGGCTTTGATAACCTCTACAGAGACCATCGCTTTTCAACTTTTTGAGAGGGCTGACACCGATTCCTTCAAGACCCTCGCTCCTCTCCTCAAGTGATCGAAGGCTGAAACCCTCTTTCCCTCTATTCGGATTCTTTTGACGTCGTGATGAACCCAGTTGCTGCCAGACGCAGTGAAGAGAAGGCCAGAAAGAAGCACCTCAACATCCATGGAATCATTGGGGCCTCAGTTCTCATCGTCGCCCAGGTCTTGATGTTTTACCGGGTGGAGCCATTCTTTTCGTGGTTTTACTGTTTTGCCTGGTGGTCATACATCCTCATGGTGGACAGCCTGATCTATCGGTTGAAAGGGAACTCTCTGATTCTGAGTCGACCCCGGGAGTTCCTTCTGATGATTCCCTGGTCTTTCACCATCTGGTTCTTCTTCGAGATGGTGAATCTTGTGATGCGCAACTGGTACTACATCAATGTGCCGAACAGTTCCCTGATAAGATTTATGGGATACGCGGTGGCCTATGGAACTGTCCTGCCCGGAATATTTGAAACTACCGAACTCATCGAGACTCTCGGCCTCTTCAGGAGGGTTTCCGTCCCGAAGATAACGGTGACCAGGGGTTGGTACCTAGTCTTCATATTCACTGGCGTCCTGTTTCTGGTTCTCCCGTTGATTGTCTCCAGATATACTTTCCCGCTCATTTGGGGCGCCCTCATTTTTCTTCTCGAACCGATAAGCCACCGATTTGGCGGAAAATCGCTTCTCGCTGAATGGGAAAAGGGGAGTTTGAGAAAGTTCACCCTCCTCCTTGTGGCGGGTTTGATCTGCGGCGGTCTTTGGGAATTCTGGAATTTCTGGGCACGGACCAAATGGGTCTATACGGTCCCTTTTTTCGATGAGTTCAAACTCTTTGAAATGCCGGTTTTAGGTTTTCTAGGATTTCCGCCTTTTGCCGTTGAGTGTTACGCAATCTATAGCTTCATCTCTCTTTTCCGCCATAAGAGAGGATGGGAAGAGGACACGGCCAGACTCCACCGCCAAAGGCGGACGTCACTCTCCCTTCGGATTGTCACGGGCCTTTCTATCTTTGTTTTCTATGTTCTCTCAGCCAGGGCAATCGACCGTTACACGGTCGGCTCTACCGTGCCGCTTCTAGACGACTTCCCGTCCCTCACACAAAACGAAAAAGACGACCTGGAACAATTGGAAATTCACACGGTGGACGATCTGCTCTATGAGGTCCGCGGCCCAGGGAGATATGAACGGATCCAGAAGATACTCGATTCTCCCCCAGGTCGTTTGGAGGAGTTGTTGAAGAAGGCCAGGTTGATTGAACTAAAGGGTCTCGGGATAAAGTATTTCCTGCTTCTCCAGAAGGCTGGAATCGACTCGGTCGAGATGCTCGCCCAGGAGGAACCAGAGGGGATTCAAGCCAAATTGGTGGGGGTGGCCGGGGAAAACCCCGAAACCAGATATCCGACAAAAGCCCAGATAAAAATCTGGATCATGGAGGCCCGTCGGCGGAGTGAGAAGTGATGTGGCGTCTCCCTCATGGGAGTTCCTCCCAGAGGCGTAGGAGCTTCTCGCGGCTTATCCTGAGGTAGTCCCGGTCTCTCGAAAAAACCTCCACCGTCATCGTGTCGTTGTAGCCTAGGGACTTCAATTCTCTCAAGACTTCGCGGAAATCGATGAAACCAGCCCCAACGGGGAGGTGATTGTCCTCTCTACCAAGGTTATCGTTTGCATGGACGTGGACTATCCGGCTTCCGACGCCATTAATGAACTCCAGAACATTGTTCATTCCCCCTGCGACAAAGGCGTGGCCGATATCAAGGGTCATGCTCAGGCCTGGAAATTCCTCAAAGACGGTCCTGAAATCCCTGGGAGTCGTTAGCGATCCGGCTGTGGCAAACATGTTTTCCAAACAGACCATAATGTTCAAGCCTTTTGCCTTCTCGAGGATCCCGTTGAGACTCGACAGGCCATATTCTCTGATCTTTTTCGGGACGAATTTCCCTAGGCCTACCGTATATGGGGGGTGGAGGACGACCTTTTTTATTCTGAGCGCTGATGCTGTCTCCAGAGCTGCGACGGTCTCTTCGATGGATACGCGGCGAACGCTGGCATAGAGATCGGCGGTGGAGACGAAGGTTGGCATGTGGGCGATGAGGTCCATACCGTAATTCCGAGCTGCTTCGAGGATCTCATCTTTGAGGTTCTGCACTTTTTCGGGCAACGCTTCTGGCGGATCCATGGAGATCTCGACATAGTCAAACCCGAGACTGGAGATCTCCTCGATCTCCTTCATCAACGGCTTGATAGGAAAATTCATGGCGCCGTACTTCATCAGTCATCCTTTCCTTCACGTGGCTGGCCAGCAGCCATGCGCACAGACAGGGTGTTTCGCTTGAGGACAATGTACCATTTCTCCTCTCTCCTAAGAGAGACCGCCAATGGGCGGAAGGGAAGCAGGGTGCTCAGACTGAACAATGTCCTTTTGACGAAGATCACGAGGTCCTTCGGGCTTCCTGTTGTGGCCAAAGGAGCCCTCCGTAATGAATCCCCGCTGGTCAAGGCTGCCAGGCCGGGTTAACGGATACGGAGCAGACCTCTGAACGGGCCGAAAAATCCGTTGGGTGAACAGAGGAGGGTTCTTTTGATTACCTGAACTTCTCAATAAATAGATGGCCGGCCCTTTGCTCGAGAGTTTATTGTGAGGGGCTCAGAGAGAGGTCATGGAAAGGATGGGGATTTCTTCCCGAAGAGAGTCAATGAGCTCCTCTGTCTCCTCCAATCGGTCGGGAGGAATCATCCATTCCATGATTCCCTCCACCGGATCCAAAGTGACGAGAACGGCTAGCCCATCATAGGATTCGACGATGGACTTCATATAAGCCATGTCTTTGGGGTTCACTCTGAAATACTTCTGAACGGTGTTCATGCGCACTGACTTAGGAACAGGGTCACTCGGTGGCGTTCAAAGGCTCACGGCAACGCAGATACAAGAGTCACCCTTGTCCTCGAATAACTGCATTTCTCATCCGCTCCTCCCGCGACACGGGGATCGCTGGAGCTCGCCGAGCGTCTCATTCCAATTCTCGACACATCTAACGCTTTTCTTTGCGTAAGTTTTTCAGGGCTTATAATAGGTCAGGGCTTCCGGAATCCACTGCTTGATCTTAGCAATACGTTTTTCATCGGCGGGATGCGTCGAAAGGAATTCAGGCGGCTTTTTTCCTCCTCCCGCCTTTGCCATCCTCTCCCAGAAAGTTATGGCTTCCCTCGGGTCATACCCGGCCTTGGCCATAAGGACCAGTCCGATGTGATCAGCCTCTGATTCCTCCAACCTGCTGAAAGGGAGCAAAACGCCGACTGTCGCTCCGGCTCCATAGCCGATGTTCAGGGCCCTCACTGTCTCTGGACTTTGATCGCTTATCGCCACGTTGAGGGCGACCTGTCCCAGCTGGGCAAGTAAATACTGACTCATCCTTTCGGCGCCGTGCCGGGCGAGCGCATGTCCCACTTCATGGCCAATGACCGTAGCTAACCCCGCCTCATTCACTGTGTAGGCAAAGATCCCAGAATTGACACCAATTTTCCCTCCAGGCAGGGCAAACGCATTTGGTGTCTTATCTTCGATGACATTGAATTCCCACTCGTAGTCCTTGGTGATCGGGTACTCACGGCTTGCCACCCGTGCAATATTCCAACCCACCCCTTCGACCATGGCAATCTTCTCTTTGTCCTGAGAGAGTTTCGATTTACTCAAGATCTCCTGGTAGGACTTCACTCCCAATGAGAGTTCCTGGGATGCCGGGATCAGAATTAATTGCTGCCGGCCGGTGACCGGAGCTGTCGCACAGCCTACGAAAACCCAAAATAGAAATGCTATGGTAACCGAATAGATAGCCGATTTGAAAAGCCCTCTTATCATGGTGCCCCTCCATTTGAGGCGAGAAACCGGTGATTGCCAAATATATTCATTCAAGAAAGAGCCCTTGCATACCGAATAGTCATAATAGCCTCTTCCTTCTTCCATAATACTATAAATTCGTCGGAGAGGAAACCGGAAGGGCCTAATACCGATGTGAGTAAAGCGCCGTGAAAACAGTCTGATTGACCGGCGCCATCAATTGTGCTACCTTAGTAGGTAGCAAAGTCCAAGGCAACCGATGAAAAGCTTCCCTTTTTTTCTAATATTCGCCACCCTGATATTTTCCCTCCTTTTGCAATTCTGTACGCGCATGCCTACGGAGAAATCTAGCCCTGCGCCCGAGGGCGCTCGACCGCCAAAGGTTCAGAAGGACGACAGAGTGGTTAGTCCTGAAGCCTATTCTCACTACCTGGCGGCTCAAACTAAGAGAAACAAAGGACTCTTGGACGAGGCCATTGAGGATTACAAGAAGGCCATCCGATATGACCCCCGATCCGCGCTTCTGAGATTGGAACTCTCACGCCTCTATATTAGCAAGGGTCTTATGGACGAGGCCGTTGAAAAGTGCCTGGAGGCGATTGCTCTGGAACCGGAGAACATAGATGCTCTCCTTACCCTGGGAGGGATCTATTCTGCCCAGAACAAAAATGACCTTGCTGTGCAGCAGTATAAGAGAGTCTTAGCCATTGATTCTCAGAACCGGCATGCGTTCCGGTACCTGAGCGATCTGTACTATTCTTCTGGGGAGTACGAAAAAGCCGTCGACCTTCTGAAACAATTCGTGGAGATTGAGCCTGATTCAATACTCGGTTACTACTATCTCGGGCGAGTCTATGCGGAAATGGAGAAGTTCCCTGAGGCAGAAGCCAACTATCTGAAAGCACTGAAAATCGATCCCTCATTTGTTTCTGCCCTCAATGACTTGGCTACTCTTTACGCGGTCACTAAGAAGCCAGACAAGGCAATCAAATACTTCAACCGGGTATTGGAGTTGGACCCCCATAACAAGAGAGCTAGAGCCGGCCTCGGGCAGATATACATGAGGAACAAACAGCTTGATGAAGCCATCCAGCAGTTCAAGGAGATTCAAAAGGTTGATAAGGATAACGTCAACATCCGCGTCATGTTAGGGGTCATCTATTTCGAGCAGAAGCGGTATGACGATGCCATTATCGAGTTTCGATTCGTCCTGACCGCGACACCGGACAACCACCGAATTCGTTACTATCTCGCATCTACCTATCTCGAGAAGGAAGTGTTCGTCCAGGCCCTGGAGGAGTTTAGGAAAATACCTCCCGAGTCGGACCTCTATATAGATGCTCGAAAAAGTATGGCCTACATCCTCGGAAAACAGGAAAAGTTCCCTGAGGCTGTGGAGGCGGTGAAAGAGGCCATCAGTCAAAAACCAAAGGATACAGAGTTATACATCTATCTATCCACCTTGTACGAGAGGAGAGAAAAACTTTCGACCGCTCTTCAGGTCTTGGAAGAGGCTCGCGGATTGGAGCCTGAGAATGTTGAAATCCTTTTTCAGATGGGCGTCGTCTACGACAAGCAAGGAAATCTCGAGAAAACCATTGAGATGATGGAATCGGTAATCCAGAAAAAACCGGATCACGCCGAGGCGCTTAACTACCTTGGGTATACCTATGCCGATCGAAACATGCACCTCGATGAAGCCCTCGAACTGATTATGAAGGCCTTGGAGATCAAACCTGACAGCGGTTATATAGTGGACAGCCTAGGATGGGTTTACTACCGGAAGGGAGACTATAAAAGGGCAGTCAAAGAGCTCCAAAGGGCCGTATCGATGGCCCCTGATGATCCAACCATAAACGAACATCTCGGTGATGGGCATCTCAAACTCGATGAGAAGGATAAAGCCATGGAGGCCTACAAGAGGGCGTTGCAGCTTGATCCAGAAGACGAGCAGTTAGAGAGGTTGAAAGAAAAAATCAAAGCGCTGGAGGAGGAACAGAAAGGATCCCCTTGAGAAAATCTTCACGCCTATTGGTTTTTCTCGTCTTGCTCATTTTTTCCCCGAGCTGTTCACTCGTCAAACATCCACCCTACCGACCATCGGCCTCAATCCCGGATCTCATTGAGATGGTGCGTCAGACTGACGTTCAGATTCAATCGATCCGTGGAATCGGCGGAGTTGAGGTCGTCTCCAACGGGAAGAAGTTCAAAGCACGGCAGTTTATGGTCCTGGGAAAACCTGACATGATGCGGGTCGACCTCCTCAGTTTTCTGGATTTACCCTATTTGCGCCTCGCCTTTAAAGGCGATACCTTTCAGGCGATGGATATGCGTTCGAATGTTTTCTACACGGGAGAGTTGGTGAAAGCTCTGGCGCTCTTTGTTCCGATAGAAGTGACGAGCAGAGAGTTCATTGCCCTCGTTTTTGGAGAGATCCCTGAAGAGGACCACCTTTGGGCGAGATATGACCCCGGTCGGAGGCTGTATGAGCTCGATTTCCCTCCTTCAGCCAGATGGACGCGTCAGACCTTCTGGATTCAGCCGAAGACCTCGAGAGTGGTGGAGATTTTCAAAAAAGGTGTCCGTGAATCCGAAAAGGAAACGATTCGGATCTCCTTCGGTCGATTCAGAAAGGCAGGTTCCATGACTTTTCCGACCCAGGTAGAGATCGAGGCTTCGGGGGCTGATAACCGAATACGATTCAACTTTCGAAAGATAGAGATAAACCCACCTCTGCCCCGAGAACCATTCAGACTTCCGGTTCCTCCGGGAGCGGAGGTTGTGACGATAGAGGAGGGGATGAGACGACCTTTCGTCTTTCCCACGCCTGAATAGAATATAGGACAGGCCGCATTGGTTGTCGAAAAGCGTTTCCCCCTGCAACCGGGGGGAAGACGCTCAGCACATCCCCCTCCTTCAGCGTATCATCCTCTTTGCCATGGGTTCCATTGATGAGGATAATCTTCGGAAAATCTTCGGGAATTCCTACCTTCTTGAGGACATCTCTTACCCGGTCGGACGGGTCGATCGATATTTTGGAAGAGAACCTGTCGCTGCCCTTTGGAAGATAGTCACGGAAATTGGCAAACAATTTGAGTTCGATTTCCATTGTCTCTCCGTGCGTCGGGTTTTCTCTTCTGGCAGTCTAAACGAAGAGAGTTGACTTCCCTGCTCAAACTCAGCGCTATTATATCTGTGGTTTTTCGCAATATCAACGGTATTGATTCTGGATTTTCCAATTCTTTTCGATCCACCTTGACCGCCCATCGCTTAGTCACAAGGTTGATTTTCAAGAAACTTCAGTCTCACTGATCTCGGAGTTTTCTCGGAAAAAGCAAAAGCGCAAAAGACTAGATGTCTGCTTACTTCTTTCCTTGACAAAGCCAATGGGTTCTATTAGTTTGGATTCGCAAGGGTTTACCCCCTTTTCGTCAAATCCACTTGGAACCGGAGCGTCAGCTATGCCAAGAAAGAAAGGGGAAGAGTCGGTAGGAGACAAGATAAGTCGTCTGAGAAAGGGAAAGGGCCTTTCTGTCAAGAGTCTTGCCAATGAAACGGGATTGAGACCTGACTTCATAGAGGACGTTGAAACCGGGAAGGTGCTACCGCCAGTGGCCTTTTTGATCCGAATTTCAAAGGCTCTTTCGATTGACGCAGGCTCATTGCTATCTGAAAAAAAGGAGAGTGCGGCTTCTGAAAAACGGCGACGGAGTTTTGTCAAGAGAACTCAGGAATATTCTTATCAGGTCCTAACACCCGGCGCTGAAAACAGACATCTGAAGGCCTTTCTCGTCAGCATTGACCCGATGAAGGAACATAAAATGGTCGAATACTCTCATGAGGGTGAAGAGTTCATCTATGTCCTTAAGGGGAAGATAGAAGTCTTAGTCGGAGAGAACTCGAGTATACTCGAGAAAGAACAGACCATCCATTTCAACTCGGCACTTGTCCACAAACTGAGGAATCTGGGAACACAGGTCGCCAAACTGATTGTTGTTATCTATACACCGTAGGAGTGCAGAATTCAGGAGCCGGGAGTCGGTAGTCAGAATGAACAGATAACCCTCCGCAAGCGCTCACCGTGTTTGCCAGGCACCGAGGATATGCTAACCATCCTCTTCGCCCTTTCCGTTGAACCAGGTCGATAATCCAATTGATGCATTCTCTGAGTCTATTCTGAATTCTGACTTCTGCCTTCTGTGTTCTTAGTCTCCGCCTTAAAGTCTTTCTTCAAATGTTCAATAATCGCCTTGGCTTTTTCGGTAAATTCATCTGGAACCATCACAGAGGCCCAACCCTTCTGGGGGATGAAGATACCGTCGTAAGCCGTATCGGAGTAATGTCGAATCATGAATGGTATCCCCTCTTTTTCGAGGGCCTGAGAGACCACATCTTCCTCAAATCTATTCCCAACGGTGCTTACCTTAAGCATCTTCCAGCGCCTTGTGTCAGCCTTCTTGCTCATGCGATACTCTCCGACCTCGAGGGCGATAGACTGATCATTCGCCCTTCTCCTTTTGCAATGCTGCCAACTTCTCCTTCGCTTTTCTGGCCTGATCGGTGCCAGGGTAAAATTCGACCACTTTCTGGAATTCCCTGATTGCCTCCTCTCTATGGAGTTGGTTCCAGTACCCCGACAATTCGTTGTGGAAGACCTCGCCCCTCCGAAATTGGGCTTCTGCGGCCAGTTCAGACGCCGGAAAGGCTGCAATAATCTCATCGTAAATGTGCATGGCCGATGTCAGAGCCGGCGGGATCTTCTCTGTTTCGCCAAACTGGCCGTATTCCCATAGAGAGTTCACGTATAGTCCGGCAAGACCGAATTTAAAATCGATGAATTCTTCAAGAAGAGGCTTTTGGTCCTGAGTCCTCTGAATTGCTAGCTTATAGGCCCGCTCGCACTCGTAGAAGTCCCGCCCCCTTTCACATTCCTCGATATACGCCTTCAGCTGACTCAACCCCATGGTGTCGATGTTCTTCCGTTCGAAATGCAACTCCATTTCTTCCGGTTCTGACGTGTCGATGTCGGTTCGGTCCTGTGGGGCTTGGCGGATCCCTATCCACAAAGCAATCACCCCCAGGGATGTCGCCAATAGGCCCAATAGTATCCACTCCCGGGTTTTCATCCCTTTCATCTGGCCGTCCAAACCGAGCTCCCTGACAACTCGCATGTCGAGTCTATCGAACGCGCTCACTCAGTAATCTAACAAATCCTTGTTGCTTTTCATAGCTTTGTCTCCTCTGTTGTTTGGGTTTTCTAGGACTCGGGCGTTCTTGACAACTTTTGGTCCTTGTCTATAAGGTAATGCAAGCCACCAGAGAATTGAAAACCTGCCACCCCTGCTATCCTGAGGACCTGTGCAGAGACACATTATGGATGGGCTACTCGACAAGAATCCAGAAGGTGGCATCTGTGATGGCTTCAATTCAAGGAGAGAGAGGCGATGGCCATAGACGAAATCCCCTTGCCAGTGGTAGAAGTATCTCGAAACGGGTCGGTTGAGAGCCTACACAGGGGCTCTATTGCCGTGGTTGATCGAGGAGGGAACATTGTCTATTCCTGGGGAGATCCTTATTTCTCCACCATCATGCGGTCCTGTGCAAAGCCGTTTCAGGCCTTGTCTCTCATCGAATCCGGGGCCGCCGATTATTTTGGACTGACAGATGAGGAGATTGCCATCGCCACAGGGTCCATCAGCGGTCAGGATTTCCAGCGAAAAACCGTTCAGCGTATTTTGGACAAAGTTGGTCTCGATCAATCCAGTCTGCAGTGCGGTACCCACCGGCCCTTCAATGGGCCAACGGCCAAGAAACTCGACAGGGAAGGAAAGGTCCCTGATACTCTTACCAATAGTTGCGCCGGAAAACACGCAGGGATGTTGGCAACCTGCGTTTTCAAAAAATGGCCCGTCGAGACTTACATCGATCTGGGTCATCCTCTCCAGCAACTTGCTCTGGAGAAGGTCTCACGTTTTACCGAGGTTTCCCGTGTCGACATTCAGACAAGCGTTGATGGATGTGGCCTTCCAACCTTTAAGATTCCCCTGTTTAACCTTGCTCTCTCATTTGCCAAACTAACGGACGACAGTGACTCGAGTATATTTCGGCTTATCGAGTGCGTCCGTAAACACCCGGAGATGGTTGCAGGGGAAAAGCGGATCTGCACGGATCTGCTCAGAGTAACAAATGGTCGGATCTTTGGTAAAATTGGTGCCGAGGGTGTTTATGGGATTAGTTTTTTTGAGCAGAGGTGGGGCATCGGCCTCAAGATTGAGGATGGTGGCTTCAGAGCCCTAGCTCCGACAATCGTCGAGGTTTTAAAGCAGCTCGGCGCAATCACAAAAAATCAGTTAAGATCGCTCGAAACCTACCACTACCCCACTGTGCTCAACTATCGACAAGAGGTGGTGGGAAAGATCAGGCCAAGTTTCGAACTCAGAGAGAGTGACGGGCCAGGGGGGTGACCCGGGGGCTATAGCATGTTATAACCAAAATGGTTCTGAATGAGGCCTTTGGGAACACAACCCCTTGGTGCTCAGAGGCTTTCCCTCGGGTTGTCAGTGGCAACGACACATTCTAATCCCTTAATCCGGAATGAATTGCTCTGGCCCTGTCCTGAAGGAGTGGATGGGAATCCCTGATCAGTAAGTTCGGGACCATGAGAAATAATTCATCTGGTCAGGTGGTTTTACCCGGTTTCTCAGAGATCTCGTGGATAAAATCTCGCGAAAAGAGAGGTGAGTTACTATGGGAGGGTGGAATACGGCCAAAGCTCGACTAAAAACCCTCGGTGCCAAGGACATAGCGATCATTGCTGTTTTCAGCGGCCTCGTATTCGTTCTCACCATGTTTGCCATACCGATGCCGGCTGGTGGATTCTGGCACTTCGGCAACGCGATGATCATACTGACCGGCCTGCTGTTCGGAGGGCTTGTGGGAGGACTCTGTGGCTCTATCGGCGCGACGCTGGCTGATCTGGTACTCGGTTACGGGATGTGGGCTCCCTGGACTGTCTGGATCAAGTTCTTCGTCGGGCTCCTCCCGGGAATCGTGTCAGATGGCAAATCTGTGCCGAGAACGGTTCTCGGTGTCTGTCTGGGATGGTTTGCCAATTTCATTCTCTATGCTTTTGCCTATGCTGTTTTGCTCGGGTGGCCGGCAATGATCCAGTGGTTTTCGGCAGATATCCTCGTGATCGCCTATACTATTGGTGCCCCTTTGGTGTTGTGGTTCGCTTTGAGGAAGGGCTTCCCCCGGATTTTCGATTACAGGGAGTCTGTGAAATCGACCTTGGCGATATATTTTCAACGGATTGAGGAGGGGGCGAAAAGGGCGGTTACGTGACGACTGTTTTTGAGGACCCTTCGAAACTGCTCCCTAGGAGTTACAGGATTTCTGAAAAAAGAGGATGACCATTACCTCGTCCGACTAGAGTTGTTCTCCATTTCTCGAGAGATTCCCTTGTTCGTCAGCCGCCTATGAGGGAGTAGTGCGGGAGGCAGCAGAGCGAAATAATTCCCGGTTGAGCATAGGCGTGTTGCGACAAGGGTATTTGTTTGTGGGACGCTGGAGCCCTAGATCAATTTCAGGTATGGTGTTTGTCGGTGATGTGTAAGGAAATCATTAAGATCAACAATCT
Organism: uncultured Thermodesulfobacteriota bacterium; assembly: GCA_964348095.1. Taxonomy (GTDB): domain Bacteria; phylum Desulfobacterota; class BSN033; order WVXP01; family WVXP01; genus WVXP01. The sequence continues at coordinate 28,044 of CAYGBK010000060.1, read as the reverse complement.
GAACTTCACTTATCCGAGAACAGAGAAGGCTCTCCTCCGCGATATCAACCTCGAAATCAAGGAGGGCGAGTTCGTGATAATCACGGGTGCCAACGGAAGCGGCAAGACGTCCCTCGGGAAATGCATCAATGGCCTGATCCCTTATTCGACTGGCGGCGTTTTCAATGGGAGGGTCGAGATTTGCGGGGTCAATACCCTCGAAAAAGACGTCAGCGAACTGGCTCTCTATGCTGGGTTTGTCTTTCCGAATCCCGAGGACCAGCTGGCCACCCCGCTTGTTGAAACAGAAATCGCTTTCGGTCTCTGCAATCTGGGAATCGGAAGAGATATGATTTCCCAAAGAGTCGATGCGATTCTGGATCGGTTCGAGATTGGTCAACTCAGACACAACTCGACCTTTGACCTCTCCACAGGCCAGCAACAGATGGTCGCCATAGCTTCCTGCGCGGTCATGGAGCCAAAGGTTCTCATTCTCGATGATCCCATCGCTCATCTCAATCAGAATACATCGGCAGAGGTTGTTGAAATTGTTAAAGATTTGATAAAGAGGGGAACCACAATCATCTGGATATCTCAGGATATGTCTCAGGTGTTTGAGTTTGCTGATCGAGTTGTTCTACTAGACGGAGGCCAAATCGCCTTCGACGGTCCTCCTCGTGGCCTTTCTGAGGAAATGGACTTCACGGATCTGCCAGTTATTGCCCCCCAACACCTGGCCTTTACCCATGGGCTTCGGAGAGTTGGATTCCCAGAAGACCTCATTGAAATCTCTCTCGATAAAACGATTCGGAGATTACGGGGGTTGATGGCGGCTGTGGGGCACAGTATGGGAAGTGGAGAAAACAGTCGCTCGGTTGACCCTAAGAAATCGGAACCGATGATTCGATTCGACCAGGTCAGTTTCCAGTATCCAAATGGTCTCTGGGCATTAAACGACATCGATCTAGAGTTATACTCAGGTGATTTTGTGCTGCTTTCCGGATGGAACGGTTCGGGGAAGACGACATTGATGAAACATTTGAACGGACTCTTGCGTCCCACGAAAGGTGTGGTGTTTGTTGGCGGCGAGGATATTTATAGGAAACCAACCTCTCAGTTGGCCAGGGATGTCGGCTTTCTTTTTCAGAATCCTGATCATCAACTCCATAAACCAACCGTTAGGGAGGAGCTTGCCTTTTCCCTGAAGAATTTTGGTGTGCCCGATGAGAGAGTCACAGAGAGGATACTAGAGACCTCTGAGGAGTTCGGGTTGGAATCCGTTTTGGATCGGTCTCCTCAGGAATTGAGCGGCAGCGAAAAGAAGAAGGTAACAGTTGCCTCCGTACTCATCTACGATCCTCGGATTGTTGTCCTCGATGAGGCAACGGCGAATCTGGATCGAGAACAGGCCAGAAACATCATTGAAAAGATTGAAGGCTATGCTGATGAGAATAGAATTGTCATCTCTATCTCCCATGACGTTCGGATGTGGGCTGAATCTGATCGGTTGAACCGGGTCATCATTATGAAAGATGGCCAGATAACGGATCAAGGAACTCCGGAAAAGGTTCTCTCCAATACAGAAATTATGGGGCATCTCTATGGGGGACTTCTTCCGGTCACTCAAATTGCTTGCTCCCTCTCAGATAAGGGGGTCAGCCCAACTCATTACCGGACCAAATCACTCACTGCGGAATTAAAAAGACTCGCGAAAGGTTCCTTTGATGTTTTTGCCCAATGATAGAGTGATTCGAGAGATTCTTGGCAAAAGGGGGCACAGTTGGCTCCACCATTTGGATCCACGGGTCAAGATTATCTGGTTCGGTCTCATGTTCGCCACGGGTTTTATCATCCTTGACAACTTGTTCGCCTTGCTCGTACTTTTTCTCTACATCTTTGTCCTTGGCTTATTGGCTAGGGTGACAGAAAAACATCTCGCGATGATCAGAATTGTGCTGCCCCTCTTTGTGGTTGTCGTATTTTTCAATATCTTTTTGCTGCCCCTTGTGAAAAGTTTGGATCAAAGAGTTATCGTTCAGCTTCCCTTCAAATATCCGTGGAACTACCTGTTCCCCAATCGATTTACTCCTTCCCTTGTGGTTATCACCAGGGAGAGTCTTTATATGGGAGTTACCAGGGGCATCGTTCTTCTCACTCTCAGTGGGGTGGCATCTCTGTTTGTCTTGCTCATCGAAGTGACGGAACTGATTGAAGGGATGACCCTGCTGAAAGTTCCCCACAAACTGGCCTTCACATGTGGTCTTGCCGTAAACTATATCCCTGTCCTTTTCTACGACCTGACTACCATCGCCGATGCACAGAAAGCTCGGGGCCACCGTCTGGACAAAGGGGGGCCTCTGACAAGACTAAAGGCGAGTGCGGCGCTCCTGCTCCCAGCCATCAATTGCGCCTATGTTAGGGCAGGTAACATCGCCGATTCGATGAACTCACGAGCCTTTGGCGCTCGGGAGGAACGGACGACTCTGGTGGAGAGGAGAATGCGAGATCAGGATTGGTATTTTCTGGTTCTGAACACGGGAATTCTGGGTGCAGGGGTGGTCGTCAATCTGTTCGGCGCAATGGGACTTTTTGTTCGATTCTAGAACTGCGGAGGGTTTCGCGAAAGATTGCTTTTGACGACTCACACGTCTTTTCCTGGGATGTCAGTTGTCACGGCGGTTGCAAATCAAGAGAATCTCAGTCAGGTCGGGCAGATCTTTTCCGCCTATCTTGGTTCATTGGGGGTTTTTACCTGTGGACAGCACGGGACGGACGGGCCATGAAGTGGCCGGGGGGCAAATGAAGAATCGTGATTTGTAATGGGAGTGACGTCCTACGGTTTATCGGAAGCGACGCCATGAGGGAGGCATAAGATGGAAGAGATGAAAGTCATCGATGCTCATGCTCACCTGGGGGAATTCGGCGGATGGGCCAACGTGCGGCTGACGGCCGAAGAGATGATCGCAGACATGGATAGTTTCAATATCGTGAAAACCGTTGTCTTCATGATTCCCAACGATATCGTGCGAAAGGCTGTCGAGCGGTTTCCAGATCGGCTTATCGGTTTCGTCTGGGTCAATCCCAACGAGGGTGACCAGGCTCTCGATGAGATCAAACGGGCGGTCAACGAGTGGGGGTTCAAGGGGATAAAACTCCACCCTCTGATTCACGCCTTTATTCCGAGCGATGAAATGGTTCTGCCTATTATGGAGTTGGCAAGACAGCTCTCGGTTCCGGTTCTTTTTCATACAGGGCACCCTCCCTTCTCTCTGCCGTGGCAGATCGGAGAGGTTGCAGAAGTCTTCCCCGATGTCCCGATCATCATGGGCCATATGGGACACGGCCATGGATGCTACATTCATGGAACGATTGTGACGGCCAAAAAATATCCCAACCTCTACCTTGAAACCTCAGGGATGCCCATGCATACAAAGATCCGGGAGGCGGTGGAGCAGGTCGGTCCGGACAGAGTCATGTATGGATCGGATGCGCCATTTCACCATCATTCAGTGGAAATGCAAAGAGTAAGAGTTTCAGGGCTCGACGAAGCAAACCAGAAAAGGGTCTTTTATGATAATGCGGCAAAGCTCCTCGGACTTTCGACAGCTGACCGATGATAGCGGACAACTATGACTAAACCGTCCAGGGAGGGTTTTCCCGGGAGAGAAGAATCAGAAAAAGGGCAAGAATCCCGGAGAGGAGAAACACAAAACCCATGGAGTGGAAAACCCACTCGAGGCCCAGTGAATCGGCCACATATCCTGACATAGAGGATGCAAAGGAACCGAGGCCAAAGTTCAAGAAGTAATGGATGCCATAGCCAGTCCCCCGGAATCGCGAACTTGTATATCGGGCCAAGAGGTGGTTCTGGGTGGGCTGTGTTGAAAAGTGGAAAAAGGCAAAGACCAACGCGGCGAGAACGACAAGAAGATTGGTTGAAAGGCCCACGATGAAAAGGAACGGGGCCCCCAGAAGATGGGCACCGAAATAGACTCTCTCTGGGCGATAGCGATCGCAAAAGGTTCCGCCCATATACTGGCCGATGGTTCCAAAGAGAAGGGCGACGGTCGACATCATCCCTCCGAGCGCCACGCTTCCGATAGGAAGGAAGTCGATTTCCACTTTCTGAGCCATATAGGTGGGAAGAAAAGTGAGTACCCCCCTGTAGCAGAGGCCAATCGCCGCCGATGACGCAAAAATGACGATCAGCGGGAGAAGCTGGGTGGTCTTTTTCTCCCCGACTTGACGAGCCGTCGACTCATCCCCCGAATCCGTTTGGTGGGGCTCGGGCAACGTGAGAGACGCAATCCCCACTACGATCCCGACTATACCAAAAACTGCATAGGTAGATTTCCAGCCAAGGGTTGATGCAAGAAAACCAGCCACAACAGGTGTGAGCGCCACCCCCAGACTCCCGGATATACCGTGGATTCCAAAGCCTCGGCCTTGCTTCCGAATTCCTTTGGAAATCAGCGCGTTGCTGGCAGGATGATAGGTACTGCAGAAGAGGCCCACCAGGCCAATGAATAGGCCGAGAGCCAGCAGAGAGCCGGACAGGGCCACCAGAAAGGAAGAGGCAGCGGCCCCGAATAGATAGATGCTGATCAATCTCTTGGTGCCCATCCTATCTGCCAGGATACCGGTTGGTAGCGATCCAAGCCCGTAGGCCAGAAAACAGATGTTGCCGATCAATCCCAAATGGAAAAAATCTGTCGCGAATTCACTCTGAAGAATGGGAAGAACAGCTGCAAAAATCAAGATAAACCCGTGGTTCAGGCCATGAGCAGCCGTCGTGACCCCAATAATTTTTCTTTCTTCACTCGTCATCTCGCGGTCTCTCCGGGTCCCCTATACAAATCATTTATCTAGAGGCGGGTCAAGTGGGGAGGAAAGACGGTCGTCAGGAGGCCAGAGTCAGCGCTCAGTAGCCAGAATAGATCCAGAATAACCACCATGCGAGTTGCTCATTTCTCCCTCGCCTGTGTAGAATAGAGATGATCTCACGAACCATAAGCTAGGCGAGATTCTTATGGAGAGGCCAAAAACTCCGCCTGAGCCAGTCTCGAAGCTTGCGGAGTTTTGGGTAAGTGGAAGGAGAATAGCACGATGATCGATGACGGGCTAACTGGTTCAGAAAAAGTTCTATTGATCAGTCCTCATCCAGATGATGTCGACTTTGGGTGCAACGGGACCATAGCCAAACTGACTCGCAAGGGTATTGAGGTTGCCTATGTGATCTGCACAAGCGGCGATAAAGGGACGGATGACCCCCACATGAAGCCCGAGATTTTGGCACGTGTCCGCGAGGAGGAGCAGCGGAAGGCAGCTGAAGTCGTGGGTGTCAGGGAGGTTAAGTTCCTTCGGTTCAAAGACGGGGAACTTTCGAATACTCCGGAGTTCAGGGGAATTCTGGTTCACATGATCCGGACTTACCGGCCGGACATCATTCTGAGCATGGATCCGGCCAACACCCGATTTGAGAATCCGTACGTGAGCCATTCTGACCACAGGGAGACCGCTCTGGCGGCTTTTGACGCAATTTATCCCGCGTCAAGAAATCGGAATTTTTTCCCAGAGCAACTCGATGAAGGGCTCACGCCCCACGCGGTTGACAGGATATTCTTTTTTGGAACAGACCGCCCGAATACCTGGGTTGATATTAGCGAGACGATAGAGGCCAAAATAGAGGCCCTCCGATGCCATAGGAGCCAGATGGCCGAATTTGAGGGGCTGGAGGCATGGGTCAGGGAGCGCTTTAGCGAGGTGGGACAAGAGAGAGGAATGAGCTATGCAGAGGCCTTTCGCTATCTGGAGATTCCCCATTAGGGCCGGTCGGTTTTCCATGTGGAGGCTGGACATGACCGATCCGAGAATAGAACTTGTCAATAGATTCTTTTCTGGCACTGGTCCGACTTACGACTTTATCTCCAATCTATGCACCTTTGGATTCGACCGTCTGTGGAAAAGGAGCATCCTGAAGAAAATTCCAGAAGGACCAACTCGGATCCTCGACCACGCCTGTGGTACCGGCATCCTCACTTTCAGGATTGCCCGAAAATTTCCAGACTGTGAGGTCATCGGAGTTGAGCTTCGCGACGAATACCTCACCATTGCCAAAAATAGGGCCCAGGCGATGGGAATCGCTAACGTGGAGTTCATCTTGAGTCGGGCAGAGGATGTCCTTTTGGAGGGGCCGTTCGATTGCGTGACGTCATCCTACCTCGCAAAATATGCCGATCTGACAGTCCTGACCCGGAACACGAAGGAGATGCTCCGGGACAGGGGCGTTCTTCTCATGCACGAGTTTACCTACCCGTCCTATCGATTCTTAGCCTTGATTTGGGAGCTGTACTTTAAGCTTCTCCAGACCGTGGGAACTCGGATATATCCAGAGTGGAGAACGATCTACAAGGAATTGCCGGAATTGATTCGAAAAACGAGATGGGTGACCGAGCTTGTCGCGTTACTGGAGCACACCGGTTTTTCTGATATTACGATGGATTCTCTGACCTTTGGAACGTCGGCGATCGTGACTGGAAGAAAGTAATCCGACCTGTTCACGCCTCCTCTTTTGGGGCCTAAAATACGGATCAAAATCGATCTGCCAACCGCCAGATAACCATTCCGATCCCAAGGAAGATAGCCCCCAGACTGACACTCTTAAGGATGGTTTCGTACCGTTTGATTTCTTCTTTCCTCGCAATGCTTTGCCGAGAAGCCGGCCTCCGTTTAAGGTCCTTGTACGGGCGGGACGCCTTTATTTCGATGGTGCTCAGCAGGGCCATTGAACCAGCCAAAAAGAGCGCAGCTATTGAAATCCTGTTCGTTTGGATAACATACCCTGCAAGCACTGGGAGAGCCCCCCAGGAGAATGCAAACCACCCATCCGTGTGAAACCTCCCCTCAAACCATTCGAGGTTGTAGGCAAAGACAAAGAATCCTTCAAGTATGGCAATAACCCACAGCAAGGGGACATAGCGGACCATATAGTAGATCGCAATCAGATACCCTGCCCCAAGAGCAAAAGCTGCCATGACCCATAGGGTTTTCCGGGTAAAAGCTTCACCCCATGGTTTGGCCTGCTTACTTCCCAGGGCGTCAAGGGCGTGTGCTGCGATGCCCAATCCAAAAAAATAGATGATGATAATGGCGCCGACCCTGTCCCAGTAGATGTGTTCGGCGATCATAGAGCCGATCACCGTGAAGGCAAGGACCATCCCGGTGTATGGGAGAAAAAGAAGGCCCACGATGAATCTAAACTTCAGCGGGCCAAATCGTGGGACGAACCACTCAGACCCTCTGTCGGCTCGATAGCTGCCTGACGATTCTGTCATCCCCAGCCTTTATCCTCCATCTGGCTCGAAGAAACTGTCTGGCACGCCAATATTAACCCTGAGATTTCGGAAAAACACCTTTCGCTCCAGTTTTCCATCTGGCAGTGATTCTCCGACCTCTATGGGAAGCCACAGTTTCGTATCGATGGTAAACCCGTATCGGGTCACAACATTTTCTCGGAAATGGTCATCAGCAATAACGGTGATCCAAACATACTCGTTACCCTCCTTCACCTCCACCTCACCTCGGCGCCCGTCTCTGAGGCTGTGGGCGATGTTTCTTATGAGGAGCCCCAAGTCTGTCTGATCTATTCGTTGTCCGAGAGAGGCCTGCAAAAGGAAGTTGTCCGGGGCAAAACGAAACGTAAAGATACGGGCCCACCCTGGCGGACGAATTACCGCTTTTCCGTTCTTGTCAGGATAGATCAATACCATGCCTCGATTGGGTGACTCAAAATCGAGACGAATACGGTGGGGCTTCTTGAAGGTGTACAATACCCTTTTCGTCTTAAGAGAACCATCCTCTCTCTGGACCGTGCTCTCCACTTGTGCCTGGTAGTCCATTACCCGCTGAAAGGCTGCCCCCATCTTGTCTATTAGTGTTTCGACATTTGGCGTCGAAAAGGGAGGGGCTTGCGAAGGGAGGAAGACGGTAAAAAGGATAAGGATTTGAACTCTAAAACGCATTTTTGACAAATCCTCACTTCTCCTTGTGATCATCGCCAGAGTGAAGAGTCACAGGTGACTCGTCAGAGCTGGGAAAAGGTCCCGAACAGGTCCCGACTGAATCTTTCTCACGACCATATCACCTCGGCTTTATCAGTATATCCTAGATCTGTGAGATATCCAAAGTCACCCAGCCATCCGCCGACTGACGCCTCTTTGATTTTTCTAGCGGTTTTGGTCGGTTTCTGAACCCCGGTGTGTATGCTCCCTTCTGACCACTCGCCGCTGTTCCCTGATTGGACCCCTGAATGGTCGCCGTAAACTCTCCTGATACCCGTTCACCCCCTCCTGCCAGTAACGGTCAGAATCGTATTTCAGAGGGGTGACGAGGAGATATGGTGTTGCCGTTTTGTCGTAACCATTTGATTTTAATAGATATTCTGCTCTGTGGTCGATGGATTTTTTTTGTTGACAAAGCATTCTGGATATATTATTTGGTATACGGAATACCAAATTTTTCCATGTTCACAGATATGAATAAGGGAACGGTTCAATCATTGGGTCTCAACCCGCTGCCACGGTCCAAGTCGCTGCAAGAAATGGCCTATGAGAGCCTCAAGGCCGGGATCCTCGCCGGAAGGCTGATTCCTGGAAAGAAATACGGCGAGCTGGAGTTGGCCAGGGAACTGGGAATTTCACGAACCCCAGTGAGAGAGGCCTTGTTGAAGCTTGAAGCTGAGAATCTGGTCTGCTTCAATCCTGGGAGGGGGATCTCTGTCAAGTATTTTACCAAGAAAGATCTCGAAGACCTGACTGAGTTGAGGTGGCTTATTGAAGATGCAGCGGTTGCCAAAATTGGGGGTTGTCTCTCCACCGATCAAATCGAAAGGATTGAACATATTCTTGCAGAACAGGAAAAATGCGTGAGAGGCAATTATGATGAGAGCATTTTCTTGGAGATTGACAGGAAATTTCACCTTTCCCTTATTGAAGCGAGTGGCAACAAGTTTATGATTCAAACCTATAACAGTATAAGAGATTATTTTGCCATGACATTCAGGGGTGCTCTTTCAAAGAAAGGAAGAGTCATCGAGGTATTGCGGGAGCACAGGTTGATCGTCAAAGCCTTGTCAGAATCAAACGTTGATATGGCAATAGATGCTGTTAGAACACATCTTATCAACAGCAAATCAATAGCCATGAGCTACCATGACGCCTACGCCAACAACCGAACACCACCAGGAGTTGCCGTTGATGAAAGCATTGAATTTGACAGTGAAAACCAAAGGTGAAACGCAGGAGCTTGCCTTTTCAGTAAAACGGATGGTCAATGCCGGTTTTGTTGGGAGAGACCAGGTGGCAGTCAAGAAACATATCGAAGAACTGAGAAAGGAAGGTATCCCCGCTCCGAGCGAAGTGCCCACTCTTTATCCAGTCGCGCCTTATCTGATCATGACTGGCGGTATAGTAGAGGTGGTTGAAGAATCCAATTCTGGAGAGGCAGAATTTGTTCTTCTGCTGCAGAAAGGTCAGATCTATGTGGGAGCAGGAAGCGATCATACGGACCGGAAACTGGAAAAAGACAGCATCATAAAGGCCAAACAGATGGCTCCAAATGTTGTTTCTCCTGTTGTCTGGCCTTATGAAGAGGTTAAGGGCGTATGGGACAGTCTAGACCTGAGAAGTTGGGTGGAGAAAGATGGAGAGAAGGTACTCTACCAGGAGGGAAAACTCTCTGAGATCTTAAGCCCGGAGGATCTCCTCTCATTTGTGAAAGGTAAAGTCGGGGATGGAGACCTGGACAATATGGTCATCTATTCGGGAACTCTTGCTGCTCTCGGCGGGGAGATGATTGTCGGAGAGGGATTCGAGGTTGAGCTCCATAATCCGGCCACCACAGACTCATTGTGGTGTACGTATAAGGTCAGGCTCCTTGATTACGTAAAGTGATAGTTCCCTTGAGGAGGAACCCAGACAGTCTGCGTTGCTGATCCAAGATAGCGATTTCTGAAGAAACGGCCCATTGGTTGATGGCACGAGAAAGGCCTTTTCACCAAGGGAGTAGGAATGCATCGAAATTATTTGAAAGAAGTTAGGAAGCTATTGGGGGGAAAAGATTACAAAGTCGTAGGGAAAAACGTCAGGAGAATCGACGGTTATGACAAGGTGAGCGGCCTTGCAAAATATACGGCCGATCTGATTGTCAAAAACGCGTTGGTGGTCCGACCTGTCACGAGTCCACATCCTCACGCCCTGATAAAGAGAATTGACAGAGAGTCGGCACTTGGTGTTCCGGGCGTGGAGATGGTGATAACCGGCGAGGACGTGCCCGGCGAGAATCAGTGCGGATACTATGTCGATGATCAACCCCTGATTACCCCTGACAAGGCCAGGTATGTGGGAGATGTCGTGGCCCTAGTGGTGGCCCATGATGAAGAATCGGCATGGGCCGGAGTGGATGCCCTAACGGTAGAATACGAGCCGCTGCCCGCTGTTTTCCAAATGAAAGAGGCCCTTGACGGTGAGTTTCAGATCCATGAGGGAAAGTCGCCAGGAGATGTAGAAGTGCGCAAAGGCGACGTGGAAAAGGCCTTTCAAGAGTGTGATGTCATTCTTGAACGGACCTATCGGGCCGGATCTCAGGACCATGCCTACATCGAACCCGAAGCGGCAGTGGCCATTCCCGAGGAACGGCGCGGGATGACTGTAATAAGCACGAATCAGAATCCTTTCAGAACCCGGAGGGCCGTGGCCCGTGTTCTGGGGAGACCGGAGTCGGAAGTCAGAATAGTCACTCCGTATATTGGCGGAGGATTTGGTGGTAAAGACACCTATGGTCCCATCATTTCCAGTCTTGCGGCCGTGGCAGCCAGCAAGACCGGACGACCCGCGATGGTGGTTTTCACGAGATATGATTCTTTTGCCCTTCGCTTCAAGAGGTGTCCCTTTGAGATCAAATACAAATCCGGAGTGACAAAGGATGGCAAGGTCAAGGCGATCGAGGTGGACTATACCGTTGACTGTGGCGGCTATGCGGCGCATGCAGTTAACCTAATGAAGCGAGCTGCCTATCATGCGACTGGGGTCTATGAGGTTCCTAATTGCAAGGTCACGGGGACGTGCGTCTATACGAATAACTCCCCCGGAGGAGCGCTCAACGGTTTTGGCAATCCACAGATGCTCTTTGCCGCAGAGTCGCAGATGGACTCGCTGGCGCACGAGTTGGATATAGATCCGATTGAATTCCGGCTGAAGAACGCGCTTGTGCCAGGATCACGGACGGGTACGAATCAGCTGTTAGACCATTCCGTTGGAATAAAAAAACTGATTCAACAGGTCGCAAGAAAGGCGGATTGGGTTGCGAAAAAGGCGAGAAAGGCAGAAGCTCGTGAATCTACCAAAAGGCGGGGTATCGGCATTGGCTGTAGTTGGCACGGGTGTGGGACCACTGGATATAAACAGGATTGGGCTGGGGCATCGGTCATCCTCAATCCTGACGGCAGCGTCACCTACGGTACCGGCATTGTTGAGATTGGGCAGGGATCTATTACGTCTCATGCTGTGATGGTGGCGGAAATCCTGGGTATCCCGTATGAATGGGTCAAGGTCGATTTGAATGACACGAGCCGGATAACCGACAGCGGCGAAACGCATGCTCAAAGAGGTACTTTCATTGGGGGAACAGCGGCCGTGGACGCGGCCTTGAAGCTGAGACAGAAGTTAAATGCTCTGGCAGGTGAGATCCTGGGCTGCAAGGCAAACGACGTTGTCATCGACGGTGGTGTCGTTTACGACGCCAAGGACGCTTCACGAAAAACCTCTTTTCGGAACCTGGCGACCGAAATGTACCAAAGGGGTGTTCCTCCGGCCGACTATGGTTTCATTTTGGCCCGGCGAGGCTATCCCGATCCTGAGACTGGTCAGGGGGATCCGTATGCAGCGTACACCTTTGGGGCTACAGTGGCTGAGGTGGAGGTCGATGTTGAGACTGGGCAGGTCGATGTGTTGAAACTGTATCCGGGTGTTTCTGCTGGTAAGATCGTGCAACCAGACCTTGTCCGGGGTCAGGTATACGGGTGCAGTATGTTGGGTCTGGGATACAGCCTGACCGAGTCTATTGTAAGGGAAAAAGGGGAGATTATTAATCATTCTTTTACGGATTACGTCATCCCAACGATCAAAGACAAACCAGAGATCGCGGATCTCGTTTGCGTGGAGGACGAGTACAAATACTCCGGGTTTGGTGCAAAGGGCGTCGGGGAAATCGCTCTCATCGCGACACCCATAGCCATTGCAAATGCGGTCTCTGATGCCATAGGGATCAGATTTTCTGATCTGCCTCTGAATGCAGAAAAGATCTTTTTTGCCATAATGGAGAAGAAGGCCGATGGAAGGTGAGATTAGACCATTACCGAGATTCGGTTATTTTGCGCCCACTTCGCTGGATGATGTGGTTTCTCTGCTCGGAGAGCATAAAGATGAATCAAAACTGTTGGCCGGCGGAACAGACTTGCTACTCAACATGAAAAAGCGGACGGTCTGGCCTGCTGTCGTCGTCGATCTGAACAGGGTGACTGAACTGTCTTTCGTGGAGTCACGGGGACGTCATATTCATATCGGGGCTTTGACACGGTTAAATGATATCAAGGACTCGGCGACGATTCGGGGAAAAGCCCCTGTTCTTGCTGAAGCGATTGCCCTTTTGGCTGCCAATCCAATCCGAAACAGAGCCAGTATCGGAGGGAACCTCTGCAACGCATCCCCTGCCGCCGATACAGCGCCAGCACTCCTTGTCCTAAATGCATGGGCTAAACTTCGGGGCCCGAATGGTGACAGGAAGGTCGCACTCTCCGAGTTTTTCCTCGGTCCGGGGCAGACGGCGAGAAAGGCCGACGAGGTCCTGACAGAGTTGATCATCCCATGTGAGGAGGGACGTTCAACCTTTATGAAACTCGGCAGGAGGAAGGGTTTCACGTTGTCGATAGTCTCCGTTGCTGGTTTTGTGACGATAGAGAATGGCAAATTCAAAGATGTGCGGGTTGCTCTTGGCGCGGTGGCCCCGACTCCCATGAGGAGCGGGAGGGTAGAGGAGAGACTGAAAGGGGTCGAGGTTAACCAAGAGGAAATTGAGAAGGCCGCACAACTGGTCAAAGGGGAGTTGAGCCCGATAACCGACGTGAGGGCTTCTGCGGAGTACAGAAGAGAGATGGCATACGTACTCACAAAACGGATCCTCAATAAACTGGCGATAGGAGATGGAAAATGCGGGTGAGATTTACGTTGAATGAACAGGTTGTAGACGAGGAGGTGGCCCCTCACATCACCTTGCTCGACTTCCTTCGAAACACGATAAATATCACGACGGTCAAAAAAGGGTGCGATGGGGGTGAATGCGGAGCGTGCACAGTTCTGTTCAATGGAAAACCGGTGAGGTCATGTCTCGTTTTGGCCGCTCAGACAGACAATGCTGAAGTTACCACTCTTGACGGACTGGCTAGGCCTGGGGAGTTAGGTGTTATTCAGGAGGCATTTCTGGAGAATTATGGATTTCAATGCGGATTCTGTACGCCCGGAATGATTCTGGTGACCAAAGCGTTGCTCGATGAAAAGCCCGATCCAACCTTAGAGGACGTCAAAGAAGCGATCGAAGGGAATCTGTGCAGATGTACGGGATTCGAACAAATCATCGAGTCTGTCTTGAAGGCGGCTGAGTTGAAGAGAAGAAAGGGCGCTGGTTGATCGAGTGGCAGCGTGGGCTTGATGAGCGCGAAAGGGGATTCTCCGTCTCCAACGTCGATACCGTGAAGGTGGAGATCTAGGGGTTGAGCAAGGAACAACAATTCCAGGCAGGTTCTCGCACAGAGATTTGGCACGGTTCGGGGCTAGGATACCTAAGACTGAAGGCGGGAGGGACGAGCAGGTGGCCCTGCTCAGGTGTTGTGAGAATACAATAATGGGAGGAATTAAGGGATGACTGCTCAACCGACAGGATTCATAAGTCCTTTTGAGGTCAAGACCCCAAAGGGATGCGAGGGCTGGGAAAAGATGTATCCGAGTTACTATCTGTTCAGTGAGGACAGAAGGGCTTTCGAAGAGAGCAAATTATGGGTAGCCGATGTTCTCCATCATCCGGAACCAATGGCGCCTTTTGATTTGATCCTTCCCGAGTGCTGGCAGATTGCCGTTTCTCAATTTAACACCCGTCTATTTCCTGCTCCATCTGCACTGGGAATAGACCACCGAGTCATCAACGGTTACGTCTACATCAGTGGGAATATCATTTCTGACGCAGAACGCATCGAGAAAAGGAAATCAATATATGAGGAGCAGATCCGTTACTACTATGACAATTGGGAAGTGCTGTACCGGAACTGGAAGCGTAAGGTCATTGCGCTCATAGATGAACTCAAGGGCATAGAGATCAAGAGTCTACCGGAATTCGATGACGAGAATATTGTGTATGATGGCATCGGAGTATCTTCTGGCTTTAATTTGATTGAGAAATATGGCCGGTTGATTGAAAACATGTTTAAGGCCTGGCAGTACCACTCGGAGATGGCAAATATCGGGTATGCAGCCTATCTCACCTTTATGGATTTCTCCAAAAAGGCTTTTCCTGAAATCGATGAATTGACGGTATCACGGATGATTGCCGGGTTGGAAATCGACATACTCAAGCCCGATGAAGAGTTGAAGAATCTTGCCAGGCTCGCATTGGAACTGAAGTTAGATAAGAGAATCGAAGAGCTCTTTGATAAGGGGACACCGCCTGAGCAGATACTGGGGGATCTTCGAAAGGATGGCAGAGGGAATGAGTGGATACAAAAGTTTGAGGAGGTGCGAGACCCCTGGTTCAATTATTCAGTCGGGATGGGTAATTTCTATCGTAAACATGTGTCTTGGAACGATGACCTTAGGTTACCCCTTCGAGGTTTGGTGGATTATATGAGGAAGGCGAAAGCAGGAGAGAAGATAGAGAGACCCCTGGAGGAGCTGCAAGAAGAACGAGACAGAATAGCGGACGGCTACAGAAAACTCCTCTCATCACAGGAAGACAAAGAAGCCTTTGATCAACTCCTTGGCGTGGGACGGACGGTTGCCCCTTTTTTAGAAAACCATGTGTTTTACATAGAACACTGGCATCATGTCATATTCTGGAACAAGGTCAGACAGATCGGGGATCTCTTTGTGGAGAACGGATTTTTGAAGGACAGAGAACAAATCATGTGTTTGCATCACAACGAAATCAGGCAAGCACTCTTTGAGTTGGTTACGTCCTGGGCTGTGGGCACCCAAGCTCGGGCGCCCCATTACCTGATAGATATGGTCACCCATCGGGACGAGATCCTCGAACGGCTAAAGGATTGGATCCCTCTGCCTGCCGTGGGAAAGATCCCTGAGAAAATTACGGACCCATATCTGATAATGGATTGGGGCATTACCTCTGAGAAGCTAAAGACCTGGAGTGCCACTCCTGCGAAGACGAAAAAGCTGGAAGGGTTCCCGGCCTCTAAAGGACTCAGAGAGGGAAAAGCCCGTGTAATCAGGGAGATAAGCAGATTGGGTGAGGTGGAAGAAGGAGAGATTCTGGTATGTCCGACAACCTCTCCGAGTTGGGGACCCGTATTCTCTAAAATACAGGCGGTGGTGACTGATCTGGGTGGCAGCATGGCCCATGCCGCAATCATCGCCCGTGAATACAAATTGCCGGCGGTGGTCGGCACAGCGACGGGGACGAGCGTCGTCAAAACCGGAGATTCCATTCGGGTTGATGGTGAGCGAGGAGTTGTTGAGATCTTGTCGTAAGCCAGAGGGAGCGATCAGCCTCGCTCGGAGGGCAAAGGAGTATGGCAAGCTGGGTGCGATGGCTTGAAGATCTGAGCCTTGAAGAGTTCACTACCTTTGGTCGGAAGTGCGTCAATTTGGGGAAAATGATCCAGGATGGGATGCCAGTGCCTCCGGGATTTGCCATTTCGACGGATAGCTACGAGTATTTTGCCCGTCAGGCGGGTATTCATCAAAAGATAAGCGATTTTTTGAGATCCAATCCTGGGGCGACTCAGACTGACCAGATTGAGGAGACGAGCAAGGCTGTTCGCGAAATGATTTGCGGGAAACAGATGCCAGAGGAGTTGGCAAAGGAGATCACCCGATTCTACAAGGGGTTATGTGAGAGGACGGAGACGGGTAACGTTGAGGTTGCAGTTCGCTCGAGCGGAGCGATCAGTATGCCAGGACAGTTCGAGAGCTATCTCTTCGTTTCTGGGATTGATGAGGTGACGAGAAAGGTCATTGACTGCTGGGCCAGCAGTTTTACCGCACGAGCGATGGTTAGCAGGATGGAAAAGGGAATGAAAATCGAGGAGTCTCCTATCGGGGTGGCAGTACTCAAGATGGTGAACTCGAGCTGCTCAGGCATCATGTTTACCATTAACCCGATAACCGAGGACAGGTCTAAAACCGTCATTGAGGCGAACTGGGGATTGGGTGAGAGTGTTGCCTTGGGGACAACGACACCGGATTGGTTCAAAGTAAACAGGATCACCCTAGAGATCGAGGAAAAGAAGTTGGGGGACAAGACTAAAGAAGTTGTTTTTGATCGGGAAAAAGGGGGAACGAAAGAGGTCGATGTCCCCCAGGAACGTCGGGAGGCATTCTGCGTCAGTGATGAAGAGATCAAGAGAGTGGCCATTCTCGGTGACAAAGTAGAGGAATATTTTGGCGGAGAACCGCAGGACATCGAATGGGCAATTGACAGAGACCTACCCAAGGACAAAAACCTCTTGTTGGTTCAGACACGACCTGAAAAGACCTGGGCCCTGAAGAAAGACAAACAGGTTTCTACACAAAAAGGGAGTGCCATCGATCGCATTGTGGACCTCGTTACAGAAGGGGTAAAAGTCGAATAACAGGGCAGAGATGGATCGGATTCAACGAGGATCATTCTATCAGCAATAGAAAGGAGAAGAGGAATGCCGGGGTCAGAGATACGGGACTTACGGGATTTTGTTAGAATCGCTGAGGAGAGGGGGGAGCTGAAAAGAGTCAAAGCCGAGGTCGACTGCCACCTAGAGCTCTCTCATATTGCAAAAATCAACGACCAGAAAAAGGGACCGGCACTTCTGTTCGAAAATGTCAAGGGTCACAGCATACCAGTATTGACCGGAGTCTTCACGAATCCCACACGGCTTGCCATAAGCCTGGAGATGCCAACGGAATTTACGATTTTTGATATGGCGAAAGAATGGGCAACGATCGCAGAGAAGGGAACAATACCGCCAGAAAAGGTGGATGACGGTCCTATCCTGGAGAATAAGGTAGAGAAGAATATAGACCTCTCTGCTTTCCCAGCCCCCCACTGGTTTCCGGAGGATGGGGGTAGGTATTTTGGCACGGCCGTTTACCTGATAACTAAAGATCCAGAGACGGGATTCGTCAATCTCGGTACCTACAGGATGCAGATTTTGGACGGAACGAGTTTAGGGGTCATGTTTCTGCAGGGGAAAGATGCAGACATTACGTTCAGGAAATACAGGGAGAAGAAGGAACCCATGCCTGCAGCCGCAGTTATAGGAGGAGATCCCCGATTGTTCCTTCTTGGCGGAACGTCCCTTTCCTACGGCACTGGTGAATATGACGTCGCGGGCGCGTTACGGAAGGCCCCAGTTGAAGTGATTGAGAGCGAATTGACGGGTCTTCCCATACCTGCGTTTGCTGAGATTGCCGTTGAGGGTTACGTAGACACAGATCCAAACAGTTTCAGAGATGAGGGACCTTTTGGAGAGTACCCTGGATACTATTCCAAGGGGAAGGAGAAAAGACCGTGGATAGAGGTGAAAAGAATTCTCCATAGGGCGAAC
This sequence comes from uncultured Thermodesulfobacteriota bacterium, assembly GCA_964348095.1. Classification (GTDB taxonomy): domain Bacteria; phylum Desulfobacterota; class BSN033; order WVXP01; family WVXP01; genus WVXP01. Next base: position 10,205 of record CAYGBK010000060.1, on the reverse strand, counting down.
CCTATTTTTTGGGGATCGGCTGTCGGACGACCACCCACGGCGAATACGATGATGCACTCCCTTGCCAAGACGGCTGCCATGTGGACCGAGTTGAAACAGATGGGAATCCCAGGGATCCAATCCGTTTATTTTCCTCCCGCGTCGGGACGGTTTTGGGTCGTCATCTCTATCAAACAAAGCTATCCAGGCCATGGAAGACAGGCAGGGCTTGCAGCCTTCGCGAGCATCGCAGGGAATTACGGCGTGAAAGGCGCCATCATTGTGGATGATGACATTCGGGCTGACGACTTGGATGGCGTGCTCTGGGCACTTTCTGTCAGATACAACCCGATTGAAGATACAGAAATCATCAAAAAGGGAAGATCGACTCCTCTGGACCCATCCCTGCCAGTAGACGCCAGGAAAATCGTGTCAAGAATACTGATCGACGCGACAACTCCGTATGAGTGGGAGAAGAAACCAAAACTGGTAGAGCTTGATGGGGACGTTCTGGAAAAAGTGAAAGGACGGTGGAGCGAGTTGGGTCTTGAGGACTCCTAATAGAGAATAGGAAAGGAAAAGATGGGTAGAAAAAAAGGAATTCTGATTATTTGCAACCTGGATACTCGGGGTGAAGATATTCAGATGGTCAAAGAGATAATCGAAGACAAGGGGCATCGGGCGATCCTTTTGGATTTTAGTATGGAAGAGCCCCCACCCTTTCCTGGTGATATCACCTGTGAAGAGGTCGCGAAAAGGGGGGGACTACCGATCGAAAAGGTAAGGGAGTATTACCGTGTAAACAGGGATGCTGCCACAGAAAACCAGATCAAGGGCGCTGTTGCTGTGGCCCAAGATCTAATGGACAAAGGAGAAATCGATGGCGCCTTTGGTGTGGGTGGGGGGACGGCGACCCTGGTGGCAACGAGTGTTATGAAGAAGCTGCCTTTTGGGATGCCTAAGGTGATGGCTTCGCCAATGGCGGCTCACCCCAGATATGTCGGGCAGTATGTGGGAACACGAGATCTTACAATGCATCATACCGTGCTCGACGTCGTCAAAATGAACCCCCTTCTAAAAGCCCAGATTACCAACGCCGTCGGAGCAATCTGCGGAATGGTGGAAGTGACCGAGGGCCCGCATATCTCCTTTGATAAGCCGGTTGTCGCCATAACCTCATTTGGCCCGGCCGAGATGTGTGTCCAGACAGCCCTTGGTCTTCTGGAAGATGCGGGTTTTGTCCCTGTTCCATGCCATGCGCAAGGCAGAGGGGACCGGGCGATGGAAGACATGATTAGGGACGGGCTTTTCCATGGCGTCGTCGATGTGGTGACCGCGGGTATTGTCGAATACCTATTTGATGGTAACCGTAACCCAGGTCCTGACAGGCTCATGGCAGCGAGTGAAGCGGGAATTCCACAGGTTCTCGCTCCGTGTGGACTGGATCACTTGAGCTATGGGAGCAGAAAAGATAAAGAGGAGATCATAAAAAGCAGACCCCATTTTGTCATGGACGAGCTGAGGATTCAGGTTCGAACTACCGCAGAGGAACTCGTTCAGGCAGCCGATGTCATTGCCGAGCGGCTAAATAACGCGAGAGGCCCCTTTAAGTTTCTAATCCCCTTAAAGGGCTGGTCTTCGATAGATATGAAGGGCCGGCCATGTTATGACCTGGAGGCAGACAGGGCATTCACTGCCCGTCTTAAGGAGAAAATAGCCAAGAAAGAGGCGGTAGAAGAGGTCGATCTTCACCTGTATACACCCGAGTTTGCCAAGAAAATGGTGGACGAATTCAAAAAGATATTCGAAGAACATAAACGGTCGAGCTGAGTCAGGCCGACGGTGGCACCCGTCGTCCTGGGCACGACCCATGGATGATTGTCGATAGCAGGGATTCAGCTTAGTAGTAGATAGAACTCATCTCGCGGCACGTCGTTCGAGGCACAATGCGGGGAGGAGGGGATTAGCGTATGAAGACACTCAAGAGTTTCGAGTATCTTGCTCCGGGTACGGTTGAGGAGGCGGCTTCCTTACTCGCAAAACACAAAAAGGGGGCAAGCCTGATTGCGGGGGGCACCGATCTTGTGTCAATGATGAAAGACAGAGTGACAATACCGACTCACCTCATTGATCTAAGAGCAATCTCCGGATTGGACTATATTCAATACGAGAAAGATGGGGGATTGCGTGTCGGCGCTCTAACTCGAATAGCCACACTGAAAAAATCCGACACTATCAGAGAGAAGTATCGTGCCATTCATGAGGCCACAGAATTGTTTGCCACCACTCAGGTCAGAAATATGGCGACAATTGGCGGGAACATTTGTCGAAGTGCCCCCTCCGCGGATATGGTTCCTCCACTCTTGGTTTGCGATTCGAAAGTGAAACTGATTGGGCCAAAGGGGGAGAGAACTGTATTGCTTCAGGACTTTTTTACTGGGCCGGGGGAAAATGCACTGAAGAACGAGATCTTGACCGAAATCGAGGTGCCACCGCGGAAGGAATCGTGGTCGACTGCTTTTATGAAGTTGGCACGGGCAGTCACAGATTTGTCCAAGGTGAATGGCGCCATGGCCATTTCGGTCACCAATGGGAAATGCAAGGACGTCAGAATCGCCCTCGGTGCCGTCGCACCAACACCGGTCAGAGCCATAAACGTTGAGGAAGCTCTGAAGGGAGAGCTCTTTGATGATGGGATTATTGATGAAGCGACGGAACGAGTTATCGAAGATATTGCTCCTATAACAGATGTTCGTTCAAATGCCGAATACAGAACCTACATTGCCAAGGTTTTGATCAAGCGGTTGATAAATAGACTAATGAGGAGGGATTAAATGGGAGATTCAGGGCTTAAGACCATAGTAGAAATAATCGTCAATGGAGAAATGCATACGGTTGAGGTACAAAACAATTGGACTCTGTTAAAGGTATTGCGGGATGAACTCGGTCTAACAGGTACGAAATGCGGTTGTGACGAAGGTCATTGCGGCGCATGCACGGTTCTGATTGATGGCGGACCGGAGCTGTCGTGTTTGACCTTGGCCGTGCGATGCCATCTAAGAGAGGTTACTACCATAGAAGGTATGGCGACTGGTGGCAATTTACATCCTCTACAGGAATCCTTTATCAACCATCATGGCTTGCAATGCGGGTTCTGCACTCCGGGGATGATAATGTCAGCCAAGGGTTTATTGGATGAGAATGCCGACCCAAGTGACGAAGAGATAACATCCTATCTCAGAGGTAACTTGTGCAGATGCGGTGCCTATCCTAAGATCACGCTGTCAATACGTGATGCTGCACGTAAGATGAAGGAGGTGGCGTGATGAAGGAAGAATTGAAGGTCGTCGGCCGGGGGATCCCTCTCAAAGACGGGGCAGAGAAGGTAACTGGGAAGGCGAAGTATTCAGCTGACATAAAGCTGAGCGGGATGCTCCATGCAAAAATACTCGGGTCCCCCCATCCCCACGCCAAAATCAAAAGAATTGACACTCGGAAGGCTCTAAAAATCGAGGGCGTGGTGGACATCATAACGCATGAAGATGTTCCGAAGATCCTTTTCCATCCACACGAAACAAAACCTATGTATGTGCTGGACGAGGAACTCCGATATGTGGGGGAGCCGGTTGCGGTGGTCGCAGCGGAAACCGAGGAGATAGCTGATCAGGCATTAGAAGCCATCAATGTTGATTATGAAGTCCTGCCTGCCGTTTTCGATCCCATAGAGGGTATGAAAGCAGATGCTCCCAAGATGTATCCCGAGGGCAATACAGCACATGCGCAGACTGAGAAATGGGGCGATCCAGGTAAGGCAATCAAGGAAGCCGATGTTGTCGTGGAGGGCACATTCAAGACGCCCATACAGGTTGAGGCTCCGATTGAACCGAGAGCCTGCATCGCGAACTGGGATGGAAAGGAACTATGTGCTTGGGTTTCGACCCAGTTTCCCCATAGAGTCAGGGAGGATCTCGCAACGGTCCTCAGCTTGCCCCTCAATCAGGTGAAAGTCGTCCACCATTACATCGGTGGGGGGTTTGGAGGGAAAAAACAGGAAGAGTATCCCTTCATGCCGGCGTTGCTCTCGATGAGAACGAATCGGCCAGTCAAGCTGGAATTTGATAGGGATACGGAAACGCTTGTTGGTCGAAGACGATACTCCTCGACACAGAAAGTGAAGTTAGCGGCAAAAAAAGACGGAACAATAACTGCGATAGATTTCGAGGCATACTACGACGTGGGCGCCCACGGTAGTTTTGTGGGGGGATCATTGGCACTCCTCCTCTCCCAGTTTTATGTCTACAGATTCGAAAACGCGGCGTTCACGGTCTATGATGTGAATACGAACCTGCCAACAGCTCAGCCGTTTCGAAGTGTTCAGTTTCCTGCATACCATTTTGCCTTGGAGCAGCTTGTCGATCAAGTTGCGGAGAAAGTGGGATTGGACCCCATGGAGGTGAGATTGAAGAATACCTATAGAACCGGAGCTGAGACGAAACCTTATGGAGCAAAACTATCTAACTTTGCCGTAGAGGAGTGCACAGATAGGGCCCTTGAGGCCTCTGGATTCATGGATAAGTGGAAGGGGTGGGATAAACCCGTCGAAAGCACAGGATCCAAGAGGAGGGGAATAGGTGTTGGGCTTGGAATGGGTTGGAGTGGCTGGATGAAGGACCGCTCCGCGGCCACCGTGAAAATCAATCCAGATGGGACGGCCGAACTCATTACAGGGGCGACCGATTTGGGGACAGGGGCGAATACGACCCTGTCTCAGGTAGCGGCTGAAGAATTGGGAATAGATCTGGAGAGACTCAAGACGACAACAGGGGATACCGCCTTAACTCCAGATGATTATGGATCTTGTGGCAGCAGAACACTGCATTCTGCTGGCTTAGCGATAAGAGGAGCAGCACAGGACGCAAAGAAAAGACTAATCGATACGGTCGCGCTGACAATGAAAACCAAAAAAGAGAGTGTTGAATACAAGGACGGGCAGTTATACATCACAGGTGCCAAGAGGGCCCTGTCGGAGGTAATCACGGAACCTGTAGTCGGCGCATACCATAATAAACCTGAGAAAACGGTCGCGCCTTTTCATCCCGCTCTTTATGTAGGACCTGCACTATTTCATGTTGCCGAGGTGGAGGTTGACGTCGAGACGGGAGAGGTTCGAGTTCTCAAGTATGTGGCGGCCCAGGATGTAGGGAGAGCTATAAATCCTACAGTGGTAGAGGGACAGATTTACGGCGCTGCCTTGCAAGGAATGGGATACAGTTTGAAGGAGGAGTTGCTATTTGACAGGGATAGTGGAAAGGTTTTGAATCCCAACTTTCTGGACTACAAGGTGTTCAATCCTCAGGACGCGCCGAATGTCGAAGTGGCCATCGTAGAATCCCACGACCCAAACGGGCCGTTTGGTGCTGTGGGTGTGGGAGAACATGGGCTGACACCCGTTGCTGGTACTGTAGCGAATGCTGTGTACAATGCGATTGGTATCAGAATGCATGAAATACCGATTACTCCGGAACGGGTCTTGAAAGCACTGGGGAAAATATAGGCTTGGTCCTACCAGTGCAGGAAATGTGTCTGTGCCTCATGAGGGGGAAATCCCAGAGGAAAGGAGGTGACGACTTCTCGAAAGGAAGTGCATGAACCACGCACGAAGGGTTGTTTTACGGCTTTAAGAACGCCAACATTAAAGGAGGTGCGATATGAAGTATGCGAAGACGGCCATAATCCTGATAACCGTGTTGATGCTTTTGAGTTTTCCCCTGCCCAGCGATCAGGCCGCAGCAAAGGATAGACTTAAATTTGGCGCTGCCATCCAGCTTTCCGGGGCCGTAGCTGCTCCTACGGAAGAGTTACAGATTCGTGACTGGAAACTCTGGGTTGAACAGGTCAATGGGCGAGGCGGAATATTTGTTCCCGAGCATGGTAAACGGCTGCCTGTAGACCTAATCCTTTACGACGACAGGAGTGATCCGGGGACAACCGTGAGGATGGTTGAGAAATTGATTCTAGAGGACAAGGTGGATGTGATACTACCGCCTTGGGGCACTGCCTGGCATTTTGCTGTTGCCCCTCTAGTCAATAAGTACAAATATCCAATGATCGGAACCAGCTGTGCGAGTGCAACCCTTAAGATGATGGCGCCGAACTTACCCTACTTCTTTGTTATGGAGATATACACGGCCCGTATGGCGGAAAGTCTTGTAGAACTCCTTCAAGAGCTTGGGGTTAAATCGGCGGCGGTCATCTTTGTTTCTACCTTGTACGGCATCGATTGGTGGGAGGCGTCGAAACCATTATTGAAGAAAGCAGGGATTGATGTTGTCCTGCTTGAGAGTTATCCACTTGAGGTCACCGACCTGTCTCCCTTACTGAAAAAAATCAAATCCTTGAACCCAGATGCGCTACTTGGATATGCCTATCCCGGGGATAGCCATCTGATAACGGAACAGTCAAAGGTGATTGATTTTAACCCGAAGTTCTTTACCGTTCTTGTCGGTGCCGCTTCACCCGTGTTTAGAGACAAGTTTGGCGCTGATGTTGTCGAGGGGATAACCGGTTGCGGCGTTTGGAATCCAAAGGTTCCCTATCCTGGAGCAAGAGAGTACTTCGATGCCTACGTCGCGAAATGGGGTGTGGAGCCCGATCGATGGGAAACTTACAACTACGCTGCCCTTCAAATCTGGGAGCAGGTTATTTCCAAAGTTGGTCTTGACAGGGAGAAACAAAGGCAGATGATCGCCTCAGATACATTCCCGACCATGTGGGGCAACATAAAGTTTGTCGACCAGTACAATATCGACTCTCCTGGCGACATTGGCCAATGGCAGAATGGGGAGTTTGAGGCGGTTGCTCCCAGGGCGAAGCGCCTGGCGGCCGGGGTAGAAAGGGTTGTGTATCCTAAGCCTCCTTGGCCGAAATAGAGCATTTTCGGTTATCTACCTTGTGACAGAACCTTCCTTGAGCTTCTCCTGAAAAAGGACTTGGTGGACAGGGCTCTCATCACGCAGGTAGCCCGGGGGGAAGATAGTGTTCGTTCGTGGGACCTATCTTTCCCCTCGAACCTCGGGGTGGGTTTTGGATCTCTCTGCGAGCAATTAACCTGGAGCGAGCGTGGTATGTTGACAACATTTCTTGATGTGACCATTGCCGGTTTGATAATGGGAGGCATATATGCGCTGATAGCGATCGGACTCAACATTCAGTGGGGGGTTACACGGGTGCTTAACATGTCCCACGGCGAATTTATTATGCTGGGTGCGTTTGCTGCCTATTTTTTGTTTACCCTTTTTGGTATTAGCCCTCTTGTTTCTCTCGTTATTTGTAGCCCCTTTTTTTTCATCATCGGTCTCATTCTTCACAGATTTCTTTTCACTTACCTTCTCAAAACGTCTGAATCAATGGGGACTTATGAAATCAATTCCCTTTTGGCTGCCTATGGGCTCATGTTTATTCTTTCGAATGGAGCCGCCCTTTCTTGGGGTTCACGGATGAAGGCATATTCCTATCTGGCCGATTCTGTCGGCCTTTTCGGGGCGATATTCGCGACAAATCGTTTGGTTGCGTTCGTCTTTGCAGTAGGCCTCTGTGCACTCTGTTACCTCTTCCTCACTCGGACGCGTTTGGGAAAGGCTATTCGGGCGACCGCTCTTGATCTGAATACTGCCCAACTCATGGGAGTAAACGTTTACTGGGTACTGGGCATATGTTTTGGCCTTGGGGCGATGCTTGCTGCGGTCGCCGGTGCACTTCTGAGCATGATGTTCCCCCTCACACCTTTTATGGGTCTTCCATACTTGGTAATCACTTTCATCGTGGTCGTCTTGGGCGGAATGGGGAATATTTTGGGCAGCCTGATTGGGGGGTTTGTCCTCGGTCTTGTTGGTAGCGTGGTAACCCATGTTGAGCCAGGTCTGACAATGGTCGCCTTCTATATCATTTTCGTGCTCATGCTTTTGGCTCGGCCGACTGGAATTTTTGGGAAATAGGACGATGAATGATTTAAGAACCTCCTTTCGACGATCTTACTTTCCGTGGGTCCTCGGTTTGGTTCTTGTCTTCGTAGCAACGATTCCCCTATACTCTTCGCCCTATATCATCATCCTGCTGATTAGCGTCTTCATGTATGTCATCCTAGCGGTGAGCTGGACGACTTTTTGTGGCACGACAAACTACATATCCCTCGCAACTGCCGCGTTTTTTGGAGTCGGCGTGTATGTGTCGGCGATACTAAAGGCTTTGCCCTTACCGGTGCTCATCATCATTGGCGGTTCCTTGAGCTTCATACTTGGTCTTCTCGTTGGGCTGACGACGCTAAGGCTAAGGGGTATGTATTTTTGTATATTCACTTTCGGCCTGAGCGAACTCTTCCGACATACCATGATGTGGTATGAGGTCAATATAACCGGCACGGTCGGCAGATGGCTTCCTCTGCAAAGTAACGAAGCAATCTACTATTACATGTTCATCATCCTTCTGGCAACGATTGGGTCCTCTTACCTCATTCACCAGTCCAAGTTCGGCCTTGCTCTTCGAAGCATCGGACAGGTTGAGGAAGCGGCCGCTCATGTGGGCATAAATGTCAATGGGGTCAAGATCGTCATTTTTGCCATCACCTGTTTTTTCATGGGAGCGAGTGGGGTTGTCATGTCGACACGATGGTCATACATAGACCCGGATCTTGCCTTTGCACCTTTTGTCACGTTTTTTACGATTATGATGATTCTTGTTGGGGGCTGGAACTCTCCCTTTTGGGGACCAATATTGGGTGCCACGGCACTTACACTTCTGGCCGATACGGTGCTGGCTGAGTTTCCTAATTTGACGATGCTCTTGTTTGGCGGCGTACTGGTCGCCGTTATCACTTTCTTTCCCAGCGGATTGGTTGGGATAGCACGGAGAATTGAGAAAAGCTTTGGATCAGCAGCGATAGTAGAGTGAAGATCTGCACTCGTGCGATTAACCGATAGCCAATCGATAGCTGGTTGTTTACGAAGGGAACTCCCAGAAACGATCTAAATGAGAAGGGTATGTCGATACTTGAGGGAGAAAAGGTAACGAAACACTTTGGGGGCCTGGCTGCTGTACATGATGTCGGCTTTCAAATCAGTGAAGGCGAAATCGTGGGACTTATAGGGCCAAACGGAGCTGGGAAGACAACACTTTTCAATCTGATTTCAGGCGCCTTTCCTCTCACCTCAGGAGTGATGAGATTCAAAGGAGAGAACATCACCCGGATGCAGGCCCATAAGATCTGCAAAATGGGCGTGGCCAGAACGTTTCAGGCAGGAAACCTTTTCCCCAAAATGACCGTCTTCGAGAATGTCTTGCTGGGGGCATTGTTCGGAAGATTTGGAGCCATGCATCCTTCCGATGGCCGCCATGAGGCCATGGAGTTACTCGAACTGGTGGGACTGGCAGACAAGCGGGAAGTAATGGCGAAAGACCTAACTCTCGCTGCGCAGAAACGTCTTGAGATGGCGCGAGCCCTGGCTACCAAGCCAGAACTATTGTTGCTTGATGAGGTGATGGCAGGCTTAACCCCCACAGAAGTGGCCCATTCTTTGGAGTTAATACGAGAAATACGGAAGGGGGGGACCACGGTATTCCTGATCGAACACGTTATGAAGGCAATCATGGGTGTCTCTGACCGAATCATCGTGCTCCATCATGGCGAGAAAATCGCTGAAGGAAACCCCGATGAGATAGCGAAAAGCAAGACAGTTATCAACATATACCTCGGAGAGTAGGCCTTTGCTGGACGTGAACAGTATCAGTGTTTTCTATGGCAGGTTGCGGGCTCTGTGGGACGTTTCTCTCAGAATTGACGAGAAAGAAATAGTTGCTCTCGTTGGAGCCAATGCGGCTGGTAAGAGTACGATACTGAATACGATTTCCGGTTTGTTACGCCCTGCTTCGGGGACCGTGGAATTCCTTGGGGAGAGGATTAATGAAATGTCGGCTCACCTCATCGTTGAGGCTGGTATTTCTCATATTCCGGAGGGAAGAAAGCTCTTTCCAGAGATGACCGTCCGTGAGAATCTGGAGATGGGGTCATATCTTAGCAAGGCCTGGAAGAAAAAGGAGGAAACGATCGAAGATGTTTATGAGCTTTTTCCAAGGTTGAAAGAGAGGACCGGCCAACTGGCTAGAACATTGAGCGGTGGTGAGCAGCAAATGGTAGCCATTGCACGGGGACTCATGTCAAGACCAAGGCTCTG
>CAYGBK010000059.1:0-26511 GCA_964348095.1 uncultured Thermodesulfobacteriota bacterium | reverse complement strand
TCAGTTGAGACTGTCGAAAAACCCTGAAACCGCGATTCTTGGACTTGTAAGTGCTTGATATTACAACAGGCGGATTTTGCAAAAAAGCCAAAATTGGACTTTTTCGACAGTCTCGTTAGCAAAGGTCGCACACCCCTGTGTGGTGTGCGTTATACGCGTAAGAAACTGCCTCTTCCCTGGTGTAAGGGCGGAGTAGAACGCGACTCCTGGGTTTGCGAACTCATTCAAAACCATGAACTTACGCCTGCAGTTTCTTAGAAGTACTATTACGTCGGAGCCTGACACGAGGAGACCAGCACGGATAGAAGTTCGTTCGAGGCAATCAGAAGCCTCCTGTCGCAGGAAGCCGCCAGCTCGATCAACTACAACAAGAGGGATTAGGCTATGTACCCAATAACGGAAAAGGAGCCTGACAATCGCGGCCTCATAGAAGAAATCTGTCGAGGAATGTCATGTGAAATTACCGTCTGAGTTCACGGCTATTTTCTACTCGCAGACATTCGGGAGACTACGGATAGTAGACCAGTCTGGAGTTCACCTTGCCCTTTGGCTTTGTAGATCGCAGAGCCCCACAAATCCGATACTATTGAATTCGTTCTGATTGAGAATGGATAGAGAGAAGAGGTATCTATCAAATCACCGTCATGGGAAGGTCATTCATCCAAACTCTGATCTCTCGTTGGCTAATTTAAGAAGTCCACTAAAAATCAGCAATGGTTATATGATAAACTAGACACTGAACGGTAAGTTCCTGCACATGGGGGCATGCATGAAGGAACGTCAGAGAGTCTTTTTATTAATCTTGATCATGGCTACGGCCTCTCTCACTGTCGCTGGGGTGACAATCTCCATGCTCTACCGAGCGGCGCTTAGGGAGCAACAGACCCGACTGCTAGAGACAGCGCAGAGTCAGGCGCGTCTGATAGAAGCCATTGCACGACATGAGGCTGTATATGAAAAAGATAGGTCAGAAGAAGCCACGCTCGCTCAGATCATGGATGCGCATGAGAACTACAAGGGGTTTGGCAAGACGGGAGAATTTAGCCTCGCCAAGCGCGAGGGGGATCACATTGTTTTCTTATTCAGTCACCGTTATGAAGACCTCATAATACCCGAGCCGATCCGTTTTGACGCAGGGCGGGCTGAGCCGATGCGACGAGCGCTCTCTGGACTGTCGGGTGTGGTGGTTGGCCTTGACTATCGGGGTAAGAGAGTTCTTGCAGCACATGAGCCGGTGGCCGGCCTAAACCGCGGCATTGTGGTGAAGATTGACGTAGCTGAGATACGTGAGCCGTTCTTGAGAGCTGGCTCAGTAGCTGGGGGCTCCGCGATCTTCGTTGTGTTTATCGGGACGTTGTTATTTATTCGAATTAGTAGGCCGATGATTAGGCGCCTCGAAGAATATTCCAAGCGCCTAGAGGCGATGGTGAATGACCGCACTGAGGAACTGAAAATGGCAAACGAGCAACTGGGACGGGAAATAGAGGAGCGCAAGCGAGTTGAGGTGGCGATTCGGGAATCTGAAGAGCACCTCCGGCATCTCTCCTCCCAGCTTTTGGAAGTCCAGGAAAGCGAAAGAAAGCGGGTTGGCAAGGAGTTGCATGATACCGTCGCACAGACTCTAGCCGCCATCAAAGTTAATTTGGAGAGGAAAATCGAGGGAATGGACCCCACGAAAGCGCCATCCGGTATCTTATTAGAAGATCTTATCTCGATGGTTCAAAAAGATATGGAAGAAGTTCGAAGAATTATCATGGAGCTACGGCCATCCATCCTAGATGATCTGGGCCTTCTGGCCACGATTAACTGGCTTTGTCGGGAATATCAAACCCTTCATCAAAATATCCGGATCGACAAACGGGTCAAGGTAGAAGAGACTGAAATCCCTGACACACTGAAGATCGTCATTCTCAGAGTGATGCAAGAAGCCTTGGGAAACGCTGTCAAACATAGCAAGGCAGAGCTTGTTAAGATTTCCCTAAGGAGGGTGGACAGCAAAATAGAATTAACCATCCAAGATAACGGTGAGGGATTCGACATAGAGGAAGTGAGTTCTCGGTCAGGTATTATGAAGGGTTTAGGACTTTCGAGCATGAGAGAGCGAACCGTTTTTTCAAAGGGGCTCTTTTCTATCGAGTCCATCCCTGGAAAAGGAACCTTTATCCGAGCATCATGGCCGCGCTAGGCCAAATTCTTTGCGTGAAGAGAATAAGCGGGTAATAATGTATTCCCGATCCTTCAGAACCCTAGAGTCTGGGGCAGGCATAGAAAAGCCATGCTTACCACTATGCACCCGCGATTAACAACCTCTCGCAAATGTTTTGATATGACTTTCATATCCTCACCTTTCCCGATCACCGGCCGGTCATTTTGGCCTGCTTTTTCTTAGCCAAGGTGTTTGGTACAAGACTCATCACCTTTCACCACTGACCAATCCTGTCTATTTCCACTAGAAACATTCAGTTTCGCAAAAGCCATGAGTGCCTTGTTACCGCCCTGAGAATTGCCAAAGATGAGGCCTTCAGGCAATGAAGGTTTACGTGGGGATCGTGGCAATGGCTGTTAAGGCTGGCTGGGTCCCTTTCGGAAATCCGATGGCTGCAGAAGGAACAGGGGGCTAGGAAATCGACAAAATAACCTTTCCCGAGCGACCGCCTTGGATCACCTCAAAAGCCTTTTCGAAGTCCTCCATGGCGAAGGAGTGGGTAATCACCGGGTCGATATTTAGACCCTGCCGCACGAGGATAGTCATTTTGTACCAGGTTTCAAACATCTCGCGGCCAAAAATCCCTTTAATTGTCAAGCCCTTGAAAACAACCTGATTCAGATCAAAGGAGAACAATTCGTCCATGATGCCGAGAAGGGCGATTTTCCCACCGTTGATCATGTTCTCGATCATCTCACCTAGAGCGTTTGGATTCCCTGACATCTCAAGACCCACATCGAAACCGATCATGCCAAGGTCGCTCATAACGGTTTGGATGCGGGTTTTGTCTACGTTTACCGCCCGGGTGGCTCCCATTTTTCTGGCTATATCCAGGCGATAGTCATTGACATCGGTGATGACCACGTACCGGGCGCCCACCATTTTGCAGATCCCAACGGCCATGGCACCGATTGGGCCAGCCCCTGTTATCAAAACATCTTCGCCGATCAAATCAAAGCTGAGGGCAGTGTGGACCGCATTTCCCAGGGGATCAAATACGGCGGCGTAGTCGTCAGAAATGCCGTCAGGAACCGGCCAGAGATTCTCAGCCGGCACGACAACGTATTCGGCAAAGCAACCGGGTAACTGGACGCCTATACCCTGGGTCTGGGTACAGAGGTGCCTGAGCCCTCCCCGACACCTTCGGCACACGCCACAGGTAACATGTCCTTCTGCAGAGACTCGATCCCCAACGGTGTATCGCGTGACCAGTTCTCCTTTTTCAGAGATCTGCCCCACGAATTCATGGCCGATGACAAGAGGGACAGGGATTGACCTTTGGGCCCAATCATTCCAGTCGTAGATGTGGACATCCGAACCGCAGATTGCAGCTCGCTCGACTTTTATGAGGACCTCATTCCCTTTAATCGTCGGGACAGAGACCTCATCAAGCCACAGGCCTTTTCTTGGAAACTTCTTGACCAGTGCTCTCATCTTCACAGTCATAACCCCATGAGAATGATTATCAAACTAATCCATATCGCTTTCCAACAGTCGCAAAGGCCTCGACAGCCCTGGTGAGTTGCTCCTTTGTATGGGCGGCTGAAATCTGAACCCGGATTCTTGCCTTTCCCTTAGGCACCACCGGGTAGCTGAAACCAATCACGTAGATCCCCTCTGCGAGGAGATCATGGGCCATTCTCTCGGCGAGTTTGGCATCTCCGAGCATTATTGGGACAATAGGATGGGGACTATCCGGTATGCTGAACCCCTTCAATCCCATCTCCTCCCGGAAATACTGGGTATTTTCTTGCAGAGTCCGACGGAGGCGATCGCTCTGAATGATCAAGTCGATCGCTTTGAGGGATGCATAGACAATAGGGGGAGCAAGGGAATTGGAAAAAAGATAGGGTCTGGAGCGCTGTCTGAGATATTCCACGATCACTCTCCGACCGCTCGTGAAGCCTCCAGTGGCACCACCCAGAGCTTTCCCCAATGTAGAGGTAATAATGTCTACCTTGTCAATGACTCCAAAATACTCAGGAGTGCCCCGGCCTTTTTCCCCTATGAAACCGGTCGCATGGGAATCGTCTACCATAACGACCGCATCATGTTTTTCGGCAAGTTCACAGATTTTATCGAGGGGTGCGAAGTCCCCATCCATGCTGAAAACCCCATCGGTGGCAATCATCCGAACCCTGAAATCGGAGGATTCCTCTAAATGCCTATCGAGATCTTTCATATCCGCGTGCTCATATCTCTTCCGAGTTGCTTTGCAGAGTCGGATGCCGTCGATTATGCTGGCATGGTTCAGCGCATCGCTGATCACAACATCTTCTTGCCCGAGGAGAGACTCAAATAAGCCGCCGTTGGCGTCAAAACATGAGGAATATAGAATCGTGTCTTCGGTGCCCAGAAAGGTGGAGATTTTCTGCTCCAGCTCTTTGTGAATGTCCTGGGTTCCGCAGATAAAACGGACCGATGACATGCCGAATCCACATTCCACCAACCCTCTCCGGGCAGCCTTTACAACATCTTCATGTGAGGAGAGACCGAGGTAGTTGTTTGCACACAGGTTGATCACTTCTCCTTCAGGAACCCTGATCCGGGATCCCTGCGGCGTGAAGATAACTCTCTCCTCTTTGTACAGCCCCGCAGATCGAACCTCTTCCAATTCTGTTTCCAATATTCTCCTGAGGCTCCTGTCCATGGCTCCCTCCTGTCCCTTCAGCCCCTTTTCTTGGCCTCGCCCATTGGGGCCATCAATTCCGTTGGGGTCCCCGCACAGAGTCGCTCCGACTTCTTGGTTATGCCGAGATTTCATTTCTCTCCCCTTTGAAAACATCCTGGAATTGGACACCATAACGCCGGCTATATGTCCGGTGTGTGGGCCGAGACGATATCCCTGATCGCCTCTAAAGCCCTCTTAGAAACGGCTTGTGGGCTGTGATTTTCAAAGATCGGTTTTGCCTGCTCATTCAAAACTGTGCGGAGATCCTTCGAACCACTCCCTTCCCACACCTCATACACCCTTCTATCGAGAAACCGGGGAAACCAAAAGGTCTTTTTGAAGGTCTCTACTGTATGATCATCTGTGAGGTAGTTCCCGCCTGGCCCAACCCTGTCCATCAACCTCAGCGGAACGGTTTCATCATTGAAATCCAACGGACGGAGCATCGACTTGACCATGCCAATAATCTCGTCAGCGAAAAGAACTGATTCAAAAGACGATGTTAGTCCAGATTCCAAGTAGCCACAGTCATGGATAATATTACACCCATTCAACGTGGCAATATAGATCGACAGGGCGTACTCGAGTCCTGCCTGAGCATCCAAAAGCTTAGAATCGGAAGCTCCAGCGAGGCAAAAGAACGGCATCCCGTAGAAATGAGCCATATCAGCGAAGGCCGCATTCAGCATATTCAACTCCGGAGCCCCATAGCTGAATATGCTTGTATTCATGTCCATGACAGTCGCATCCCCGCCGAAAATAAACTTCGCCCCAGGCTGTTTCCTCTGGAAAATAACAAGCCCCGAAAGAGACTCGGCAATCGCCTGGACAAGGATGGCCTCCAGAGTCGCCGGAGCCGTCGCCCCCATCATCGGGCTACCGATATAAATGAAAGGGATACCATAATCACAGCAGACGAGGCCTTTCCCAATGCCCATCTCGGTATGGACCAATGGGGATACGGGTTCGCTGTATAGAATCAGAGGTGGCCGCGCTTTCAATTCGCCCATACCGCCGATGGCCGCGGCACACATTTCTATCATCGTCACCATGTCGTTCCTGCCGTGACCTGTGACAATGATAGGCTTTCTCGTATTGAGAAGCATCGCCTCATACTGATGAACAAAATTAGTCCCCTTTGGCGAATCATTGGCGATTCCAAAGGACATGACAAAATCGATATTCGGCAGGGCATCGCAGAATCGGGCAAGTCTTCCGACATCTTCTTTCGTGGACAGCCTTCGATTACCTGAGTAGAGGTCAACTGTTGTCGGGCAGTCCGATCCCGTGCCATAGTAGCAAGAATCCGTAGTAAACATCATCGAAAGGTCGCCATTCCTGTCAAAAACCTCGATTGTTTTGGGAGCAGCCTCAACGGCTTCCATGACAAGCTTGCGGGGAATCTTAATCCGGCTCGCGTCACTAACGTCACAACCGGCACGGCCAAGGATATTGAAGGCTTCGTCACAGAGAACCTTACATCCCACCTCTTCCATCAGCCTGAGAGCATAGTCATTCACCCGTCCTATCTGCTCCTTTGAAAGAATTCGATACCTCTCCTCTAACCGTTGGCAGACCTCCATTGAATCATCCTTTCCATTCAGTCAGGTTGTCCTCAGGTCCCACTTCTTCGCAATCCGCCGCCTCTACGACTCCGATACGGATGGGGAGACCCCGCCCGCCCACAGGCACATGCTACCGTTGATTATTGATAAGGCCAATACGGGAAACTCCGGAAGAATCCTGAGGTTCGCAAAGAAGAAATTCTCGGTGTCAACGAGCCAATTAGCCAGAACCGCCGTCTATCTCGGCCATAATCGTCAACTCCGGTAGGACCCGTTGATTCTTACATAGTCGGTAGATAGATCTGAGGTGACCACTGAGGCTTCCCCAGCTCCAAGCCCCAGTTCGAGCGTTACGGTGAAGGATCTTTTCTTCATCGCCATGGTTGCCTGCCTTTCTGCCTCTTTCCCACAACCGACCCCATTTTTCACGATCTGAACGTCATTCAGAAAAAGATCCATCTTGCCAGGGTCTAAGACGACACCAGAATACCCGGCAGCACAGAGAATCCTCCCCCAGTTGATGTCTTCGCCGAAGAAAGCCGTCTTGACCAAAGGAGAATGAGCGATGCTAAATGCCACCTGCAGGGCATCCCGCTCCGTCGGAGCCCTCCTAACCAAGATTTCTACACATTTGGTCCCTCCCTCCGCGTCCTCGATCAGTTTCTTCGAGAGCCTCTCCATCACAGCCCACAGTTTCTCCCGAAATAGAAGACCTGGGGGGGAGGAATTCTTGATCAAGCGATTCCCCCCTCTTCCATTCGCCAGAACCAGCAGGGTATCGTTTGTACTCGTATCACCATCGATGGTGACCCGGTTAAAAGTCCTGTCGGCCCCCTCCCGCGTCATCGCGTCGAGTGTCTCTGATTCTATTGAGACATCACTCACGACAAAGGCCAGCATTGTCGCCATTCTGGGATGTATCATTCCGGCTCCCTTGGCCACGCCACAGATGCGGACATCTTTACTGTCGATACTTACCGTTTCGGCCTCTATCTTCGGCCGGGTGTCGGTCGTCATGATGGCTTCGGCCAGACTGTTGATCCCATGAGGGGATAATTCCTGGACAGCCTTGGGTATTTTCTTGACAATTCGGTCCATGGGTAAGGGCTGACCAATCACGCCAGTTGAAGAAACCAGCACAAGGTCCCGATCGATTTCCAGTTCATCAGCCACGAGATCAGTCAGAAGACGGGCATTCTCGATCCCTTTCTTCCCGGTACATGCATTGGCATTTCCGCTATTAACCAGAATTGTCTGAGCCCTCCCCTCCCGAATTCGCTCCATGTCCAACAAGACGGGTGCAGCCTTCACTATGTTGGTGGTAAACACACCAGAGACGGCTGCGATGGTGTCGGAGTGAATGAGACCAAGGTCTCTTGCTCCATCCTTCTTGATCCCGCCAGAGATACCGCTAAACTGGAATCCGGGAATGAGATAGGAATTCTTCTTTTTTCCTGTCATGGACACTCACTCACCCACCGAGCCATCAGTACGATATGCCTGAGGACGCGAAATAAGAGTGCTAAGTGCGAAGCTAAAGGGCCAAAGGTGAAACAAGAGGGGCACCGGGAAAAAGTTAAGAGGCAAAGGGAAAAGCATCAGAGCTCCACGATAAGTGTGTTCCCATTGGCTTTTGTCCTTGGGCCTTGATCCTTTAACCTTAACGGATTATCGAAAGATGCCTTTCACGGATGAAGGGCGACCGTATGATCCGGCCGAATTGCTAACGATTACGCACCACAGCACTTCTTGTATTTCCTCCCGCTTCCGCAAGGACAGGGGTCATTTCTCCCTATCTTTCGTCCCTGCCGCCTTACCGTCTCAATCGGCCCACTTCCCCCGGCTTCAGCCGCCATGGCCATTTCCTGAGGTTTCAGATCGGGTATTTCCCCTCGGCTGAAGACCACTCGCTGTGGCTGAGCTCGCTTCTTCTCTTCCATCTCGTCGCGGACAAGGCTGAATCTGAAGAGATTCTTTACCGTGGTCCGTCTGATCTCCTCGAGGGTATCCAGGAACATTCCATACCCCTCTTTCTGATACTCGATCAAGGGATCCTTCTGGCCATATCCTCGAAGGCCAATCCCTTCTTTTACTTGATCGATGCCAAGGAGGTGTTCCTTCCAGAAATGATCGATGGTGTCCAGCATGATGACCTTTTCAACCCGCCTCATGAGGGGCGCACTCAAATCTGCTTCCTTCTCCTCATATCGATCAAACACAGCCTTGACCATGAGGTCTCTTAATCCCTCCTGAGTCATCTCTCCTGGATCCTGATGGTCATGACTTAAAAAGAACTGAAAATGGTCGTAGAATTCCTTCTTGAGACCCTCCATGTCCCATTCTTCTGGATAGGATTTTTCATCGGTATGGATTTCGACCAGATCGTCGACGACTTCCTCCATCATCTCCTTGGCTAGGTCTTTCAGATCGTCTTGCTTAAGGATCTGGCTTCGTCGTTCATAGATCACCTCTCTCTGTTTGTTCATTACATTGTCGTATTTAAGCAAATGCTCCCGGATATCGAAATTGTGTGCCTCCACTTTCTTCTGTGCGTTCTCGATAGCCCTTGTAATGAGCCTGTGCTCGATAGGTTGGTCTTCCTCAATGCCCAATCGGTCCATGACATTCGCAATCCGTTCCGATCCGAAGATACGCATCAAATTGTCTTCTAAAGACAAGTAGAATCTCGAGGATCCGGGATCTCCCTGACGGCCGGCCCTTCCCCTCAGCTGGTTGTCGATCCGGCGGCTCTCATGCCTCTCGGTGCCGATCACATGGAGGCCACCCATTGCCAAGACCTCTTCCTTTTCTTTTGTCGCGATCGCCACAGCCTTCTCGATAGCCTTCATTCTCTCGCCTTCTGTTGCCTCAGGGGAGAACGATCCGCCAGCAAGAAATTTTGGATTCCCGCCCAACAGAATGTCGGTCCCCCGTCCAGCCATGTTGGTTGAAATTGTGACACCCCCCAGTCTTCCCGCCTGGGCGATTATCTCCGCTTCTCGCTGATGCTGCTTTGCATTGAGGACGTGGTGTCGGATTCCCCTTCTCTTGAGAACATTGCTCAGTCGTTCCGACATCTCAATGCTGACCGTACCCACAAGAACAGGATGCCCCTGCCGGTGAAGCTCCTCGATTTCGTCGGCCACGGCCTTGAATTTTTCCCTCTCCGTCTTGTAGATTACGTCGGAATAGGATTTCCGTATCAGGGGCATGTTTGTGGGGATTACCAGGACATCGAGATTATAGATTTTATGGAACTCGGCTGCCTCGGTATCTGCTGTCCCCGTCATTCCTGCCAACTTCTCATACATTCGAAAATAATTCTGAATTGTGATCGTCGCAAGGGTCTGATTCTCTCGCTCGATAGAGACACCTTCCTTTGCCTCGATCGCCTGGTGAAGGCCGTCGCTGTAACGACGACCCGGTAGCAGCCTACCGGTGAATTCATCCACGATGATCACCTGTCCATCGCTGACGACATATTCCACGTCTCTCTCGAAAAGGCTGTAGGCCTTCAGCAGTTGCGTAATGTTATGGATCTTCTCCGCTTTTTCCGAATACTCCCTCTCCATCCTGTGCCGCTTCTTGATTCTCTCTTCTTCGTTTTCTTCCCCCACATCAATCTGGCTCAAATCTGGGAGGACAAAGAAATCTGGATCTCCCGGAGATAAAGCTCGCCGGCCTTTTTCAGTCAAATCGCATATGTTGGACTTCTCATCGATAGCGTAGAACAAGTCACTATCCAATTCGTCCATCCGCTTGTCCCGGATAAAATCCAACTCAACCCGATCGATCAGTTTCTTGTACTTTGGCTCCTCCATCATATTCAGAAAACGCCTGTTTTTCGGAGCTCCTCTCTTGACCTGAAGAAGGCGTATCCCGCCTTCATATGTCTCGTCATTCCTAAGCATTTTTTCAGCTTCTGAGAGTAATCGATTGACTAACCCATTCTGGCCCTGAACCAGCCGTTCCACCGGTCCTTTCACTTCTTTGAAATGGTGCGTGGAGCGTTCCACTGGCCCTGAAATAATGAGGGGTGTTCTCGCTTCATCAACTAAGATACTATCCACCTCGTCGACAATCGCGTAGTGATGCTCTCTCTGAACTATCCCCTCCACATCGATGGCCATATTGTTCCTGAGGTAGTCGAATCCAAATTCTGTATTTGTTCCATAGGTAATGTCGGCCCCGTAAGCCTCTTTTCTCATATCATGATCCATGTCGTGATAAATCACACCGACGCTCAGCCCAAGAAAATTGTATATCGCCCCCATCCACTCGCTGTCTCGTTTTGCCAAATAGTCGTTGACCGTGACAATATGTACGCCCCTTCCGCTCAAGGCGTTAAGATAAGCTGGAAGGGTGGCCACCAGGGTTTTGCCTTCGCCCGTTGCCATTTCAGCGATCTTGCCTTCGTGTAGAGCGATGCCACCTATGAGCTGAACGTCGAAATGACGTTCACCAAGTGTTCTCTTGCTCGCCTCCCTGACTACAGCAAACGCCTCAAAAAGAATGGTTTCGACGGACTCTCCCCGATCCGTCCTTTCCCGAAACTCGGTTGTTTTTGCACGAAGCTCGGCATCAGACAGTCTCTCTACCGAAACCTCCAAGCCATTTATACGCTCCACCATAGGCTGAATACGCCGAAGTTCCCGATCGTTCTTCGTTCCGACAACTCTTCTCAATATCGAAGGCATAGCCCTCACTCCCTTTTCAGAGAATCCACACCATTATACTGCCTTGGTCATGGTCATTCAACCACATCGGGTCCCTGACCGAGTGCCCATTAAAATGATACTATGACCTGAATAGCCAATTTTAGGGAATTCGTTGACGTTTCGAAAGAACGTACGACCATCGTCTCGAGGAGGCTCTCCCTTTACCTCGACACCGGCCTGACAATGGAAATCGAAACGGAGCCCTAAGCATTTGCCTAGGAATGAGGTACCGCGGGCGGGGCGTCAGGAAGGAGTAGATGAGCTAGGACAGGTCCTCAATTGTAGAGGTATTTACGGGGATTGATCGGAATGCCGCTAACCCTCACCTCGTAATAAAGATGAGGTCCCATAGAGTGGCCTGCGTTTCCGATTCTTCCAATTATTTCGCCTCTTCGAACCTTCTGGCCAATCTTCACATCCATCTGAGCCAGATTACCGTATCTTGTCACGATTTCATGACCATGGCTCAAAACGACCATCTTCCCGTGCCTGGGATCGGTTCCTAATGTTGTTACGAGGCCATCTGCGGGCGCTATGATAGGCGCACCAACTGAATTGGAAATCTCGATCCCTTCATACATCTCAGGCCGTCCCGTCAGAGGGGAGACACGATACCCGAAGTCCCCGATGATCCACCCACGGCTTGGCCAGACCATAGGAACATGCGGCAATTGACCATCCCTTTTGTGGACGAGATCTCCCAGTTCCCGAACCTCCTTCTCTGGGTGGGAGTTCTCTGCGTCTGAAGAAATCGAATCCGGTTGTCCTTGCCCGACAATTTTATCCAAAGCATTCTGGCCCCAGATTCTCTCTCGAACATCCTCAGGGAAAGGTCCGCCAACGCCGAAAAGGGAATTCGGTCGATTTTCGAGGTTGGCGATAACTCGGAGCTTTGAATCGAATTCCTTCATTTCAGCGATTCGATTCTGCAGCCCCGCAATTCTCTCAGAGAAGAAGCGTATCTCTTTCTGCTGAATCGTATTTTCTCGCTCTAGGCGGGTAATCTCCATAGCGGGATTCTCTTGCTTGACGAATTCAAGGCCTAGGTAGACGGTCCAAAATGCCAAGAGAGGAATGACAAGAAGGGTCAAGGCGAGGACAAATCTTGGTATCTTGTATCGCTTTACGTTGGAGGAAATTCTCGAAAAAATGAGAATGGTTAGATTATCACCCGCCAAAACGGCCCCCCTTTTTGAGCTCAAGTATGACTTAAGCGCCTCAGCCTAGATATCAAAAGTGGTTTGCCGTGTCAAGCTTTTTTTGAATCTCGCCGCTCTCGGGGTCAAGGTCAATTTCAGCCCAAGAGTCCGGGGAATTGTTATGCAATTACGATACCAACCTTTTTCACTCAACTTGCTGATGTTAGGTGAAGAATAAGCTATTGAAATAAAAAATGATTTTTACTCTTCCAGGAAAACTCCCAGAACATCATGGAATGATTTGTTTTCAACCACACGGTCAAAAATTGTCTCTTCTAAATAAAAGTCCGTAGGGGCCCATTCCTGGTCACCACCGAATCAGGGAGCTCCCCCACGTTAACCCTCCTCCGAAAGCCGTTAAAACGACTAGATCACCTTTCTCGATAGTTCCATCCCTGACAGCTTCATCCAAAGCAATCGGAACCGTGGATGAGGAAATATTTCCATACTTCTCAACCGTGAGGTAAACCTTTTCCATGGGCACCTTTAGCCTTTTGGCCATCTGTTGGAGAATCCGGAGATTTGCTTGATGGGGGATGAGCACCTTCACGTCGTCGAAGGTGTACCCATTGTGAAAAACGGCTTGCTCCGCCGCCTCAGCAAAGCATTTGACGGCAACCCTTACCGAATCGCTTGCCCGGATCATGCGCAGATAGTGAAGCTTCTGATCCACGCTAGAATGGGAAATGGGCGTCGTCTTTGAACCACCGCCCGGAAGGAGAAGATTTTGGCCGTTTTTTCCATCCGTTTGGATATGGGTCGATATGATTTCGCTACATTCCTCGCCATCTTCAACGGGCTTCAGGACCACAGCCCCAGCCCCATCCCCCCAGAGAATGCAGCTCTCTCGATCGGTCCAATCTAGGGTACGGCTCATCACCTCTGATGCCACAACGAGTGCGTTCTTGAAGGTACGGGTCTTCAAGTACTGTTCTGCCACAGAGAGTCCAAAAATAAAACCGCTACACGCGGCAACGACATCAAATGAAACCGCATTGTCTGCTCCAAGAGCTGCTTCAAGCCAATTGGCCCCGGATGGACACGCTGTGTCAGGGGTCATGGTGCACAGAATGATAAGCTCAATATCCAATGGGGAAATTCCAGCCATTTCAGCAGCTCTCAAAGAGGCTTCCTTGCCGAGATCAGACGCATACTCATTGGGAGCCGCAATTCTTCGCTCCCTCACCCCCGTTCGTTTGTTTATCCATTCATCAGAAGTATCCAGAATCTTTTCCAGATCGAAATTGCTGAGAACCCTCTGGGGCACATAAGAGCCCGTTCCCATAATCGCAATTCGTGTCATTTTGCCCTTTCCTCACCAACATGGTGCGTGATTTCTCGTTTGAATTCAGGGACCTTCCGGTGATAGCTAAAATCAGGTTCCTTTAATAACACTATGAAAAGGCAAAGTCAATCATCGTTCGGTCTGATTCAACCTTGGCCTCTCTGATCTGACCTTTCACCTCAATTGGCCCCCCTGGGCATTCGCAAAGCGAACCACACAAATGGATCCCTGTTTCCGTACGAAATCAATTCCAGGGGACGTCGGTAACCGGACTCGGTCGCTACCAAACCTGAGAGAAGAGACCCTTACGATTTCTCATTCTGAAGGACAGGTGTTTCGCCCTGTGCTCTGGTATCAGTCGATTAAATAGATACACCAGATGCGAACTTTGACATTCGAGTTTCTCTCGCTGGCCCTTTCGCGTCAAGGCGACTCAGCCTTACCGATTCTCTCCACAAACCAGTGTGGAGCGAGGAGATATGGGATGGTGGCCTCGGTTTTGCTGAACATGCGGACAGCAACATCATTGATACAATGCTCTTTTGCTCGAGAATCTTTGGTGTGGAGTACGGGAAAGGGGAAACTCCGCCACGCAGGGGCCCTGCGGCGCAACGAATTGGCATCGCCGCCGACCTTCAGGCCAATCTCTTTTTGCAGACACTTCTGGGAGAAATAGCTTAGACAGCGTTATCTCGATATCTAACGCTAGATCCTAAGGTGCCCATCGCCATCAACGCAAGACCAACAACACGGCATCCTCATCGCAGTCTGGGAATTTTGCACACCTCAGACAGTCGGCCCAGATTTTATGGGGTAGGGTCGATTTATCTACGTTTTCGAACCCGAGTTTTTTGAAGAATTCGCTACGGTACGTAAGAGCGAAAACTCGTTGGACACCCAGTTCCCTGGATTCCTTAAGGCACGCTCTCACCAGGGATTCACCTACCCCTTTTCCCCAGTAATGCTCATGCACCGCTAGAGAGCGAATCTCAGCCAAATCATCCCATGAGACATGAAGGGCACAGGCCCCGAGTAAAGTCTGATTCTCTTCGTAAACGAAAAAATCTCGAATCTGATCATATAACTCGCTCAGCGATTTTGGGAGCATCTCGCCTTGTGAGGCAAAATGACCGATCAAATCCTGCATCGCTTTGACGTCTTTGACTCTCGCCTTTCTTATCATCGGAAATCACGACTTTGCGTATCAGCCAACAATCGATGTCTGATCCCTGTTAACCGACCTCTGGCCGCTGGACCGTTTTCTTTGCGTTTTCAATCATCTCAACCGCATGGGCCCGAGTTTTTTCAGTAATCTTGACACCCCCAAGCATCCGAGCAACTTCATCGATCCTTTCAGTTGGATTCAAAGCCCTCACCTGTGTCATTGTCCTATTTTTCCGCGCTGCTTTTGTCACGCTGTGATGAACATCCGCAAAACAGGCGATCTGAGGCAGATGAGTCACGCACAGAATCTGATGGTAGAGTGATAGGTTTTTCAAACTCTTTCCCACCACCTCGGCTACCGCACCTCCAATGCCAGCATCGACCTCGTCGAAAATCAATGTCTGCCCCGGTTCGGCAGAGGCGATGATTCGCTTTATGGCGAGCATGATGCGCGACAGTTCCCCACCTGAAGCGATTTGACTCAAAAGTCTCGGCTCCTCGCCTACATTAGGAGAAATATAGAACTCTAATGAATCCATTCCCTTCCGGCCGAGGTAGGTCCCATCGACAGTGACCCATCTTTCCTTTGAGCCCACTTTGTTGGCCCCAAAACGGATTTCAAAAACCGTATTTCCCATACCCAACAGAGAGAGCTCTTTTTCTGTGGCTTTCCGAAATTCGCCGGCAACCTTTTTCCGCTCTTTTGATAAGGTGCTGGCCAATTCGATCGATTTCTGCTCTGCCTCGGCCAGTTTTTTCTCTAATTGTTCAATGCGTTCTCTATTTGAATTCAATGACGCCAGCTGGCGGTCAATACGCTCCTTGAATTGAAAGATCTCTTGGATTGTCGGCCCATATTTCTGCTTGAGCTGGCGAATCTCATCAAGCCGACGTTCTGCAGATTCCAAGCTCTCGGGGTCGCAATCTACTTTTCCCCGATAGTCCCTGAGCGAATAGGCAACCTCCTCCAGTTGATAAACTGAGGTCTCTATGATCTTGGCAAGATGCTCAACAGAGGGATCAATCTTCATGATTTCAGCAATTCTCTGGAGGGTTGCGTTGAGCTTCTCACAGATCGACGAATCACCCGAATAAAGGAGATTTTCCGCCATATCCGTCCATTCAAACAACTTCTCCGCATTTGCGAGAATCCTTTTTTGCTCTCTAAGCTCCTCTTCTTCACCATCTCGGAGGTGAGCAGAGGCAATCTCCTGAGACTGGAATTTCATCAATTCGAGATCTTTTTTGTACTGCTCGTCTGCTTGCTTAAGCGCCACGAGTTCCCTTCTCATTCCCTCCATCTCTCGGAAAACACCCTCATAACGACTCCTCGCCACTTTCAGCCCGCCGAACTCGTCTAGAATGTCGATGTGCTTCTCAGCCTTCTGAAGGCTTTGGTGCTCGTGCTGACCGTAAACGGAAAAGAGTGTTTCACCGATTCGGCTTATCGCGCTGAGGGTAGACAGATCTCCATTTACAAAAATCCTGCTTCGACCAGAACGTGATACGGTTCGTTTGATCAATATCTCTTTTGTATCTGTGATTCCCATCGATCTCAGCTTCTCCTCAACCTGAGGTTGTTCTGAGGTGTCAAAGATGGCCTCGACCGTGCCTTCTTCCGATCCGGTCCGGAGCAGGCCGTCAGAGGAACGGTCGCCGAGTAGCATGTTTACGGCGTTGATAATGATCGATTTCCCGGCCCCCGTTTCACCGGTGAGAACGTTCAAACCCCTGGAAAACGGGATGTCGACCTCGTCAATGATGGCAAGGTCCTTAATTCTCAACTCAAGTAGCATGGCTAATTTCTCACACCTACCGCTCGCCCCACCCAAGTTTCGTCCTCAGAACCTCGAAGTACCCCTTGTTGGGAGATTCGATTAGCAAAACCTTCCCGGACGCCTTTTTTACCTCCACAGTATCACCTCGCGCCAAGGGAAAACCCACCTGGCCATCGAGGGTTAGGAAAACCTCCTCACTTTCCGATTTTAGGGTGGTTCTGACGACAACGTTGTCAGGAATGATGATCGGGCGATTGGTCAGGGTGTGCGGACAGATCGGTGTAATGATAATGGTTTTCAACGAGGGATATACGATCGGACCACCGGCTGACAGTGAGTATGCTGTCGAACCCGTAGGCGTTGACAGTATGAGGCCGTCTGCTCTAAATGTGGTGACGTATTCTCCATTGATAGTCGTCTCAAGATAAACGATCCGGGCCAGGGCCCCCTTGTTGATGACCGCATCATTGAGAACCCGAAACGTTGAGACCTGGTTCCCTTGCCGTATGACGCTGGCACTCAGAGCGACCCTATCGTGGGTTCGGAAATCCCCATTGAGAACATTCTCTAGAACTGGAAGAAGTTCATCCCGAGTTATCTCAGTCAAAAAACCCAGTCCCCCCAGATTGACGCCGAGGATTGGGATTTCCTTATCACCAACCTGCCGGATTACACTGAGAAGCGTTCCGTCTCCCCCGAGCACCACAATCAGGTCGAGGGAGCTTGAAATCTGCCCCTGTGGCCATGACGAGACACCACCAATAGTGCCAGCCATCTCCCTTTCGACCAAGACACTCACTTTTTGGTCCTTAAGCCAGCGAGTCAGATCCATTGCCACCGCAACGGCCTCCTTGTTGTTTCGCTTCCCAATGATTCCCACTTTGTGAACAGAACGTGACACTACGTGTCTCTCCCGCGACGCTTTAAGGCTGTTTTCTCAGGGGGAAGAAGCCTTTAGTGGATCCGCTCAAAAGGCCTCTAGACAGTGTAATCCTTAACATGCACCCGATCCAAAGTCAATATAACCCCGGAGGGGAGTTTCCTCACTTTTGTGGACGTTCATATCCCCGAGGGACGTTTGCGGAGACAGGGGGTTGGACCTGCCCGGGGCGTTTGGAAATCACCTTTCTCGGCTCCTGTCTGATGAAAACTGGCCTCCATAAAAGCACCAGCTTCCCTCGCCCGCTCTCCTCCACAGAAATCTGCGAGGGATCGCTTGAGCTCTCAGAGTTCACAGAGTTAGAAAACTGATGGATCAGGCTTCTGGCCTAATTTCTTTAGGGTAAAAATTAGGCCAGGTAATCTCCTCTGGATTGGCGTCTCGCCAATCCAGAGGACGTTACCTCTGAGGCTCCGTGCGCTCTGTGAGAAATTGTGGAGACGTCCAAGTGCGAAGGAAGATTTATGATTAAAATCTATTAGAGTGGCGGGGAAAATTTCTCGCGGCAGGGCAATCTGGAATTCTTTACGACCCTGTTACCAATCCTTCACGAGCTTCTCTGAATTCGGTTACTAGACTTCTTTCTCTCGACTGCAATGAGGGCGGCTCCCAGGGCACCGACGATCTGTGGCTCGGAATGGACATTCAGAGAAAGGCCCATTTTTTCTTCCAATGCTTTCACCACTCCCATATTCTTAGCCACCCCCCCAGTCATCGCGACCTGACCGTTAACGCCAACCCGTTCCAGGAGGCTGAGGGTTCTGTCAGCCACTGCATTATGAAGGGCGTGAAGGATATCATTAACACCTTTGCCTTCTGACACCAGAGAGATTACCTCAGATTCGGCGAAGACCGTACACACACTGCTAATCTCAATAAGATTCTGATACTTCAGTGAACGCTCACCCATCTGCCCGAGGTCTACATTTAAGGCATTAGCCATCACCTCTAGGAACCGGCCCGTCCCCGCTGCACACTTATCGTTCATGTCGAAAGACACGACATGCCCCTTTTCATCGACACGAATGACTTTCGTATCCTGACCGCCAATATCGATGATGGTCTGGCAGTCTGGAAAAAGGAAGTGAACCCCCCTCGCAATGCACGTGATCTCTGTGACATTGTCATCAGCAAAATCGAGGATCTCTCGACCAGACCCGGTCGAGATAACATGAGAGACGTCTGCTTGGCCAACACCCCCGAGGGTGAGCGCCTTCTTGTAGGAGCGACGGGAAGCATTGCGACTATTTCCTCCGACTAACCCGATAGAATAGCCTATGATCCCTTTGCCCTCGTTGTAGATCACGGTCTCCACAGAAAGAGAGCCAACATCCACGCCAGCAGTGATCATGATCTTCAATCCTTTCCCAACAGCTCGAATACGGAAAATCGCGTATCCCTCGAGGGAAGGGCACTCTCACCCGCTCCTGTTGGTCGCTCGAGATAAAGATCGCAGGAAAAGTCTTCTTCGCCTGCTTTTTTGAGGTGAACAATCAGGCCGGACGATCAACTCCTCCGGGAACATTGATGATCCAGAAGATTCCGGCCGTACCCATAAAATCTGGGTTTGGCCCGTATCGGGGATCCAGGTCAAAGGCTTTGCCCCTTGTCAGCTCTGTGAGCCCTATTTTTCTTTCCAAAGGGGCTTTCGTTTTTCAAGAAAGGCAAGAAGCCCCTCATTGGCATCTTCGGTTCTCATGAGGCCATTTTTGTAGATGATCTCCGAGTTCTGAAGTCCTCTCTCGAAGTCTACATCTAGACCATGTCTGATGGCCGTTTTGGCCCATTTGAGGACAGCTGAGCTTTTTTCTCTCAATCGATGGAGAAACGTTTCAACCGCATTATCCAGTTCCCCATCAGAAACAACTTGATTGATAAGGCCTATTCTTTCAGCCTCCGCCGCGCTGATCGCATCTCCTGTAAGCAGCAATTCGTAGGCCTTCTTCGCCCCGATAACTCGATGCAGCCACGCAACAGCCATGGAGGGATAAACACCCACCTTCACTTCAGGTTGGCCAAACGTGGCCTTTTCAGAAGCGATCGCCATGTCGCAGAAAGCCACCAACTCGCACCCACCACCCAAAGCCATTGCTCTTACCGCAGCGACCGTGGGGACGTCAAGCGTGGAGAGCAACCGGAAGATCCTGTGAAATACATCAATCATTTCGTCCATTTTTTCGGGTGTGTGGTCCCGAACATCCACCCCTGAAGAGAAGGCCTTATCCCCAACCGCAGCAAACATGAGGGCCTTCAGTCCACGCTCTGCCCTCGCCTTTTCGATTGCCTCATTGATCTCCTTCATGGTCTGGATGTCCAGCACATTGAACGGAGGTCGATTGATAGTGGCCGTGGCAACCGAATCCTTGACCTCAAACAGAATTCTTTGAAAGGCCATCGAATATCCTCCTCTCTATGACTCATTCTCATGGTTTCCCAATTTCTTCTCTCATCGATCAAGGCCCTCAGAGGGCTCCCTGAAGCTATCCTTGGGACCACAACGATAGGCCACCCGTGCCGCCGCAAAGCTCATCTTCATTATTTTGATAAAGCCAGCCTTTTGTCAAGCATGTCATCCAAGGAGTTTTCTCAGGTGGGTGGATGCTCATATCCCTCACAGACATCTGCGGAGAAAGGGGGTTGGACCTGCCCGGGCCATTCGCAAATCCCTTTTCTCGACTTTTGTCAGGTGAAAGCGGGCTTTCACAAAAGCATCGGTTTCTCTCGCCCACTCTCCCCCAAGAGAATCTGCGGGGTATCGCTCGAGCTCTCAGAGTCCGCAGAGTGATAAAACTGATGGACCAGCTTTTTGGCCTAGTTTTTTGAGGGGAAAAATTAGGCCAAGTGATTTCCTCTGGATTGGCCTCTCACTAATCCAGAGGAAGTTCCCTCTGAGGCTCCGGGTGCTCTGTGAGAGATTGCGGAGACGTCCCCTGTGCTAGGATATTTTCGGCGAAAAAATCTTGATTCGCCCTCAGAGCTTCCCTTTCCACTTTCTGGTGAAATGCTCTTATAAGAACTTGATCGGAAGTTTCTATAGAAATTGGGCAACAGCTTGTCCTCATCCGTCCGACTAGGGGTGCTGGGAGGGTCAACGGGAGAACAGGGAGCGAAGGGATATGAGGGGGGGGCCACCGAATTCAAAATTCTGTTGAAACATGAGAGGTTTAGAAGTTTCCATTTTTGAAATCTCAGAGAACTCCTCTGCCATTGACAAGAAATCGCTCTGTCGCTCCACATTACCGGGAGACAGGCCACGCACCAGGTCTTTTGCCTTGACATCCCGGGCGATTTTATACTAACTTGAGACATGTGAAAAAATGGTCAAAGCTGGACGGCCTCGCTGGCTGGGGATCTCCGGGAGAAGCGCGGAATCTCCTTGCTTTCTAAGTTTCGGCCGGACAGAGTCGCGGGAATTCCAATGGATCAGCGTTAGACCCGACGTGACCGTAGGCGTTCCGGGAGAAGCCTAAAGATAGAACAGTTTCCACAGCAACAGCCCATGCGATAGGGAGGATTCCCAGGCATATGAAGATCAAAAAAATCGGTGTGCTCGGTGTGGGCACGATGGGCCGTGGTATTGCCCAGGTCGCGGCCCAGGCAGGTTTTGACGTTGTCATGCGTGATATCGAGGAGCGGTTTGTACAGAGCGGGCTCGATGCAATTGACCGCTTCCTCATCCGCAGTGTTGAAAAGCAAAAGATATCAAAAGATGAGAAGAAATCGATCCTGGATCGAATCAAAGGAACGGTGTCAATGGAAGAGATCGGGACGGTGGATTTTGTGATTGAGGCCGTTCTTGAAGACCTGGAGCTTAAGAAAAGGGTCTTTGAAGAACTCGATCGTCTCTGTCGACCCGAGATTATCCTCACCTCCAACACATCATCCATGTCAATCACCGAAATAGCCTCTGCCACCAGCCGTCAAGAACGTGTGGCAGGCATGCACTTCTTCAACCCAGCCCCCTTGATGCGGCTTGTCGAAGTGATCCGGGGATTTCAGACTAGCGATGAAACCATTGAGACCGTCACCCAGCTGACCAAGAATATGGGGAAAGACCCGGTCGAAGTGAGAAAGGACAGCCCCGGGTTCATTGTCAATCGGGTCCTGATGCCCCATCTGATCGAGGCCATCAAGCTTGTGGAGGAAGGGGTAGCCTCGATAGAGGACGTCGATAAGGCGGTAAAATTGGGGCTTAACTATCCAATGGGCCCATTCGAGCTGATGGACTTGACGGGTATCGACATTGTCCATGATGTAACCCAATACTTTTTCAAGGAATTGAACAAGGAAAACAAGTGGGGAGCCCCACAATTATTAAAGTCTATGATTCGAGCCAACCGTTTTGGCCGAAAGGCCAAGGCGGGATGGTATGAGTATGAATAAACAATGAATAAACAGTTTTGTCCGCTTTTGTCTCTCACAGAGCACATCGTAGCTCACATAAGTTATGCGACACGGGTCGCCTTTGGCGACACACGGTTTTCACGGAACGGGAGTAAAGTATTAGCAACTGGAATACAGGCACCTGCATTCCAGTTGCGCTCTCTCCTCCGCCTCTGGCGGGAAAATAGCGCGTAGGACCACCGGGCACCTCCATACCATGCGTTTGACGACCACAAGGATTCCACTGAGAATTCCTATCCCCACACCACGGGTGGGGGGAGTGTTGGGAAAATCAAGGCGGTTTGATTTTCCCGAGAAAAGAATCCGCGCAATCTGTGAAATCCGTGTCAAAAAAACCTCAGAGGTGGGCTCGATCCAAGGAGTAAGCGACAGAACACAGCTTGAATCTCTCAACTACCCGGATAGCTCCGCTTGGATCATCAGCGTAGCTGGGAATTGCAGATAAACGGAACCACACAGAATAGAAGGAGGTCAGCAGAATGTATTCCAAGGCATTCATTCCTTACGAAGGCTACTACAGCTCCCCTTTTGCCCGTTGGCAGGGCAGTCTTCAGAATGAAAACTCAATAGAGCTTGGCGCGGCGACAGCCAAGAGGTGGCTGGCCGAAAAGGGATTCAATCCCAAAATGTTCGAGTATCTCTTTCTCGGGAAAACGATCGGCCAGCTCCATTCGTTCTATGCCGCCCCGTGGGCGGCGGCCTTGGTCGGCGCCACTGAGATTCCCGGTTGCCACATCTCCCAGGCATGTTCAACCTCCACCACGTGCATCAATGAGGCGGCCCTGGGCGTCGAAACGGGCCTTTACTCAACTGTTTTTGCCCTCATGACGGATCGAACCTCTAACGGCCCACATACCATCTGGCCAAACCCCGTTGGGCCAGGTGCCCAGGTGATTTCTGAGGATTGGGTGATGGACAATTTCGATTGTGACCCCTGGGGAGGGGTTCGGATGGTTCAGACTGCCGAGAATGTTGTTAAGAGAGTCGGCGGTATTACCCGGGAAGATTGCGATGAGGTGGCTCTGAGGCGATACGAACAGTATGTGAGTAGCCTCGCGGACGACCGCCAGTTTCAGAAACGATATATGTTCCCGGCAGAGTATAAGAAGAGTAAAAAGGAGACAGGCCTCCTCCAGGAAGACGAAGGCGTAACCCCCTCCACCAAGGAGGGACTGGCAAGGCTCAAGCCTCTCACCCCGGAAGGGGTGCATACTTTTGGTGCCCAGACACATCCAGCTGATGGCAACTGCGCCGTCATCGTCACGACCAGGGAAAAGGCCCGCGAGCTCAGCACCGACCCCAGAGTCGAGGTCCAGGTTGTCTCCTACGGTTTTGGCCGTGCCCCAAAGGCTCATATGGCCATGGCTGTGGTGCCCGCGGCGCGCATGGCCTTGGAAAATGCCGGAATCGATATTCGAGATATTAAGGCCATCAAGACCCACAATCCATTTGCCGCCAACGACATCTATATGGCAAAGGAACTGGAGATCGACGTCATGGGGTTCAACAACTACGGCAGCCCGATTGTTTTTGGGCATCCCCAGGGACCGACCGCCGGTCGCTGTATTATGGAACTGATCGAGGAGGTGGTCATCCTTGGTGGCGGCTATGGCCTTTTCACGGGGTGCGCCGCTGGAGACACTGGAGCAGCCCTGGTGGTGAAGGTATCTTGTTGATAGGACGAGCATTCAGCCGTCAGCGATCAGCTTTCAGCACACCATTTTTGGACATTGAAGGCTTTTCAACAATCCCTCTTGTCGTTGCTATTTCAGAGTTTGAAGCCCCTATTGACAGCCCTCTCATTTTGCAGTATCAGAAGATATCCTTACTGAATGCCGACCGCTGATGGCTCATTCGCCGTCTGCATAATATCATTTGAGTGCGTTATGGTTAGAATCCTCCCTAGGACACTCTTCAGTCTTATGCTCATCCAATGGATCGTTTCGCTGACCATGGGAATATCAGCCCACGGCCAGGAATCGTTCAGAGTAGCAATCTTTCCCTTTCAATTTCATGCCAAGGAGAACCTCGATTACCTCCAAGACGCCATCTTCGTCACCATTTCAAGTCGACTCATGGAGGATGGTGATATTGAAATCCTTGATAGAGAGGCCTTGAGGAATGCCCTGCCGAGCCCAGAGACGAATCAGATAACCGAGCAGTTGGCCCTGAGCATTGCCAAAGACCTCGATGCGGACTATGCGGTTGTCGGGACCCTGACCAAGGTGGGAGAGTTTGTCAATGTTGACGCGAGATTGGTTGGCATCGAAACATCTGGTCCGCCCCTAAGGGCTGCCTCCCAGTACCGGGGCTTGGAGGCTGCTATGGAGGGGCTTGCAGAATTTGCCAACAGAACCCGGAGACGGATCGCACTGGCTTCCGCAGCGCCGCAGGAAAAGGGGGAAACTCAGGCCAAATCGACAATCTCATCTCTTTACGAAAAAGTACTGGACGGAGTTCGTGGAGAGAAACCTCCCCCTCCTCAGCCCCAACGCGGCCTCGAGACCTTTCAGACAATGTCAACCTTTCTCAGAGGAGTCGATGTGGGGGACGTGGACGGAGACAATGTGAATGAAATCGTCCTTATGGATAAGCGGAACCTGTGGATTTACAAGGTGACCGGCGGACGTTTACGTCTGTACAGGAAGATTGAAGGACATAGAAGCGACGATTTTCTGACGCTGGACGTGGCCGACCTGAACCGAAATGGTTTTTCTGAGATCATCGTGAGCAACATGAGGACGGGGATATTGCGTTCATTTATCCTCGAATTTGAGAAGAAGAGGATTAAGAAGATCACCGACCGCCAGAAATGGTTTTTCCGGGTCATCGGAAATTCCGCAACAGGCCAGACCCTTGTCGGCCAAAAGATGGCTGTCAATCAACGTCCGATCGGCAAGATTCACGGCTTTTCGTGGAGAGGTAAGACCTTCCATCCAAGCAAAAAGACTCTCACGAAAAAAGAGATTCCCGTATTTAGCTTCAACTTCGGTGATCTCGAGGGACGGGGAGAGCAGAGCGTCATCTACGTGGACTATCACGATCATTTACGGGTATTGACTCAAGAAGGGGCCTACCGGTGGGAGAGCCCGGATAGTTACGGTGGAACAGATATCTTCTATTCCGTCGGCTCACAAGGTTCGAATGTTGCAGAAAACCGGGTGTTTATACCGCCACGGTTGCTCGTGGCGGATATGGACGGCGACGGGATTTCCGAGGTCATCGTGAGCCGAAACACCTTCAAGCTAAACATGGTGGAGAAGCTGAGGATTTACGACAGGGCACGGATCGTCAATCTCACCTGGCAGGGCATGGGGTTCTTCGAAAGCTGGGAGACCCCAGAAATCGCTGGATACATTTCAGACTATCAACTCAAGGACATCGACAACGACGGAAAGGACGAGATTGTCATCACCGCCGTCTCAAAAGGGGTCCTCAGAAGTGGTGCATCGAGTTCCCTTCTCGTCTATGAACTCTTTTGAATGAGAAGATCAGGGAGATATGTTTCTTACGCCTATTCACTTAGCTCCTAATTGAGCGGGGGGTGTTTTCGAGCAGAGAGGGGTTTCAATCTTGTCATCTACCACAGAGACGCAGAGGACGCTGAGAAGACCTTCCTTTTCTATGCCGGAGGATACCGGCATTGAAAAGATCGAACTCCCTTCGAAGACGACAAATGGGGGTGGCGTTCTGGCCTGCTCTTGTTGCATTCTGGACATGATATTGCCCCGAAGGGGCTGAGGGCTTTTGTTTGTCGCTATCTCCTGACAAACAAAAGAGTCTCTTCTCTGCGGTGAACCTGAGATCTTTGCAATGGCTCTCAGGTTGCCTGTTAGGAATAAAGGGAGAGAGAATTTTTTTTCGATTTTAGTGATTTTTTACTTGACAAGTACGATTTCTGGGTGTTATAGGTCATAAAACCATTCTCCCGTGCCTTTTCTCAGCGATTTCCGCTGCTTCTTCGCGCTGGCATGGAAGCCAGCAGAAATCGCATGTCAAAGCTCAGAGTAGAAAGGAGGTGAAATGGGGGTTAGGCCCTTGTGGCCTTAGGTCTTTTGGGCAGATGCCCATGAAAGGAAACAAAATCAGACCATACATTTTAGGAGGTAAATGATGAAAAAGATACTTGTGATGGCTGCTGCAGCTTTGTTTGTTTTCGGCATGAGCACGCCGAGCTGGGCAGTCGCCGATTTTGCCATCGGTGCGAGCGTCCGAATCGATGCCGGCTGGCAGTTAACGGACCTTGGCGACCAAAACGAACCTGGAGGGGAAGACTCCCAGACCCAGTTCTTCCTCCAGCGTCCCGGCAACAGCCGGATCAACTTTAAGGCCACCGTGGGCGATGTGACGGGGTTTGTGGAGTTTTCGGACACGCCGACTCTCCGTCATGCCTATGCCTCGTGGGATATGGGCGGCGGGTCGAGCATGCTCTTTGGCCAAACCTGGTCGATCATGGCCTTTGGGTTTACCGACCAGAGGTTGAATGGTGACCTGGCCAACATCGGCTTTGGAACCCTCTACTTCGGCCGGAACCCCCAGATCCGCTACACCTATGCGGGCGAGGCCTTCACCGTGGAAGTG
>CAYGBK010000058.1:0-77970 GCA_964348095.1 uncultured Thermodesulfobacteriota bacterium | reverse complement strand
GAAGATCCGATTCTGGTGACGAAATCTCTCACCCTTTGGGCTCGCCCGCTTTGCACACTGGCTGCGTTATTGGGGTTCGAAGTACATGAGTACGTCTTCACCCCTGCTGGCCTTGCCAGAGCCCAAATCGGGCTTCGTGAATAATCCGCGCTGAACGCCTTCCTTTGTCGGGTGACCTCGTCCGCCACGCCTCCTGATCCCTACGGTGAACGGCCTGGCCTGTGTGCCGGGGGCTTTAGGGAGACTGAAGAAGGTGCCATGATCTAGTCCCTCATCGCAACCGGCCTTTGTTTTTTGGGAAAATCCATAAAAGAATATCGAGGTAAGAGATTATCCGTCACGGGAGTGGTATTTAGCAGAAGGGATCGTTCCCATGAGAATGACTCAGAAACGCTGTCATGTTCAGTCGTCGTCGAGGGTTCAGGTATCTAAATAGGCCTAATCCCAGTTTTGTGATTCAAACCTGCTATTTTTTCTTATGACGGTTTTTCTTCAAACGTTTTCGATGCTTGTGTCTCGACATTTTTCTCATTCTCTTCTTGATCACATTGCCCACGCCCTTCACCCCCGGGTATTCTATTTGATCTGTTTGAGCCTTTTTGTACAATCTGTATGAGGTTCCTCAGTCCCTCCTGTCAGATGCGGGGTTCCCTCAGAAATGTCGCCAAAGTGCAAAGGCCTATCATAATTTAGGCCAAATCGCTTTTCAATACCCTTTTCGCCTGTCACCTAAGAGGTTTTCAATTTCCTCCTCAATCTTTATTTGCAGGTCAAAAGCCAGACAGCCGTTGGGTGGCATGAAAAAGTTTGGGTCTTTGGAAGGTGTAGGAGACCGGGTATCGGTGACGGCACCGTTTTTGAATTCCAGGAGCCGTCAGTTTTCAGTCAGGTCTCTCCATGGAATTTGATAGACCCGATGAAGTGCAGTGAACCCCTTGAGGTTAAAGACACCAACGAGCTCGACTCCGATTCCATGAGCGTTCTTGATCTCTTCCTTGAGTTCTTCAGAGACAAAAATCCTGTTTCTATCCGGAAAAGCCTCGGGCTGAAGACCCTCACCGAGACTCTCTTGGTGTTCTCTTGTTAAGGACTCGATTCGAAAGGCCTTGTTAATGGCAGTTCCGTGTCGCCCGCCCTGCTCATCGAGCACCAACTCGCCATAGCTTATCCCTAGCCGGAGTTCAATCTTTTCCTTCTCCGACACGTCCTTATTGTACTCATCGGCGTTTTGAAGGATTTTGATAGCCGCCCTGACCGCATCGGTCGCCCCGGAGAATGCTATCATATAGCCGTCACCGGTGCTGTGGAGGAATTTGGCGTTAAAGCTTTCAGAGACCCCACGGACACACTCCTTCATCTTGTTTTTGATTCGCATTGCAAAGGCATCGCCCTGAGTAACGGCCAACCTGGTGGATTCACAGAGATCCACGACAAGAATCGCTTCATTGACAAAAGGGAGTTGCTTTCTCAGGGCTGCCCAAGGGCGAATTCCCCACCGTTTGATTATCCAGACGAAAATTAGGACGAGAGCCGCAGTCATAACAACGAGAAAGCTTTTTTCCTTGTAGAAAGGGAGTTCCTTGGGGGGGATCAAATCTCTCATCCTTTCTCGCATCTCCGCTGTCCCCATGTCGCCCCTACTCTGTCCCGTTATCCTTCTTCCTTCTCTTTTTTGGAGAGATGAGCCTTTTCCGGAAGGTGATTCAAAGGCGATTCTTGAAGAGTCATTTCCGATTTCCCGGACCTGTGCGTGCTCTGGATAGTCGCCTACGGACAATGGAAACGCTAAAGCAGGCAACCCGTTCGCTCCCAAGAGAAGATAAAAAAGCGCAAGGACACCACCCAACCTTGCCATCGAGATCCTTTCTCACTCAAGCCAGATGCTTCTGCCAGGTCTTACGCCGGCGACAATCTAGGTCGACCCCCCGAAACTCATCCAAGGACACATATCCATTGTGTCGGTCCCACCTTATTAGAACGCTGGACCTACTTAGGATAATACCATTGAACGAATATAGCATCAAACCGAAGAAAACATATCTGAGGAGTCTCTTCCGTTCTGTGGACCCTCTTGTTCCTGAGGGAGGTGGGCGAAGGGGGTGATGCCAATACCTTTTGGTCTTCTCTGGCTCTTTTCGCGCTCATGAGTTCACCTAGGTCACGAGCGCAGGGTTAAAGGCGAAAGGTTAAGGAATAATCGATTCGCACCGCTTTGTTTTCTCTCCTTTTTCCTTTGTCCTTTAACCCTTATCCTCTTTTGATTAGCCTGGCCGGCCAATGGCGGAGAAGGGGGATCACCGCGAAAGCCTGGAACCGAATGTCGTACCCTCGAGAAATCCGGTTGGTCCTCAGTTTGGCAGTCGCTGTGTGATCCGTGTTCAAAGATTTACCCTGGCTGATGGATCCCATTTCTCTAGACCTGGTGAATCAACACCCTCAGAGGAAGACCAACCAGGACGTGTTAGAAATAACAGCACCTAGAGAAAACCACACGCCGTGTCGCCCAGTCAAGCTCGGGTCAGCGCGCCTTGACGTGCGTGGAAGAATAGGGTAACTATTCTTCCACACATTCCAGCAATTCCATACCTGAGGCACCTAAAACCTCCACAGTTAAGCGCTTATTTGCGTATTCTGGAAATTCCAGAGACTTATCGAGGAAGGAAGCACTGTGGAAGAACGAAGCCAATTGCGGAAGCAAAGGCTTGAAAAGATCCGGCAGCTGGAGGGGGATGGCATAAAGCTGTTTCCCAATGATTTCAAGATAAAACACACGTCCAAAGAGATCGTCGAAATCTACGGGTCGAAAAAAGCCGAGGAGCTCGAAAAGACGGATCAGGTTTTTGTGCTTGCTGGACGTATTATGGCCCTCAGACAATTTGGCAAGGCATCCTTTTTCCATCTGCAGGATCGCATGGGGAAGATCCAAGCCTATATCAAAAGGGATCAGGTAGGCCAGGAGAGCTATGCGCTCTTTAAGCGACTTGACGTGGGGGATTTTGTCGGTGTGTCAGGGAAGATTTTTCGAACAAAGACCGGGGAACTGACGATCGCTGTTCAATCTCTCCGTCTGCTGGCCAAGGCTGTCAGACCTCTTCCGGAAAAGTTCCACAAACTAAGAGATATGGAGACCCGGTATCGTCAGCGCTACGTGGATCTTCTTGTCAACCAGGAAGTGAGGGAGATTTTTGTTAAGAGAACCCGGACTATCCAGGCCCTACGATCCTTTTTGAATGAACGGGATTTCCTGGAGGTGGAAACGCCTATGATGCAGCCGATCCCCGGCGGAGCGACTGCTCGTCCCTTTCGAACTTTTCACAATGCACTGGATATGGAGTTGTTTCTAAGGATTGCTCCCGAACTCTATCTCAAACGCCTTGTCGTGGGTGGACTGGAAAGGGTGTACGAGATCAACCGAAACTTCCGGAACGAGGGAATCTCTACAGAGCATAATCCAGAATTCACGATGCTTGAGCTCTATATGAGTTATGCGACGTATGAGGATCTCATGGATTTGACTGAAGAAATGATCTGCCACACATGCCAGACTGTTCTGGGGAGGGAGGGTCTTAAGTATCAGGGGCATGAAATCTCACTCAAAAGGCCCTGGCAGAGAATGACCGTAAAGGAGGCTATCGCTCGCTACGGAAAAGTGGACCCTGCGGTCGTCGAAGATAAAGCAAAGGCCTTTAAGCACGCAGCACGCCTCGGGTGTAATGTGACTCCAAAAATGGGTTTGGGGAAAATCATAGCTCAGATGCTGGACCACCTTGTGGAACCTCACCTGATACAGCCTACATTTGTGACACGCTTTCCCATAGAGGTTTCTCCGTTGTCGAGGAGAGATGACAAAGATCCAGACGTGGCGGAGCGCTTTGAACTCTTTGTTGGCGCGAGAGAACTTGTCAACGGATTCTCTGAACTGAATGATCCATTCGATCAGAGTGAGCGATTTCGTCTACAGGTTCAAGAAAGGGAAGCTGGTGATGAGGAGGCCCATCTGATGGATGAAGACTACATCAGAGCCCTCGAGTACGGGATGCCGCCGACAGGTGGTCTCGGTCTTGGGGTAGACCGTCTGGTTATGATCCTTACCGATGTCCCTTCGATAAGAGACGTCATTTTCTTCCCCCACTTGCGCCCAGAGAAGAGCCCTTCCTA
The DNA here is from genome assembly GCA_964348095.1 of uncultured Thermodesulfobacteriota bacterium. Taxonomy (GTDB): domain Bacteria; phylum Desulfobacterota; class BSN033; order WVXP01; family WVXP01; genus WVXP01. The sequence goes on along the minus strand of CAYGBK010000058.1, from coordinate 73,812 downwards.
AGAGTGAGGATTCCATGTCATATGAACTCTTCATCAGTCTCAGGCACCTGAGAGCCAAACGGAAGCAGTTCTTTATTTCAGTGATCACGGTCCTGTCAATTGCTGGCGTCGCAGTCGGGGTGATGGCACTGATCGTCGTTTTGGCTGTCATGACGGGATTCGAACAGGATATCACGTCAAAGATCGTCGGCATGACCGCCCATATTCTCGTTCGACAACATGGAAGTCAGGGTCTAGAAAACTACCCGGCCATCACAGAGCGAATCCGAAAAGTCGAGGGAGTTGTGGCGGCGACCCCCTTTATCTTCAACCAGGTCATGGTGACATCAGAGGTTGCCATTACCGGCGCCGTACTCCGAGGCATTGATCCGGATAGTGTCGGGGATGTGACGTCTTTGGTTGAGAATACCAAACTCGGTTCGGTTGAGGCACTCAAATCCTCTGAGCCACCCGGCATCATCATCGGCAACGAGCTCTCAAAGACCCTTGGTGCCTCGGTGGGGAATTGGATCAACGTGGTGACTCCCCTGGGAACAATGACCCCGCTCGGAATGGCTCCTAAGCGTGAACGATTTAGAGTGGTTGGGGTATTTACCTCGGGCTATTACGAGTACGATACGTCCTTTGTTTACATCTCCATAGCTAGCGCTCAGCGGTTTTTCAACATGCCAGATGTGGTTACCGGTATTGAGGCGAGAGTTGAGGATGTTTACCACGCCAAATTGATTGCTGACAGAATCGAGAAGGTCCTCGGATTTCCTTTCTGGACCGTGGACTGGATGGCCATGAACCGAAACTTCTTCAAGGCACTAAGAATGGAGAAGATCGCCATGTTCATTATTCTCACCCTTATTGTTTTTGTTGCAGCTCTCGCTATCGTAACGACCTTGATTATGGTCGTTATGGACAAAACCCGTGATATTGCGATCCTCAAGTCCATGGGAGCGACCACCTCAAGCATCATGAAAATCTTCGTCCTGGAAGGCCTCATCATCGGGGTCGTGGGTACAACTTTGGGGACGATTCTTGGGCTTCTGATGGCTTATAACCTCGAAGCCATCACTCAGTTCTTAGAAGGGTTGTTCCAATTCAAGTTCCTCCCGGGAGACGTCTATTATATCGATGAGCTCCCGTCCACGGTGCGGCCCCTGGACGTGATTTGGATCGACGGCATTGCTGTCCTACTCAGTTTCCTGGCAACCCTTTACCCATCAGTGAAAGGAGCGAAATTGGATCCTGCTGAAGCACTACGATACGAATGATTTCCCATACCGATGGAGGGAATAGAGCAGAAGATAAGGATTCGTTGAAAAGATCGCCTGTTGTGTCAAAAGCGCACAGAAAGATCTAAACCTGAATTGGTTAAGCTGCAGATGGTGCTTTCTGAAAAGGAAAAGCGAGGAATGGGGTGTCCGAGATAAAGGTTCAAAACCTATCGAAGTCATACAGGCAGGGACCGCGGGTTGTTGAGGCCCTGCGAGGCATTGACCTTGCCTTTGGGCCCGGGGACTCCGTTGCGGTTGTCGGTGCATCGGGAGCAGGAAAGACGACATTTATCCATATTTTGGGAACCATCGATCGTCCGTCGAGTGGGAAAGTCCTCTATGATGGCCAAGATGTGTTTGCAATGGCAGATAGAGACCTGGCCCGTTTTCGCAACAGGACCGTGGGATTTGTTTTTCAGTTCCACCATTTGCTGCCAGAATTCACGGCTCTTGAGAACACGATGTTGCCAGTTTTGATTCAGGGGATTCGAAAACAGGACGCCAAGAGACGGGCCGAAGAGATGTTAAACCAGGTGGGCCTGTCGGATCGAATGACTCATAAGCCTGGCGAGCTCTCCGGGGGAGAACAACAAAGAGTCGCGGTGGCCCGTTCTCTGATCCTACAACCGGAGGTCCTCCTGGCGGATGAACCAACGGGAAATCTGGATAGAGATACGGGGGAGGGGGTTTATCAGCTTTTAGAAGGAATGAACAAGGAGAGGGGCGTTACCTTGATAATTGTGACCCACAATGAGGAAATCGCCGATCGCCAGCCCCGGCGGGTCCGTCTTGTCGATGGAAAGGTCGTCTGATAGGGACCGGAGGGAACATTTACAAACAGGCCAATATCTGTTAATAATTCCAAGTTTTAACGCCGCCTATGAGAGGATTGCGAGAAGATCCGTCATTGAACCATGGATATGGTACTGAAATTTGCCCGGAGTTTTTTGATTGTCGTGATGTCTCTTATCTACGGCGTAATTCCTGCGTTAGCTAACCAGAAGTTGATAGCCAGAATTCAAGTTATAGGTAATGAGAAGATTGAATCATCGGCCATTTTCAATCAAATAGAAACCAAAGTAGGAGATCCCCTTTCACCGTCAGCACTTCAAGAAGATCTGAAAACAATCTACGAGCTGGGGTACTTCACGGATGTTCAGGTAGACGTGAAGGAGATGGAGGAGGGCCCGCTCGTCACATTCGTGGTCGTCGAAAAGGCCTCCATCGGACAGATCCTCATTTCAGGGAATGAGAAGATCGAGACGTCAAAGATCAGAGAAAAGATAGATATTCGCCTTCACTCGATTGTGAAGACAGATAAGCTTCAGGAGATCATAGAGAACATTAACAAACTCTACCTTTCAAAAGGGTACTATGGCAGCAAAGTCTCTTACAGAATTGAACCTCTGGAAAAGAATGAGGTTGTCCTTGAGATCACCATTGAAGAGGGAAAGAAGGCCTCGATTCGCAAGGTTATATTCACGGGGAACGATCACATAAGCTCACGCAAGCTTCGGCGCACAATGAATACCAAAAAACGGGGGTCTTTCGGCTGGCTGACAGGGAGAGGACGCCTGGACGAAGAGATACTGAATAATGATGCAGATATCCTGAGAGGCTTTTACTATGACCAGGGTTTCCTCCGGGCGAAAATAGAGAAACCACGGGTGATCGTAGGCAAGAAGGGAAAATCGATTACCATTGAGGTCGCGGTTGACGAAGGAGCCCAGTTCAGCATCGAAAAGATAGATTTCAAAGGAGACATTCTTACGACAGAAGAGAGTCTCTTCAAAGTTCTGAAGACAAAAGAAAGGGACGTCTATCGAAACGTGGTGGTCCAGAACGATGTTCTGAAATTGACCGACCTTTACGCCGATCAGGGATATGCCAATGTCGACGTTAATCCTAGAGTCAAGTTGGATGACGAGAAACAAACAGTGAATTTGACTTTTGAGATAACGAAGGGGGAACAGGTCTATTTTGAACGGATCAACATCGTGGGAAATACAAAGACGCGCGATAAAGTCGTTCGGCGCGAGCTTCGATTTGGTGAGGGGGACCTCTACACGTCCACCGGCATGAAGCGGAGTCGACAACGGCTTAGACAGACAGGGTATTTCAAGGAGGTCGATTTCACAACGTCTGAAGGAACAAGCGCCGAGAAGTTGGACTTGGAAGTGGCGGTCGAAGAGGCTCCGACGGGTTCCGTATCTCTCGGCGTGGGTTTTAGCACGAAGGATCAATTCGTCATCGAGGGGGCCTTTTCTCAGCGAAACCTCCTCGGTCTCGGCTACCAATTTAATGTCAGTGGCGAGGTTGGCGGCGAAACGAGCCAATTCAAAATCGGCTTTACCGATCCGTGGCTTTTGGGGTATCCTGTTTTGGCGGGAATTGATCTGTACGCTACTGAGGACGAGTTCTTCGACAGCTATAGCTCAAAGGTTCGTGGCGGTCGCTTCCGGCTGGGAAAGGAACTCGGGGAATATCTCCGAGGAAGAATCACGTACACCTATGAAAATGTCGAGATTTTCGATGTTGCGGCGACCGCATCACGGACTGTAAAAGAGCAAGAAGGGGAGAGAGACTCAAGCATTCTCGGCCTCACCCTGTCAATGGACAGGCGGGACGATTTCTTCTTTCCCACTCGTGGGGGAATCTACCGGTTTGAGGCCGAGAACTCTGGGGGCATCCTGGGCGGAGACAACGATTTCTATCGGCTGGTCGGTGATTTTGGGTACTATTATCCCCTTTTTTGGAAACTCGTTGGTCATGGAAGAATCCTTCTCGGTTTGGTCGAGGCATATAGCGGACAGGAAGTTCCCATCTGGGAGCGATTCTACGTAGGAGGTATCCGGACTATCAGAGGCTTCGAATACGGCGAGGCGGGTCCGGAAGACGAAGTTGGGGAGGTCATCGGTTCAGAGAAGGAGGCTACAGGAACCATCGAGATTCTGTTTCCCGTGAAAGAGGACATAGGCGTCCGGGGTGTGGTCTTCTTCGATGTGGGGAAAGGATTTGACGACTTTGACGATTTTTCGCCGTTACGGACCAGCGTTGGGGTTGGACTCCGGTGGCTGACCCCCCTTGCCCCCTTGAGGGTGGACTATGGGTTCAATCTCAACCCTGAGGACGACGAGGAGAGCAGCCGGTTTCACTTCTTCCTAGGGGGTACCTTCTGATTGACGCGGCCTGGCGATCACCTGTATCGACCGTTTTCCGAGATGAGGACGATCGGTCGAACGAAAGGGAGAGAAGAAAAATGAGGAAAGCAATTCTGGTTGGAACGATAAGCTGCCTGCTCGGCTTTGGCGCTTGGGCCTCAGCGCAGGAGGCGAAGGTTGGATATGTGAACCTTCAGCGGATCAAGGAGACAAAGGAATGGAAGAGACGGGCTGATCTTTTCAAGGCCGAGGTGAGCAAGTCACAGATTGAGGTGGAAACGAAGAGAAAGGACCTGGAGACCGCGGCATTTCAGTATGAGCGTCAAAAGCCCATGCTTAGCGAGAAAGCGCAGAGAGAGAAAGAGAGGGAACTCCAGAAGCTGAGGCTGGAATTCCAACTATGGACGCAGGATCGGCAGAGAGATCTCGACAAGAAAAGAGACGAGATGACCGAAAATATCTGGTCTCGGGTCAAAGAGGTGGTTGAAAAAGTTGCCGAGAAGGAGGGGCTCGCCCTGGTCGTCGATTACGATCTCAATCCACCCACTGTTACGGGCAATTTCCAAAAAGGCTTTGTTTATCTCAGCCCAGAATTGGATATTACCGAAGAGGTATTGAAGCAATTCAACGCCCTTTTCGAGGCTGGAAATTAGGGTTTTCCATTGAAGAAAAAGTTGAAAGAGCTGGCCGACTTAATTAATGGCCAAGTCCAGGGTGATCCCTCAATAGAGATTGAAGGGGTTGCCCCTCTTGAGAGGGCCAGAAAGGGAGACATTACCTACATCAAGAGCAGGAAGTATGCTAACCTCCTGGAGGCAACGAAGGCCTCGGCGGTGATTACTCCCCTCCAGGTGACGTCCGATAAAAAAAATTTGGTCACGGCTGAGAATCCTCAGCTTGCTTTTGCAAAAATCCTCGCCTTGTACCATCACAAGACGTATCGGGCGACCGGGGTTCATCAGACCGCGTGTATAAGCCCCACTGCCAGATTGGGTAAGGATCTGTCAATTGGCCCCTTCGCTGTGTTAGGAGAGAACGTCGTTGTTGGAGATCGGGTTGTTATCCATTCCGGGGTCTTTATCGGTGACAACTCGTCGATTGGAGAACAGACGGTGATCCACGCCAATGTCTCTGTTTATGACGGCGTGACTATTGGGAAACGGGTGATTCTCCATAGTGGCGTCGTGATTGGTAGCGACGGCTTTGGTTACGTGAGAGACAATGCGTCCTACTTCAAGATTCCTCAGGTGGGTGGGGTCACAATAGAAGATGATGTTGAGATTGGAGCGAATTCCACGATTGACCGGGGGACAATGGGTGAAACTGTCATCAAGCGGGGTGTTAAGATTGACAACCTGGTTCAGGTGGCCCATAATGTGGTGATTGGTGAAGACAGTATTATCGTAGCCCAAGTTGGGATCGCTGGCAGCACCCGGGTGGGCCGCAATGTGATACTTGCGGGCCAGGTGGGCGTGGCTGATCATATCGAAATTGGAGACAATGTCATTGTTGCCGCACAGGCTGGAGTGGGCAAGAACATTCCCCCCAACCAAATCCTGCAGGGAAGTCCCACTATGCCACAGAGAGACTTCTTGAGGAGTTCCATCCTCATTCCTCGGCTCCCTCAAATCAAGCGCACGATCGATGAGTTAGGTAAGCGGATCAAGACCTTGGAGGAGAAGATTGGGAAATAAAGAGACCCCTGACCCCATTGAGGTGCAGGAGATCATCAATTTGCTCCCCCATCGATATCCGTTCCTGTTAGTCGACCGAATAGTTGAGGTTGAACCGCAGAAGCGGATCGTGGGGATTAAGAACGTGACGTTCAATGAGCCTTTTTTCCAGGGCCACTTCCCAGGCCGTCCAATTATGCCGGGTGTCCTGATCGTAGAAGCGATGGCTCAAACCGGTGGTGTACTCGCCTTTCTCTCACTCCCAGAGAAGGAACGGGCGCGGGAAGTTTTCTTTATCGGAATCGACAAGGTCAGATTCAGGAGACCCGTCCTTCCAGGCGATCAAATGAGGATGGAAGTTGAGGTAATAAAGCACAGAAAATTGGTCTGGGGGTTATCGGGTAAGGCATTTGTGGGGGAGAACCTGGCGTGTGAGGCTGAATTGCTCGCCATGCTGGGCGACAGTTCGGGGGCCCTATGATTCATCCGACAGCCATTGTTCACCCCACAGCCGAGATAGATGAAAACGTCGAGATCGGCCCGTATACGATCATCGAGGAGAACGTCATCATCGATGAGGGAACCACGGTTGGGCCCCATGTGGTTATACGTAAGAACACGACCATTGGGACCAACTGCCAGATCTTTCAATTTGCTTCCATTGGAGAGAGACCTCAGGACCTCAAGTACTCGGATGAGGAGACAGCAACGATTATTGGATGTAACAACGTGATTCGGGAGTACGTGACGATTCACAGAGCCTCTGTCCACGGCGACGGAAAGACCGAATTGGGAGACCGCAATTTCTTAATGGCCTATTGCCATGTGGCTCACGACTGCAAGATCGGAAACCATGTGATCATGGCCAATGGGGCGACCCTGGGTGGACACATCGAGATCCAGGATCATGCAATCTTGGGAGGACTCTCGGCTGCCCATCAATTTGTCAGAATTGGAACCCATTGTATCGTTAGTGGGTTGACGGGGATTCCCCAGGATATTCCGCCGTACACGATGGCCGCAGGAGAAAGGGCAAGGCTGTATGGTCTCAATGTGACCGGGCTGAAGAGGCACAATTTCTCTGACGATACCCTTCGCTCGCTGAAGAAAGCGTATCGGCTCTTGTTTCGGTCAAAGGTACCCCTGAGTCAAGCTGTCGAAAAAGTCCAGAATGATAAGATTGCTTCGGTACCAGAGGTTGCCCATATGGTTGACTTCATAAGGCATTCAGAAAGGGGGATTTGCAGGTAGGTGAAAAAGCTTAAGGTCGGTGTGGTGGGCGTGGGGTATTTTGGTTCGTTTCACGCCGAAAAATATGCAAAAATTCCCCAGGTTGAGCTGGTTGGTGTGGCTGACATCAACGAGGCACGTGCTCAGGAAGTAGCTGATAATTTTTCAACTCGGCCTTATGTCGATTACAAAGATCTGTTTGACAAAATCCAGGCTGTGAGTATTGCGGTGCCGACTCCAATCCATTATGAGGTGGCCAGGGACTTCATCGATCACGGTATCGATGTACTGTTAGAGAAACCCATGACCGCCACCTTGGAGCAGGCCGAGGCACTGGTGGAGGTGGCAGAAAATCGAGAAAGGATTCTCCAAATCGGACATCTTGAGCGTTTTAATTCAGCTGTTTTCGCCCTGAACGGCCTCCTCGGGGATCCCTTGTTCATTGATTCCATCCGGTTCAGTCCCTTCTTGGAGAGGGCCTCTAACGTCGATGTGGTCCTCGATTTGATGATCCATGATATCGATCTGATTCTCAGCATCGTCCAGTCGGAAGTAACTTCGATTAGCGCGGTTGGGGTGCAGGTAATCTCCTCATATCTCGATATCGCAAATGCACGAGTAGAATTCCAGAACGGTTGCACCGCCAACATTACTGCCAGTCGGGTGTCCGACAAGAAAATGAGACAAATCAGGATATTCCAAGACAACGGATACATTACGATCGACTTTCTTTCTCACAGGATGAGGGTTCATCGCAAAGAAAAGGATTCTCTTGGGCCCAAGGTCGTTTCAGAAGAAATAACAATGCCTCCGACGGATGCTTTGGAAGGCGAAATCCACTCATTTATCGAGAAGGTGAGAGACCGGACCGATCCTCTGGTTTCCGGGAGGAACGGAAAGCGGGCGCTCGAAGTCGCCTTGTCGATCACTCAACAGATTCAAAAGAACATGGGCAGAAGGAAAGATCCGGACTCCCTCCATGTCAGTAAAGGTGAGTAAGCGAGCCGGGCCTAGAAGAGTCTTGATCATTGCTGGGGAGGCATCTGGCGACCTTCACGGGGCAAACCTCGTGAGAGCCCTTCACAGGATCGCCCCCGATGTTCAGTTCTATGGGATCGGAGGTGGAGAGCTCAGGAACGCAGGCGCAGAACTTTTGTTTCACAACTCCCAGATAGCCGTTGTTGGCATCGTCGAAGTGCTGACCAAGCTTCGGTCAATCCAAAGGGCTCTCAACCGAATCAAGAAATCCCTCGCTGAGGAGAATCTTGACCTTGCCATTCTGATTGATTTTCCCGACTTCAACCTCCACGTCGCTACCCACCTTAAGAGAAGAGGGGTCCCAATTCTCTACTACGTCAGCCCCCAGATCTGGGCGTGGCGACCGTGGCGGATTAGAAGAATCAAGAGGTTGGTGGACAAGATGGTCGTAATTCTTCCTTTTGAAGCGCCACTTTACCGTGATCACGGCGTTGATGTGGCGTTCGTGGGCCACCCCCTGCTCGATATCGTAAAGCCCCGGTCGAAACCTGGAGAATTCCGAAGCCACCTCGGCGTCGTTCCAGGGACTCGAATCGTTGGTCTTTTCCCCGGGAGTCGGGACCATGAGGTTCGCCAATTGCTCCCCATTATGCTTCGGGCTGCCGATGATATGGGTCGCCAGTTTCCCGGCCTCTGTTTTCTCGTCTCCCTGGCACCGGACATAGATCGACAGGAAGTCCACCGCCTGCTGAGAAGCCATGACGTGTCGGCAAAGATTGTAGAAAACAACCCGTACGACACCATGGCGGCATCGGATCTTCTGATTGTTGCCTCCGGCACGGTGACCCTAGAGGCAGCTATTCTCACTAAACCGATGGTGATTCTCTATAGAGTTTCACCGGTGACTTACTGGATAGGTCGAATGATGGCGACGGTGAAACATATTGGTCTGGTGAACTTGGTGGCGGGCAGGACAGTAGCCACCGAGCTGATCCAGGGTGACGCGTCGTCGGAGCGGATTGTTAATGAGGCCCTTTCGATTCTGACAGACCGGGAGCGCCATTCGGCAATGATCTCAGCCCTGGCAGATGTCAAAGAAAAACTCGGGACTCCCGGCGCTTCGGATCGAGCTGCTCACGTGGTGCTGGAAATGTTGGGGTCGGCATAGACATGAGGTCCCTAAGCCTTTACCGAAGACTTCTCAGATACGTTAAGCCCTATTGGATGAAAATCGTCCTTGCGATGATTTCAATGGCAGGGTTCGCCGCAGCGACGTCTCTTCTCGCTTTTCTTGTTCAACCTATTGTTGAGGGCCTGGTTGGCAAAGATATCGACCAGTTGAAGATCCTCCCTTTCCAGCTTCTTGGTGTTTTCTCGGCTCGTGGTTTTTTTGACTATTGGCAGACCTATTTGATCCGGTACGCCGGCCAGCAGGCAGTTGCAGATGTCAGGCAGTCCCTCTACGAACACCTCCAGACCTTGTCCCTTTCCTTTTTCACAACAACTCCCACCGGTGTCCTGATATCGAGAATCACAAATGATGTGAATCTCGTTCAGGGGACTGTGTCTACGGCTATTACGGGTATGTTGAAGCATCCCCTCACCATAATAGGTTTGGGTGGGGTGGCTTTTTACCGGGATTGGAGGTTGGCAATCGTTGCATTCTTTATCCTCCCCCTGGCCATCATTCCTATCTATAAATTCAGTCGGAAGATTCGGAGGGTAACGATCAAAGGCCAGCAGATGATGGCAAAACTCACAAACCTCATCCACGAAACGACTACGGGCGTTCGAATCGTCAAAGCATTCAATATGGAGTCCTACGAAAAGGAACGTTTTAGGGCAGAGAATGCCCGGTATGTCAGGCAAATCATGAAACGGGTCAGGGTCAGAGCCCTGTCCTCCCCTGTTATGGAAGTGATCGGGGGGGTTGTGATCTGTGTCATCGTCTTTCTTGGGAGTTACTACGTAACGAGAGGATATCCTTTGGGCCAACTCGCCTCTTTTTTGGGCGCCCTCCTACTGATCTACAGACCTATGAGAAGTCTGGTGGAAACGAATAATGTATTGCAGGAGGGCCTGGCCGCAGGCACTCGGGTTTTTGAGATACTCGATGAAAAGCCTCAGGTGACAGAACGGAATGGGGCGAAACCCCTTTCCGGGGTCGAGCAGTCTATTGAATTCAAGAACGTCTCTTTCACTTACGAGGAGGATCGAGTTCTCAGCGACATCAATCTGAAAGTCCACGCTGGGGAGGTTGTGGCTCTCGTGGGAAGTAGTGGAGGTGGAAAAACGACTCTGGTTAATCTCGTGCCACGGTTTTACGATGTGTCCGAGGGCCAAATCCTTATCGACGACACAGATATCCGAGAATTCACACTAAAATCTCTGAGAGAGCAGATTGGGATTGTGACCCAACAGACCATACTTTTCAATGACACGGTACAGAACAATATCGCCTATGGGAGTTTTGACAAAACAGAAGAGGAGATCATCAAGGCCGCGAAGGCGGCAAAGGCTCATGATTTTGTCCAGAGCCTTTCTGGTGGTTATGAAACCATCATAGGCGAACAGGGGGTCAAGCTCTCAGGAGGTGAGCGACAGCGAATTGCCATTGCTCGGGCTCTGCTGAAGAACGCGCCAATACTCATCCTTGATGAAGCCACCTCGTCCTTGGATTCGGAATCGGAGCTAGAGGTTCAGAAAGCTCTTGAGAAACTGATGGCCCACCGAACGGTTTTCGTCATTGCTCATCGTCTGTCAACTATCCGCAAGGCCGGCAGAATCCTGGTCGTTCAAGATGGTAGGATAGTGGAAGAAGGCGACCACAAGCGGTTAATGTCGTTGGGAGGAGAGTACCGCCGACTCTATCGAATGCAGTTCCGGGACGTCGATACGATCGTTGCAGGTCCTTCGGCTGAAGGGGTTGCCTAATTGTGGTTAAGTTTGTGCCCCTCAGGGAGGAACTGATTTGGTCTTGACTCGATAGGTTGAACAAGCGCTGGCCCATCGACTGGGGACACTGCGTAGCATGGTTTAGGGCCTATTCTGGGGATCCACGAAGAGGCTTAACGGTAACCGCGTCAGACTGATATCGCCGGTGTTCTGGTATCGAAGGATTCTAGACAAACAGTGCAGACCGGATTTGAAAAAGAGAAAAGACCGTAAAAGACAAAAATCCCTTTTACAGAGATCGGGCGAGCGTATTCTCCTCTTTCTGGTTCCTGTCATCGCCTATGGACTGATCCGGTTCCTTCGGCTCACGATGCGGATCGAGATTGTGAATGAGGAGGTCACAGAGCCTGTCATAAGGAACGGCCTAGAAGATCCCGTGATAATTGTTTTCTGGCATAGCCGGCTACTTATGATGCCGCTCCTGGTCAAGAAGAGGCGTATCGCCATGTTGATCAGCCGTCATAGGGATGGTGAGCTCATCAGCCGCGCGGTAAGGCTGTTTCCCGTTGACTCCGTTAGAGGGTCCACAACCCGTGGGGGAAGCCTGGCACTTCGGGGTCTGGTTCGGGCGATCAAGAGGGGCTCCCATGTTGCCATTACACCCGATGGGCCCAGGGGGCCAAGAAATGTGGTTCAGCCGGGAGTGATCATGATCGCCTCACAGACGGGACGACCGATCTTTCCGGTGACGTTCAGTGCATCAAGAAAGAAAGTTTTCAATAGTTGGGACCGTTTCCTTTTTCCTTATCCCTTTTCTCGAGGTGTTTTTATCTGGGGAGATCCGATTTGGGTGAGACCTCAAGAAGGCGAGATCGATATTGAGAAGAATAGAAAGAACCTTGAGACCACGCTAAATCGAATTACTGCCCAAGCCGACCGCTATTTCAACCGATGATCTACTGGACTTATAACGTCCTTCTCACGCTGACAATTCCCATCCTCGTGCCTTACCTTCTTTTGAGAGTACGAAAAGGATCGAGGCTAGGGAGGGGACTCCGTGAGCGGCTTGGCTTCCTTGAGACGAAACGGCCGGCCAAAAATGATCGTCTCATCTGGTTTCATGCGTCCTCGGTGGGCGAAGTGGCCATGGCCTTTCCCCTGATTCGCGCATTCTGCGAAAGATTCCCGGAATATCATCCGTTCCTCTCTACGATGACAGAAACAGGCCAGGAGGCGGCCAGGAGGTTGCTGGGCAGCCAGGGGACAACGTTTTTTTCCCCTCTGGATTTTCCATGGACTGTTCGTCATGTTCTGGACACATTGCGTCCTCAAGCCCTGTTTATTGCCGAGACTGAAATATGGCCCAACCTTTTGGTTCATTGCCGGAGGAAGGATATACCGGTCGTGCTCTTCAACGGGCGGATTTCGAATCGGTCCTTTCACAGGTATAAGAGCTTTCGCTTTTTTTTCAAAGAGGTTCTCCGAGGAGTTGCGGCTTTTGGCATGCAGTCAGTGAGGGATGCCGAGCGCATCGTCGAAATCGGGGCCCCTCCTGATCGGGTGGTGGTGACCGGGAACCTTAAGTTTGACAGACCCGTCCCAAACATATCCGACGAGGAAAAGAAAAGGATAGGGCGATCTCTCGGACTAGAGGAGGGAAGAACCCTCTTTGTGGCAGGCTCCACCCATCCGGGGGAAGAAGAAATCATACTGGAGGCTTTCAGGCAGTTGAAACGCATTGAACCCTCTCTTGTCCTGATTCTCGCACCGAGGCATTTGGAGAGACTCGAGGAGATCAGGTCGATTCTCAATTCGGGCCGGTTCTCCTGGATTCGTAAAAGTCAGATGTCTGGAGAGGTATTTTCACGAGATGTCGTCGTACTGGACACTATGGGAGAGCTGGAGAAGGTCTACAGCGTCGGCACCATAGTCTTTGTGGGAAGAAGCCTCGTTCCTGGGGGAGGCCATAACATCCTCGAGCCTGCGGCCTTTGGGAAACCCGTCATGTTTGGACCCCATATGGAGAATTTTCGAGAAATTGCCGAGATCATGAAGGCCGAGGGCGGCGGGATTGAGGTCCGAAGCCAGACGGATCTTATCGAGCATGCCACGAGGCTGATTATGGATCGATCCTATTACGCCAATGCGAGTCAAGGGGCCCTCCGGGCCATCCAGAACAACCAGGGGGCCATCGAGAACACCCTCACCGTGATGGAAAAATATCTTGGACGAAGCGATCCTTCCCGAAAAGCTCGTGCTTCTGGATAGTCAGGTTAGAAGCTCACATCGTGACCCCGTGTCGAAAAGTCTCGGGGATTCCGTCGTCACTCACGTTTTGTCTCCGATTGAGATTTTTCCTGTTTCTCCGCTACCCAATAAACGAATGTTCCCAAGAATGTCCTCCAAGGATCAGCGTCTCTCAGGAGTTCAAGAAACTCCTGGCCGAGAGTTCCTTGAATTTTTGTCCTTCCTGTGGTGAAGATATACAAACCGCCCATGCCGCAATATGGGATAAGAGGAGTCCGTGCTGCTGCCATGGCGCAAAGAAAAGAATCAATTGTAGCAATCGTGGGACGTCCAAATGTGGGCAAGTCAACCCTGTTCAACCGGATGATTGGGAAGAGGAAGGCCATCGTGGAGGATGAGCCGGGTGTTACCCGAGATCGAAACTATGGCGTCGTGCGATGGGAGGGCCATGTATTCACGATAATTGACACCGGCGGGTTCGAGTCGGTCTCCACGGAGGGACTTTTGGGTGATATTCACAGGCAGATTGAAATCGCCATGAACGAAGCCGATCTGATTCTTTTTCTTATGGATGGGAAAGACGGGCTGACCCCGACTGACCGGGAGGTGGACCGCCTCTTGCGGGTCCAGCAGAAGCCGGTTATCTATTGCGTTAACAAGATCGATGGCCCGAATCATGAAGACAAGGTGTTTGACTTCTACGCGCTGGGGAGTGAACAGCTCTTTTCTGTCTCGGCGGCACATGGGTATGGGATGGAAGACATCTTTGCCGAGATCTCCCAGAAACTGCCTGAAAGGGGTTTCAAAAGTGACGAGGAACGCACACGGGTTGCCGTTGTAGGGAGGCCCAATGTGGGAAAGTCATCCTGGATTAACCGAATTCTCGGAGAACCACGCCTCCTGGTTGATGCCGAACCCGGTACAACCCGGGATGCCATCGACACGCCCTTTGAGATTGGTTCCAGAAGATACCTTCTCGTTGACACTGCTGGAATTCGACGGAAGAAGAAGATTCGTGCACGCCTTGAGAAGTACACGGTGACTCACGCCTTGAAGAGCATCGATCGATGCGATGTTGCTGTCCTGCTCCTCGACCCACTAGAAAAGGTAACAGAACAGGACGCGAGGATTGCCGGCTTTATCCATGAGAAGGGAAAGGCCTGCGTCATTGGTGTCAACAAATGGGACCTCGTGAAGAAAGACAACACCACGGTCAACGCCTACACGAGACAGATTCGAGAGGGCCTCAAACACGTGAACTATGCTCCCGTAGTCTTTATTTCGGCCCTAACGGGTCAGCGGATCAGAAAAATCCTCGATGTGATTGACGCGGTGGCCATAGAGCATCGCAAACGGGTTCCCACCGGTCAATTGAATGCCTTTCTTGGCCAGGCAGTCAAGAAGGTCCCGCCCCCTGTCTATAGGCGAAGAAGGCCGAGGATCTATTATATGACTCAGCCTGCGACAAAACCGCCCACCTTTGCGGCCTTTGTTAGCAGGCCTGAGGCAATTCACTTTTCCTATGAACGGTATCTGATCAACCAGATTCGTGAAAGATTTGGTTTTGGGGGGACTCCGATTCGAATCTATTTCCGACAGAGGGGATAAACCGAGTCTAATTAGGCTCCAATCGTTGAGCGAGCAACCGATCGCTAGGTCTCACTACGAGAAAAAAATTGACAAGATATTGATTTCTCAGTAGCTTAAAGAACGCTTGTGACCGAAAGGGCGGAGATTCTGATGACCGATCCAACGGCATCGGCGAAACGACGTGCGGGTATAGAGGCCGCGAAGCTTGTCAGAGATGGCGCCGTCGTAGGCCTCGGTACGGGCTCGACGGCTGCCCATGCGATAGAAGAGCTGGGTCGGCGGGTTCGGGAGGAGGGCCTGAGGATCTCAGGGATTCCGACCTCTTATCAGGCAGCAACTCTCGCCCGTGAGAACGAAATTCCTGTCAGAACTCTTGACGATGTGGACAGAGTGGACATCGCCCTCGATGGAGCAGATGAGGTGGATCCCGAAAAGAACCTTATAAAAGGGGGAGGGGCCGCCCATACGAGAGAGAAAGTTATCGATGCCCTGGCAGATTACTTCGTTGCTGTGGTTGACGACTCGAAGCTTGTGAATCGTTTAGGGGAAAAATGCCCGATCCCGATTGAGGTGATTCCCATGGCGCTGACGCCGGTCAGGCGACGCCTGGAGGCCATGGGTGGCACACCCACCTTGAGGGTTTCCCCTAACAAAGACGGTCTGGTAATCACCGATCAAGGGAATGTTGTGATCGATGTCCGATTTCCATCTATTGACGATCCAAAAGGCTTGGAATCAACACTGAATAATATCCCCGGTGTCGTTGAGAATGGCCTCTTTGTCGAACTCACCGATTTGGTTATCGTGGGTATGGGTGCTGACGGAACGGTGAAAAGGATGGAATAAGGGGCGGACAACTAAACACGTACCGATTCAGAGCTAATGGGGATCCGGAGCATTCGTCACCGAGGAAAATCTCGTTTTAGTTTTGTCTCAAGACTATTGTCGCCAGAATCATCCTCCTTTTTCCTGGAGTTTTTTGAAAAATCTGGACCTCCCCTAAAACCGTTGAGCCAGGTCCTTTCAAAACTCCCCAAGAAAATACCTTGACAACCCACACCACCATGGTGTATAAGCTAACTTTCCCTTGCCTAATGGGAGATAGGCACATGGAAATGGACATGCAGTGCCCAGACGACATGTCGGGCGACCCACACATGCAGCTTTTCCTGGTGGATGGTCGGGGCCGGGGGGGTAAGACAGATTTCGGGTGACCAGTTGTCATGTCGCCCGCCCGTAACTTCCTGAATTACCGATCGACCCCTCCTCGATTCCGATACCCTTCAGAAGAAGCGTCTTGAATTCCCGGAAAGGGAAATCCATATTCGGCGTCCATTCGTTCCATCCGGAAGACATCCCTTAAGGAACGGACAGGGACGAAAGGATCCAAGAGGTTCTGTCGAGAAGTTTGGAAAGACTGGCTCCATGAAAGGCAGGTGATGGTTGTGGTATGGATCATGGGGGCCCCCTCGGGGGGGACATTCGGCGAAACTTCTGACATATACCTTTATGAACGGTTCCATAACCGAGGTGCCTTCTCGATTCGGTGCCTCGCCTGCTAGGAGAAGACAAATGAAAACGATACAGGAGATCAACGAGAAAATAAAAAAGGGCAAAGCTGTGGTGCTCACCGGAGAAGAGGTTATTGATTTTGTAAAAGAAAAAGGCCCAAAGAAGGCTGCCGAAGAGGTCGATGTGGTGACAACAGGGACTTTTGGCCCGATGTGCTCGTCTGGTGCGTATTTCAACGTTGGTCATACAAAGCCCAGGATCAAACTTGGGGGCGGCAAGGCTTACTTGAACGACGTGCCCGTTTACACGGGTTTCGCGGCAGTGGACATACTCCTGGGAGCAACAGCCGTTCCTGACGAAGACCCGAGAAATGCGGTTTATCCCGGAGATTTTGCTTACGGTGGGGGGCACGTCATTGAAGAACTGGTGGCTGGCAAGGAGATACGTCTCACCGCAACGGCTTACGGCACCGACTGCTATCCGAGAAAAAAGATCGAGACGCGCATCAGTCTGGAGGATATGAACGAGGCGGTTCTGTTTAACCCGAGAAACGCCTATCAGAATTACAATGTG
The DNA here is from genome assembly GCA_964348095.1 of uncultured Thermodesulfobacteriota bacterium. GTDB lineage: Bacteria > Desulfobacterota > BSN033 > WVXP01 > WVXP01 > WVXP01. The sequence goes on along the minus strand of CAYGBK010000058.1, from coordinate 56,688 downwards.
GCGGTTAACTTATCAGAACGTCCCATCTATACTTATATGGGCGTTCTACAGCCCCGATTGGGTAATGCAAACTACTGCAGCGCCGGCCAGCTGAGCCCCCTACTCTGTGACCCCTATTACCGGACAATCGGGATTGGAACACGGATATTCCTCGGCGGTGGCGTGGGATATGTGGTCTGGCAGGGGACGCAACACAACCCTTGTGCACCGAGAACAGATCTCGGTGTTCCCAAGATGCCTGCCGGAACCGTCGCCGTCATCGGAGATCTGAAACAGATGGTCCCGAAGTGGCTTCGGGGAACGACTTATAAAGGGTATGGGGTCACCCTCACGGTCGGCATTGGTCTCCCCATACCTATCCTGGATGAAGAGGCCATTATTCATGCGGCGGTCCGGGATGAAGATTTGATAGCCCAGGTGGTAGACTACAGCGAAACTTATCCTCAACGTGAGTCAGGAAGTCTGGCTGAGGTGACCTACGCCCAACTGAGAACGGGAGCGATCGTGCTCGATGGAAAGAAGATCCCCACAGCTGGCCTTTCAAGTTACACCAGGGCAAAGGAGATTGCCACCATTTTGAAAGAGTGGATCGAGAAGGGCGAGTTCCTTCTTACGGATTGTGTCGAACCGATTCCGTCGGCCGATTCTGGGATTGTGTTCAAGGGGCTTCAAGAGAAGCCTATCAGATTGAAAAAAGCGGTATAAAGGAACGGTGAAGTTCGGGGTCCTGGGCCACAGAAAGTTGGGTGTCTGGCCCTGGACCACCCGAACCTCATAGAAAAAAAGGGTCTTTCATGACGACGAAAAAAGTGGTCCTCAGATTCCCCCCTGAACTCAGCGATCAACCTGTGACCTATAATTTGATAAAAGAGTACGATCTCATGGTCAACATACTTCGAGGTCACATCACACCCAAAGAAGAGGGCATGTTGGTACTCGAGTTGACGGGCAAGAAAACCCAGCTCGATAGAGGAATGGAATACCTGACCCAATTAGGGGTCGAGACCGAGAAACTCTCAAAAGACATAAGGTGGCTAAAGGACCGCTGTACGCATTGTACGGCATGCACGTCCCTCTGCCCGAGCGAGGCCCTGTCGGTGGATAGAGATACGATGATCATGAGCTTTGAAAGGTCAAAATGCATCGCCTGCGAGATGTGTGTCACCGTCTGCCCGTACAACGCCATGGAGGTAAGTTTCTAGGTTTCTCTCCAGGACAAAACCTGGTAACGGGCATGGTCAAAAGATGGAGGAGGAATATCTGCGAATGCCCGACACCGTGCTAGGGGCCACGATTCTCGATCTAACCTTCTGCGGTCTTCGGGCCTGAAGATGACCGTCAAAAAATCTCACCGTGCCTTTAGAGTAGTCTTACACGAGGGCTCAAGAAACCCCCTCCTCAGAGAGACCTGATCCTTCCCCTTTCTTCACTTCACCACGTTACCTCCCTGTGGATAGGATGAATCGATTATGATAAAATACCCATGACTTCAATAGGTTGTAGAAATTCCGGGAAATATGACGATGAAAGCTATTTATCTCGATTACAGCGCCACAACGCCTATGCGGTCCGAGGTGCTCCAAGCGATGCAGCCCTATTTCATGGAGGTATTCGGGAATCCCTCGAGTTTCCACACATTCGGGCAGCGCGCGAAAAAAGCTCTGGAGGACTCACGAGAACAGGTGGCAGGGATCCTGGGTGCCATGGGTGAGGAGATTGTTTTTACCAGCGGTGGCACGGAAGCGAACAATCTGGCTATCAAAGGGGGACTTTGGGGCAACCGTCGGCGAGGGAATCATGTGATTACCTCTTCAGTTGAGCACTTAGCAACCCTGGGCACCTGCCGACACCTGGAACGGGAGGGTTTTCACGTCACATACTTCCCTGTTGACCGCAATGGAAAGATTGATCCTGAAGATCTCAAAAAGGCGATCACGGATCAAACGGCTCTCATTTCGGTTATCCACGCCAACAATGAAGTCGGAACGATTGAACCCATCGCTGAGATCGGTGCAATCGCCCGTGAGAGAGACATTCCCTTTCACACCGATGCCGTTCAATCTCTCGGGAAAATCCCGGTGAATGTCAACGATCTGAAGGTGGATTTCCTCTCCCTCTCTGGACACAAGATTTATGGGCCAAAAGGAATCGGCGTCCTCTATGTGAGGAAAGGAACACCTTTTGAGCCGCTGTTTCAGGGGGGGCATCAGGAGTGGAACCGCCGTCCAGGTACCCAGAACATCCCTGCCATTGTAGGCCTGGCGAGGGCCATGGAGCTGGCGGCGGAGGAGATTGACCAGGTTTCTTCGAGAGAGAAGGATTTGCGGGATGGGTTTTGGGAAACTATCCAGTCCCAGATCGAGGGAGTCCGCTTGAATGGTCATCCGTCAGATCGGGTTCCCCATATCCTTAACTTGTCTTTCGATCATGTCGACGGTGAGGCGGTAATCCTGAACCTGGACCTGAAAGGCATTGCGGTCTCCACGGGATCTGCATGTGCCTCTGGGTCTCTGGAAGAATCCCATGTCCTTTTAGCCATGGGATTTCAACCCAGGCGTGCTCAGGGGGCCATCCGGTTCTCTCTTGGTAGAGAGACGACTGAGGACGAACTAAACGTCACGGCCGCTGTCCTTGTGGAAACGATCCATCGTCTCCGATCCATGTCGCCGGCCTACCGGACTCAGAGAAGAAGAGAGACCTGAGCGGTTGCGACGGTCCAGGGGCGGCTCCGAGGGCTGCCCCAACCCCGTTATGAAGAATCGAAAAAGGATTGTCATTGCTATGAGTGGAGGTGTTGACAGCAGCGTTGCTGCTCATCTTCTGCGCGAGGAGGGGCATGACGTCATCGGGGTAACAATGCGTATCTGGGCGGCCCAGGACTCACTCGAAGATGCAAATAGTTACGCTCACGGCTGTTGTGGGGTCGCAGAGGTGGAGGATGCAAGAAGAGTCGCCCAGAAACTGGGTATTCCTTTCTACGTCGTCAACCTGGAGAAAGAATTCGATGAGGATGTGATCGATTATTTCTGTAACGAGTATCTTCAGGGGAGAACCCCAAATCCTTGTATCGTTTGCAATGATAAGTTGAAATTCGGACGACTGTGGGAGAAGGCCCGGACTTTAGAGGCTGACTACGTCGCCACCGGCCACTACGCTCGTGTTGAATACGATGACAAGAACCACCGTTATCACCTGAGAAGGGGGGTAGACGCAAACAAGGACCAATCTTATGTCCTCTTTTCTTTGTCTCAGGAACAGCTGTCCCGCGTCCGGTTTCCCCTGGGAAGACTTAAGAAGGATCGAGTGAGAAGGACCGCTCGGGAAATGGGCCTGCGGGTTTCCGATAAGCCGGACAGCCAGGAAATCTGTTTTGTTCCTGGGCGAGATTATCGGCGCTTCATTGAGAGGCGACTCGGAAAGAGACGAGATTCGGGCTCGATTGTTGATACACGAGGCAGAAAACTCGGAACACACAATGGGGTATCGTCTTTTACTATCGGGCAGAGAAAGGGATTGGGCCTTGCTCTCGGTTATCCTCTCTATGTTGTAGATATTGATCGAACCACCAATCAGGTAACCGTGGGATCGGAGGAGGAGACCCTCAAGGACCGATGCCTCGCATCTGGGGTCAACTGGATCGGGTTAGAATCCCTATCAGAACCCCGGCGTGTGAAGGCAAAAATCCGGTACAACCACCCGGGGGCTGACGCTGTTGTTAATTCGGCAGGAAAGAATCGCGTGACGGTCCGATTCGAGGTCCCCCAGAAGGCGATCACTCCTGGACAGGCCGTTGTTTTCTATGAAGGCGATAGGGTCCTCGGGGGCGGGTGGATTGACAGAGGCCAGTAGCCGGAACCAACGGGCTGGGAGCATCGACACAGGGGGGTGCGGAATCACGGATCGAAGATTTAGCCAAGGGGGGTTCTCTTCGCTCGCATCTCAGTGGGAAGGGGTCGTGCCAGTCGCCTCTTTTCGACGAAATCCTCCGTGACTGCAATCGAATCAATTCCGAGCAGGCCACCCCGGACCGGGAAACATCCTGGATTTGAATCGATGAGTTTACTCGTTCTCCCTGTGTTGCTGTCCCCTTAACGCCCGATAGCCCAATAGGGACTTATTTTGCCAGTGCAGCGAACTTGTCGAGTGGGAGTTCCTCTGCCAGTTTCATTAGTTGCGATTCTTGGGTAATGGGTCCGGCCTCAAGGACGGCCATCATCTTCTCACCCAATGAAATTATCAATGTCCCCCGTTTTTCGTTTTTTTCGAAATTGAGGGACGCCTTGTATTTCTTGACCTGAACGGGCTTTATGATTTGATCTTCCGTTTCAATCTTCATGGTGGTGATCGTTTGGAAGCCCGCCATTTGCGGCGCGTCACCGCCGAAAAGATTAAACTCGACATATCTTTCTGAGCCATCGCTTTCGTATCTCTGGTGGAGGGCTGACCAAGCCTGGCCACTCGATTCCATGTTGACCCCATCGGGTTTTCCGGACCGTCCCATTCCTCCGATGGTTTCTGGAAGCAGCGGCATCCAGGTTTTGTAATCCGTCGCTCCCGCCATCACAGAAACCGCTATTAGACACATGGTTATCACGACAATGCCGCCTATCAACTTCATTCCTTGTCTCCTTTCACACGATTTTGCTGGGAGTTTCAACCCCACGTGATTACGGTAGAACTGTGGATTGCATTACCAGAATCCGATACCCATCACCGATGTCTTGGATGCCACCGGGACGCCTATTTTGACCTTATGATATCCCCTTTTAGAATTTCTCGCCCCTGAACCTGAGTGGCCGTCGAGAACTTTTCCTTTGCTTGGCTCACCCGCACAGCGCCTATCTGCTCCTCCTCAGATCCTAGGACTTCACCGGTATCCTGATCGACGATTCTCTCTCCCTACCGATAGACAAGAAAACTATCCCCTCCCCGGACGCCATTTCTTTCGCCCACTTTGAGATAGACCTTCTTCCCCTTTACCATAACGATCTTCCCCTCAAAGGGAAGGCCCTCCGATTTGGATATAACATAAGCTACCGCATTATCGATGGCCTGCTGTGTCGCTTTGCCCGAGGCGTCTTCTTGAACGCTGCTGAACCGAAGGAGACATTCTTGATTCTCGTAGCAAAGTCGAGGGGACCCGATTTTGCTTTGCCCTCGACTCTCTGAGAATCGAGGATTTCGCCTGTGGTTGTATCGATGAGACGAATGATCAGGCCCGCATGGGCCGTCTTTCCTTTCCCTCCCAATTTTAGCTTCCCAACTTGCAGTCCGCCAGCGCCCCCGGCGCTTGATTCTTCAAATTCTGTGATGGCGCCGGTCACGAGGATTTGTGCGGGTATGATCTTTCCCGTTTGCGCGGTTTTTGATTTTGCTGCTCTGTCACTGGCAGCGAGGTTTTGTTCAGCAAGTACGTCACCCAAGGTTTGTCTTTCCAAAACAACAAAATTCCCACTATGGACGAGTGGCTCGGTCAGCTGATCGGCCATTCCGTCATCGAGGGCCCACTGGCCTCTCCAGCTGCTCTTGTTTTCAAAGCGGGAAACAGCGATGGTCTTCTTGAGAGCGGCCCCATGTGAGTCAGGCCGTAGCAAAAGCGACAAAGAGCCACCGAGGACAATAATCAACAAGAATAAGATTCTTTTTATCTTTCTCTCTCCCTTTTGTTAGATTCCTTTATCCAACGTGATTTTCTCACCCCAATGGGTGTCCCCTTTTCAACGCGATTCTTCGTTTTTAGGGGCAGGACCGGAGGCCACCGCTTCGTTGGGCGACGTCTCTACCTGGCCGCTGTCATGCATTTTTTTTAGTTCTTCCTGGATAGCGACCCCTGATATTAACGCACTTTACAGGAGATTACCCCGTTGTCAGGCTCGGCCGAGAAGTCTCACCCATCCAGGAATCGTCAACAGGCATCGGGTTCGAACCAACCCTCCTCTTACGCTTGATGAGCCCTCCCTATGGCGAGCCTTTTTGGGGACGTTCTCAGCTCAATGGCAGCGGTCACGTGTGAGGAAAACCGCAATCCCTCACCAACATGATGGAGATGTAAATTCTTCCCGATCAAGATAATAACCACACTGCGACGGCTAAGTCAAAGTGATTGGCTGAAGTCGATCAAGTCGTCGTACAAATCCTATGGGAATGTCATGGCGTTTAGCATTTCTGCTTTCACATTGTCCGAGCTGATTATCTGGTTTCCAGGTTGACACAAGGAGGAGAAGTGGGGAAAAGTCCTGGGGTATCAAGAGGAAGGAATCTTGGACCTTTACTTCTGGATGGCAGCAGAGATAAAGCACCCTCCGCCTCCGCCTCCGAGTCCAGAGGGGAGCGGCTCGCTGGTGAGAAGTAATTGCCCCTCGGGTGCAAGAACCGTTATCATATCGTCGTAATGGCCAAGAGCGTCCCAATTCACGAAATAGTCAAGCGGGGTGGACCACCAGTTGTCGTGAACGATAATAAAGTTACCCTGGTAACCGACCACGACCACGTAATGGGCCTGTCCCCATGGGTTTTGCTGGCTTCCATAGATAAAGGGTCGTCCCTGGACGATTTCTTGCTTGACAGTTCCGAGGGAGTCGATTCCAAAGAGGGTGTTGATGTCCATATCATATCCCCGGTCATTGATGACGTCATTGAATCCGGTGGGGATCTGAGAATAATAGACACCGATCGAGGGATCCCAGCTCATGGTCTGGCACAACTCGTCGATCAGATCGGTGACATCGTCGTAAGTCCCTCGACCTCCCAATAAATCACCATACCCGTGCCCGTCCCAGTAACCGAGCAGAGTCGCTCCAGCCGTCGGTCCACAGCTGTTCGTCAACCACGGCCGTTGATTGTAATCGGGAACATCAGAGACGATCGAGGAGTTGGGAAATTGGTCAAGAGGCCGTGACGCATCGAGGTCGTCAACCTGAAGCTCATACGGATCAGCGGCTGTTGGTTCGGAAGAGGATTCCAACTGATCTTCGACGAGCGGGGACCGACGGAGTTTCAACCTTCCTTCTAGGTCGGCTCTCGGAACAACCTCCAAATCGAAAGGGCTCACCAGGATCTTTTGACCCCCCACCTCGAACTCAAAATAGTAATCAAGGGGAGAGAGATAGAGAACGCCGACCAGTATGGCCTCCTCTCCTTTGGAGAAGATCTCTGCCCTTTCCTTTGCATCGGTTCTTGCGATGAGGTAAGTCGGAAGGCCTTGATGAAAGGCCATCAGGGCCGGCCCATCCTGTTTCGCCGATATGATGAGGGTGCCGTAATCGTTTTCTTGGAGGACGAGCACCTTGCTTCTGGCGAGGAGCCTTTGACCTTCCTCAATGTGGCCATTCAGGATCAAAGATTGACCCTCGTCACGGATCGCCAGGCCCTTGTCGATGGATTCTCCGGTGCTCTTGAGAATTGATTCTTGATCCTTTGTGACAAGAAAGAGATGAACCGCTGGAGCCCCCTGGAGATCGGTGAAGGTTTTTAGGAAATGTGACGCCGATTGATTTCCGAATCTTCTTTTGGCCTCATAGGTCGCGAGATCCATTGCAGTAGAAGGGGGCGTGGGGTCCAGGCTATATAGGGGCGGAACAGAAAAGACAAACAGACAGAAGATCAAGAAAAAGACGACCCCATTCCTCTTTTCTATCCACATTGTGCCTGTCCTGGCAGATTCAGAGATCAGGATTCTTTCTGGTCGACGCCTGGGAAGTTCGATCGTTCCCCAATATGGGCGGCCAGAACTCCGGCTTTGCGGCTTTCATGCCAAGAGGGCACGCGGGGTCTTCTTGTTCTGTAAGTGCTTAAGATATAATGAAAAATTGGGCGTGAATGATGTCGTTAAGGTAGAGAGAACCGGGGGTGAGAGGGAATTTCGATCCTTTGACGGGAAGAAAATGCCGGGGTCATCTCGACTCGATCCTGTTACCGACGGATGATTTGCCGTTCGGTTTCACATATCGATGACTGGGGGCGGATGGGGCGCAGGAGATCTATCTCTTAACTGCGCGCACATACTGCGTCCACAGTCGATCCTTACTGACCCCGTGATCGATAAAATCCCAGGGAAAGAGTTCTTGCCGGGTTCTTTCCCTATAGACATAGAAATTCGGATTTACGTTGATCTCGCGGAAGGCCCGTTTCCAGTTTCCTCCATTGTGGTGAACAGCCAGAAGAATCTTTCCCACCCTTCGGTCACCCCTGGAAAGAAGGCTCTGAATGTAGGCCCACTTGGGAACATCATGGGTCACCTCGACATTGGGCTCTCTCCGAAGGTCGTTCTTTATGGCTTTGAGTTTTCGTTGGAGACTACCCACGGTCTCGAAAGGAATCCACTGAAAGGGGGTTCCGGGTTTTGGCACCAGGCCGTTGATACTGAGAGTTATTTTGCCCAACCGACGGGTGTTCTTGACCGATTGGAGCATTCGCCGTTTGATTCTCCTAGTCAGCTGAACAATCGCCTCGAGATCCTCCTCGGTCTCAGTTGGAATACCAATGAGGAAATAGAGCCGGAGATTAGGGACACCGTTTTTCAGGAGAATTTCAACAGCCCGGAAGATGTCTTCCTCTTTAATGCCCTTGTGCATCAGGGTTCTCAATCGTTCAGATCCAGCCTCCGGAGCTAGGGCCACTGTCTTCAATTCTGCCATTCTCAACGATCGCCCCAGTCTCTCGGTGACCCTGTCGAGCCTGACCGACGAAAGAGAGAATTGCCCTCTCGCCGCCGTGATGAAATCGCAGAGAGATTCAAGATCGGGATGATCGGAAACAGCTGCTCCCGTGAGGCCGATTCGAATTCCCTTACTGAGTCCCTCTTCGGCGGCGGCTGTCAGGGCCTCAAGGGAGCGGTTTCGAAAGGGCCTGTAAAGAAAGCAGGCTGAACAGAAGAGACATCCCCGGGCGCAGCCCCGGTTGACCTCGAGAAGAGTCATATCGGCAAATTCCGTGTTGGGCGTGATAATAACCGAGGAGGTCAGAAATGAATTGACGTCCTTGACAAATCTTCTCTTGACACGTTTCGGGGCGGGGGAGCTCACAGAGACCTCACGAATGAGGCCGTCACTGTCGTAGAGGGGCTCATAGAATCGTGGCACATAGACGCCTTCTAAATTGACCAATCCGTGGAGAAACTCCTCTCGATTGGTTCGAGCCCGACGAGCCTCGTCGTATCTCTCCATGAACTCCTGGAGGACCTCCTCGGCTTCACCGAGAAGGAACACATCGATAAAATCAGCCAGCGGCTCTGGATTGAGAAACGTCGCCACTCCACCTGCGACAATCAAGGGGTCACGGTCCCTCCGTTCGGATGATTCAGGTCGAATCCTTGCGAGATCGAGGATTGTCAGAAGATTGATAAAGTCATTTTCAAAGGAGATAGAGAAGGCAAGTATTTCAAAATCGTTCAGAGGTCTCCGAGATTCTAGGGATAGGAGCGGTCTTTTTCGTCTTTGGAGCACCTCGAGCTCTTGCCTTGTGGGAAGAAACGCTCTTTCGCAGACAATTCCTGGATGATTGTTAAGAAGGCCATAGATAGTCTGGAAACCCAGATTGGACATTCCCACATAGTAATGATTTGGGTAGATCAAACAGATGGGGATTTTGCCACCCCATTCTTTCTTGACGGCTCCCCTTTCTGATTCTAGGATTTCTCGGGTTCTCTGAACAGAACGGTCGGACATCTTTCACGTTTTTCACGGTTGAAACCAAACCTGGTGAAAGGCCGAGGTGTTTGTTTTTCAGCTGTTTCGTCTCTTGGGAGTCTTCAGTCTGCCTGCTTTCTCATGAATGTCGGCAGATCGAATCGATCCTCGTCGAAATCCGAAAAACTCTCGACCTTTTTGCCGCCTGTGGCCACCTTCTTGAGTTCTTCCTCTCTTTTCCTTCGAACAAAGGTCGGAACATCCTTTTCATCAATGAGAGAAAGGGCAACAGGGGGGACTTGTCCCAGATGGTGGGCCACACTCTCCTCTCTCATCCCAAAACCTGTCGCGATGACCGTGACACGAAGCTCATCTCCCATGGAATCGTCTACAACGACGCCGAAGATGATGTTCGCATCCTCGTCGGCCTCCTTCTGGATTAGCGTCAGGGCCTCATTGACCTCATTGAGGGTGACACCAGAGCTTCCTGATATATTGACCAGAATCCCCTTGGCCCCTTTAATGGAGATATCTTCCAGTAGGGGACTGCAGATAGCTCCTTGTGCTGCTTCCAGAGACCTGTTCTCCCCAGAGTTAACGCCCGTGCCCATGAGGGCCATTCCCATTTCAGACATGATCGTCCGAACATCTGCAAAATCGAGATTGATGAGACCAGGAACGGTGATCAGGTCAGAGATCCCCTTGGCAGCATGGAGGAGTATTTCGTCGGCCTTCTTAAAGGTTTCCAACAGTGACATGCTTTTGCCACTAATACCCAGAAGTCTCTGGTTTGGGATGGTTATCAATGTGTCGGCCACCCGCCTGAGATTAGTGATCCCTTCCTCAGCCTGCTTCATTCTCTGCTTTCCCTCAAAGAGAAATGGCTTGGTCACGATTGCCACGGCGAGAGCACCCAGCTTTTTAGCTTCCTCTGCCACAATAGGTGCTCCTCCTGTTCCGGTTCCTCCACCCAGACCGGATGTGATAAAAACCATGTCGGCGCCATCCAGCACATCTCGGATCTGATCAGCACTCTCCTCGGCTGCCTGCCTTCCAATTTGTGGATTTGCTCCTGCGCCGAGTCCCTTGGTAAGTCTAGCTCCCAGCTGGATCCGGATCGATGCCTTGTTTGCAGCCAGGGCCTGACCGTCAGTGTTTGCTGCGATGAAGTCAACACCGGTGAGACCATACTCAATCATGGTGTTGAGGGCATTGCAGCCACCACCTCCGATCCCGATGATTTTTACCTTGGCCGAAAGATTTTGGTTTTCATCAAACTCGATCATCTATCCCCTCCGTGGCCACGAAAACAGTCTGAAAACCATCTTCTCCTTCGAAGCAGCCTTCAACATTACCGTTTCCATGGCTATTCTGATGAACTCCGTGAGCCGTTCAGGTTTTTTCTTAGAAGAATTCCCCAAACCAGTGTTTCATGCGACGGGCCACTTTGTCGATGAGACCTGTATCGTCAGCGGGGAACTTCCCAGACTGATTGTTCTTGGCCCCATAGAGGACCAGCCCTACACCAGTGGAGTAAATAGGGCTATTGACTAAATCGGTTAGCCCGCCAACCCCGGCTGGTGCCCCTCGCCGTGAAGGAAGATTGAAAATCTGCTCACTCAGCTCGGCTATTCCGTCGAGCAGTGCTGTCCCACCGGTCAAGACAACCCCGCCGGCGAGCATGTTTTGGTAGCCTGATCGAACAATCTCCCCATGGACAAGCGAGAGGATCTCCTCCGTCCTCGCTTCGATGATTTCTGCCAGGGTTTGACGAGAGAGGATTCGATTCTGTCTCCCCCCCACACTAGGGACTTCGATGGTCTCGTCCTTATTCACCATTGATGCCATGGCGCACCCATACTTCTTTTTCAGTCTCTCGGCTTCCTCGTTGGGGGTTCGCAGTCCCATAGAGATATCACTGGTGATGTGATTTCCCGCGAGGGACAGTACGGAAGTGTATTTGATGCTTCCCTCGGAAAAAATCACCAGGTCCGTCGTTCCCCCCCCGATATCAATGAGAGCCACGCCAATGTCCCTTTCCTCTTGTGCCAGCACTGCCTCGCCCGAGCCCAATTGTTCCAAGACGATGTCATTTACGTTGAGCCCAGCCCGGTTAGCACATCGTATGATGTTCTGAGCCGACGTGATTGCTCCCGTAACGATGTGAACCTTGCCTTCAAGCCTTACCCCTAACATTCCCACAGGGTTCCTTATCCCATCTTGATCATCGACTATAAACTCCTGGGGGAGGACATGAATCACTCTTCGGTCCACAGGAATTACGACAGCACTGGCAGCATTGATCACTCGTTTGATATCGCTATCCGTTATTTCACGGTTCTTGATAGCAATGACCCCATGGCTATTGATGCCTTTGACATGGGCCCCCGCAATTCCTGTGAAGACTGACCGAATGTCAGATCCCGCCATGAGGGAGGCCTCTTCCACCGCTTTCCGAATAGACTCGACGGTGGTTTCAATATTGACCACAACACCTCTTCTCAATCCCTTGGAAGGATGGGAGCCGAGACCGATTATATTGATGCCTCCATTGACTCTTTCACCCACCACAGTGCAGATCTTTGTTGTCCCAATGTCGAGCCCAACGACCATCTCCCTGTCTTTCTTTGACATAATGTTCACCTCCTTTCTATGGGGTATTTGGTGGTCTTCCATTCTGTCTGAGGCTCTTCATTTCTCTGTCCTCTTTTGTTTCACAATTATTTTTCCTGGGATGATAGCGTCGATGTAATCCGTTTCCATGGGCCGGATGATCGACCAAACTCTTGAAATGCGCCGAAGTTTCTTGTCAAACCCATCAAATCCCATACGGATCTCTATCCCCTGGTTGAGGGTGTAGACCAGGAGTCCCACGGCCCGGTCGAGATGAATCTGAGAAATGGATCGATAGGGGAGAATCGTGTCCTCCTGGATGATCTCGATGAAATCGAGGGCCTTCCTGAGAAGAATTCGTGCTTTCTTATCTCCCTTTTCCAGATCCTCTCGGCTAATGCCTGTCAGAATCGGATAGGCGGCCTTCTCACGCCCCTTAGCCCGATCGAAGATCGCCCCCTGTGCATCGACGTAGTAGAAGCTGTCCAGGTAGATGACGGCCATCGGTTTTCTTTCGTGAATTATAATCTGAATGCCCTTGGGAAATATCCTCTTGATCATCGATTTTTCAATCCAGGGGTGTTGTGACAGACTCCTGCTCAGGGCTTTGATATCGAGTGATAAAAGATTTTCATCATCCAAGTCGGTAATCGCGAGAATTTCCTCCGTGGAGATTCTATTGTTACCCTCAATCGTAACCTCCTTCACACGGAGGAATGAGGCTCCTCTGAGGAAAAAATACAGCGAAAAAAACAAGAAGGTTGCCCCTGCGAGAGATACAAGGACCAAGGAGATGATTGAGACTCTGAACAGAAATGTCCGGTAGTCCTGTGACCGCTCCATGGGATGCTTTATTAAGAGTCTCTTAACCATGATCTTTTTCTGCCCCATATCCGTCGTCGTTTCTTTGTGATACCAATCTGAACGACCTCACTCCCCGACTATCCGTACCTCGGCCTCGAGGGTGATCGCCCTCTCCTTGAAGACGTGCTCCTGGATCAGTTCGATTAACTGGAGCACATGACTGGCCGTGGCGCCTCCGGCGTTGATAATGAAATTACCGTGAAGTGTGGAGACCTCGGCCCCGCCGACTCTTTTCCCTTTGAGTCCCAGTTCATCAATAATCTTTCCCGCTGAATGACCAGAAGGATTTTTGAATATGGAGCCAGCGCTTGGAAACCGAAGAGGCTGGGTCTCTCTCCGTTTTTTTTGATAGAAGGCGATCTCTTCCTCTATCTTGTTTTTGCTCCCTCGTGCCATGAGAAAGGTTCCCGACACAACAATTGTTCCCTCCTCCAGATTGACCCTACGATAGGCGTAATCCAGATCTTCCTTCGCGGTCTCCCAGACTTTACCGTCCGAATTCATAACGGTGATCGTTTCGACTCTCTCCATCACATCCAGACCCCAGGCACCGGCATTCATGGCGAGTCCTCCCCCGACCGTTCCGGGGATACCGTAAAGTGAGGACAGACCCCACAGTCCTCTTTTCGTGGCGACGCCGATCATGTCATTCAGGAGGAATCCTGCTTCCACGTGTATTCTCTCTCCTGCGAAAGAGATCTTTCTGAACCCAGCTGAGAGGTTGATGACGAGCTTCCGAATTCCTCGGTCTCTCACCAGGAGGTTCGTTCCTTTTCCCATAACCATGTATGGGATTTCCCGTTTTCGGACGGTTGTCATTAGATTCTCGAGGTCACTCACATGTCGCGGAAAAACGATCGCATCTGCTGGACCGCCGATTTGAAGGGATGTATATCGGCTCATCGGTGCATCGAAAAGAACAATGTCCCCCATGGTTTCTTGTATCTCTCTTTTCACAGAGTCATCCCACATGATTAGACTGTCACCCTGTCCCTTCTTTGGCTGTCCCCTCCAGTTTCAGCACGAACTCATCGGCTACCTGCCAAATGTTTCCCGCCCCCAGCGTAATAACGAGGTCCTTTTCTTGGATAACACTCAGAAGATGATCAGGAATCTCCTCCTTGTGGGCGATATAGGTTACATCCCGGTGGCCATGGTCCCGGATTCCCTGGTAGAGACTCGATGCCTCCACGCCTTCGATCTTCTTTTCACCTGCCCCATAAATGTCCGTAATGATGAGCACATCGGCCTGATGAAAAGCCGTTAGGAAGTCGTTGAACAGCCCCTGCGTCCTCGTGTAACGGTGGGGTTGAAAAATGGCGACGACCCTCCGCTTCCAGCTCTTCTTAGCGGTTTCTAAGGTCGCCTTGATTTCTACAGGATGGTGAGCGTAGTCGTCTATCACGAGGATGCTGCCGATCTGCCCTTTTACCTGAAATCTTCTTTGTATTCCGGAAAACTCAGCAAGCGCCTCCCGAACAGTATCGAATCCGATGTCGAGTTCAAAAGCGGTCGCTGTCGCTGCCATGGCATTGTAAACGTTGTGCATCCCCGGCACACGTATCCGCAGTCTCCCGAGGCGGTGACCTCGATGTATGACGTCGAAAGCGGTGTATAGGGCATCAAATGCGATTCCATCGGCACGAAGATCGGCATGGGGCGTCATCCCATAGGTGACGAATCGCTTTCTTATCTTTGGAAGAATGGACTGTATGTTCTTCTGATCAAGGCAAAGGACAACCAGACCATAGAAGGGAACCTTGCTTGCGAACTGAAGAAAGGCCTCTTTGATCGCCCTCAGGCTGTGGTAGTGGTCAACATGCTCAAAATCGATTGTTGTAATCACTGCGATCGTTGGGGAGAGTTTAAGGAATGATCCATCACTCTCATCTGCCTCGGCGACGAGAAAATCGCCCTGGCCGAGTTTGGCATTGCTTCCCAAACTGTTGAGCTTGCCACCAATGACCACTGTCGGATCGAGATTTCCGTGTCCAAGAATAGTCGCAATCAAGGATGTGGTCGTCGTCTTCCCATGAGTTCCGGCAACAGCGATCCCGTACTTCATCCGCATCAACTCGGCCAGCATTTCCGCTCTCGGTATGACAGGGACTAAACGCTCCCGTGCGACCTGCACCTCGGGATTGTCGTCCGAAATTGCTGACGACATGACCACCACATGCGCATCTTTGATGTTTTTTGCGTGGTGTCGATAGGTGAGGGTGGCCCCAAGATTTTCAAGACGACGGGTGATATCAGACTCTCTGATATCAGAACCGCTAATCCGATATCCCAAATTCAATAACACTTCCGCGATACCGCTCATACCGATCCCGCCGATTCCGACAAAGTGGATGTGATGAATTCTTTTTCGATACATCTCTTGGTGGCCTTCGACGCTCAGTTCATGATCCGATAGCATTCATCGACGATACGTTTGGCTGCATCTGGTTTCCCAAGCCACGCCGACGCCTTCTCCATGGCGGCGATCTCGTCCGGATTCTTGAGCAGGGAGTGGATTGCCTCTGCCAGCGTCTGTCCTGAAAGATCCCGGTCAAGAATCATTTTGGCCGCCCCTTTTTTCACCAGGGTTCTCGCATTGGCCTCCTGATGATTGTTGGCTGCAAAGGGATAGGGGATGAGAATAGACGCCCTCCCACAGGCAGTGAGTTCAGAGATGGTGGTCGCCCCGGCTCGACAAATCACAAGACTCGACTCTCTGTACGGCCCGACCATGTCTTCAATAAATGGCTCAATCCTTGCCACAAAACCCTTATCCCGATAGGCCTCGGCTACTTCTGATGCATCATCAACCCCAGCCTGATGGATAATTCTGAGATCAGATTTCACGTCTTCCAGGTGGTCGAGGGCCTCGGTCATGGCCTGATTGATGTGATGGGCTCCCCGGCTGCCGCCAAAAACCAAGAGACCGAACCCGCTTCTTCTATCTCTTTTGGGGGGGTGAGCAAATTCTCTTCGGATCGGATTTCCGGTGACCACGACCTTTTCGGGCTCAAAATATCTAGAACTCTCTTCGAAAGAGACAAAGACGCGGTGCGCCACCCGGGCAGTGATACGATTGGTCGTACCCGGTATCACGTTCTGCTCCTGAACGACCCTGCGGACGCCAGTGAGAAAGGCCGCCGCCAGCACCGGTCCGGAAACGTATCCCCCGAGACCGATAACAAGGTCTGGGTTGAAATCTCTGATGATGTCAATGGCCTCAGCGACCGCTCTCGGGATCCTGGTGACGGTCCCCAATTTGTGGAAAAGGGATTTCCCCTTAATTCCCCTGACCGCAATTGTGCGAAGGGGAATGCCCTTTTTCGGAAGAACCTCCGCCTCGAGACCCCTTGCTGTTCCCACAAATAGCACCCTGTTCGACTCTTCCCTCATAGTTATCTCCTCGGCGATAGCTATCCCTGGAAACAAATGGCCACCGGTTCCGCCACCCGCAATAATGACCTTTATCCCCTGTTCCATGTCTGCAAGTGGACCAAGAATCCTTCTCCATCCTCCCGACCTTAACGGGTGTAGGAGGAGATGTTAAGCAGTATCCCAACCGAAACAAGACTCACCACAAGTGAAGTGCCTCCATAACTGACAAGGGGGAGAGTCAGCCCCTTCGTCGGGAGCAGCCCGAGGACGACCGCCATGTTGATAATAGCTTGGAGCGAAATCAAGGAGGTGATTCCCATTCCCAGAAAAGTACCAAACTCATCAGGCGCGCCTAGAGAGACCCGGATTCCTCTGACACTGAAAACGAGATAGAGCCCTAGAATAATAACTGCGCCAATGAAGCCTGTTTCTTCACCGACCACAGAGTAAATAAAGTCCGTATGGGGGGCCGGGAGAAAGTAGAGTTTCTGCTTCCCTTGTCCCAATCCAGATCCGAAGACCCCGCCAGCCCCGAGGGCGACAAATGACTGAACCAGCTGAAAGCTGACACCTTGGGGATCCCTCCACGGATTGAGATAGCTCATAATTCGTTGGGCCCGATAAGGCACCTTTACAATGAGATAGTAGACAACCGGAATAGCCGCGAGGACCAGAGTCAGGATATAGGAAAGTCTCGTCCCCCCCACAAATAGCATGATCATCACCATGATTCCCAAAAACATGGCGACCCCGAAATCTGGCTGGTGAATAACCAGGAGAATCATGATTCCCGAAATGAGAATGGTGGGAAGGAACCCGAACTGAAAGGTCCTTATCTTTTCTCCTTTCTTTGCGAGGAAATAAGAGAGAAAGACCACCAGGGCGAGCTTCGAGAGTTCGGAGGGCTGAAAGGAGAGAGAGCCGATGTAAAGCCACCGGGTCGATCCACCGGCTTTTGTTCCAGCCACCAAAACCAGGACGAGAAGAGCCAAGCTGACCACCAGAATAGGATAGGCCAGTTTCTGCCACAGGTGATAGTTAATCTTCATCGCGATCGCCATAAGGAGAGTCCCTCCTGCGGCGAAGAGCGCCTGTTTTTTGAGAAAATAGAAACTATCACTGAACTTGTCTGCCGCAAGTATGGCACTGGCGCTGTAAACCATGACGATCCCAAATGCCAAAAGGATCAGCGTGACACAGAGGATGGTGTAATCGAAATCGGTTCGATCACTCATGATGACAACGTCTCCATCCCTTCACCCGTTTGTTACGATTGAATCCCAACAGTCTGCTGTCGGCCCTCACAATTTGTCCTCTTCTATCTTTTTTACGAGGGTCCGAAAGGTATCGCCCCGGTCGACATAATCGTGGAACATGTCAAAGCTTGAACAGGCCGGGGAGAGAAGGACAGTGTCTCCAGGCCTTGCCTGGTCGTGTGCTATTTCGACAGCCTCTTCCAGAGAATTGGCAGGGGTCATCGGTGTGACGTCTGTCAGCTGGCGCATCATTCTCTCCCTGGCCTCTCCAATGAGAATAAGGTGCTTCACCCTTTCACGGATCGGTTCTCTTAAGGGCGAGTAATCTCCTCCCTTGTCCTTTCCACCGGCGATCAGAATTACCGGGCCTTCGAACGTTTGAAGTGATTTCACCACCGCGCCAACATTGGTGGCCTTGGAGTCATTGAAATACCGCGCGCCTTTCACCTCCATGACGAACTCAAGACGGTGAGCTAACCCATCGAATGTTTCTAGAGTCTGCTGGACGATGTCTTTGGGACACCCGTCCAGCCTGGCTGCCACGATAGCCGCCATCATGTTCTCAATGTTATGGACCCCCAAGAGGCGACCCTTGGTTGGATCGTAGATCTCCTCTCCTTCAATTCCCCTCAAAGTGATGTGATGACCGTCAAAGGAGGCACCATCCATTCGAGCATCGGCAACATTGAAGTAAACCCTTCTGGCTTTGGAGGAGGAGGCCGCTTTTGTCACAGTTGGGTCTGCCGCATTGAGAACGGAGATATCCGAGACCCTTTGATTCTGAAAAAGCCTGGACTTCGCCTGGATATAGTCTGCAAAGCTGGCATAGCGGTCAAGGTGATCTTCTGTGATATTGAGCAGTACAGCGATAGTCGGTCTGAATCTTTCAGTTCCTTCCAGCTGAAAGCTGCTCAGTTCCACCACGGCGGTTTCGATCTGGTCGGTACTGGCCGCGGCGTTGATCAACGGGTTTCCGACGTTGCCACCAACAAAGACCCGCTTTCCAGCTTTTTCCAGCATCTCCCCGATAAGAAGGGTAGTCGTGGTCTTTCCATTTGTCCCAGTAACGGCAACCACTGGAGCTGTCATGAACCACGATGCCAGTTCGATTTCGCTCACGATTGGAATCTTCCCCTGCCTCGCCTCGGCGAGAGGTTCAACCGACGGCGGAACACCGGGGCTGAGGACGATAAGATTGGCATTGAGGAAGATTTCCCTTGCCGGGTTTCCTGGGTGAAATTCAATATTGAAATCCCTGAGATCGGGAAACTCCCTCTCAAGATCACTTCTGTCCCGTATGTCCGTGCCCACAACTATGGCGCCGCATTTAGACAGAAATCGTGCCACGGCGATGCCGGTCCTGGCTAACCCGACAACCAGGATTCTCATCCCCTCCAGGTTGACAGCATCTCGTGATTGCCCCCTGTTTAGGTCTTTCATCCTCTCAGAATGGGTGATCATGTGAAATCAGGTCGCAGTTAAGAGGAGCCGGCAGTCAGCTTCTCCTCTGACAAAAGGGATCTCTTCATCAAACCAGGCGCATGGGGAACGATTCAACCGCTTTCCTACGGATTTCCAAAGGGCACGTTATCGGCCCTTCATCTGATACTTGACAGCTGATTTACCGAAGCTTCAACGTGCTGATAGCGACCAGCCCAAGGATCAAGGCAATTATCCAGAATCGGACAATTACTTTTGGTTCGGCCCATCCTTTTAACTCAAAATGATGGTGAATAGGCGCCATGTTGAAGACCCGTTTTTTCCTCAATTTGAATGAAAAGACCTGGACGATAACAGAGATCGCCTCGAGCACGAAAATTCCACCGACAATGACGAGAAGAAACTCCTGCTTTGCAATGACGGCGACGATTGCCAGTGCAGCGCCAAGGGCTAGTGATCCAATGTCTCCCATAAACACCTGAGCAGGATAGGTATTGAACCATAGAAAGCCGAGACCGGCTCCGACCAAAGCGCCACAGAAGACCGTCAACTCGCCACTCCCCTTTACGTAGGCTATCTGAAGGTATTCAGCGAACTTAGAGTGACCGGCCAGATAGCAGATAAGCATGAAGGTTCCGCCCGATACAAGGGCCGGACCAATAGCGAGCCCATCGAGTCCATCTGTTAGGTTTACCGAATTGGACGTTCCCAAGACGACAAGAACGATGAAAGGGATATAAAACCACCCAAGATCAGGGGTGAAGCGCTTGAAGAATGGGAAAAAGATTCGAGTATCAAATTCGAGATATCCGACGAGAATCACGCCGACGGCCAAGGCGACTAGGGACTGAAGAATAATCTTGTCCCGGGCCTTTAGTCCCTTGCCGCTTCCCCGTCTCAGTTTGAGAATGTCATCTGTTAAGCCAATAAGGCCGAAGAGCAGTGTTGCTCCTAGAACGAGCCAGACAAATGGGTTGGTGAGGTCAGCCCACAGGAGTGTAGGGATCAAGAGGGCGAAGAGAATGAGTATCCCTCCCAGGGTGGGGGTGCCTTCTTTTGTCAGGTGTGTTGTTGGGACGTATTCGCGCGTAGAGTGAACGGCTCCAGCCGCACTGAGTTTCTTGATGATCCATGGGCCTAGTATGAAACTGATCAGAAGTGCGGTCAGGGCCGCATAGATAGTCCTGAAGGTGATGTAGCGGAAGACGTTTAGGACTGAAAAAATCGTATGGAGTGGATAGAGGAGATGGTATAGCATTATGCCCCTTCTCTCAAAATGGTGATAACTTTTTCCATTTCCATTCTCCTGGATCCTTTCACCAAAACCCAATCTCCCGGCCGTACCAGGTCCTTCAGAAATCCGGCGATTTCGTTGTGGCTATTGGCGATCCTGACGTTGCTCGGGTTCATCTTCGCCTCAGTGGCCCCAGCTGCCACATGGGTGGCGTGATCTCCCAGAAGAAAGAGACCTGCTATATTGAGTTCTCCAATGATCCGTCCCACCTCTTTGTGTGCCCTCCTGGATATATCTCCCAGTTCAAGCATATCGCCGAGGACGACGAAGGCTCGGCCTTTTCCAACTGCCCGGGACAGTGTCTTAAGCGCCATTTCGACAGAGGGCGGATTTGCGTTGTACGCGTCATTGATGTAGGTCACCTCTCCAAAAGGGATGATCTCCATCCTCATGGGAGGCGGTTTGAACCGCTTTAGTCTGTCCTTCATATCGGTTGCACTGATTTCAAAGATCGAGGCCACCGCCACCGCTGCAGCCACATTGTGGACGAACTGCACTCCCATGACGGGGAGGTCGATGAAGGCGCTGTCCTGTCCGACAGTGAGCCGAAATCGAACCCCCTTCACCCCCCGCCATTGAATCCGGTCGATCATGACGTGCGTTTCCGTCTCGATACCAAAGGCGACTTTCCGTGCCTGGCAGTCTGAAGCAAGAGCCGACACGTGGGGGTCGTTCCGGTTGATGGCCACAACTCCCTTCTCTCCTATCCTCCGGAACAATTCGCCTTTCTCTTTTATCAGGACCTCCAAGGATCCCATTCCTTCCAAGTGAACCTCACCGATGTTGGTGATGACACCCACCGTCGGCTGAGCAATCTCGGCTAACCTTTCGATCTCTCCCGGCATATTCGTTCCCATCTCCAAAACTGCTATTTCATGGGACGATTCGAGGTCAAGAAGCGTCAGCGGGAGTCCTACCAGGTTATTGAAGCTTCCACGACTCTTCAAAACCCTGTACCTCTCCTCGAGAAGAAAGGCGATAATTTCTTTGGTGCTCGTCTTTCCATTGCTCCCTGTGATCCCGACGATGGGTATGGAAAAACTGTTTCTCCAAAACTTCGCAATGTCTCCAAGGGCCCGAAGGGCTTCAGGGACAACGATGAGTGCTTCCGATTTGAAAGACTCGGTCACACCGCTGTTAATATGCCCGTTCTCCACAATCGCTCCAGCGGCACCTTTGTCCAGAGCATCAGGAACAAAGGTATGACCATCATAATGTTCGCCCCTCAGGGTGAGGAAGACCTCGCCTTTCTTGAGAGTTCTTGAGTCGGTAGATAGCCCGAAAAAGGCGGTCTCTCGATTTCCTCGAAGCAAACGGCCCCCTGTTGCGTTGAGAATTTCTGAACAGGTGATTTGAAAATGGTGACGCATTTTCCCTTTGGGTGTTTATCTACCTTTTTTGAAGCGCCTTTTTGACTTCATCGCGATCGTCGAAGGGAATTCTCCGATCTCCCAGAATTTGGTAATTCTCGTGTCCCTTTCCGGCTATAAGAACGATGTCCTTGGGACGAGCGGATGTAATGGCTAATGTGATGGCTTCTCTCCGATCCTCTATTTTGAGATAGCCCGTTTTTTCGATACTCCCTGTGAAGGTCTCCCTGTCAATCAAGGTTCCCCCTTTGGAGGTGAAGCCACCCTCTATCTCCCCGATGATAGCGCTCGGAACCTCGGTCCGAGGGTTGTCTGACGTGATAATTGAGAGATCACTCAGTGTGGCTGCAACCTCGCCCATCATCGGGCGTTTTGCCCGGTCTCTATCACCACCGCATCCGAAGACAGTGATTAGTCGATTCTGACCACGAAGTGACCGCAGGACCGTAAGCACCCGTTCCAATGCATCAGGCGTATGTGCGTAGTCCACAAAGATCTTCAGCCCAAAATTATTTTCGATTCGCTCCATTCTTCCCGGCACGGTGGCGAGAGCCTCAATACCCCTCTGGATAGAGGTTCGGGGGACACCAAGCACCATGGCCGTTCCTATGGCGGCCATAATATTGTAGATATTGAACTCGCCGACGAGGGGAGAACGGATGTTCAGTTCTCCCTGTGGGGTCTGAATCGTCGCTCCGACGCCCTCGACAGAATTCATCACATGCCGGGCCCGGAGAGAAGTCCGGTCGTGGATCGCATATCCAAACCTCTCGTATGTCAACCGCTGCCAGAGATCCCTCCCGGTTGGATCGTCCACGTTGAGGATCGCCGTCCGTTTTTCCTTGGTGCTCATGGGTATGATGCCGGTAAAGAGATACTCCTTGCACTGCCGGTACTGATCGAGGTCACGATGATAGTCGAGGTGGTCCTGGGTGAAATTTGTAAAGACCCCGACATCGAAGTGGCAGCCATCGACCCGTTTCATGTCGAGAGCATGGGACGAAACCTCCATGACGATATGAGTGATACCAGAATCTCGCATTTCTCTGAACATTTTCTGAATGTCATAGGACTCAGGTGTCGTCATGGGGGCCGGAATGACACTGCCCCCGTAGCGATAGCTGATGGTACCGATCACCCCACAGGCAAGGGAGTGACAGTGTAAGATTGACTCGATCAAGAAAGATGTCGTTGTCTTTCCATTTGTTCCTGTCACACCGACCACTCGCATTTCCTGGGAAGGATTTCCAAAAAATGCTGCCGAGAGATAGGCCAGAGCCAAGCGCCCGTCTGGCACCACGACCCGAGGGATGCCATTGTCTTTTTCTTGCCCCTCTTCGACGACAAGTGCGCTCGCCCCCCGCTCAAGGGCCTCCCCGATAAAAGCGTGGCCATCTAGATTTATTCCGCGTATCGCTACGAACAGCGTTCCCTCGTGCACCTGTGCAGAGTGATAGGCAATATCCTCGATTTCGATGTCCGGATTTCCGAGGATTCTCTTTTCCGGTATATCTCTTATCAAATCGAGCAGCCTCATAATGCCGATGTGCCAGTCCGGGAAGAAGCATAATCAAAAAAATTTATGTTATCGAATAATTATGACTTATTATATAAAGTCATTTGTTAACTTTTCTAGAGTATATGTCCTAGGACGGCGGTGCAAAACTCAGATAACAGATACTTCCCTCACTTAGCCGAACTCCAGGCAGAGGCTTCTGTTCAAACAGAAGACCACTCCCCTTCACTCGGACGTCTAGGTTCTTTGCGCCGAGTTTGTTCAGGGCAGATCTCATGCTTAAGCCCACAAGATTTGGCATAACCCCATCATATGCTTCCGGGGTTTTGGAGAGTGGCGCTTCAGGGCTTTCGGCCATCGGTCGATTTTTCGGTTCAGGGCTCGGGCTGGGCAGAACTGCAAATTTCATTGGCGGAACTCTGAGGTGGTGAAGGCTGCGCTCCGCAATGGACCTGAATATGGGCGCAGCGATTACGCCACCATAGGGTGTCCCCTCGGGTTCGTCGATCACAACGAGGATCGCGAGCTTTGGATCTTCAACAGGCACAAATCCCATAAAGGATCCGATATATCTCTCGTCTGAGTATTTCTTGAGAAGAGGGTCTATCTTCTGAGCTGTTCCCGTTTTTCCAGCTACTTCATATCCTGGCAGTGCTGCTCGTGTCCCCGTTCCACCCGGCTCAACCACCTGCTTAATGATTCTTCTCAATTCCAGGCTGGTCTCTTCGGAGATGATTCTCCGTCTGGTTTGTGGACGAAAAGACGTAACAATCTTTCCATTTTGGTCGATGATTCGATCCACAACAAAGGGGCGCATTAGCTCCCCTCCATTGGCAAGGGCAGAGAGGGCGGTGATCAGTTGGATGGCGGTCACAGAGAGGCCCTGGCCGAAGGCGGTATTGGCAATGCCGACCTTTGAGAGGGTGTTTGGGTTCCGAACAATCCCCTTGACCTCACCAGGAAGCTGAATGCCAGTGCGAGCACCGAACCCAAAAGATCTGATATAGCGGTCCAAGGTTTTCGCACCGAGCCGAAGACCGATCTGGCTGGCTCCAATGTTACTGGAGAACTTGATGATTTTCGGAAGGGTAAGCCAGCCGAATTTCTCATGGTCGTGGATGATCTCTTTGCCGATGGGGTACTTTCCATTGTAGCAAAAGAAGATTTCATTCTTCTTGGTTGCCTTCTCCTCTAAGGCAGCGGCCAAAAGGAAGACTTTGAAAATTGATCCCGGCTCAAAGACATCGGCAATCACTCGGTTCCGAATCGAATCGGGATTGTAATTCTGCGGCACGTTGGGGTTGAAAGATGGTCGGCTGGCCATCGCCAGGATTTTGCCCGTCTTAGGTTCCATCACAACTGCCTGGGCAGATTTTGCCTGCGTTTGGCTGACTGCCTCGGTGAGGGTCTGTTCGACAATATCCTGGAGGGTCAAATCGATTGTCAGGACAATGCTATAGCGAGGGAGGTCTGTTGACCCAATGGGAAGATCGGTAATCATCTCTCCTCCCTTAGCGTCGAGTCCAAGAACCACCTTGTGCGGGTGGCCGTTGAGGTAACGGTCGTACTCGAATTCCAACCCCTCTAATCCGTGGGGGTCGACCCCAACAAATCCCAACAGGTTGGCTGCCAAACGGCCGTTGGGATAATACCTCTGGCTTTCCTTAAGAAAATTGATCCCCTTTATTCCTAGGTTTCTTATCTTGTCGGCTTTGTTTGGAAGAATCTTCCGTTGAAGCCAGACAAAGGGCTGCTGGGATCTGAGCTTTTTTTCGATGGTCCCTCTCCTCACGCCCAGGATCGGGGCAATTCTGTTGGCCGCTTTGCGAACATTTTCTATCTGACGGGGATGGGCGTAGAGGGATTCTATTTCAGAGCTTTCGGCCAGAACCATTTGATTTCGGTCGAGAATAGTCCCCCGCCTGGGAACGAGTTCAATGATCCTCTGGTGCTGCCGCGCTGCAAGCCCCTGAAGGTTTTCTCTCTCCAATATTTGCAGCTGCAGCACCCTAAAAAGAATCAGAATGAAAGAGAGAAAGAAAAGAAAGAAAATCAAAAAGATACGAAACTTAAGCCAGTTAATACGGTTTCTCATTTTATATACCGGATCTGGTTCTCTTGAGGCTCCCTCATACCGAGCCTCTTCTTAGCATCGGAACGGATCTTCTCTGGAGACACGTAGATCGCTCTTTCGATCTTGAGTTTCCGGTTCACCTCAATCAGCTCCTCCTGTTCTTTGAGAGTCTCCGAGATCCTGTAGCCCAGATTGATTACCCAGAGCCTGGACCATACAAAAAACAGGGTGAAGATGATCAAACTGGTGATGACCGTCAGTGTGAGGGCGAAGGGTTTGATACCTCTCCCGGCAGCGCGGTCTAGTCGGTTCTCCCGATCCCACGATCGTGTTTCCAAGAGAAAATCAGAAGCGACGCTGCCCATGGTCAATCCTCCTGACTGGTTCCTCAGCGAGATTTTCCTCTCAGACCCTCTCTGCGACCCTCAGCTTTGCGCTTCGTGCTCGCGGATTTTGGATGATCTCATTCCGGGACGGAGATACCGGTTTCGCCTCTACAATGTGGAGCGTCTTTTCTCCATGACACACGCATTGGGGAAGCCGCGGCGGACAGGTGCATCCTTTTTCTGCCATCCGAAAAAACTCTTTGACAAGTCGATCTTCAAGCGAGTGAAAAGAGATGATACAGATTCTTCCTCCACTCTCGAGCACCGAAACAGCCTCCGTTAAAACCTTCTTGAGATTATCCAGTTCCTTATTGACAGCGATCCGGAGAGCCATGAAGGTCTTGGTCGCTGCATCAATTCGTTTCGAATGGAATGAAGCAGGAATAGCGGAATGAACAATATTTCTGAGTTCGGTGGTGGTCGTTATGACATTTTTCTGTCGGTGCTTCTCAATAACTCGGCTGATCCTCTTGGCCCACCGCCTCTCTCCATAGGTTCTCAGAAGCCTTTCCAATTCTCGAGCCGGCAGGCCGTTGATTAGATCTGAGGCCGTTTCCCTGCGGCTGGAATCCATTCTCATGTCGAGGGGACCTTCAAACCTGAAGCTGAAACCCCGCTGGGCATCTTCCAGTTGAAATGTGGAGACTCCCAGATCGAGCAGGATACCGTCCACGGGTCCAAACGCGTTTTCCCTAACAATGGCACTGAGATTCGAGAAGTTATCGAGGACGAGTATAACCCGCCTCCCGTATCGCTTCAGGCGTTCCGTCGCGATACGAATTGCCTCTCGATCCCAGTCGATGCCTAAAAGTCTTCCGGTGGGAGAGTTTTTTCCCAGGATCTGAGAGGCATGGCCGCCGCCACCCACCGTGCAGTCAATGTAGTTCTTTCCATCCCGGCACGCCAAGTAAGTGATTACCTCTTCCAAGAGCACTGGATGGTGGTGAACCATGAGCCCCTCTGCCCAGTTATGTCTCTTCTCACCCCCTCCTTGCACCGTACGACAGTATCAGCCAAGAGTTAGAAAACGAGATCGCCGAGTGATTCAAAGATCTCCTCGGATTTCTTATGGACCACGTCCATTTGAGGATCGAGTTTCTCTTTTGCCCAAATCTCGAATCGATTGATCACCCCGACAAAGACAACATCCCGCGTGAGCCCTGCATAGCCCCTGAGGGATTGAGGGATTAGGATCCGACGCTGTTTGTCTACCAAGCAGTCCACAGCCCCCCCGAGGAAGAACCTCTTAAAGTAACGAACCTCTCGCTTCATTGTTGGGAGGCCGCGGATCCGTTCTTCAACGACACCCCATTCTTTCAATGGAAATGCGGATAGACAACCGTCGAAATTTGTGATAATCAGATTCTGGTCGTACCTCTTTTGGAGGACGTCCCAGTATCTGGAAGGGATTTTGATTCTCCCTTTCGAATCGATCGTATGTTCATACCTCCCACGGAACATCATGCCGGCTTATCCTGTTCTAAGGGTGAACTAATCCACTTCGATCCACTTTGGACCACCCTTGTTTAATATTCGGTTTTCTCACATTTGTCAAGGGGTTTATCTCCATTTTTGCGAAATTTGTTGAGGTTTTCCGCTGAAATGTCGCATTTTGTGAAACAAGAGTTAACAAGTACAGTTTATTAGATAAAAAATCATAAAATAGATTCTAGTTCTATTGTCTTAACTTACTGATTATAAAGGTTTCTAATGTTTCCTAATTTGAGTTCTCTCTAATGAGAGAAGAATCGAGCAACGGCAGATGTTGATTGACGCAGGTTGTGCCGCTTTTTAGAATTTGGCACGGAGGGGGTGGCGACAGGTGGCTGATGAATCGATTCGGCGAAAAGTCGAGGGTCTCCGAAAAAAGATCGAGTACCATAACTATCGGTATTATGTCCTGGACGCCCCGGAGATTCCTGACGCTGAATACGACAATCTGATGAGACACCTTGAGGACCTTGAAAAACAATATCCTGACCTTTACGATCCAAATTCTCCGACCCAGAGAGTGGGCGCCCCGCCACGTGATATTTTCGAGCCTGTCGCCCACAGGCTTCCTATGCTGAGCCTAGCGAACGCAATGGATGAGACCGAGGCACGGGAGTTCGATCAGCGAGTCAAACGGTTCCTTTCGAGCCAGGAGGCGATCGAATATGTCGTTGAGCCGAAGATGGATGGTGTGGCCGTTGAACTCGTGTATGAGCGGGGGACCTTGGTCGTGGGTTCTACCCGGGGCGATGGTTTTACGGGAGAAAAGGTCACCGAAAATCTGAGAACAGTCAAGACGATTCCACTTATTCTCCAGGAAGGAGAAATACCCACTCCGGAACTCATTGAGATCAGGGGAGAAGTCTACATGGAGGTGAACGATTTTGAGGCGCTGAATCGAAGGCGTGAGGAGCAGGACGAACCGGTTTTCGCCAATCCTCGAAACGCAGCGGCCGGATCACTTCGCCAACTCGATTCTAAGGTAACCGCCTCTCGGCCTCTCAAAATATTTTGCTACGGATTTGGGATGGTCAGGGGAGTATCTTTTCAAACCCAGTGGGAGTTTCTCCAAACCGTTCCCAAATGGGGCCTGAGAGTCAATCCAATAGTCAGGCGGTGTCCAGGAGTCGATGAAGCTGTCGAGTATTACGGTGAAATGATGAACCAGAGGGAAACCCTTCCGTACGAAATCGATGGTGTCGTTCTCAAGGTCAACAAGCTGGATCTTCAGATGAAACTGGGGCACGTGTCGAGAAGTCCCCGGTGGGCCCTGGCTTTTAAATTTCCGGCTCACCAGGCTGTTACGACAATCGTAAACATCATTCCGTCTGTGGGCAGAACTGGAGTGATCACGCCAGTTGCTGAGCTTGAACCGGTCTCGGTTGGGGGAGCCCAGATAAGTCACGCTACCCTTCACAACCAGGACGAAATCGACCGGAAAGATGTGCGTATTGGCGACACCGTAGTTATTCAGCGGGCCGGCGATGTGATTCCAGAGGTGGTCGGCGTGATGAAAGAAAAAAGAAAGGGAGGGCCGAGTCCTTACAAGATTCCTGAAAACTGTCCCGTCTGCGGCGGGGACGTCGTCCGCCTGCCTGGCGAGGTGGCGCACCGTTGCATCAGCCTGTCCTGTTCAGCCCAACTCAAGGGAAGCATCAAGCATTTCGCCTCAAAGCGGGCCATGGACATCGACGGGCTGGGGACGAAGCTGGTGAATCAGTTGGTCGACCGAGGTCTCGTGAAGGATATTGCCGATCTCTACCTTTTAGACAATAAGACACTTGCCTCTCTGGAGAGGATGGCGGATAAGTCGGCGCAAAACATCATAGATGAGATAGATAAGAGCAAGACAAAATCGCTCTCCCGGTTTCTCTACGGCCTGGGCATTCGGCATGTGGGAGAGCACCTATCAGAAATCCTGGCACGAGAGTTCGGATCCGTCCAAAGGCTTTCCAGGGCAACAGGAGAGGAGCTAACAGCCATCAATGAGGTGGGTCCCGAGGTTGCTCAGAGTGTTGTCAGGTTTTTTCAAGATCCGAAGAACCTGGAGACCTTAAGGCGTCTGGGGGAGGCTGGATTCAAGATCGAGGAGCCCTCAAAGGATCTGCCAGAGAAACTCGGGGGGAAAACTTTCGTCTTCACTGGAACCCTCGAATCGCTCCACCGGGAGGAGGCCCGAAGTCTCGTTGAGTCCCTGGGAGGAAAGACGGCCTCGACCGTCAGCAAGAAGGTGGACTACATCGTTGTGGGTGCGAACCCAGGGTCCAAGGTCGAACGGGCTCGGGACCTCGGCGTCCGGATCATCACCGAACAGCAATTCAAAAAGTTGATCAGCTAACCTAAAGGGGCGATGACAAAAAAGGGAGAAGCTGGATCCGTCGATGGACATGAGAATCATCATGACAAATGACACAGCTCACCCCTCACAGTCATGGCACATATCCAATGAAAAAAAGAAGACCTTTTCTCTGAACCTCTCCATGCTCGGTGAGAGGTCACAGGGCAGGTTTTCAGCAAGAGTTTTTGGCGCGACGGCTTCTTGCGATCACTCAAAAAAGCGTTTATGTGGGCAGGAGGCTCGTGAGTCTCTCGACGGACAGCTCTTCTAAGGAATCAACCACGAGGGAAGCACCGTCGAAACGATAGTGACGGGTCCAGGGTGTGCGCACGGCGACGACAGGGATTCCGGCATCGAAGGCGGCACGAACACCCTTTGGGGCGTCCTCCAGCACCACGGTCCGCTTTGGGTGCGCTGAGAGCCGTTTCAAAGCCAGAAGAAACACATCGGGATGGGGTTTTGGATGGGTTACGTCTTCGAGGGCGAGACTGACGGTAAAAAACTCCTTGAGCTCAAATAGATCTAAGATGAATCTTGAGTTAACGCCTCGTGCACTTGTGGCCAGGGCGCATGCGACCCCTGACCCTTGGAGGTCCGAGAGAAGGCTGAACAAACCTGGCCTCGGTGATCCCCGTTTTTTCAGCAGTGGAAAATAGATCTGGTCCTTCTGCTTGTACACGTCGTCGATCATTTCAGGATCACCGCCGAGTTGCACAAACCATGTGGCGGTCGTCTTTCCGTCCTCTGTGATCGCTTTTCGATACTCTTTTTTTGAGACCCGGATTCCAAATCTTTTGAATACTTCAACATAGGCGTGAGCGTGAAAGGGCTCCGTGTCGGCTATCACACCGTCCATGTCAAAAATAACGGCTTCAAGTCTGGGAGAGTCCTCAGCAGTCCCGCTGTCACGCCTCAATGGGATTTTCTCCGACGAGCTCTCTGCTGGTGGTACTGCCTCGCCTGATGCATGAAAGCCTCAATGCGAGTCAGGGTGTTGGTCTGTTCCTGGCCATCATAGGCCATATTCAGGACGGGAAGGTTGTTGTTTTCTTCACGGTATCGCTTGAGAAGTGCGCTGACAACCGTCCCGGGCATGCAGGTGAAGGGCATCACATTGATGACCCCGCTGGCCCCTTTCTTACAGAAGTCGACAGTTTTTCCCATACTGAGTATGGCCTCCCCTTCAAATGAATCATGCAGAAAGGGACTCGCTTTGCGGAGGACGTCCCGAGTCGAGGGCTCTTCGCCGTGGCGGAGGTGACGTCTGAAAATCTTTTCCAGCCTGTGCTCATCCTTCTTCTGATAGTACTCAGTCAAGGCTATTCTTAGGAGGTTAGAAAAGTGCTTCCTTTTTAGCGTTCTTCTGCGTCCCATGGCGTTGACATAGTGAATCCATTCGGTAATAGGTGCCAGCCATGCCTCCCCACCAAACTGCTCCACTTTCTCGATGACATTTTCATTGGCAAACGGGTTAGATCGGACATAAATCTCTCCAACGATGCCGATTAATGGCCTCTGATCATGCCCGTCGGTCTCAACAGCATTCAATCGATCCCGGCATCTCATCATCGCTTTCTCCAAATCGCCCTCGGCCTCAATTGTTTTGCACACGAGGGAGAGACATTCTTGGTAGACGCGATTTGTTTCTCCTGAGTTCTTTTCGTAGGGACGGGTTTCGAGGAGCTTCTTCGTCAAAAGATCGATGGCAACAATCGCCTGCCACCCAAGTCGTAGAAATTTTCCCCCGATAATGCCGAAATCCGAATAAAGAGATTCGTCCTGGTCGGGCGAATAGATAGGGACCTCAAAGAACCCCAGGTCATCTAGGACCAGGCGATGGAACCTGTGGTACTGACCGAATCGACAGGGGCCGCTTCCTGAAGGCATGAAAAAGGCTGCCCGGTGCCGCTCGAAATCATCGCGTTTCACTAGCTTGACCATATCACCGGTGGTCAGAATGCATGGGTAACACTCCTTTCCTGTCGTGAACTTTCGCCCCCAAATCATCGTTTCCTCGTCCTGTTGAGGGAATACGTCAGCATCGACTCCACAGGCGCGAAAGGCGGCAGCTGTTGCGTATGCATGATCGCACATATAAGGAATGTAGATCTTCCGGGTTCTGTCGGTCGCCACCCTTTCCCGAGGCGTAGCTATCGCGGCCGCAGGCTTGACGTTTTTGAGGCTGTCCAGAAAAGCTTCACAGCGCGTAATGGCGCCAGCGTCGGCAGAATGTTCATCGATCTCTAATTGGAGATACGGGGTGCCTTTCATTGAATCCCTAAAGAAATGACCGATAAAGGAGTCGGCGCCGCAACCAAAATTTGTAATGTAAATTCCCTCGAGATGAGAAGTCTCCTTGACCAGATGCCCTGCGCAGAGAATCCTCTGCCCATATCGCCAGTACATTTCTTTGATTCCGTCACGATCAGCCATGTCATCGAGGGGGAGGAAATCCATCGGAATTGCCAGCTCTCCAAGTTCTTTCAGTTTTTTCGGAAGATCGAGATTGACTCCTGAATCGCACGTGTTGTAAGGGCGGCCAATGATGACCATCAGTTTCTGTCCGGGGGCGAGGTTATCGAGAACCTCCTGTCCCCGTCGAAGAACAGCCTCGCGGAAACGGCCCTGATTCACTTCAGCTCTGGCAAAAGCCCTCCGGACACGGGAAGCGCTCCGTCGAAGAGTTTTTCCGAATTGAATGAGTTCCTTTTCCAGGTCTTTCCTATCCAATCCAAAATGGATAACAGGGTGAAGAATCTTGGCCCCAAAGGCTTTGAAGTCGATGGAAGACTTGACCGTGTAAGGAAAGCTCTGGACGTAAGGGCATACGGTACTCACTGGGATGTCTGGTCGCGGGGCTTTAAGGCTGACAATGCTGGGAAGGAATATTCGTTTCACGCCCTTTTCCAGAAGGTCGAGGACATGGCCATGAGAGACCTTGATGGGAAAACAGGTCTCTGCCACGACCGTTTCCACACCCTTGCGAATGAGTTCTTTATTGCTTGGCTCGCTCAATACGACACGATAACCGAGGTCGGTGAAGAAGGCTCTCCAGAAGGGAAGGTGGTCGTGAAAGTTGAGGAGCCTCGGTATACCAATAACAGGAGCATCTGGGGGAAGATCTTTTTCTCCGGGATAAGGGGAAAACAGCAATTCCTCTCTCTCGGCAAAGAGATCTGGAAGATCGACGCCTTTGGTCCGTTTAACAACTTCGTATTTTTCACATCGGCTTCCGTAAAAGAGTGGTTTTTCGCCTTCAATACTGACCTTTCGAATCAGGCAGAGGTTCTCGCATCCCTTGCACTCGAAAGTGTTGATCCCATATTCTCTCTGGCTCAAATCGAACCCCTTGAACTGGCTCTTCTCCCACGTTCGCTCCTTCATTGCCAAAAGTGCTGCGCCAATCGCACCAGTGACGTCGTGGTGGGCTGGCACTGTGATAGGTTTTCCGAGGACCCGCTCAAAAGCGGCGACAACGCCCAGGTTAAAGGCCGTCCCGCCCTGGAAAAAGATGCGATTCCCGACCCGACGGTCTCCCACGACACGGTTGAGGTAGTTTTCGACGATCGAATAGCTGAGACCAGCGACCAGGTCACTTGTTGATGCCCCCCGTTGCTGATGATGGACAAGGTCAGACTCGATGAAGACGGTGCACCGCTCTCCCATCCGAACAGGTTCATTAGCGGATAAAGCCAACTGGCCGAACTCCTCCTTGATGGAAATCCCTAACTTCTCGGCCTGCTCCTCAAGAAAACTGCCTGTTCCCGCCGCACAGACTTTGTTCATCTCAAAGTCAACAACCACGCCGTCGTCGAGGCTGATGTATTTGGAATCCTGCCCACCGATTTCGAAAATTGTATCTACCTTAGGATCGATAAAAGCGGCGGCTGTCGCCTGGGCCGTAATCTCATTTCTCACAATATCGGCTCCCACAAAATCGGCAGTCAGATAACGGCCAGAGCCAGTGGTTGCGACACTTTGAATATCCACACGATCGCCGATTTCCTCGCTTATCTCCTTCAAGCCTGTCCGGACAGCTTCGATGGGACGGCCAGCGGTCATGAGGTACCTCTTTGCCAGGACGGTCCCGTCTTCGTCGATGACGACAAGATTCGTGCTGATCGATCCAACGTCTAGGCCAAGATAGGCCTCAACGAGTTGTCCCGTGGACAAATCTCCTCGTATCGGATACTCTCGGTTGGCATGATGGTCAGAAAGGGTCAGGGGCTTATGAAACCTTCTTTCTTCTTGATAGTGAGCCAGATGATGTTCCAGGCGTTCCAGACCTTGAAAGGCTCTCTCGATCCCGTTGTCGAGCCCGACCCAGATCGCCCCGAGGGCTCCCATAAAGGCGAAGTTTTCCGGAATGACCAGGTCATTCTCCTCGAGTTCGAGTACATCCAGGAATGCACGCCGCATGCCCGCATTGGCGGCGACCCCTCCCTGAAAACTGATGGGTCTTATGAAGGCTCTGCCCTTGCCGATATTGCTTTTGAAATTCCTCGCCAAGGCATAGCAAAGCCCCGCCACAATGTCGTAATCGGGGGTAGCGATCTGCTGCAGATGGATCATGTCAGACTTGGCAAAAACACTACATCTGCCAGCGATTCGTGGAGGATTCTCTGACCGAAGGGCCAGCTCGCCAAACTCTTCAATAGTCAGTCCCAGTCGAGTTGCTTGCTGATCCAGAAAGGACCCGGTTCCTGCGGCGCAAAGCGTATTCATCGCAAAATCGCTGATCTTGCGCTGACCATCCTCTTCTTCAATGAGGATCATCTTTGAGTCTTCACCCCCGATGTCTACTATTGTTCGCACGTTAGGATGAAAGTGCTCTATACTTCTCGCCTGGGCCATAATTTCATTGACAAACTCGCCTCCGAGAAGCTCCGACAGAAGCTTCCCTCCTACACCAGTGAAATAGGTGCCAGCGATCTGCTCGTGGGTAAAGTGATTTAATAGACCCTTTAAGACGTCCTGGACTGTTCTGAGGGGTTGCCCTTTGGTTCGGGTATAATGTTTTTCAAGGACTCGCTTTTTCTCGTCGACGACAACCGTATCTGCACTGACTGAGCCGACATCGATCCCCACATAGAGCTTGTCCATCTCCGTTCTCCTGTCAATTCGCGATCTTCGGGTTCAAAGGTGCATGAGTCTCCCACGCTGTGCGGTAGCGGTCGTTGTCCAAAGAAATGTGGCGTTGATTATATAAGATCTTCTAAATCCTTTTCAAGACCAATGAGATTCAAAGACTATTATCTATGCACGGATGTCTTGCCCCGTTTTTGTCTATTTGCCATTTTATCCCTTTTGCGGACCAACACCAATACACTTTAGCTCCGAGGGGCACAGGATTGTCCTTTTCCAATAGGTCAGTTTCCTTTAACCATCCAGGTAAGGGGTATTCTCTCCAAAGGGCGAAAGGCCCCCACCATGTTACCCAGATTGAGGGAACTTGGCGGAGAAATGTGGGAATCGCTCTGAAAGGCGCTTAAGTTGATTTAAAGCCATCTCTGTGCTAATTTCAATGAGGTTTTCTCTGACGGGCGAATCGATGACACCCATAAGAAGACGGCTCGTTGTTGAGGGATACGTCCAGGGCGTTTTTTTCCGGGCCACCACGGAGGAGAAGGCCCGTGAATTTGGAGTTTCAGGATGGGTACGGAATCGGTGGGACGGCACGGTTGAGGTCCTGGTCGAGGGCGATGAAGGCCGTGTGGCTCGGCTGGTGGAGTGGTGTCATCAAGGTCCGCCGGGCGCGAGAGTTATCGACGTTCGGGTCGAGGAGGAGCCATACAAAGGAGAGTTTACGGGATTCGATGTCCGGTATGGTTGAAAGAGACGATTGGAAGCATGTGGGGGCCTTGGTCTCAACAGCCACCGTCGGACTCTGAATGAGAAAAGAACCATCTTGCAGAACCTAACTAGAGGCCTGGAGAAAGAGGCCTCTTCATGACACAGAATCGCGAGAATGCAAACTCAGGGAAGATGGCGGTATTATGAACCTGACTTTCTATTACGTTGCGGTTTTCTTTTACACTCTTGGAACGATAAGTCATCTCACCTACATCATCTCTCTCAGGGACCTCTTTTCTAAAATCGGCGCGGGCCTTCTCTCGGTCGGTTTCACCCTGCATACGACCGCTTTGATCTTTCGATACTACGAGGCGGGTTACCTACCCATCACCAATCTCTATGAATCCTTTTCGTTCTTTGCCTGGGCGATTATGCTTGTCTATATCCTGGTACATTATCGATATCAGATTAGGGTACTGGGGGCCTTTGTCGCTCCCATTGCATTAATACTGTTGATCATAGGCCTCGCACTCCCCAAGGGTATTTTTCCTCTCCATCCTGCCTTAAAGAGTTTTTGGCTTCCCTTTCATGCGATATTTGCATTCTTAGGAAATGCAGTTTTTGCGCTCGCCTTTTGCACGGGTATTATGTACCTCATTCAGGAGCGCCAGATAAAATCGAGGAAAAAGGGCGTCTTCTTGACGAGGCTTCCCTCTCTAGAGGTCCTAGACGAATTGAACCACCGGTCACTTACGCTCGGCTTTCCCCTCTTGACTATCGGAATCATTACCGGTTCAGTGTGGGCGAGCTTTGCATGGGGGTCCTACTGGAGTTGGGATCCGAAGGAGACGTGGTCTCTCATCACGTGGTTCCTCTACGCGGCTTTACTTCACCAGAGGCTGGCGATGGGCTGGCGGGGGAAGAAGGCCGCCACGATGGCAATCATCGGTTTCCTGGCTGTTCTTTTTACTTTTCTCGGCGTGAATCTCGTCCTCAGCGGACTTCATTCCTACGCCACGTGGAGATAGCGCGTTCTTAAGCCATGTCGTCTTGCCGTCCCGAGAACAGTGTCAGGAAGTCTGAAGGAATGGGGAAGAATGGATATCATCATTGTGGGGCTTAATCATAAGACTGCACCTGTAGAGATACGTGAGAAGGTCTCCTTCGCGGAAAACAAGTTGGAGGAGCCTCTAAAGCGAATCCTCTCGTTTCCCCCAATCAGGGAAGACATGATTCTCTCTACGTGCAACCGTGTTGAGGTCTATGCGACTGCCGGCGATGTGAATCAGGGGATTTACGTATTGAAGGAGTTCCTTTCAGATTTCCATCGGATTCCAAGGCAGGAGTTGGAGAAATTTCTATATGTCCACCGGGGAAGAGACGCGATTCGTCATGTTTTCCGGGTTGCGTCGAGTCTAGATTCAATGGTCGTCGGAGAGCCCCAAATTCTTGGTCAGATCAAAAGCGCCTTTAGCGAGGCCTCCCATTACCATTCTGCAGGTCCCATCCTCAATCGGTTACTCCACCGGGCGTTCAGCGTTGCGAAGCGAATTCGTACTGAAACGACTATTGGTAGCAGGGCTATCTCAATAAGCTTTGTCGCTGTCGAATTGGCGAAAAAGATATTCGGGAATCTTCAGGATAAGGCTATCCTTCTTGTCGGCGCTGGAGAAATGTGCGAACTGGCTGCGAGACATCTTATCAATCACGGGGTATCTCGGGTCGCTGTGACAAACCGAACCCTTCAGACGGCTCGGGACATGGCCGAGGTGTTCGACGGAAATGTCGTTCCCTTTGATCAACTTGTAGAGGCTCTGCGGGAGGCCGATATTATTATCAGTTCCACCGCCTCCTCTCGTTATGTGATTAACTATCCCGAAGTGGCTCGTGTCATAAAAGTGAGGCGAAATCGATCCATGTTTTTCATCGATATCGCAGTGCCCAGGGATGTCGACCCGCGGGTCAACTCGATTGAGAACGTTTACCTCTACGATATTGATGATCTTCAGGAAGTAGCCGAGGCCAACATCCAGGACCGACAGAAGGAGGCTGAGAAAGCAGAAGAGACCGTTGAGAGGGAAGTGATAAAGTTTTGCCAATGGTACGAGTTTCTGGAAACGACCCCCACCATTCGGTCTTTGAGAGGAAAGGTGGAAGCAATTCGGCAAAAAGAGCTCCAAAAGGCTTATGCCGCCTTATCCCTGTCATCGAAGGGAGACCGGAAGGTGCTCGACTCGCTCACTTCAGCCATTGTCAAGAAAATCCTCCACGATCCCATTACGATATTGAAAAGGGGTGACCAGGATTCATCTGGCGAGATCCTTGTGGATGCCGTGAGAAAACTGTTCCGCCTCGAGGACGTGAAGACGGTGGAGAAAGGGGAAGATGAAAACCGTTAGAATCGGTACTCGAGGTAGCAAGCTGGCCTTGTGGCAGGCAGAGTGGGTCAAGGCCAAACTCTTAGCAGCCCATCCGGATCTGAGGGTGGAGCTCGTAAAGATAAAGACAAGTGGAGACATGATCCTCGGTATTCCCCTTGCCAAAATCGGCGGGAAAGGACTCTTTGTCAAGGAGATTGAAAGTGCTTTGCTAGAAGGCCGTGTCGATCTCGCAGTCCACAGCATGAAGGACGTTCCGATCTTAATTCCCCAGGGGCTTATGCTATATGGTGTAACCGAGAGAGAGGATCCATTCGATGTCACGGTTTCTAAGAACGACAGGGCGCTCAACGATCTTCCATCGAACGCCAGAATAGGCACCAGTAGCCTCAGGCGGCAGGCACAACTTCTTCACTTCCGATCGGACCTCGAAGTCGTTTCGATTCGGGGAAACCTAGACACGAGGCTCAGGAAGTTGGACGAACAGAATCTGGAGGCCGTAATTCTGGCCTCCGCTGGCCTCAAACGTATGGGCCTGAGTGACCGGGTCACAGAGACCATTCCACCAGAAATTTGTCTCCCTGCTATCGGCCAGGGTGTTCTGGCCATCGAGACTAGGGAGAGAGACCCAGAGGTCCATGATTTGGTTGCCTTTCTCAATGATTCAGAAACCGCGATTGCCATGGAGGCCGAACGGTCTTTTTTGAAAAGACTCGAGGGAGGCTGCCAAGTTCCCATCGCTGCCTACGCTCGACGGGTTGACGGAGAGCTTGAAATCGAAGGGATGGTGGCATCGGTGGACGGGAAGAAGATGGTTCGTCAAAGCGAGCGGGGTAAGCCGA
Organism: uncultured Thermodesulfobacteriota bacterium; assembly: GCA_964348095.1. Lineage (GTDB taxonomy): Bacteria > Desulfobacterota > BSN033 > WVXP01 > WVXP01 > WVXP01. The sequence continues at coordinate 18,032 of CAYGBK010000058.1, read as the reverse complement.
ACGAAGCTGAAGCCCTCGGCACTCGACTAGCCGAGACCCTCTTGTCCCTTGGAGGAGATGAGATTTTAAAGGAGATTTACAAACAAAACGCCCCATCCACCCTCTAGGGGTTCGAAAACCGGGCTTCGAAGCTCACACCAGTGACCTTTGGGAGGACGACCCAGGAAAAGGGGGCTAGAAGCTCCCTGTTCTGGTTTTCCGGCAATCTCTGAGTAATCATGACGATCAAGAGCGATAAGCCTTTAGATGGGAAAACCATCGTCATAACTCGGGCAAAACACCAAGCCGCTGAATTCAGCCGACTCCTCACCCATCTCGGCGCGCGGGTCATCGAGTTTCCAACCATAGAAATCGTTCCTCCAGACAGTTGGGAGCCCGTAGACAGGGCCATTGATAACATTCGCGGATATGACTGGCTGATTTTCACAAGTGCCAATGGTGTGAGGTCTTTTGTGAGAAGGCTCAGGGTGAGGGGCAACAGCATCGAACAACTCGAAGGCATCCGGTTTTGCGCCATTGGTCCAAGGACGGCCGCGGAATTGAAGGCGGAAGGAATAGGACCACACCTTGTTCCAGGCGAGTACAGAGCGGAGTCCATCGTTGAGAACCTGAGAAAAGAGGGTCTGGTAGGCAAAAAAATCCTTCTGGCTCGGGCCAAGAAGGCTAGAGACCTTCTCCCGAGAGAATTGGAAAATCTCGGTGCGCGGGTTGATGTGGTAACTGCCTATCAAACGATTCGGCCCAAGGTGGAGTCCTCCGAATTTCTGGCACTTCTGAAGGAAGGTCGAATCGATGCCATTGCCTTCACGAGTTCGTCGACGGTCTCCAACTTCATGGAGATCTTTTTGCCCAATCGGGATGAACTGTTGGAAGGGCTGAAGAATGTAGCCATTGCGGTCATCGGTCCAATTACCCGTGACAGAGCAGTCGAGCTGGGCCTTCCGGTCCATGTGTGTCCAGCCGAATACACGGTTCCAGCTCTCACGAATGCAATGGCAGAGCATATCTGTTCTAAAGGATAAGAGGAGGATATGGATTTTTCGTGGATCTTAGACCAGAGAAGCCCCCTTTTCTTTATAGGGGCGACGATTACCCTGGTTGGAGGGATTCTGCTCGTGGTTCATGCTTTCCGACTTCTTCCTTTTTGGCGGAGAACCAGGGATAAACCGAGTTTTATTCTCCAAGCCATGAAGATGCTCTTAAGCGGCATTGTTTTCCTTGTCGGTCTCTTCCTTCTGAGCCTTATTCTGTTTGCCCAGACGTATGAGGTTCTGACCAGAGAAGAGCCCGTTGCCAGAATCCAGTGCGCCTCCGTGACAGGGATGGATTACGATATGGTCATGAGATTCATCCCCATAACGAGGGGGGAGGAAGGATACCCTCAGCTTTTCCGTCTCAACGGAGATCAGTGGGCGGTTGGCGGTCACATACTCGAGTGGGACCCGTGGCTCAATATCCTCGGCCTCCACACAGGATACAAAGTGACCCGCATCGAAGGCCGATATCTCAAAGCTGAGGACGAAACAACAGAGCGACGAACAGTCTATGACATGGGAGATCCGCGGACCGAAACAGTGTGGCACTGGTTGTACCGGCATTATAGTGAGATTCCTCTGGTCAGGGCCGCTTACGGAAACACGACCTATACCTTCCCGGACAAAGATCAGACATATGTTGTGATGGTGACTCGCACTGGCTTCAAGGTCACGGTTGATCAAAAGAAGTAGCAGTCAGGGATCGGCTGTCAGTTGGGCCATCGAAAGCAATCGTTTAACAGTTCTCGACTCTGACGGACGTCGACGAACTGACCCGTATCTGCAGGTTTCGGACAGTGGACTCTGTAAGCATGAGGGACAGGTTGTTGGGCATGGATCGACGGAGTGGGGTTCGGCTCTACCTCGTGCGTCACGGTGAGGCAGCCAATGTGCGTGATGGGGTATTTCGGTACAATGGTCACATCGATGTAGATGTCTCACCGAAAGGGATGAGACAAATTGAGCGAGTTGCTGAGTACCTTAAGGACAAGAAGGTTTCAGCAGTCTACTCCAGTGATTTACTGAGGGCACGAAGGGGGGCAGAGGCCATTGCCCGGCACCATGGTCTTACGGTTGAGGCATTTCTCGAATTCAGGGAGATCAAGATGGGCGTTTGGGAGGGATTGACTTTCGGTGAGATTCAGGAGCGTTATCCTGGGGAGGTGGAGAGTAAATTTAAGGATTTCATCAACTATCGCGTTCTGGGTGGGGAGAATGTGATCGATGTGAAAAATCGCGCCATTCCCAAATTACGGGAGCTGATTGCTTTGAACCGGGGCGGCCAGATTGTTCTTGTCGGTCACGGAGGAATGAATATGATTCTTCTCTGTGACGCCATGAATCTGGGTTTCGATAACTTTTTCAGAATCATCCAGGGCAACGGATGTCTCAACATCATCGACTATTTTGATGATATCGCTGTTGTCAGGTTGATAAACGGGTTCACGGAAGGGGCAGTGTTATCGAACACCTAGGGGGGGTGATTCTCGCAAAGGCGAGTCGGTGGGACGACCCTTTTTCGCTGAAATCCGACCGGTTGAGGGAAGACGATGAAACAAAGAAAACAGAGAATGGATACGCTCGCCGTCCATGCTGGAGAATCGATCGACCCCGCTACAGGTGCTACATTACCGCCAATATATCAAACGGCGGCATTTGGGTATTCCACGGTCGATGAGTGGCGTCGGGTGGCCACCGACAAAAAGAAGGGATTTATTTACTCTAGAAATCGCAACCCAACGCAGGTGACTGCCGAGGAGAAGATCGCTATCTTAGAGGGGGCGGAGGCAGCTCTGGTCTTTTCATCGGGTATGGCTGCGATCACGGCCACCCTTCTATGTCTTCTGTCAAAAGATGATCACGTTGTCTCCGTTAAGGATTCTTACGGGGGGACATATCTCGTTTTCACCACACTTCTGCCGAGGTATGGCGTCGGAGTTGACCTTGTGGAGACCACCGATTTTGATGCGATAGAGAGGGCGGTCGGTGAGGGAACTAAAGTGATCTATCTTGAGACGCCGACAAACCCTACCCTCAAGGTTATCGATCTTCCGAGAATCTGCCGGTTTGCCAAAGAGCGAAACATCTGCGTCATTGTCGACAACACCCTGGCAACTCCCATCAACCAGCAGCCCCTCTCATTGGGGTCCACCCTCGTCATCCACAGTGCCACCAAATTCCTGAGCGGGCATGGGGATGTTCTTTGTGGTGCTGTTGCGGGACCATCTGAGAGGATTGACATGATCGAGCAGTTTCGGGCGATCACCGGCAGCTGTCTCGATCCTCATGCCGCGTGGCTCCTGATTATGGGGATAAAGACGTTAGGGATCCGGATGGAACGGCAGAATCAAAATGCGCTCACGATCGCCCGGTTTTTGGAAGATCACCCAAATGTGGTGAGGGTGTTCTACCCGGGTTTGGAGAGCCATCCACAACATCGTATTGCCAAAAAACAGATGAGAGGTTTCGGCGGGGTGCTGAGTTTTGAACTCGTCGGTGATTACGGGTCAACCAAGCGATTCTTAGACAATCTTCTAATTCCACACCGGGCAGCGAATCTCGGGTCCGTAGAGAGTTTAGTGGGTCCCCCTGCCACCACCTCTCACGTTGAATGTACCGAGCAAGAGAGGAAAGCGGCGGGCATTCCGGAGACGCTGGTGAGATATTCAGCCGGAATCGAAGATCCGGACGATCTGATAGGGGATCTCTCGTATAGCCTGGATAACCTGTAGTTGGCGATGACGGGAGTCTCGGATTATTGGGGGCAATGGAAGACACGGTGATCTCAGGGGGGGTCAGAATGGAAAAGAAACTCAGCATACCCGCGATCTCATTGTCGTCGTGATGGATCTCAAATCAATAGAGGAGGCTGTCCGTGATGAGTGATTTCTACAAGTATCACGGTTTGGGGAATGATTACCTAGTCATCGATCCTGCCAAGTTCGATTTGAAGTTCGACGAAAACTCGGTGAGACTCATCTGTGACCGAAACTATGGCGTTGGATCGGATGGTATCCTCCATGGTCCAATTATCGGAGATGATGGATCGATTTTTCTGAGAATATTCAACCCCGACGGTAGCGAAGCGGAAAAGAGCGGCAATGGTCTGAGAATATTTTCTAGATATCTGGTTGAGGCCGGGTACGTGACGTCAGATGATTTCGAATTGAACACCCAGGGAGGTCGGGTGTCCGTTCACCTCGATACTTCAGACGGGAGAGTCGTGACGGTCGATATGGGGACGTTGAGTTTTGACACTGAAGAGATCCCGGTCAGGGGACCAAAACGGGAGGCCCTTCTGGAACCCCTCGAGGTTAACGATCGGGTGATCAAAATCTGCGCGGTCTCCATTGGTAACCCCCACTGCGTTATTGTCAGTGATGTTGTTGATCGGAATCTGGCCATCGATCTAGGTCCTCTGATTGAGAAACACAGTCTGTTTCCCCAAAGGACGAATGTCCAATTCATGAAGGTTATCGATCGTCAGAATATCCAGATCGAAATATGGGAACGAGGTGCTGGGTATACCCTGGCTTCAGGGAGCAGTAGTTGTGCTGCAGCTGGCGTTGCTTACAAGTTGGGATTTTGCGACGATGACATTCGGGTTCGTATGCCTGGAGGGACACTGGACGTCTCGATAGGACCTGATTTTCGTGTGACCATGAGGGGAGTGGTGTCGGCGGTTTTTGAAGGTAACTTTGCTGATGAAATAAAAGAGCAGCTCGGATAGAGCTGGGAGTCACCCCGCAGATGCTTGTCTTCCCGATACATGAACAGAGTTCTCAGTGTCCCTTCGATTCTCTCAAAGATTCAGAGCCTTTGAGGGGACCCCCACCGTCGCTGCAAACTTGGCCTACGAAGGACCCAGTCCCTAAACCCCGGGCAAACCCTTTCGTCAGGAAGTCTATTATCGATGAAGAGGGGTTGTTCCTTCCTGGGAGACCCTCTTGGCTATCCGCCTCCTCCACAGGAGAGTCAGTAAATTGGCTGGACCTGAAAGGATGTACAATGCAAAGATGGCGAAAAGGGTAATTTCTGGCTGGGCGACCACAACAATGATGCAAAGAATGACTATCACAAGGGCTTTGAAAGGCTTTCGGCGAAAAAGGTCGAGACCCTTGATACTGAAATACCGGATGTTGCTCACCATGAGAAAGGCGAGAACATAGATCATCACGAGAATCGGGACCTGCTTGTGGGTAATCCATAATTCGAGGCGGTTATACAAGAGGACGGTCAATGCGATCATGCAGGCGGCCGCGGGAATCGGAAGTCCTGTAAAAAACTTGCTCTCAAGGGTGACGGTTTGCACGTTGAACCGTGCCAGGCGCAAGGCACCGCAGGCGAGAAATAGGAAGGCGGCCAGCCAGCCAATCCTCCCATAGGGTTCGAGGGCCCACGAATACACCAGCAGGGCAGGGGCGAGGCCGAAGGAGACGAGATCGGCCAATGAGTCGTACTCGATTCCAAAACGGCTATTGGCTCCGGAAAGTCTAGCGATCTTGCCATCTAGCACGTCAAAGACACCGGCTGCCAATATGGCAATGGACGCGTGGACGAAACGATCGCTAAAGGTTGCCACAGTAGCAAAAAAACCACAAAAGAGATTTCCAGACGTAAAAAGATTTGGAAGAATGTAAACCCCTCTCAGACGTCTGCGTTTGGGTGTGGGTTCCGGTCTCATATAATTCTCCCTAGCACGGATTCCCCTCCCCTGACCCTCTCGCCGGGTTTCACAATTGTCTCGACCCGCTCTGGTAGATAAATATCCAGTCGTGAGCCAAAACGAATCATCCCGAAAATTTCCCCTTTTCTCAGGAGGGCCCCCTCGTCGGGGTAGCACACAATCCTTCTGGCTATCCAGCCTGCAATTTGCACGAACGCGATTTTGAGACCGTCTTTCCTCATGATAACGAGGGCGTTCTGTTCATTCTCCATAGACGACTTTTCTGTGTTCGCCAGGTGAAACCTCCCGGGGTTGTACCGTTTTTCTGCTAGGACGCCAGATACAGGAGCTCGATTGATGTGTACATCAAAAAGTGACATAAAGATGCTGACCCTCGTGGTCTCTTGTTTCAGAAACCGGTCCTCCACGAACCTGTCAACCCGCAAAACTCGACCGTCAGCCGGTGAGAGAACCACGGAATCGGAGGCCGGGATTTCTCTTTTCGGGTTCCTGAAAAAGTAGACCGCAAACGCCGTGAGGAGGGATAGGCAAATGAAGACATAGGGCCACCCGATCCAAACCGACGCAAACGTCGCCAACGTCAGTGGAACGATAAAAGGAAATCCCTCGACGGCAACTGGAAAGTTCTTTGTCATCGTCATGGATCGCAGAAGTCCGCGCCCAATTCACTTATACTCGCTTTTGATACAAAGTTCAAACCAAATTGTGGGAAATCTCTCAAGAACTGACAAGAATGTCCCCTATCACACGCAGATGGTTTTGATGGAAAACCTCATCTCAACGTTCAGTCCGGTAGGAAGCCAGGATCCTCTGCATTTCGTCCTTGAATCTCAGTTTCTTTTTCTTGATCTTCTTTATTTCTAATTCATCCTGAGGCGTCAGATATGGCTTGGTTTCAATCTGCTGGAGTTGATCTTCCAGGGCGGCATGACTCTTTTTCATGGTTTGAAAAGTCTCATTTTCCTCGAGAAGTTTTCTTACGAGATCCTCTGTTTTTTCTGCCATCGGCAAAAACCCCCTCTTCGGTTTCTTTTTTCGACATATCGTCATATTTTATTTCCGCCTCTGACCGCCGAACATAGTGAGGGACGAGACTGGCAATTTCTAAGGTCTTGCCCCTCTGCATGAGTCTTAGACCCATGTGGGCCACTACCGCTCCATGAACATAGCCCAGTTCGGGGGCCACAAGAGAGGCTCGTCGGCCGAGTTTTCTTCTCAAGAAACTCCCGTAGACATCAACACCATCACCCAAAAAGGCCACCTTCCCGTGAATCTGCTTCACCAGGTCCTGAGGAGAGATGACCATATCCGGAGTCAGGCGCTTGAGTCTGTGAGATCCATCTGCCTTGAATAGTGCAGCGTAGACCTCATTTTTCCGGGCATCTAAGATGGGACAGATTTCGTCTTGGGAGCCGAAAAGATTAAAGGCTAGTGCTTCCAGAGTCGATACGCCGGTCACGGGCCGACCCGTGGCAAAGGCGAGTCCTTTAACCGTGCTTACACCAATCCTCAATCCTGTAAATGAACCAGGCCCGAGGGTGATGGAGAATCCGTCAACCTCCTCAATGTGAACTCGGGTATCTGCAAGAAGACCGTCGATACAATTCATGAGCCGTTCGGAGTGGGTGATTGGAGTATTGAGAGAATACTCTCCCAATACACGGTCGGTGCTCACAAGGCCGATGCTACCAAAAATTGTGGCGGTATTGATTCCGAGGACCTTCATGTCAACGAGAACGGGTGGGCATTAAACACTCAAGGAGACCTGAAGAATGCTTTGACCACGTCATTGTAAGATACGACAAGAATGAGGCCGACGAGCACAACAAATCCGATTTTGTAGGCCATTTCTTGTTTTTTAGGGCTTACGGGCTTCCCGGCGACCGTTTCGATGAGCAGGAACACCAGGTGTCCGCCATCCAAAACAGGAATAGGTAGAACATTCAAGATCGCGAGTTGGAGACTCAGAATAGCGACGAATTGGAGGAGAGGCGGGATGCCCGACTGAGCTGCCTGGCCAGCAAATCGCACGATTGTGATCGGGCCGCCGAGGTGACGGATCGAGAACTTTCCCCTCACCAGTTTCCAGAGGACTGAGAATGTCAAGGCGGTCCATTTGGCGACCTCCTGGCCTCCTTTCTTAAAAGCCGGGAGAAACCCATAACTCCTTTTCACCATTTCCAAGTTCACGAAACCGGGAGCAAAGCTAATCCCGATCTCAGCACTTTCCTTGTCGGGGTTGAAGATCGGTGTTAACGCAACGGATAGAGTTTCTTCACCTCGCCGAATCTCAAAGGCCAATTCCGTGCCGGGGTTTTCTTTGATGAGTCTCAACATCTCAAGATAGTCCTGGTGAGGGACGCCGTTAATAGAGAGGACGACATCGCCAGCCTCCATCCCGGCCTCGTGAGCTGGCTTTCCCGCTATAACACTCGCGATTACCATCTTCGGGATGTCAGGTTCAATTCCCGCATGTCCCGCTCCGGTGTTTGGATCAGCCTCGGGTAAGAGCCGAGTGAATATGAGCTGTTCATTTCGTTCGAACTCAATACCCAATTCCTCATTTGGACTCGTGAGGACGACCGTCCTGAGTGATTCCCAGCTCTCGAGCCGTTTCCCGCCGACCGAGACCAGACGGTCTCCCTTCAGAAGTCCCGCCCGAGCAGCAGGCGAATCGGGCTCAACCCAGCCGACGATCGGGTCAGATGACAGATAACTCGGTTGCTGAATTCCGATCATGAACACGAAGGGCCAAATGAGAAGGGTCAGCGTAAAATTCATAACGGGTCCTGTTACGACGATTGCCGTCCGTTTCAGCACAGACTGGGCCGTGAAAGAACGGCTCGATTCTGATTCAGGAACCTTCTCCTCTGGCGATTCACCTAGGAGTTTTACGTATCCTCCAAGTGGCACGAGGGCTATCTGGTATTCTGTTTCTCCCCATTTTCGGCCAACTATTTTTTTCCCAAAGCCTAGTGAGAACTTGAGGACCCCGACGCCTAACCACTTTGCCACGAGAAAGTGACCCAGCTCGTGGACGAAAACGAGTATTCCCAAAACAATGATTCCTGCAGCGATGTTGAAAAGGGGCATTATCTCATTCCTTTGACTTGATCCTTTAAGCTTAACTGAAAAGAGCCCGTATTTCCATGTTCAGATAATCTTATTCACCGAAGTTGACGTCGTCTCTTTTGGCCGACCTGGTTGTCTTTTGTCGGTAGTCGTGAAAATCCAGCGATCTCTCGCCGAGGGCGATCAAGAAATTGGGCTATTCTCCATTGATGAAACAACCATAGCGCACGGGTTCTATCCCGAATGTCGACAGAACCGAAATCGATATGATACCCATTTAGTCGCCCTCGAGCAACCGGACCGTCCAATTGTGCCGTCCTCGTCGAAATCGAGGACAGTCTGTGACTCCCTCCGACCGGTCAAGAGTGGGCACCATGATCGAAAAAGGCTTCGACATGGAGCGGTTTCTCGGTTCATCTGTGAAGAGACCTACCCGTTCTCTTCCAGGATTTCTTTTGTCTTTCCCCTCGCCCATTGATCAGCTTTAAGAACGTCATCGATAGATTGAACAGGCTGAGTTTCATGGGTTTCCATAGTGGTTTCAACGACCTCAAGAATATCGGTAAATCTCAACCCTCCCTTGAGATATGCATTGACAGCGATTTCGTTGGCGGCGTTAAGAACCGCTGGCATCGTTTCTCCAACGGTTAACGCTCGGTTTGCCAATTCTAACGCTGGGAATCTGACAGGGTCGGGGCGAAAGAACGTAAGTTCTCGGACCTGACAGAGATCGAGGGAGGGAAGGTCCAGTTTCAGTCTGTCAGGGTAAGAAAGGGCATAAGAAATGGGAATGCGCATATCGGTAATTCCGAGTTGCGCCATAATCGATCCGTCGGTGTACTCGACCATAGAGTGAACGATGCTCTGGGGATGAATCTGAACATCGATTCTTTCGACTGAGATATCGAAGAGCCACCGTGCTTCGATGATCTCAAGACCCTTATTCATCAGGGTGGCCGAATCGATGGTTACCTTTTTCCCCATCTCCCAACGGGGGTGTCTGAGTGCCCGCTCGGGAGTGACCTCCGGGAGTTTGTCGATAGGATAATTGAGAAAAGGTCCGCCCGAGGCTGTCAATATGATGCGGGTAACGTCCTTTTTCTGGTGCCCCACCATTGATTGGAAAATAGCACAGTGCTCACTGTCAACGGGGAGTATGTCGACTCCTCTTCTGATCGCTTCTTCCATGACGATTTTGCCGCCCATCACAAGGGATTCCTTATTGGCTAGGGCGACTCTTTTTCCGGCTTTGACCGCGGAGAGTGTGGGAACCAAACCGACCGCTCCAACGAGCGCCGAAACCACCATATCGACTTCTTGTATGGTAGCGATTTGGATCAGACCCTCTATGCCGTGAACGATTTCAGGAGGGTCGGGCAAGGCTCGCGACAGGCTTTCGGCGAGATCCTCCGTGAGGACAGAAACCATCCGAGGCTTGAAATGAATGATCTGTTTTTTGAGTAAGTCGATATTCCTTCCTGCACCGAGAGCGAGGATCTGGAATCGGTCGCTGAAACTTTCGGCGATGCTGAGAGTCTGAACACCGATGGACCCGGTAGAGCCTAAGATAGCCAGTTTTCTCATTCTGTCACCATCGCTGCCACTTTTGTCGAGATGCGGCCCGCACCACCTTTCTAGCGGCTTTGTCCCTGTGCTGACCGGGAAGAATCAGCCTCTCAACTGCTTACCACCCGATACAGGTGGGGACGGGCTGTTACGCGATTCCTTTTCTCGGTTTTTGTCTGATAAAAGCGGAAAGGGGCGCTTTTCGCTGCTCAGAAATCTTTTTTCGAGAATTCATTAAGGCTAAAGGATCAGGGTTCAAGGACAAAAGCCAATGGGGAAACGCTTCTCTCTCAGTTGTGATACTTTTCCTTTAACCTTTTACCTTTTTCCTTGGACCTTTTTCCTTTCCTCTGCAAACGTCTGTCAGGGACCGGAGCGTCCTCAAAACTGAGGAAACTCCTCCCTTGTGGTTGATTGTCCTTTGCCTCTGTAGGTGATATAGCAATCTCTTCTTTTTGTCTACACCTTAAGCCATTTCAGGTAGTAAAAGAGAAAAGGGGCAGTAAAAAGAAAACTGTCTACCCTATCGAGAACGCCGCCGTGTCCTGGAATCAATTGGCTTGAGTCCTTGACCTTTACAGACCTTTTGATCATTGATTCGCCAAAGTCACCGACCTGCCCAAGGATCATCATGAAAAAACCCAAAACTACCCCATGGACGGAGCTCACGTCTGGAAGCAGAAAACTCCGAAACAAGAGGGCAGCCCCAATAGATCCTGCAAGACCACCCAGGAGGCCCTCCACGCTCTTATTGGGACTTATTTTTGGATAGAGCTTGTGCTTTCCAATTAAGGTTCCTGTGAAATAGGCGATCGTGTCGCCGGACCATACGGTAAAGAGCAGAAAGAAAACCCAGAGCGTGCCTCTCGGTTGGATCCCCACAAAGAGAATGTAGGAGAGGAGGAAACCGACATAAAAGACCCCAAAAAGAGTCATGGCCAGGTGAGACGCAACTGCCTCAAGCCTTCCGGGTTTTACGACAAAAAGAATAAAGAGGACAACGAGGGTCAGCGCTGCAACTGCGAGGACAGCCTCTTCCTGGCCGACATAGACCGCGACAGGAAAGAGGAGACCGAGGGCTACTCCGGCAGCTTTTTGTTCCAACCGAAGTTCTGGCAAGGTGAGTCTGTAGAATTCACGCAGGCCCTGGATCGTGGTGCCGAGAATGAGGAGAAGAAGTCCAATCCTCCCGCCGAAGAGAATAAGCAAAACGACGAGAGGAACGCCCACAAGGGCTGTCAGTACTCTTTTGAGAATAAGTTCTACCTCGCTTATTTTTGACCGGCAAAATGGAACGCCGCGACCCTTTTTCCACGCTGAGACTAGGTAAGCTGTTCGCTTGTGAGACCAAATCGCCTCTCTCGAGACTGGTAATCCAGAATGGCCTCGAGGAGTTCCCTCTTGCCAAAATCAGGCCATAGGGTGTCAGTCACATAAATCTCGGTGTAGGCCATCTGCCAGAGCATGAAATTACTGATCCGATATTCTCCGCTCGTGCGAATGAGGAGATCCGGGTCAGGAAGGTCTTTGGTCCATAGATATGATGCAAAAGAATCAACATTCACATGGTCCCGACTAATTCTCTTCTCCTCGATACTCGAAATGATCGACTGAATGGCATGCACGATCTCGGATCGTGCCCCGTAACTCAGAGCCAATGTCAGTGTCATCCCGTCACAGTGGCTGGTTTTTTCCATCACGCTGAAGAGCTTCTCACGCACTTTCGGCGGAAGAGTCTCTAGTTCGCCAATTGCATGCAGACGGATGTCATTCTCCAGCATCTCCTCCAGTTCGTCGATCAGGTACTTGTAGAGGAGATCCATAAGCGCACTGACCTCGTCTCTAGGTCGCTTCCAGTTTTCCCTCGAGAAGGCGTAGAGGGTGAGATATTTGATACCGACTTCCCTGGAGGCTGTTACAACGGCCCTCACCGCATCGACGCCCTTGATGTGGCCGCTGATTCGTTTGAGAGACTTCCTCTTCGCCCAGCGACCGTTACCGTCCATGATTATGGCCACATGCCGTGGAATTCTCCGCTGATCTAGTCCCTCAATTTTGGAACGAGCCATGACGACTGCCCTTCTTTGTGAAAAAAAGACGACAGCGCAGAGGGTATATAAAAGCTCAAAATAACACCCCAAATCGTGTTTTTCAAGCGACTCAACCCCTCACCTTGCCGGATTGCTTTACCCCTGTAGTCAAGCAAAAAATAGGCCCGCCCACTGCGCGGACCTAAGTCAATAGAACAAATCAAATACTGAGCAGTATGTCCTCGGCTTCAGATTTCGAGGATCTCTTTCTCTTTCTGTTCCAGGACTTCATCGATCTTTTCTATGAATTCACTCGTCAGCTCCTGAATTCCCTCTAAGCTCTTATGGAGTTCGTCCTCAGAAATGGCCTTTTCCTTCTCCAGAGATTTGTACCAATCGTTCGCTTCCCGACGGATATTTCTGATGGCAATCTTTCCTTCTTCTCCCTTTTTTCTAACCACCTTCACCAGCTCTTTTCTTCTCTCCTCTGTTAGCCTGGGGATGGTTATCCGGATGATCTTTCCATCATTCACCGGGGTGACCCCCAGTTCCGATTTAAGAATCGCTTTCTCGATCTCCCCGATGATACTGGGATCCCACGGCTTGATGGTGACGAGGCGGCTTTCAGGTATTGCCATCGTGGCGACCTGGTTGAGCGGAGTGGGCGTACCGTAATATTCAACCCGGATACCGTCAAAGAGAGCGAGTGATGCCCGTCCCGTCCGAATCTTGTTGAGATCGTGCTGAGCTGCCGTCAGTGTTTTTGTCATTTTTTCGCGGAATTCTTTCAACTCATCATCGCCCATTGCCCTATCCCCTTATGAGGGTCCCCACCTTTTCGCCTAGGAGGGCCCTTTTGATATTCCCTCTGGTGGTTAGATCGAAAACGATGATGGGTAGGCCGTTATCCATACAGAGAGAGATGGCAGTTGAATCCATCACTTTCAGATTTTGCTTCAAGACCTCGATGTACGTCAGCTCGTCGAACTTCCGAGCCTGCGAATGGGTCATGGGATCCGCGTCGTAAACACCATCGACTTTTGTTCCTTTCAGGATCACTTCCGCACGGATCTCCATGGCCCTTAGAGAGGCGGCAGTATCAGTCGTGAAGTAAGGATTGCCCGTTCCTGCGGCGAATATAACGACTCGGCCTTTCTCTAGATGCCTGATCGCCCGCCGCCGAATAAATGGTTCAGCCACCTCTTCCATTTTGATAGCGGATTGGACCCGAGTTGATACGCCGCTTTTTTCCAGAATGTCCTGGAGGGCCAGGCTATTAATGACAGTGGCCAACATCCCCATATAATCGGCTGCGGTGCGATCCATTCCCGAGGCGCTAGCGGGTACGCCACGAAATATGTTACCCCCCCCGACCATCATGGCCAGTTCTATACCCAAGTCCGTGACGTCCTTGACCTCTTGAGCGAGGGTTTCGACCACACCGAGACTAATCCCGAACTGACCCTCTGCCGTCAGCGCCTCTCCGCTGATCTTCAGCAGAACTCTCTTGTATGCAGTTTTCCCCAATGGCTCTATTCACTATCCAGGGCTTCGCCAATCTGAAACCGAACAAATCTTCTGATAGCTATGTTTTCTCCTATTCTTGAAATCGCTCCGTTGAGAACTTCTTGAACTGTGGTGTCAGGATCTTTTATGAAAGGCTGATCTAAGAGGCAAACCTCGGAGAAAAATTTCTCTAACCTTCCCTCCACGATTCGATCGACAACCTTTTCGGGCTTGCCGGATTCGATCGCCTGAGTTCGGAGAATCTGCTTCTCCTTCTCTAGAACCTCCGCCGGGATCCTGTCTCGTTCCAGATAGAAAGGGTTTGTTGCGGCAATCTGCATCGCTGTATCTTTAACCAGGTTTTGAAACTCCTCCGTCCGGGCAACGAAGTCAGTCTCGCAGTTAACCTCAATAAGAACTCCGATTTTTCCTCCAGCATGGATGTATGATCCCACTGTACCTTCTTTTGTGACTCTCCCGGACTTCTTTGCCGCTTTGGCCAATCCTTTTTTCCGTAAATGGTCGATAGCCTTTTCCAGGTTTCCCCCAGTTTCTTCTAAGGCCTTCTTACAATCCATGATGCCGACACCGGTCCGCTGTCGAAGTTCCTTCACGAGATTTCCGTCAATCATGTTGCAACTCTCCTATTCCTCCTCTGTCACTCGATTTGAAGCAGCCGTTTTTTCGACCTCCTCTTTTGCTGTATCGGTCTCGGGACTTACCTCTTCCTCAGATGCCGTCTCTGCTCCAGGTCGCTCCTCAGCCTCAGCCGACGGAGGCGGACCTGTTACCTCCTCCCCCTCAGTCGTTGAGGGCGGTGGCTCCTCTTCCATCTGCTGCTGGAGTTGTTTCTCGTATTCCTGTCGGCCTTCGATCACCGCGTCGGCCATCTTTGATGATAGAAGACGAATCGCCCTGATCGCATCGTCATTTCCCGGGATAGGATAGGTAATGTCGTCAGGATTGCAATTGGTGTCCACAACACCCACGGAAGGGATGCCTAGTTTCTTTGTCTCATTGACAGCGATCTTTTCTTTCCTCACATCGATTATGAAGACAGCGCCGGGAAGGCGGTCCATCGTTTTGATCCCGCCGAGGGATTTTTCCAGGCGGTTTCTCTCCTTCTCCAATTGCATGATTTCTTTTTTTGGCAGGAGGTTGAATATCTCTTCATTTTTCATCGTTTCAAGCCGATTGAGACGGTCGATGCTCTTCTTGATTGTCTGGAAGTTCGTCAGCATCCCTCCCAACCAGCGGTGATTTATGTAAAAAGTGTTGCAGCGAGCAGCCTCCTCGCGTATCGATTCCTGGGCTTGCTTTTTGGTTCCAACGAAGAGGATATGTTCTCCTTTGGAGGCAGTTTCTCGGACAAACTCGTAGGCCTCCTTGAACATCTGTACGGTCTTTTGTAGGTCGATAATGTAGATGCCGTCACGGGCACCAAAGATAAAGGGTTTCATCTTGGGGTCCCACCGCTTTGTCTCGTGTCCAAAATGAACCCCTGACTCTAGAAGCTCTTTCATTGTTATGCTGACCATCTTTCTTTCGATCATCTCCTTTCTGCTATGCTGAAATAAGGAACTGGTAAACTCTCTTACCTGACCGGCCTATCAAATACGGCTGAACTCCTTCAGCTAACACAAAACAGCTCTTTTTTCAAGAAGAAATTAGAATACTTAACTAGATCTTGTCGCCTTCTCTACAACATGGAAACAAATTATTACCCAGACCGGCCGCGCAAAGCTTTCCATTTACTTTAGTACATCTTTCAGAGCAGAGCAAGCACGCAGAACCTTTTCACAATAGACCCGGGGGTCAATCGAGATGACCATCCGAGAATCAATCAAGCAAGTCTCTAATGCACCTCGGAATAATGAAGGCCCCTCGATGAACCCATTCATCATAGTAATGCGTGTCAATCTTCTCCAACAGCTTGGCTGAAGGGTTAAAGTCATTCACAGGGTCAATCCCCTTTGAACAGAACTCAAAACTCCAATAGGTACCTGGGTAGAAAGGTACCGGAGCAAGATACATGCGGACCAGAGGGAATATTTCTCTGAGTGTGGCATACAAATCCTTGACGATATCCCTGTCAAAGAATGGAGATTCCGATTGAGTCGTCACGATACCATTTTGCCTCAATGCGCCAAAGACATTCCGATAAAAAGCTTCCTCATAGAGAGCTTCACCGACACCAATCGGGTCGGTGGAGTCGACCACGATGAGATCGTAGGCGTCCTTGGTGTTCTCAAGGAACCTTGCACCGTCGTCAATGGTAATGTGGACCCGTGGATCGTCCAATCCGCAGCTCACGCCGGGGAAATACTGACGGCTAATGTCGATGACCCTTTTGTCAATCTCGACGAGATCGATCCGGCCGATCGAATGTTTCAAAGCTTCACGGACGACACCACCATCTCCTCCACCGATGACGAGAAGATCCTTCACCTGGGAATGAGCGAACAAAGGAACATGGGTAAGCATTTCATGATAGATGAACTCATCCTTTTCACCGACATTGATTGCGCCATCTAACACCAGGATGCGACCGAACTGATCGGTTTCGAGAACATCGATCTTCTGAAAAGGAGTCCTTTCAGAAAGGAGCACCTTCGTGCACCGAACGATCTGCCCGACCTGATCTCTAACTTTCTCCTGAAACCACAAATCCTTCTTCATCAACCCTCTTATCCGGCAGCAGATTGAAACGGTCACTGTGCCTTCTTCGTAGGACAAGACAAGAGCTGTCTAAAGATTCCTGGTAGGGACGTAAATTGTCTCTCCGCAGACCTACCTCAAGGATGAGTGGGAGAGACCTATTGGATATATCCGGGCATTTTTGTGGTGGATACCTGGAGAAGGTCGGCCTGATAGGAGAACGAAGTCCGAAATGTTGCTTCCCAGAAAATACTTTCTGGTTCTCCCGTAAATCAGAGATGTTCACGCGCGGTCTGCTCTCTTTTTGCGGGTGGCGGGCCGTATTCTACCGTATTCTGATCTCGCAGGTTTTCACCTCGTAGTATCTCTTTCGTCGATGTGGCTTCGGGGGCTAGGCATCTCTTCAAGAATTCAAAGGCCTTCCAGCGGTCTACATCTTTGCCACAGGTGAACAGGTCGACTGCCGCATAACCGTATTCAGGCCAGGTGTGAATAGCCAGATGGGATTCTGCAATAACCACAACACCGCTCACACCGTGAGGATTGAATCGATGGAAGATACTTTCCACAATCGACGCTCCACTGGCAATTGCCGCGTCATCCATCACCGACTTGATCTTCCGCACGTTGTTGAGGATGCCGCGGTCACATCCATAGAACTCGGTCAGAAGATGAAACCCCAATGCCCTCATCGTCCATACCTCCCTTCCAACTATTTTTCCTCCCTTTAGAAGGCAGGAGGAGTTGTAATCCAGAGTACCACGGCGTCGGCAGGCCCCATGTTTCTGATGAAGTGGTCCCGATCAGCCGTAAAGTAAAAACACGTTCCTTCTCTCGCTCGGTGGGCCTTTTTGCCGAGATGGACTGCCACTTTACCCCTCAACACGTATCCGAGCTCATCACCTGGATGAGCCTCTTCTGTCTCAGTGCATTCATTCGGCCCAAGAGTCAATATAACCGGCTCCATGAGCCGGTTGGTCGATCCAGGAACCAGAAGGGAAAAGCCCTTAACCCCATTTCTTTTCTGGAGATCCACCCGATCTCTTAACCCGTAAACAATCTTCTCTTTTTCAATGTCTTCGAAAAAATCAGAAACCTTCTCCCCAAAGGCATCGAGAATCTGAACCAGACTATCCAAGGAGATCGACGTTAAGTCCCGTTCAACCTGAGAAATAAAGCCTTTTGTCAGTCCAGCCCTCTCAGCCAGCTCTTCCTGGGTCAGCTCACTCTGTTGTCTTAGGCTTCGAATCCTCGCACCGATCTTCATGGAGGAAGTTTATTTAAAGCGTGCTTGCAGTTTAATAAAATAAACTTGCCCATTATATATGTTACAAAGGATTTGTCAAGATTTAATGTGATTGCGAATTGCCTCATAAAAAATGTTACCCAAGAGCTGATTCCAGAGGGATCGTTGACTCATAATAGATGTTACTGAATACTGAGCTCCGAAAGGGAGGAGCCTTATGAGTCCACGGTCAA
>CAYGBK010000057.1:0-83010 GCA_964348095.1 uncultured Thermodesulfobacteriota bacterium | reverse complement strand
TGCCCGTCACGATGGGGATACAATGGATGAGTTCTGCGAGAGCGCTTGAAGGGGCGAGGCTTTCGAGGCGGTATTCATTGCCGTGCCGGAGCCGCAAGAGAGCCTTCAACTCTGCTCCCTCACTTGTGTTCTGACCCTCCTGCATGTCTCCCCAGAAGGGTGTCCCCCATGCCGTTACACTGCCATTCGCTATCATAACCGCAACATACTCGTCGTTAAGCACGGTGGCCCCTACGGACTGCCGTGCCAGCGGCGTTTTCCCACTTCCTGAGGAGCCGAAGAAAAGGTAAGCCGCCCTTCCGTTCAGCAGACCTGCACTGTGAAGAAGAAAGCCCCCCCGTGCCAGAAGAAGCCATTGAAAACAGTTTCTCAGAAAGTTGGCCGATCCGTTAGCGATGTTTCGGCTGGCCAGAACCAAAGAGCCTTTCCTGGTTTTGAGATCGAGGACCCCCCGAGAAGCTGGAGATGTCACCTCGAGTCTGGTCCCAGATTCTGAAACCACCATGAGTTCGGGAGAGGCGGCCTTGAGCCCAGGGTCGGTTACAACTGTAACTGCAGCGACCGGTGGCCCGAAGAACTGGAAAGCCTCGTATTTTTCCCTGAGGCATTGGGCGATATCAGGCCTCCGTGTCTGAAGACACAGACCGATGCCTCCGATGCCAATGAGAATTGATTCTTCCATGGCCTCTCTGAGAAAAGTCACACGAATACGTAGAATTTATGTGCAAATCACATACCAAGGAGACATCTGGGATCTTCTCCCTTTTTGGATGGAGGCTCTCGATTCTTTGGCTAATATGCCCGCCTTATTACGTGGCCAGAGGGGCAAGAGATTAAGGGAGATCGGTTGATGTTGGCTCCAATCCGGACACCTCCCAAACCATTAGAAAATGGAACGGATCAATATTGAGTCGAAAATTCTTGGATGAGGCCTGGAGTGGATAGCCTGACATGTTCAAGGTGTGGCTGAGTATGACAAAAATACAAGAGATATGAAAAAACTAAAGGGCACGGTATGCAGAGCGATCTGTAATAATATTCATTAAGACGTTTTACTTCCTATCTGCTACCTAGTTCGCACTGAAAAATGTCCTTTGAGCGAACATTACGAGATTTCTGGGGTACCCGTCTTGGCGAGTGGAGTGTCCCCGAAGGGGCGAGCTTCTGCTGTTTGATCCGCGCCGAAGGCGGAGAGTTTAGAAGGTCGAACGCAGCGAGCCGTAGAACGGGTCAGAAAGGTCGTTCAGAGAGCGAAAAGGAGCGTTTTTCAGTGACGACTACCTAGCATCAAAAGACGGAAGGTTCTCATTCCTTTTTTTTCAATAGCGCTTCAGGGGCCAGACTCAGATCCAATTCTTCCTGGGTTTTGGCCCTCATATCCCTCAGCATAGCAGTTCCACGGCCGACTTCTTCCTCCCCAAGGATGAGGACATAGTCGCAGGCCAGTTTGTCGGCTCGTCTCATCTGGGATTTCAAACTCTTTTTCCCATACCCCATTTCTATGGTGAGTCCTTTCGCACGAAGCGTTTTGGCAAGCTTGAAGGCCTCAATCCTCGATTTCTCGCCGATCGTTGCGATAAAGAGATGAGGATTCGTTCGTCCCCCAACCTCAGCCGGCAGCAGAGAGATGAGCCTCTCCATGCCGATTGCAAAACCAATTCCGGGAACCTCGGGCCCTCCCAGATCGGCAATCAAGCCGTCGTAGCGTCCTCCTCCGGCCACAGCATTCTGAGCCCCGAGATCGGTGGAAAGGACCTCAAAAGCCGTCCTGACGTAATAGTCAAGGCCCCGGACCATCTTCGGGTTCATGACATACGACATTTCCAGGGTTTTCAGATATGATATGACGGCATCGAAATGGTCGCGACACTCTGGCCCCAGGGAGTCCTGCATGGTCGGCGCACCGGAGATAATCTTTCCGCAAGCTTCCGCCTTGCAGTCGAAGACTCGGAGGGGATTTGTGTGGATGCGCCTCTGACAGTCAGCGCAAAAGTTTCGTTTATTCGTCAACAGGAAATCTTTCAGTCTTTCCTGATATGCGGGTCGGCAGGACTTACATCCCAGGCTGTTAAGCTGGATCTCGAGGTTGGCAAGACCGATCTCCCTGAGAAAATGAATGAGCATCACCATGACCTCGACGTCGATCAATGGATCTTCCAGACCGAAGACTTCGACGTTGATCTGATTGAACTGTCGAAATCTGCCTTTCTGGGGTCTCTCGTAACGGAACATGGGTCCGATGACATAGAGCTTCACAACTGGATTTTGCGAATACATACCCTTTTCAATGTAGGCTCTTACAATAGAAGCGGTCGCCTCGGGTCTCAGGGTTACCGAGGTCCCACTCCGATCGGTAAAGGTGTACATCTCTTTTTCAACAATGTCAGTGGTCTCCCCAATGCCCCGAGCGAAAAGCTCCGTCTTCTCCAAGATAGGAATTCTGACCTCTGAAAATCCATAGGTTTCAAAGACGCGCCTGGCCGTAGCTTCGACAAACTGCCACTTTCCGATCTCTTCTGGAAGAATGTCTTTGAAGCCCCTCACGGATGTAATCGCCACGAGTCGGTCCCTTTCAACCCTGAGATGGATCTAACGAGCTTACTGTGGTTTTGAAAGATCAGTAACCTTCAGCTATCTCCAGGATAAACCCTGATCGCCCGCCTAAATGCGTCGAAACTGAATCTGAATGAAAGGGGGGCTAAATATTTAGAGGGCGAATATCTATGGTCGCGCCAGAAATGGACACGTCGAGTGCTGCTCCCAGGCGAAGACCGTACTGAAACATATCATCAGATCTATTGAAACCGGATGATTCCAGATAAACTGCCACATCGATGTCTCGAAAAGGCCCATCTCCTGTGAATGACTCATGCAGATAGGCAAACAGAATCCACTCTTGTTTCGAAAGCAGAGTTTTGAGCTCAGAGGCGATGAGATCTCTGGATCTCCGATCCATTCTTGTTCTTGCGGAAAGCCTCATGGACATTACCCTAGCATAAATGGGGAGGATCATCAAACCACTTTGGGGGACGTTGTTGAATTTGTTGAATTACTAGTGCAGTCATGATATGAGATGAGAAAACCAGGTCCTAGGGGGTTTTATGCCACGGCAGGCGAGGCTTGATGCGCCCGGAACTTTACATCACGTTATCATCCGGGGGATTGAAAAGGACCGTATTGTTGATAATGACAAAGATCGACAGGATTTTGTATCTCGCATGGGCAAGATTGCCTCTGAAACCGGTACGTTAATCTATGCCTGGTCTTTAATGCCAAATCATGCTCACATTCTTTTACGCAGCGGGACATTGGGTTTGTCCAGGTATATGCGACGATTGCTTACCGGCTATGCTGTCGCATATAACCGCCGTCATGCTCGGCATGGCCATCTGTTTCAGAATCGTTATAAATCAATAGTCTGTGAAGAAGATTCCTATTTTCTGGAATTGGTTCGTTACATTCACCTGAATCCTTTGCGAGCAAAAGTATTACGAAACATGTCCGACCTTGCCAGATACCCGTGGTGTGGTCACGGTGTATTGATCGGTCGATTCAAGAATGAATGGCAGGATCGAGACTATGTGTTGAGCTGGTTTGGCAATAAAGAAGGAGAGGCCAAAACCGCTTATCATCAATATGTTGAAGCGGGGATAGCACAAGGGAGACGTCCCGACTTGGTAGGAGGGGGGTTGATTCGTTCTCGGGGTGGGTGGTCTCAGGTGATATCTTTGCGTAGACATGGAAGCCGTGAGTTGTCTGATGAGCGGATATTGGGAAGTGGAGATTTTGTAGAACAAGTGACAAAGGAAGCCGATAAGATTGTAAAGTATCAGTTTCCAGCAAATCAGCGGGGTCAAGAGGTAGAACGATTCATTGAGGAAGTATGCAAGAAAGAGAGGATCAGCGTTGACGAATTGAGGGCTGGAGGCCGTCGAAGACGCATATCTCAGGTCAGGTCGCAGGTAGCGTGCAAGCTCGTGGAGATCTACGGGATTCCACTAGCAGAGATAGCCCGCCAAATGGGCGTTTCCACATCTGCCATCTCGAAAACGATAAAAAGCTCCATGGAACGGTAATTCAACAAATTCAACAACGTCCCCCCTTTGTGTGGCCAAATATCGGCCAGTTGGTGTCCATTTTTTGCATGACAACGAGCCCGAGCAGACTGGGTGACATGGATAACCTCTCAAATTTACCCGGAAAAGAGTCTTGTTTTATTTGGCATGGAATTGGCATTGGAAAGAACTGTGGGGTACCTGAGACGTGGCTGAACCTATCACTCATATGAGGTGGAAGAGGCGGTGAATATCATAGAACCCGGGACGAGAGAGGAGATACTACAGAAAAGAGTTCTCATCGTCGACGATGAGGACATGTTTCGAGTTATGCTTCGGAGTTTCGTTCAATCACTTGGCTATGTTTGCGTCGAAGCGGAATCTGCACGTGCCGCACTGGAGCTGCTCAAGAAGACGAATTTCCCTATCGTCATTTCTGACATAGTCATGCCGGGAATGGATGGACTTGAGCTCCTTCGTATCATCAAGAAAAAATACGCCGACACCGATGTTTTGATCATCACAGCTTTTGACAATAACTACTCACCGATGAAGGTCGTTCAGGCCGGTGCCAGTGACTTTCTTGCCAAACCTTTCAATCTGGATCAACTAGGCGCCCGCATTCATAAGATCGAAATGGAGAGAGTTCTCAGGAAGAAGCTCTACTTTAGGGCTATTACGGATGAGCTAACTGACCTCTACAATCGGAGGTATTTCTATCAGAAGTTGAAGCGGGAGACAGAGCGGGCAAAGCGGCAGGGACATCCGCTCTCGATTATTATGTTGGATGTGGATCAGTTCAAAGCATTCAATGATCGGTACGGTCACCTTGAGGGGGACGCTCTCTTGAGGACGGTTGCGGGGGTCCTTCAGTTTTCGGTGAGACAGCATGTCGATAGTGTCTTCCGGTATGGAGGGGATGAGTTCGTCGTCATCCTTCCGGAGGCCGATGAAACAATAGCAGCGGTAATAGGAAATCGGATAAAGAAGAAATTTGTAGAAACGGCTCCAGGGAAGGTGGGTCTGAGCCTGGGAATCGCTGAATTTGAAGACCAGCTCGATGTTGAGACATTTATCAATTTGGCAGACAAGAAACTGTACAAGGAGAAGTCAAAATCGAAAGGGCCTCGAGATGCCGATTTGGAGACGGAGAAGGAGAGTCACACCATTCGCTGCCTGAACTGCGGTAATCCTGTTCATTGGGCGTCGACGACATGTGATCAATGCTTGGGCGACCCTTTGAGGAAGACGGATTCAAAGAAAAGTGACGAGATAGCAAGTACTTTTCTGAGGAAAGGGAGTCCGACCTTTGAGGATCGGAGGGAGTCTCCGCGAATCCGGATTCGAAAAAATATCGTCCATGACAGTCTGAATGCGACCATTCACAACATAAGTTGGGGAGGTGTTCAGATCAAAACGGAGGCATCCCTATCTGTGGGCAGCATGTTGAATATTGACGTCCCTCTTGAGGGTGATGAGACAAAGTTGGGCGGCGTTGTCGTATACGTCCAGTCCCTACCTGAAGGGGGGGCCCTGGCGGGCATCCGATTCTCTGAGATTTCCCGTGAGGATTCGAGGTTACTGAATCTGTTTCTTGATCACCACTCCCTCAGGTCTATGTAAATCAAAGGCAAATCCATTCTTCTTTCTTCCTTACTCTCAGTTCACGGCGGACCGATCGACACTACGGGGCAGGTCTGATTCATCTTTCACCTGTTGATAGGCGACAACCGACCGATAATATTCGCTTTTCTCCAGGAGCGACTGATGGGTTCCAATATCGACCAGACCCGTATTGTTTAGCAGAAGAATGCGATTCGAAGACATGATAGTGGACAGTCGATGTGCGACCACAAAAAGTGTCTTGTTTCTTACAAGAGAGGGAAGAGATTGGAATATTGACTTTTCTGTCACGCTGTCTACGGCAGAGGTCGGTTCATCCAACACCAGGATGTCAGGATCCTTGATCAGTGCCCGAGCGAGCGCCAATCGTTGTTTTTGCCCCTCCGAAAGATCGATTCCTTTTTCGCCAATCTCCGTGTTATACCCTTTTGGAAAACTAGCTAAGAAACCGTCCATACCGGCGACCCGGACGGCTATGACGACCTCTTCATCGCTCGCCTCAGGATTCCCATAACAGAGGTTCTCCATGATTGTCCCGGACAGGAGTAAGTCGCTCTGGGACACATAACCGATTCTTCGTCGCAGGGAGGCGACGTCAAAATCTGTTGCTGGCCGTCCATCGAAGTAGACTCCCCCTGACGTTGGCCTGTAGAAAAGGAGGATCAGACTCAATAGAGTCGTCTTGCCGACGCCGCTCGGTCCGACAAGCGCCACATGCTCTTCCGGTTGAATGCGAAAGGAGACATCCCTCAGGACGGGTTCACGGCCATCGTAACAGAAGGAGACGTTCTTGAACTCGATCTCGCCTTTGAGCCGTTCGATTGCCTCCCCACTTCCCATGTTCTCTTCTGGAAGAATGTCGAAGAACGCCGAGACACGCTCCAGGGCTGCCCGTGCATTCTGCAATTGAAGATTACTCGTCGCCAGAAATCGGGCTGGACCAAATACGTATCCAAGATAGGCTTGAAAAGCCAGCAAGGAACCCAAACTCCACTGGTTATAAATCACCCAGTAGGCCCCCAATGCCAAAACCGTGAGACGGGCAATACCAGGCATCGAACTGATTGCGAGATTCGCAACCGAATTCACCGTAGATTGTTCGAGGGAGATACGAAATGCTGCCTTCAGCTCTGAGACTAAGCGGCCAACCGTACGGGTTTCTGATCCGAAGGCCTTGACCAATGAAACTGAGGATAAGGACTCTTGAAGCTGACTCGAGACATTGGCCTCTTGTTCCATGCTCTGATGACCCAGCACATATGTCTTGCTCGAAAAGTATCGGATGCATAGGAAGAGTCCGGGGAGCAGCATCAGAACCCCGAAAGCCAACCTCCATTCAAGATAGAACAGCAATCCTAGGCCACCGACAAAGCGAATGACATTGCTGAGGATGTAAACCACGGTGCTAGAGAAAAACCACCGTATCCCCTGGACGTCGGAGGACAAGCGCGACATGAGATAGCCAGTCCGATTGGCATCAAAGAACGATTTTGGAAAACGGAGGGTGCGGTCGACCAGATTCTGCTGGATATCGAGAATAACGTCCTGTTCAAAACGGGTGAAATAGAATCTTTGTAACAGATCCGACAGTTTCTCTGCCAGCAGAATTCCGCCAAGTAGAACCAAGGCCCCCGCAAGGAGTGCGAGCCGACGCCCCAGGATAACATCGTCAACGAGGTAGCGCATGATCAGGGGCTGGGGGAAACCGAGGATGGACGTAATCATGATAAGGAGAGCGCCCAGTGCGGCTTTACGCCAGTGTCTGGCTGCAAAGGGGCGCAGGTTCTTCAAGTTGGCCCTGATGCCCAAATACTCATCCTGGCCAGCGAGACGATCCTTTGGCAGGTCTCGAGAAAGTCCCTGTTTCAGATAAGTAAACCAGCCGATTTTCACAATTTGTATCTCACCGAAATGATGAACTGATACCTGTCATCAATAGTCTCATGCACTATTCATGCCGGCGGCCTACGTGGTTCATTCCATATGTGCGTCAGAGGGAATTGATTGGGACAGATTTTCAGGCAGCGCGGCTTCATCCACGAACAGCCGAAAAGGCCTCCGGATGTGCCATTGAGCCTTGCCTGGCGACCACCGGCCGATTGGTCGTTTTCCGAGGAGGAGTTGGAGTTCTTCTCCCTGTTGCCGTTTGAAAGAGAGAATTCGGGGTTTAAATGGGAGGCTGAGCCACTGGGTGAAAACGCCACTTCGGACCAGCCAGCTATAGGTGGGGTGGAGTAGGGAGGACATTTTGGTGTCGGCGACGCGAAGGGCTCTGACTATTGTTGCAAATATGAGTCCGATTCTCCCCCCGAGGACCCGGCGTTTTCTTGTCTCTTTCTGCGTATATATAACACGGCCGAAGATCCGGTCAGGGCCGAGGACCCAGGGGTCAGGAGAGATGTTGTGGTCTCCTTGGGTTCTGACTCCGTCCTGGCCGATGGAAACGACGCGGTGGGTGATTTTGGTGCCATTTTCAGGGGAAAAGAACACAATCACATCGCCCGGGCGAATTTTTCGGCCCTCATAAAGCGTCACCTCAAGCTTGTCCCCAGCCTTGAGGGTCGGATTCATGCTGGGACCGTTATAGGTTACAAACTTAGGTTTTATTGGTCTTCTTAGTTTCATGCGTTCAAGAATTACGTTTCCCGCCGGACGAATGTCATCTCATAAAAGGCTTTAGCAAGGCTCCTTGCCCAAACCCAACCAACCCAGGTGATTGCACCGATCAAGCTATTTATAACGCAGAACTCTCTCTATCTCCTCCCAGAACCGCCCTTTCAAGCTCACTTGAAGTTCGAATGCCGGAATTGCTCTAGCGAGTTCGCATGTGTTGTCGAAGAGTTTATTTCTTATAGAAATTCTCTCGGCTTGAGGCAGGTTTCTCCAATCGATCCGACATACCTGTGCGGCTAATTTGTTGATTCGTGTGGTGGTTTCTCCCTTTCCGATCGGAACTGCTTTGTCGGTTTCTGCCTGTTCCAAGAAGAATATGGCCGACAGGGGAAGACACTGTTGGACATTCCATCGTAGCTGATACCTTCTCTGGAAGTAATCACTCCATGTTGGAAATGGGTGCGCCAGGTATTGATTCTCATGATCACGGACGATTACTGTTTCATCATCGCCGAGAGCATACCATGGAGATGGCAGACGACGGCAACATGTTGATTTTCCTGTTCTTCCTGGAGCCGCCAGCAAGACACCAACCCCATCTCGCCCGACAAGTGCCGCATGGAGTGGTAGCCCGCCAGACTCATGCAGCTGCTTATAAATTGGGTAAAGGCCCCCCCACATACTAACAATCTCACTAGGATTATCATCAACTTGACCGATCTCGCAGATCATGTCTTGAACCCTTGGGTGAGACCAGAACCTCAGCGACCCGACGTTCTGCATCGTCCATCCTACGTGCGGAAAGTCCTTGAGTCTGTCTGAATCGAGGATGATTGTCGGTCCTTCGCGCTCAGGGTCTTCTGCTTTCCGATGGACAAAAACAAGTCTAGGACACCCGTTTGGAGCAGAGGCTGTGAGCCCAAACATCGATACGAACTTCTCGACCCAAGGCTCCGCCCCTTCGGCGGCCGTAATGAACCACCCCAGGCCGTTTGCGAGCTCTAAGCAATAACCTCTCTGATTGTCTACGCCCTGGTGCATTTTAGTCATTTAGAATACCAGATTTCCCTTCCTCTTCCACTCATCAGTTAACCGATGACATCGAGGGGTCAATTTCGCGGAGGAAGCGAGAACATGAGTACCATTGATTTCCAAAATCGATTTCACAACCTCGGTGTAGTTCCGGACTGGCATTT
The DNA here is from genome assembly GCA_964348095.1 of uncultured Thermodesulfobacteriota bacterium. Taxonomy (GTDB): domain Bacteria; phylum Desulfobacterota; class BSN033; order WVXP01; family WVXP01; genus WVXP01. The sequence continues at coordinate 73,523 of CAYGBK010000057.1, read as the reverse complement.
ATTATTTGCGACACCCCCGGATTGGCAATGAGGAGATGCAGAGGGCCCAGTTTGGCAGGATGCTCCTGAGACGGTTTCCTCATTGCCATAGATTTTCATCAGTTCAGGCTTTACATATTTCAACCTTTTTCTTTTCTTCTTAGATTCATTTCGTGCCATCGCGTAACTCCCTGGTGTTTAGCGAATGCCAGCTCTGGCCAGCCTGCTAGAGTACGCATTTATTCTGGTCCTGCCTGAGGCCACTGGGATTCTGCGAGACCCTAGAAAGAGCCCCTTGCCATATGCCTCCTCGCAGTACCAGAAAGGCGCCCAAATATTCTTGGTTCGGTAATAATTCTGGGCAACACAAGCTCCGAGGCATCGAGCCTTCATGAGACAGTCACCACATATTCCTTCAAGGCGGTGCGGAAGTCCCTCGCGGAGTTCAATAAGGACGGGGGTGTTGCCCCACACCTCCTTGAGACGATCCGTGGTCGCATGTCCAAAGACGAGTTCAGGAACCGATTCTCCGATCCCGCACAGGGCATAGGATCCGTCTCCCAAAACACCGAGGATCCCCAGAATCCCACAGACCCCACAACTATCCCCGTTGCTCCCGAGCATATTCGATAGGGGGCGGAAGGCCATTGGATGACTGTAGACGAGCCGCAGAGGAGTTGAGGCCGAAAGGGTATTCTCGACCCACCGTCCCAATTCCACCAACTCCTCGATTGGCAGGTTCTCTTCTGCCCTGTGCATATTCTCCCCTCTGGCCGTAGGCTGGACCATGTTGAACTTGACCGAACCGGCCCCCAGTGACTCGGCGAATCGAACGACGGCCTCCATTTGGCACTTGTTTCTGCGCATGATGGTCATAATCACTTGTGGCTGCAGGCCGGTCTCTACGAGATTCCTGATGCCGTCCACGGCAGTCTCGAAACAGCCATCTACACCCCTTAGCCACTCGTGGGTTTCTGCGTCGGCCCCGTCCAGGCTGACGGCGACAAAAGGGTTTTTGCATTCAGCTATCTTCAGGGCCAGTTCGGGCGTGCACAGGACCCCGTTTGTCTCCACTGTGAGGCAAAGTCCCTCCGTTCGAATCAAATCCAGAATTTCCCGAATACGTGTATGTAAGAGCGGTTCGCCGCCCGTCAATTTGACCCCAGAAAGCCCCAAGGGTTTTGCTTGTTCCACTACGGATCGAAACAATTCAAAGTCGAGCGCTGGATAAGTACGTCCCACGGCCTGGTAACCCGGCGCAATCCAGCAGTGGCGACACCGAAGGTTGCACCCCTCGGTCAGATAGAAATAGAGCTGATTAAGTGCGAACTCGCGGTTTTCAGATTTTTGTTTCATTTTCTCTAAGTCTTGGTTTTGACCCGCCTTCTGGTGTTAATTGGTCCGCAAACCGTCAAATAGCAAAAACTACATGTCAAATGAAATCAAAATAATTAGAGCCAGGAAGTTCGAAACTCTTCATTCGACATTCATTTGAATTTTGACCTTTTAAATTCGTCATTCCTCCCTAAGCTCCGGCCCACGGTCTATTATTTGGGAGCCTCCCTCCTGCTTCCAAAAACCGCTTTAGACATGCATCAGGGCTCGGATGGTTCTCCTCACCCACAGTCGTGTATGCCAGGGCCGGGCAGTTGCCGGCACAATAGGTGATGTAATCGCACCCCCCACAGAAGTCGAAATCACCCAAGGAGGTGGATCGGCGCTCGCGGAGCCTCTTCAATTCCGAGTGATTCTGCCAGACGCCCTTGAGGTCGTCCCGATTGATTCGGCCCAACTCGATATGGCTCATCTGTATACAGGGAACCAAAACGCCGTCGGCCCGCACATCGATCTTATTCATGATCCCACCGCAGCTCGTGAGGAAACCTCGCCCCGGGATGGATTTTTTCCCACTTCGGCGGGCCTCTTCCATCTCGAGCCAATTCTCTGCCTCAGCCAGAGGGCCAGCAGAAGCGCTGATGCGCCCCTTGTACCTGCTTTTGAGCCTCAGAAGGGTTTCCATTGCAAAGGAGCGTTCGTCGACGGTTAATTGAACCTTTTGGGCATCATGTCGGCACCGGCCCATATGGGAAGCGGCATTGGTCGAAAAACCCGAAAGGCCGATTTCCTCAAGTAGCAGCTTCGCGGTGTCCTCAAGGTGTCTGACATTCTGTCTGTGAATGGTCACCCGGACTGGAACGGGGACCGAGTGTTTTTGGAGGCATTTGATTCCATCGATCGCCTTTGCGAGGCTTCCCTCGCCTCGGAAGATGTCGTGAGTGCCTGGAATGGATCCGTCGATGGAAATCTGTACCCCGTCACACCGCCCGGTCGAACCCAGAAAAGCTGCTATTTCGTTGGTGATTAAGGTGCCATTACTCAGAATATTGAATCGCATTCGGTTTCGGACAATGCCTTCAATAAGATCCCCTAAATCCTCTCGGCAGAAAGGCTCTCCGCCCTCAATGGTCACATTCATAACGGCGTTGCGAGCCAATTCTTCAAAGAACGTGAGCCATTCCTGGGTAGGTAGGTCTTGGCCTACATCGCCAGCACTTGTGAAATGGCTGCAGTATGTGCACCTGAGATTGCACCGGCTTGTGATCGCCAGTTCCACAGATCGTGGCGTATTCATCAGATTCATGACACAAGCGCTCCCGTGTGCGGGCGCTCGAGAAAGACCAGAGCCGAACGACCTTTGCACGCCTTTATCTCTTTAGTTCGTATCCTGCCAGTCCCTGTTCGACGAGGTCCTGAACGAAGGTTTCTACATGCCTCTCTGCTTCCGCTGGGACGTTGTTGCAATTCTCTCGGAGCTCTGTCACGAGCTCTGGGACTGTATGACGACCGTCAAGCCGTTTCCATATGAAAACCCCCACCGGATTGAGGCCAAAGGCATTTCCCGAATCAGGATCAAAGAGCACGGCCCAGTCGTCGAATTCTTCCCGGAGCACGGTCAAAGGGTTTGCCACAGGTTTATCCTCGTTTCTCATGGACCTTTTCCTTCCCTCTCAAATCTCGCTGATTGTGTGACCGAAAGAATCCAATGGCCTTTTCCCGGTCCTCCTCTCGCAAGGTCGTCTAGACATAGATATCCGAGGAATCACATGCAGCATTTATGCCATTTTCGTTATATTAGGGGACAATCCGAGGAGGAGATAACAGGGTGGGAAACATGGGCAATGGGCATATGCTCACAACGCTTTTTGGTCCCACTCGGAGGGTCGATTCGATTCGTCCCCAAGGATGGGGATGAGTTTTCGGTGGGCAGGCGTTTCTGCTTCTGCCTCCTTATCTCGGGCATAGTATCGGTAGTACCGGCGGTAGTGAACTCTTCGGTCTACCCCGTTGAGAACCACCCCAAGGAGTTTGGCATTGGACATTTCCAATTGCCTTTTTGCTTCGAGGATGATTTTTTTATCGGTCTTTCCAGCTCGAACGACGAGGAGCACCCCGTCTACCAGTGAGGGTGACAAAGAGGCATGGGCTGCTCCCAAAACCGGGGATGAGTCGAGGACGACGATGTCAAAACTTGCGGTGGCAATTTTGAGAAACTCCCCCATTCTTTTCGACCCCATAACCTCGACAGGGTTAGGTGGGAGTTTTCCGCATGGACAGACATAGAGGTTTTGAACTGTCGTGGACTTCACGGCCGCGCTAACCACTCGGTTGAAAAAAGGGGCTGTATTGAGTTCTACAAACCTTCTGAAATAGGCCTGTTCCTTGGAAACTTCCTCGGCATAGGTTTCAATCTGAGTCCTGCTGATGTTTTCAACTCGAAAAGCGGGATTCTCCAAAAGGAAAAGCCTTCGAAGGCTCTCTTCAATCAGTGCTTTCGTTATCTTTTTGATTTCTTCCTTGGAGGCAAAGCCGAGACTGACAAGGAGTTGGCTTAGCGGTTTTTTTGTGCGCTGCTGAATGGTGAGGGCCTCCTTCAGCTGGTCCGCCGTGATCCGTTTATAGTGGAGAAGGATTCGTCCAAGACTCTTCTCGATAGGACGATTCTTGAGATTAGCGTTGATGATATTCCCGGCTTTAACGGTCACCTCGACGGCAGTGCCGTTGCTTTCAAAAGTGACCAACCCGCTCCGGCCCTGGGCCTTGAGAAAGTAGAGAAGATCGCCGATGGTGTACTCCCCCAACTTGCCGGAGTCGATATTGACGCTCGTTATCCCTAAGAGGGCGTTTACGAGGCCAAAATTGCCATTGACGTTGAGCGATTTATGGACGGATGGGCGGCGCAGGTCCAGATCGACCAGGAGAACCTTCTTGCCAGTGGCAGCGATATTGATGGCTAGATTCGTGGCGACAAGGGTCTTCCCCTCCTCCATGACGCTGCTTGTAACCAGAATGCTTTTTATCGGGTCGTCGATTGAGGACATTGAGAAATTGACCATGAGGCTGTCAAAGGCCTCGGCAAAAGGTCCGTCCTTTCTGATTTCGAAAATGCTCTTGTGATTATTATGTCCCATCGATCGCTCTTTTAGTTTCTTGTCTGCGTATGTGGAATGACTCCCAGCACTGGGAGTTCAAGGAATTTCTCTGTCTCTTCCCGCGTTGAAAGGCCCACGTCGAGGTACTCCAGGAAGAAAGTCAAACCCAAAGCGAGAACCAAACCGATGATCGCCGCCATGGCAAGGTTCATGTTTCTCTTGGAACTCGTTGGAGCCCTGGGGAGTTCGGCCGCCTCGACAATCGTAATCTCCGGGGTTTCAAGACCTTCGGTTATGTTTATCTCTTTCAACTTTGCTACAAGGATGTCATAGAGTTCCTTGTTCAACTGGGTTTCCTTTTCAAGAAGGGCATACTGGACCTGTTTCTGCTCCGTGTCCATGGCCTTATTGGTATAATTGTCGATTGTGGCCGCGAGAGTCTTCTCCTTTGCAAGCAGGACAGAGTTCTCAGAACGAAGGCTTTTGATTGCCTTCCGAATGTTATGATTGATCTGGGCCAGAATTGAGGCGACATTTGATTGTGTGGCGATGATCTTTGGATGCCTGGGGCCGTATTTCTTCTGAAGCTGAGCCAACTCGAGCTTAGCCGCAACAAGGTTGTTGTTCAGAGTGGCAAGGACATCTCCCTCAAGGAAAGCGGGAATATATTTGTTCTTGAGGCTAAGAATTCGGTCTAATTCCTTTATCTTTGCTTCGACCTCGATGCGTTTGACGTGGGTTTGGTTATGAGTGGATCGGAGTTCTGAAAGCTCTTCGGCCTGCATTTTGGTTTCTTTTTCGAGGGAGAGAATATGGCTTTTCTGCTTGTACTGATAGAGTCTGTAGTCCGCTTCCTCCATCTTCTTTTTCAGGTCGCTGATTTCCCTCTTGAGCCACAAGACACTGTTTTCGGAGGATTGGAGGCGTTTGTTGATATTGAAGTCGCGATAGGTCATCGCCAGGGTATTTGATAATTTCTGGGCCGTCTCTGGATCGGTGTGGGTTGCCTTTATTCGAATCAGATTGGTGTCCTTCACTGACTCGATCCGATAATAACCCTTCAGCCCCTCAGGGCGTGCGGGTGCACTGGATGGGGTGTCTAGGTTTAGGGTCTTAATGACGTCTTCAAGAACGGGCTCACTCAAGATGATGTGACGATGGGTATTGACGTTCTTTTCAGAAGACCAGTAATCAGTGTATTGAACCACCTGGCCCCCATGAATTGTTGTGCTCTGGCGGTCTCCAATGCTGATTGTACAGACAGCCTCGTAGATAGGAACGGCCCGGTACACGCGAAAGGCGCCCAGGGCCATGACGATCATCATGACGGCGACGATGATCCACTTCCGCTTGTAGACAACTCTGAGGTAGTCGAGAAGATGGACTTCGGAGTCTTCCATTAGAATTGAATACCTCGAGTGAGTGGTGTGATTCTAACTGAGCAAAATCAATACCAAGAAGCTATGTGACGGCCCACTTCGATTCTGGGAGAAACGTTAAGGCCTCATTTTATATATCGGCTGCAAAATAGGCAGAGATTAGTCTTTTTTCGGACATTTGCACGCTTTTCAGTAGAGATAGTGCCAACTTTGATGGTGTTCCAGCCACCGAAATAAAGAGAAGAGGCAAATTTTGCTGCTTTTGTGACGGTATTTTGATCAGAAAACACCATGTGTTTGAGAATTTGTCAGCGCATTGACGAATAATGAGAAGTTTTCTGCTCCTCTGAAAGCGCGTTAATATCACCCTAACCTTAGCATTCGACTGAGCTTTGCCAGAGGGCTTGTTATTTTGGGTCGCTTTGTTTACCCTAACGGGGTTTCTATTGGTTTCTCGAGAGATGAAAACTATACTCATTCTGGTTCTTATTACCTTGATTCCGACCCTGGAGCTCAGGGCCAGTATCCCCTTTGGTATCTTGTGGGCGGAGATGGCGTGGTGGAGCGTCGTCTTGGTTTGTGTGATCACGAACATCGTTTTGGGACCTCTCGTATATCTGTTCCTGGACAAGGTGATGGTACTGTTACTGCGGTTCCCATGGCTTAATCGGGTTTACCAACGAACCGTATTGAGAACCCGGCGGAAAATTGAGAGATTCGTCGACAGATATGGGGAGATTGGGGTAGCGTTGTTTATTGGGATCCCCTTTCCGGGAACCGGGTCATACTCTGGAGCGCTTGGGGCGTATCTCATCGGGTTGGGCTACAGGAAGTTCATCCTTGCCAATATCATCGGGGTTCTCATGGCGGGCACTATCGTCACCACGATTGTTCTCAGCGGTGTCGAGGCTTTTCGTATTATCGAACAGCCGCCTGATTTCATCAAATACTTGAAAAGGTTTGTCTAGGAGAATCTGATCCTTTTCGGTTTTTGATCTAAGTATTATATTCCCCTTGATTAAGAAGTTTCTGTTTTCTGCAAGGAGACTTTCGGTATTTTAGCAAAAGTAATTTTCTTGGTGATTGATTTTGAATTCCGAATATCGAAATTCAAAACGCAAATTCAATGACAGAAAAACAAAGTTCGAAACTCTACGACCTTGAAGACCGCCTTAGAGCCATGTTGGTTGAAAGTAAATAGCGATTGGAAAAGTAGTGCATTTGAATGTTGGATTTGTTTCGAATTTCGTGCTTCGGATTTCGAATTTATAGGTTAGGAGGATCTCATCACTCTCCTCGAGTCGATCGTTCTTGGGATTGTCCAGGGCATAACAGAGTTTCTGCCCATAAGTAGTTCAGGCCATCTGGTAATTTTCCAGAGGCTGTTCGGATTGGAAGAACCTCAGCTGCTGTTTGATATAGCCGTCCACGGAGGAACTCTGATCGCAGTGATTCTGGTCTACTGGTCTGATATCCGATCGATCCTTCAGGATCTGGTCTCCTATCTAACCGATCGATTGAAGGGTGAATCCTTCCCTGAATTCCTTCAGCGATCACACTGCCGGCTCGCCCTATGGATTGCCATCGGCACCATCCCTATTGGCATTGTCGGTTTTACCCTCCGGCGGCTCATCGAACCGCTTTTTGCCTCGTCTTTGGCTGTGGGATTGACGCTCATGGTAACCGGGACGGTTCTCTGGCTGACCGTCTATTCGGAAAAGGGCAACAAGACCATCAGGGAGATGGGACTTTTGGACGCCATCTGGGTGGGGGTAGCCCAGAGTGTTGCGTTGATTCCGGGGATTTCCAGATCTGGTGTGACGGTTTCGGCCAGCCTTTTTCGAGGGCTGGATAGAGAACTATCCTCACGGTTTTCTTTTCTCTTAATGATTCCGGCTACAGTAGGTGCTTTGGTTGCACCGTTGATTTCTCGTGATTGGCAGGCATCGTTTGTTTCCCTGGATCTCTTGTTGGGGACTCTGGCTTCGTTCGGTACGGGTTATGTGTCACTCCGCCTTTTGATCGGCGTAATCAGGAGGGGACGATTTTACAGGTTTGCCTATTACTGTTGGGGTGTCGGTGGGGTAACGTTAATACTCTCGTTCTTGACCTGACATTCCCCTCCCCTGGTGGGAGGGGAGAAAGGGGAGGGGGTTATGATGTCTTTCGAATGACCTCTAAAACACCATCGATGTTGTGAAATACGTCATTGTTCCAAAATCTTAGTACTTTAGATCCCTGTCGTATAAGCCAAACATCTCTCTCCTCGTCCTTGTCTCTTTCAATCGCGTGTTGGCCTCCATCCAGTTCAATAACGATTCTTTTCTCAAGATTGACAAAATCCACTATGTATGGGCCTATTGGCTGCTGGCGTCTGAATTTCAACCCCTTCAGCTGCCGACCCCTTAGTCGATGCCATAATAGTCTTTCCGCAACTGTAGATCCTTTTCTCAACATCTTTGCAGAAGCGATGAGACCTCGGCGCATGGTCACCCCCACCTGACCTCCCCCATCAAGGGGGAGGAACCCTCCGTTAGGTACGTTTCACTGCAGACATGTATATCTTATATCCCTTTGACCTTGAACCTTTCACCCTATCTTTTATCCTTGGTCCTATCCTACCTCTCTTTGAGTTCTCGTTCCTGGAGGTGATGGATCCTATCCCGCAATTCGGCTGCCCGCTCGAACTCGAGTCTCTCCGCGGCCTCCCGCATTTCCTTTTTCAGCTTTTCAACGGTATCCGGAATTACATCGAGAGGAACGTAGTCCTCGTCAGGTTCTGCCACCAGAGGCACCGTGAAGTAGTCAGACTCAAAAATGGAGGTCAGACCGTCCCTGATTGATTTCTTGATGGTCCTCGGCGTAATCCCTTGCGTCTTGTTGAACTCGGCCTGAATTCGTCGTCTCCGTTTTGTCTCATCGATGGTCTTTTGCATTGAGGATGTAATCCGGTCCGCATAAAGGATTACCGTACCGTTGATGTTTCTCGCGGCTCGGCCGCAGGTCTGTATGAGAGACTTCTCTGATCGAAGAAATCCCTCCTTGTCTGCGTCCAAGATGGCGACCAGAGAGACCTCAGGGATGTCCAGCCCCTCCCGTAACAGATTGATACCGATGAGGACATCAAATTTGCCCAATCTGAGGTCTCGGATGATTTCCCAGCGCTCCAGGGTGTGGATCTCGGAATGGAGATATCGAACCCGGAGACCGATATCGGCGTAGTACTGTGTCAGGTCCTCAGCCATCCGTTTGGTTAGGGTGGTGATGAGCACACGATCATTCTGGGCCACACGTTTCCGTATCTCTTCCAGAAGTTCGTCCACCTGATTGGCGGCGGCCCTGACGTGGATTTCGGGGTCCATCAGTCCTGTCGGTCGGATAATCTGCTCTACCACCCGATCCCTGGATTTTGCCATTTCATATTCCCCTGGGGTGGCTGAGACATAGACGGTCTGGTTGACGCGAGACTCGAACTCCTCGAAACTGAGGGGTCGATTGTCTAGCGCAGAGGGAAGGCGGAAGCCATACTCCACAAGGGTTTCTTTCCTCGATCTGTCGCCCCAGTACATACCGTTGAGTTGCGGAATGGTCACGTGACTCTCATCGATAAAGAGGAGAAAACCCTTTGGGAAATAATCGAGGAGTGTTGGCGGGGGCTCCCCTGGCTGCCGGCCAGTGAGATGGCGGGAGTAGTTCTCGATGCCTTGACAGTATCCAATCTCTTCGAGCATCTCCAGATCAAATCGCGTCCGCTGCTCCAACCTCTGCGCCTCGACAAGGCTGTTCTGTTCACGAAGCCAGGTGAGCCGTTCATCGAGTTCCAACCGAATATTCTCAATAGCTTTCTTTCGCCTCTCTTCGGTCGTAACGTAGTGGCTTCCCGGATAGATTGCAATTCTGTCGAGCTTCCGGATGACCCGACCCCTGAGGGGATCCACTTCCGAAATCGTGTCCACCACGTCCCCGAATAGTTCGATCCGAATGGCCAGGCTTTCCTCATGGGCTGGGAAAACCTCGACTACATCACCCCGAACCCGGAAAGTCCCTCGGTAAAAATCCAGATCATTCCGCTCATATTGAATCTCCACCAGTCGAGACAGAATCTGGTCCCTCGAAATTCGGTCTCCCCTTTCCAGGTAGAGAAGGAGTCCATAGTATGCCTCGGGTGAGCCCAGGCCATAGATGCAAGACACGCTGGCTACGATAATTATGTCTTCCCGCTCAAGAAGGGACCGAGTCGCAGAATGGCGCATCTTGTCGATCTCGTCATTGATTGACGTGTCCTTCTCGATGTAGAGGTCAGTGCTGGGGATATACGCTTCGGGTTGATAGTAGTCGTAGTAACTGACAAAGAACTCCACAGCGTTTTCTGGAAAGAGTTCCTTGAATTCTCCATAGAGTTGGGCGGCAAGCGTCTTGTTGTGGGATATGACGAGGATGGGTTTCTGAACCCTTGCAATCGAATTGGCCATGGTAAAGGTCTTCCCAGAGCCGGTGACGCCCAGGAGGACCTGGTGGTGGGCTCCGTCGGTCAAGGCACGGGTTAGCTCCTCAATGGCCTGAGGCTGGTCACCAGTGGGTTTGAAATCGCTGACCAATTTGAAGGTGTTCATAATTTCAGAAGACAGGAGTCAGAATCAAAAATAGAGACATTGAAAACCCTTTTGTTAACCACTGAGGCACGGAGGTCGCAGAGAATTGTTTTGTCTTTGCCCATCGGGAGACGGCGATGGCCAAAGACATGTCATCCCTGCCGGGACAGGGGCCTGCCCGAAGGGCCGAGGCTTTTCGTTTGCCGCAGCTCCGGCAAACGAAAAAAGCAAATCCTCCGTGCCCTCGGTGGCTCTGTGGTCGAAGGGGCTGAAAGCTTGGCGCTCACTCTTAGTCCATTCTGACTCCTGATTTCTGACTTCTGGCTCCTGACCCCTGGACCCTCATTCTCACGTCTCGAGATCGCCGAGGACCTCTTGGGGAGGCGAGCTCCTGATCAGACTCGTTGAATCACCTCCCGGGCGGCTACAATGCCGCTCGCAGAAGCCTGAAGAAGCCCGCGGGTGATACCTGCTCCGTCACCGATAAAGAAGAGATTCCCCACTTGAGACTCTAAACACGGAGATAGGCTTATCCGGTTGGAATAGAATTTGACCTCCACGCCGTAGAGAAGGGTATGATGGGAAAAGATTCCAGGTGCAATCTTGTCCATTGCTTCGAGCATTTCGATGATATCTTTGAGATAGCGGTAGGGGAGAACAAAACTCAGATCCCCCGGGGTAGCAGACGGAAGGGTCGGCTGGGTAATGCACCTAGAGATCCGATCTGGGGTAGACCGTCTGCCTTCCAGAAGATCCCCCAGCCGTTGAATTATCACGCCCTTCCCCAGGAGATTGGCTAGCCGTGCAATAACGCCGCCATAGTTGATGGGATCATCAAAGGGTTCGGTGAACGTGCTCGAAACGAGAATGGCAAAATTGGTGTTTTCGGTTTTTTTTCTGGCATAGCTGTGGCCGTTGACTGTGACGATACTGTTGCTCTCTTCGATGACAACCTCCCCATAGGGGTTCATACAGAAAGTTCTTACCTTGTCATCGAAGGTTCTCGAATAGTAGACCAGTTTCGATTCATAGGCCGTATCTGTCAGGTCTTTCAAGATGGCTGCTGGAGCTTCAACTCGAACCCCGATGTCTACGGGGTTGGGCAAGGACGAGAGGCCCAGGCGCTTCATCTCCCCTTTCACCCATTCGGCACCGCTGCGCCCGGGGGCCACGATCACATAATCAGCGGATAGTTCTTCACCAGCCTCAAGTTCGACGCCGCACGCTATATCTTTTTGAACCCGTAAATGCTTGACTCGTGTTTTCGTTCGAATCGTAAAATCCTTACCGATGTCCTCACGCATTTTTTTGAGAATCTTAGCCCAGTTTTCGGTTCCCACATGGCGAATTTCTGTGGGTATGAAATCCATTCCTGCTTGTTTGGCCTGATAGGTGAGGGTATCGCTCTGATCGGAAGGGGAACCAAAGGTTTTTTTCGGTGCTCCGTAATGAAGATAGAGGCCATCGGCCTCGACCAGAAGATTTTGGAGTTCCTCTTTGGAGACAAAATCATTCAAAAAACCTCCGATCTCCGGTGACAGGGTTAGCTTTCCATCGCTAAAGGCTCCCGCTCCTCCCCAACCGCACAGGATGTCTCTGCCCGTTTCCCGTCTTCGCCTCTCTATGTCCTCTCCCTGTTCGACCATGAGGATATCCCCGAGCCCAGCCGCCTTGAGGGTCAGCGCTGCGAATATGCCCGCTGGTCCTGCGCCGACAATGATTACCCTGTAGCTGGTCAATATACTCTCCTTATGATGCCAAGTTCCGGGTCCACTCGGGGATGCTGCATCGCTGAGAGGACTCTTTAGACATACTGCACTCGCAACAGGGGTTTGTCAAGAAAAGTGGCGGGATCTTAAGTAAAGAAGAGCCGAAAGGGAGAGCGCAGAATCACCCCCTAATTGGACCATGACGGCAATTCGGGCTATATGGATCTCTCCAAAACAAGCACCGTCTCGGGATCTCGGGTTTCAAGCCTCTGTCAAAAACATAGCGGGGATACCGTCAGTCCTTAATTCGCCACATTGTCCCGTCGGGCCCATCTTCTAGAAGGATATTATGAGAGGCAAGATAATCACGGATTTCGTCGGCACGGCTCCAGTTCTTGGTTTTTCGAGCTGTCGTTCTCTCATCCACAAGGCGTGTAATCTCTTTTTCTTTCAGAGAAGCGGTCTTTAGTCTCTCATGTTTTCTGTGGTCCAGATAGCCCTCAGGGTCGGACTGAAACAATCCGAGAACAAGTCCCTGGGTTGTCATACACTCTCTGCCATATGCCAAAAGGGAGAGGTTCAGCGTCGGGTCGTCTACCGGATGACGGAGAATTCGGTTGAGAACTCTAGCCATATTGTGAAAGCAACCGATTGCCAGAGCGGTATTGAAGTCATCGTCCATGGCCTCCTCAAATCGATTCGGGAAATTGAGGAGAGGGTCCAAACCGTTTTTCTCTTCAGGGGGAATCTTCTCTGCCGGAATTTTCACAGGCTTGTCGCAAGGAAGAGATCCTAGCCTGGTGTCGATCTCCTTCAATAGGAGATAGAATCCCTCCATGTTATCCGAGGACTCCATGAGTGTTTTTTGAGAGAAATCAACAGGGCTTCGATAGTGGTGGGAGAGAAGCAAGAGACGGACAGTTTCTCGGTCGGTCTGGTCCACCACGTGACGAATGGAGACTATATTTCCAAGAGATTTGGCCATCTTGACCCCTTCGTTCGTGACGAAGCCGTTGTGCACAAAGTATTGAACAAAGGACTTCCCCGTGGCTGCTTCAGATTGGGCAATCTCGTTTTCATGATGGGGAAAAACAAGATCCCGCCCGCCGCCGTGAATGTCGAAGGTGTTGCCAAGGTATTTGGTACTCATGGCTGAACATTCGATATGCCATCCAGGTCTCCCTGGACCCCAGGGACTCGGCCAAGAGGGTTCACCAGGTTTTGCTGGTTTCCAAAGCGCGAAATCCGGGACTTCTTTCTTGTCCTCATCTGGTTCAAATCGTGTACCAGCAAGGAGTTCCTCGACGCGCTTATGGGAAAGTCGACCATAGTCCTTAAACTGTGAGACAGAGAAAAACACCTTGCCCTTCACCTGGTAAGCGTACCCCCGATCCAGGAGTGTCTCAATCATCGTGATGATGTCGGGGAGGTGGTCGGTCGCCCGGGGTTCGTGAGTGGGCGGTTCAACATCAAGGAGTTTCATGTCCTCCTGGAGTTCTTGAATATATCTCTCGGCAATAAGACGGGCTTCGGTCTTTTCCTCTTTCGCCTTGTTGATGATCTTGTCATCGATGTCGGTGATGTTTCTGACGTAAAGGACGTTGTAGCCCTTGTATTTCAAGTACCTATAAATCACATCAAAAATGACTGCAGCTCTCCCGTGGCCGATATGGCATCGATCGTAAACCGTGACGCCACAGACGTACATCCGAACCTCTTGCGGATGGCTGGGGTGAAAATCTTCCTTTGTCCGGGTAAGGGTGTTGTAGATTCGCAGAGGCATTTTACTCTCCGAGTGATTCGCAGTGGTTCATGGCTCGGGTCAATCAGCGGCGCTAAAAGAGAAGATAGAAATGGCACATAATGGCGCTCAGAATTCAAATGAATGTTAAATGTTAAGAATGTTAAGAAATGAGGCGTGACCCCTGCTCGGTTGAATCGCTGATCAAGACCTTCCGCCACAGGGCAGTAGCAGTTTGAGCTGAATCCTCCCCCTCAAAGATTGAGTTCAAAGACGATGCGCTTCTGCGAACTCTGTCAGAAATACGAAGGGCCCTGTGTTATTTGGTATTATGGTTCTTGCCCTTTCTTCTCCTCTCCATCAGGACAACGCTTTGTGCGGCAATAGCCTCTTCACGGCCGATGGCCCCAATTCCCTCGGGCGAAGTCGCCTTCACGTTGATACGCTGTTTTTCTATCTCTAGAATCTCCGCCAGTCTCTCGCCCATTTTGGGCAAAAAGTCTGAGAGTCTCGGCTTTTGGGCGATGATCGTCGTATCCAGATTACGGATTTCATACCCTTTTGACTGAGCGCTGCGGACAACCTTCCGGAGAAGTTTACTGCTTTCGATATTGGCAAATCTAGGATCGGTATCTGGGAAATGACTTCCCAAATCTCCATCTCCCATGGCCCCCAGAATGGCGTCGCAAACGGCGTGGATCAGAACGTCAGCATCCGAATGCCCATCTAGGCCCTTCTCTGACGGTACCTCCACGCCTCCGAGCATGAGTTTTCGGCCCTCCTTCACAGGATGTATATCATAGCCCCAACCGATTCTCATTGAATTCCCTCACGAATCGAATGAAGGTGTCCCCCGATTCTCGAGGAGAGTCCGAGCGATGAGCAAGTCTTCAGGGGTTGTGATTTTTATATTTCTGTAGGAGCCCTGCACAACCGCCACGGGGACATCTAGCCGTTCAATCAGTGTCGAGTCATCCGTGGCCACGACGCCATCAGTTAGGGCTTGGCGATGAGCGTCGAGGATGAGGCGATAATCGAACGCCTGGGGCGTCTGGATATGCCAGAGACCTTCACGGGTCGGTGTCTCAAGGACACGACCTTTGGAAGAGACCACTTTTATGGTCTCCTTGGCAGGAACGGCGACCACGGCGGCCTGAAACTCCTTCATCGTTTCGAGCAGTCGTTCAAGAATGGCGGTGTCAATAAATGGCCGGGCTCCATCGTGGATAAGAACGATGTCGATGTCTTGTTTTATTGCCTCCAAGCCCAATCGGACGGAATCTTGCCGCCGTGAACCTCCGGCCACCGGGGGCTTGGTCTTTGTGAAGGAGAATTTATCGACAATCCTCTGTTGCCAGGACGGAATGTCCTGGTCGCGAAGGACGAGATAGATGCTCTGGATCCGGCTGCACGCCTCGAAAGGCCTGATGGTGTGGGCCAGAATCGGAATACGCTTCAGGGGAATAAAGGCTTTCGTCTGAGGGGCTCCCATCCGTCGCCCCTCACCCGCAGCCACGATCAACGCGGCGACTCTTCTCTTCGGTTTCGGCACGGCTACCCTCGTTGCAATTCCTGACGGTGCTGGAAAGTCTCGCCGTGATTACTCGCCCCTTCCTCTTTAACTCTGGCAAAGATCATACGCCCCGCCGTTGTCTGAAGCACACTTGTGACAACGACGTCGAGAGACCGGCCCATGAATTTTCGGCCGTTTTCAATCACGACCATGGTGCCATCGTCAAGATATGCGACACCCTGGCCAGGTTCCTTACCTTCTTTAAGGACATAGACGCCCAGCTCTTCCCCGGGCAAAACGACGGGTTTCAACGCATTGGCCAATGCGTTGATATTGAGAACGCTCACCCCCTGAAGCTCTGCAACTTTGTTTAGATTCGCATCGTTGGTGATGATCTTGCCGTCGATTCGCTTAGCCAACTCAACGAGCTTTGTGTCGACCTCTTTGATACGGGGGAAGTCTTGGTCACTGATCCGAACCTCTATGTCGACCGACTTTTGCATTCGATGGAGGATTTCCAGTCCTCGTTTTCCACGGGTCCTTTTCACTGAGTCCGGAGAATCAGCAATATGCTGTAACTCGTGGAGGACAAACTGTGGGATGATGAATACACCCTCGATGAAGCCTGTTTCGCAGATATCGGCCACCCGCCCGTCGATAATCACACTTGTGTCGAGAATCTTGAATTGCTCCACACCCGTGCCTTTGGACATGGTTAGGCTTTGAAGGTTGAATTCTTCGCCCTTACGTAACCCGATTTTCAATCCCACATAGCCCAAAATAGAGTAAATCACTCCACTGATTGCGACACCGCCGGTTTTAACGAACAGGGGAACGGCGGCTGAGATGAGTTGTCCGAAAAGCAGTCCCACCAGGAGGCCAAGCACTCCTCCGCAGATTTTTCTGAGAGAAGCCTTCTTCGCGTTTTCCACAAAAAGGATTGCCAGAATTGCCAGAACGGCTCCAGATAACAACCCCCATAAAGCGAAAGTTTTCGAAGAGGTGAGTTCACTGACCGCTAGGTATCCCCCAAGAGAGCTGGAGAGAATGAGGACTATCCAGAGTATTAGAGATCCCATATTATCTCCTTCTAAACCGGGACCAAAGCCGATTCATGGGTAATCAACCCTGACCAACGAAACATCTTCGTCCCGGACGGTCTGTTGGATTGGAGAGACTGGCTGGCTAAGGGGAGGATTATGGAACTTTCTTGTCGCAGTTTCAAATAATATATTTGGGAGTATTCCAATTCGGGCTGATTAGCCACCTAAAATCGTTCGGAGCATTTGCACAACTTCAGTCTCCTGAGCGCTCTTGGCGATTGCGATCTCCTTAACCAAAAGGTTTCTCGCAGTATCGAGGATTTTACGTTCGCCAAAGGAAAGCTCCTTTTCGTTTTTCAGCGTATAGAGATCTCTCAGGACTTCGGCTATCTCGAAAATCGATCCCGTATTTATCTTTTCCATATACTCTCGGTAGCGACGGTTCCATGTCTGATTGTCGACAGAAACGTCTTTCTCCTTAAGGATCTGAATAACCCTTGGAACCTGAAGCTCCGAGATGATCTCTCTCAGACCGACCATTTCCGCATTGTCGGTAGGGACCATGATGGTCATTCCATTGTCCAAGATTTTCAAGACGTAAAAGGCTTTGTTGCTCCCTGAGATTTCCCTCGTTTCAATTTTCTCGATGACACCCACTCCATGTCCAGGATAGACAGCGTTGTCCCCAATCTCAAACATTTTTTAGGCTCCCCTTTTTCTGTCACCTCTTAGATTGTTGTCTCCCCTTTCCTATTTAGAATGTAATGATCATGGGAATGCAGGCCTAACCATATCGTTAGGCCTGAAATCCTCTCCCTTTGCGATGTCTGCCACTGAGGAATCAACCCCAAATAGAGTGGCCACACGGATCTCTCCTTTGGGTTCGCCTGGAGAAGAGGCCGGATAGACAGAAAAAACATCTCCCACTCGAACACCAGAGAGCTTTCCGGCACTGACATATACTTTACTGCCCTCCACCCCTGCGATCGTGGTATACCACTCGACTCCCTTCATTTCATCAATGATTTCAGCACTGAGTTCGGAGGTGATGAGATCGATAGCCTTCAGTTGGGCCTTCTCTTCAGAGAAATCTCCTTTTCCCTCAGAGGCAAATATTGGATTTCTTTTTTCCCAAACGCGGAGAACCTTTCCCGATGCTGCATCAACCAGCTTGGTGCTTAGTTCGGCAATGGCATATGCCGTCTTCCCCTTGCCCTTTACCTTACTTTCGGTTGATGACGTGAAAAAATGGTTAATCGTCCCCATAACAATGGCATGGATGTTATGAAGTTGATTAGCTAATCGCATGGTCTCGGGAGATTCAAATGAATCAATCCCGAGGTTCTCTGCCTTCAGAGTTTGTTTCATAATCTCAGCGTCAAAAAGGATGACCTGCTCAGATCTGGCTCGGATCTTTGACGACAGCGTTCGTTTTACGATTTCGGAAAGACTTCCGTGATCCGGGTTGGCGAGGTCCGTGAAAGAAATGATCATGACTCTTTTCTTGAAATGGGGAGGAGTTTTTAACTCTTGAGTGGGAGGCTTTTCCTCCTCTGGCGACAGTGAGACCGTCTCCAGTTCGACTGGGCTCCATTCTTCCTCTTGAGGATTCGGAGACGATTCAACCACCGCATCGTAAGACTCAGGTTTGGTGAGATACTCTTCGACCGGCACGTAGATATAATTCCTTCTCGGTTCTTGTTCCTTGGACTCTGGGTCTAGTACCTTCACATAGACACGATTATCGATACGGATCAGTTCCTTGTGCCGGACCCTTCGATCCACTCGGTGGGTCAAAGGCATCTTAAGTCGTTCAAAATGGGTACAGGCCGCTAGAACGACAAGGGCAACTAAAGTAACAGAGAAGAGGAAACGGCTGCGATCAAGACAGGACAAAACATTCTCCCCTTTTTGGAGCAAAGCGAAAGACACGCAGTAAAGCGAAAGATGCGCGAGGAGATAAGAAATAGTAACAGATTGAATCGAAAAATGCAAGAGAGATCGGACCCGTACCCGGAACAGGTCTAGCCACCCCAATAGAGATCAACGGTCTTTTGGCATGTGATTGGGGCGTCATTCTTCCTGGCTATTTGTTGGCTGGCTTGACTTTTTGAGGGGAACCTCTTAATATGCCGCAAAAAAGCGAAAGATTACTGGGGCTTCCGTGGCCCTTTGGCTGAC
Source organism: uncultured Thermodesulfobacteriota bacterium (assembly GCA_964348095.1). Lineage (GTDB taxonomy): Bacteria > Desulfobacterota > BSN033 > WVXP01 > WVXP01 > WVXP01. Next base: position 54,956 of record CAYGBK010000057.1, on the reverse strand, counting down.
CAACGAGGCTAAGAACTCTCTCAGGCACAGCGTATGGCATCTCGAAAAAAGCTCGACAAGACTAGAAATATCGGATTTGTTGCCCATATCGATGCGGGAAAAACCACCGTTACTGAGCGGGTTCTTTACTACACTGGGCGGACCCATCGGATGGGAGAGGTCCATGATGGTGATACGGTCATGGATTGGATGCAGTTGGAGCAGGAGCGAGGGATTACCATAACCTCTGCGGTGACTACGTGTATGTGGGATGGACATGATATTCACATCATCGACACACCCGGCCATGTCGACTTCACGATCGAGGTTGAGCGAGCCCTCCGCGTTCTCGACGGGGCGGTGGTCGTCTTTTCTGCTGTTGAAGGTGTTGAACCCCAATCCGAGACCGTTTGGCACCAGGCAGATAAATACAACGTTCCAAAGGTTGCCTTTATCAACAAAATGGATCGAGTGGGAGCCGATTTCCATGGAACGGTGAAAATGATGATCGATCGGCTCGGCACAAAACCCCTGTTGATTCAACTGCCCTTGGGGATGGAGGACAAATTCCGTGGGGTTATCGATTTGGTCAGTTTCAAGGCGGTTGTGTGGCATGAAGAAACCCTCGGGGCCTCCTACTCGGAAGCTGAGATTCCTGAATCTCATCAGACAGAAGCCGAGGAGTATCGTGCTCGTCTGGTCGAGGCTGTGGCAGAAACTGATGATGCCTTGACCGAGAAATATCTCGAGGGAGAACCGATTACGGAATCAGAGATATTGATGGCAATCCGGAAAGCCACCGTGGGTATGAAGGTCGTGCCGGTTCTGTGTGGTTCAGCGCTAAAGAACAAGGGAATTCAGCCTCTTCTCGACGCTGTAGTTCGTTACATGCCGTCGCCTTTAGACATTCCGGGCATTACGGGGAAGAATCCGAAGACGAACAAATCAGATATTCGATCGGCGGATGATCAAGAACCCTTTGCGGCACTGGCTTTCAAGGTGATGATGGAACAAGGAAGAAAAATGGTTTACGTGAGAGTATACTCAGGTCGGGTGAAAGTGGGCGGACAGGCATACAATCCCCGGTTGGAAACGAAAGAGAGAATCTCAAGGATCTTTCGAATGCACGCCAACCATCGGGAAAGAATCGATGAGGCGTCCACGGGAGATATAGTCGCGGTAATGGGACTTAAAGAAACGACGACGGGTGACACCCTTTGTGAGGAGAAAGCCCCTATTTTCCTCGAACCAATCGATTTCTACAAACCGGTCATGTCTGTTGCTGTTGAGCCACGAACCAACCAGGACCAGGATAAGCTCAATATGAGTCTTGAAAAGCTGGCTGAAGAGGATCCAACCTTCGTCGTGAGATTTGATGAGGACACGGCTCAAACCATCCTTTCTGGGATGGGAGAACTCCACCTCGATGTGCTCGTTACCCGTCTGCGAAATGAATACGGCCTTTCGGTAAACGTCGGCCGTCCCCAGGTAGTCTATCGGGAGACCATCGAGACATCTGTGAAGCAAACTGGAAGGTTCCTGCGTCAGGTCGATGAGACCCGCCTTTTCGGAGAGGTGACGCTGCGGATTTCACCTCAAGGACGGGGCCGAGGAATTGACTTTGTCTCTCTCGTTCCCCCGGAGAAACTGCCTGGAGAGACCAGCGAGGCTATCGAGGAGGGCGTGAGAGATGCCGCGACCGTAGGACCGCTGATGGGGTTTCCCCTGACCGATGTCAAGGTGGAAGTCTTAGCGGTTAATTTCGATCCTGATAATCCCTCTCTTGAGGCTTTGCAAATTGCAGGTTCCAGTGCGCTGAGAGAGGGGTGCGAGAAAGCACAACCCGTTCTTCTCGAACCTATTATGGCAACGAATGTCGTGGTTCCTGAGGAGTTCATGGGAGAAGTCATCGGGGACCTGAAGTCACGACAATGTGATGTGGAGGCGATTACGCCAAAAGGAAAGGTTGCTCATGTCCAGGCACTCTGTCCTCTGACCCAGATGTTCGGATACTCTACAGACATAAGATCTCTGAGCCAGGGGCGGGGAACGTTTTCGATGCAGTTCTCCCGATATGATAAAGGGGTTGGAAAACAATAGGTCAGGAGCAAAAAAGACAGGAGTCAGAGTTCAGGAGTCAGGAATCAGAAGTCAGAATGGACTTAGAATGACCGCCAAGCTTTCAGTCCCTTCGACCACAGAGTCACCGAGGGCACGGAGAAGTTGCTTTTTTCGTTTGCCGGAGTTACGGCAAACGAAAAGTCCCGGCCCTTAGGGCAGGTCCTCGTCCCGGCAGGGATGACATGTCTTCGGCCATCGCCGTCTCCCGATGGGCAAAGACGAAACAATTCTCTGCGATCTCCGTGTCTCAGTGGTTAGCAAAAGGGTTTTCAATGCCTCTATTTTTGATTCTGAATCCTGACTTCTGGCTGCTGAATCCTAGTTTCATCGTCGAACCTTGACAAGAATGTCAGAAACCCCACATGAGAACCCGAGACTATTCACTCAATAGGGCTATTCTCGCTGCTCTTGAAGAGAGGCGAGGTTACGTTTCAGGTGAGGATCTGAGCGGGCGGTTTGGCCTGTCACGCGCCGCCATTTGGAAACACATCCAAGCACTGAGGGATGATGGTTACGAAATCAAAGCCAAACCCCATCAAGGCTATGTGCTGGTCGAGAGGCCTGATCGGCTGTCATCTCACGAAATTAGACGAAACCTGCGGACGGCTGGGTTGATCGGAGACATCTGCACCTTTGAGGAGGTAACCTCAACCAATGATAAGGCATATGAGATGGCCCTCCATGGAGCGCAGGAAGGGGTGGTTGTGATTGCAGAGTCCCAAACTCAGGGTCGAGGCCGTTTGAATCGTGCATGGTTTTCTCCTCATGGCAAGAACCTTTATCTATCCGTCATTCTCAGGCCCTTGATTCCCCCCAGGCTTGTTCCGGTTTTGACCTATCTCGGCGCCATTTCAACCGCAGAGGTTCTATCCGATACTTTCTCCCTCGATGTTGAGTTGAAATGGCCCAACGATGTTTTGCGGCGGGGAAAAAAGATCGCAGGACTTCTCAACGAAGTGAAAGCAGAGACGGATCGAGTCGACTTTGTGGTTCTCGGTTTTGGGGTGAATCTCAACCTGGACACTGAGACCCTACCGCGGGAGATCCATGAAAAGGCTACCTCCGTGATGGTAGAATTGGGTCACACAGTGTCGAGGGTCGAATTTACAAGGCGTCTTCTCGAAAGCATTGAGACCTGGTACAACGCCTTTTTGCTTCAGGGGGCCATCCCAGTTGTTCAGAAATGGGAGTCCTTAGCGCGCATCCGTGGAGCCTTCCTGGAGGTGAAATCCTTTGACGATGTGTATCAGGGCGTCGTAGAGGGTCTGGACCATGATGGAACTCTTTTACTCCGCAAAAGTAGTGGAGAAAGGATGAGAGTGATTGCCGGTGATGTCACAAAGGCTTCGGTTCAACCACCAGGAATGGGGGAAAAGCGTTCCGATGATTGACACGAACTGCGGGACGAACGTGTTGGCCATCTCCGTAGGATAATCACGAACTGGCCTTTCTCTTGATATCCTGTGGACTGAAAACCTAGCTCGTGACGCCTCGACGGATCCACTATCGGTCATAGCTTTTGATTCTGCGGATGATAGCCGATACCTGACGGCTAAAACCCGTTTCCAGGGGATACCCTCGATGAATTTCAATCGTATCGATGAAGAATTCCTCCGAAGTCGGGCGATGCTCAAATGGACACCCTGGGCGAAGGACGTCATCCCCCTTTCTGTGGCAGACATCGATTTCCGAGTCCCAAAAGAGATCAAAGAGGGAATTCTGAGGGCCATCGAGGAGGATCGCACCCCGTATGGGGCCTACGCCGGGGATCCTGATGTGTTAGAGGTAGTCTGTGAAAAGATAAATCGAGTGAACCGGATCGGGGTTACCCCAGATGATGTCCATATGATTCCGGGTACCATGTTTGCCGTCTTTTTGGCCTGCCACTATGCCCTCAGCCCCGGCGATGAGGCCGTCATTTGTCCTGCGCCCGTCTACCCACCGTTCATAGAAAATATTGAGAACGCCCGGGGCGCACCGGTCTACAACCCTGTGGATTTTTCCCGCAAACTCGCCTTAGACCTAGACGACTTAAGGCGCCGGATTACGCCACGGACTCGACTTCTGATGGTGTGTAATCCTCACAACCCAACTGGAAAGGTTTTCACGAAGGAGGAACTAGAGGCCGTTGGAAGGATCGCTGAGGAAAATGACCTATTCGTATTCGTCGATGAACTCTATGAAGATATGATTTTCGAGGGTGATCATGTGAGTTTTGCATCCTTGAGTCCGGATCTTTTCCAAAGGAGCCTAACCGTTTTTGGTTTCAGCAAGGCTTTTGGCATTGCCGGGTTTCGAATTGCCTATATCGTCAGTCGTGGCAGGCATATGAAAGAATTGAAGAAACGACTCCATGGAATGATCGTTCATACCGACACGCTTGCCCAGGCCGCGGCCAAAGCCGCTCTGGTTCACGGAAGCGGCTGGCTCAGTGCATTGACGTCCCATTTGATGAGGATGCGCGATTTTGCCCTCAAGAGATTCTTGGAGATTCCAGGGGTGTGGTGTCCAACACCCAAGGCAACCCCTTTTGTTTTCCCCAATCTGTCTTCTTTCGGAATGACCAGCCGAAAGGTGACGGATTATCTAAGAAAGGAGGCCCGGGTGATTGTCCAGAGTGGCTCGGATTTTGGTCCGGATGGTGAGGGCCATATTCGGATCAATCTGGCAACTGCCCTTTCTGTCCTCGAGGAGGCGTTTGATCGAATGGAAGGGGCCCTGAAGAAGCTTTCCTAAGAGAGCTCTCAGAAAAGTCGCTCTTTACTGCTCAGAAGCTTTTGTTGGTGCTGTCAATTGTCGGTTGTCAGTGGTCAGTTGTAACTACTATTCACGTCATTCGATTGAAAATGAAACGCCCTGGGCCCGTTACCTGAATAGCCGTGGATACGTAAATCCTAATCTTCATGCCACGAAATACGGACAACGGACTAGAAGCAAAGACTCTTGTTTTAGAGTTCCCTTCTCCAGTTTCCCAAGCCTCTCACATCGAACCTGGGACTGAATCAACGGACGGATTACGGTGAAAAGCGCGCCGTGCCTTGCTTGACAAGGTCTAGGGGCCGTGTTAGATAGCTTCTAGGAGGCCATAGTGAAGGTCGCGATCTCCGGAAAAGGCGGTGTTGGCAAAACCACTCTGGCGGGAGTGATGGCTCGTCTTCTTGCTGAGGAGGGGAGAAAAGTCCTCGCTATTGATGCTGATATGGATGCGAATCTAGCCTCGGCTCTTGGGATCCCAAAAGAGGCGCTTTCAGGATTGATTCCCCTTGCTCAAAGGACCGATCTTGTTGAGGAACGGACTGCCAGCAAAAAAGGGACATTTGGTGGAATGTTCAAGTTGAACCCGAAGGTGGATGATATACCTGATGAGTATAGTGTGAATCACAAAGGGGTCAAACTCTTGGTCCTGGGAGGCGTTCTGTCCGGGGGGAGCGGCTGTTTCTGTCCTGAAAATGTTCTTCTGAAGAATCTGATGAGTCACCTTTTTGTAGCCAGGGATGAAGCGGTTATTGTTGATTTGGAAGCAGGCTTAGAACATCTGAGTCGAGGATCGACGGGTTACATGGACACCTTTACCGTCGTTGTCGAACCGGGTTTGAGAAGCTTCGGAACGGCAGAGCAGATCAAGCGGCTTGCGAAGGATCTCGGAATCACGACAATCTACGTTGTTGGGAACAAAATCACATCGGAACAAGACAGGCGAATCATCGAGGAGAATCTGGGAGGTGAGTTTGAGATCCTTGGGTACCTTAGCTTTAGCGCTAAGGTCCTGGAAGCGGACCGCCTCGGGGTATCCCCGTACGATCTCGATGAGAACATAAGAAAGGAAGTCAGGATGATTGCTGACCGTATGGGGGGGAAGAGATAAAAAGGCTTCTTTGGACAACTCTCGGACTGATCTGCCTGGTTGTCAGCACTATCGTGTTGTCGACGCTGGGGTTCTTGACGTTTCCTTTTGATCTCAAAGGGAGAGTTGTCCACAACTATGCACGAGCTTGGGGATGGCTGATTACAAGGAGCAGCGGAGTTCATGTGGTGCTATCCGGTGTAGACCACATTGACAGAGGAAGACCTTATATCCTCATGGCGAACCATCAGGGAGCCTTTGATATCTTCGCTCTGCTGGCCTATCTGCCCATTCATTTCAAATGGTTGGCCAAAGAGGAGTTGTTCAGAATACCCATCTTTGGATGGGCGATGGGAGCCGCCGGTTATATTAGCATTGACCGTAGGGGCAAGAAAAAGGCTCTCGAAAGTATCGAAAATGCAGTAACCAAGATCCGGGAGGGTGCCTCCGTGTTGATATTCCCTGAGGGGACACGGAGCCCTGACGGGAAGATCCATCCCTTCAAAAAGGGTGGGTTCACCCTAGCGATCAAGGCTGGTGTTCCCATCATTCCCATATCAATTCGGGGAAGCCGGGAAGTCCTTCCTAGGGATTCCTTTCGACTGAAACCTGGAGAGATCGAAATAGCCATCGGCAAACCAATCTCAACACATGACAAGAGCATGGCTGACCGAGACAGTCTCATGGATAATGTCAAAGAGGCCATTGAAGGCACCAAGGCACGTTGAGGCGATACGATGGATGATCATAGAGAGAAAGGGATAGGATCCGAAATCCTTGGCCTTATCTTGCTTGGTGTTGCGTTTTTTCTCGGGGTGGCCCTTTATTCGTATCACCCTTCGGATCCTTCCCTCAATGTTGAACATATTGGGAAAGAGGGGGAGATTCACAATCTCGCAGGGATTGCTGGGTCGTATGGGGCAGATCTTTTTATGCAGATTCTTGGACTTGCCGCCTACCTGCTTCCGCCCGGATTTGTATGGGTTGCACTCTTGGTCTTTCTCCGAAAAAAGGGTGGTCAGATTGTCGTTAGGGCGGGAGGCGTTGTCCTTCTCGTTCTGTCTCTTTCTCTCGGTTTTGGAACGTGGATGAAGGACGTAGTTATACAAGGCCAGGAGGTGATTAGCGGCGGTGCTTTTGGAGAGTTGCTCTCTGGAGCCTCCTTGGCCTATCTGGGCCGCTTTGGCACTTCTTCCCTCATCATTTTCCTCCTGATTCTATCTACCGTGATGGCGACAGGCCTGTCCTTGTCACAGCTCTCTGTCGATCTGATCCAGTTAGTGAAAGACGGGGTGCGGAGAGCTCGAATTCTTGTGATGGTTCGCCTTGAGCAGATTGGGAGGGAGAGGCGAGTGGGGGTGGAGAAGAAATCTCGCCGTAAGGAGAGAGGTGAGGAGGTGACGCGAGTGCGGGTGTCTCCGAGGGTCAGGAGGCAAGAAGAGATCCCCCTACTCCAAGAGGAATTTGAGTTTTTGCAGGCGGAGGGTCTGTTCCATCTTCCTCCTGTATCTCTTCTCGACACACCGAGTGATGATGGGGTGAAGGTGGACAAGCAGAGCCTTATCATGAACTCCGAGATCCTTGAGAAGAAACTAAAGGACTACGGGGTTGAGGGAAAGGTCGTGGAAGTTCGGCCTGGTCCCGTGATCACTCTTTTTGAATTCGAACCGGCTCCAGGGGTGAAGGTGAGCAAGATCGTGGGTCTGGCCGATGATTTGGCGCTCGCCCTCAGTGCTGTGAGCATTCGAATTGTCGCTCCTATCCCGGGGAAGGCCGTTGTGGGAATCGAGATCCCGAATAAAGTGCGGCGAACGGTCCACCTCCAGCAGATCGTCACGTCTGAAGAATTCAAGGAATCGAGAACAAAACTCTCCATCTGTTTAGGGGTAGGTATCTCTGGGGAGCCTAGTGTGATCGACCTCGTTCGGATGCCCCATCTTTTGGTGGCTGGATCAACAGGGTCAGGCAAGAGTGTATTTCTCAATTCGATGGTTTGCAGCATTCTCTTTAAATGTAAGCCTGAAGAGGTTCGTTTCCTTATGATCGATCCGAAGATGTTAGAACTTTCCCTATACGAAGGAATTCCCCATCTCCTGCTCCCGGTGGTTACGAATCCGAAGAAGGCTGCCCTTGGTTTGAGCTGGCTGGTCGATGAAATGGAGAGACGCTACGAAATCCTGGCCGAGAGCGGTGTTCGAAACATAGACCAGTATAACAGGCATGTGGAGAAACGCCAGAAGAATGGGGTGAGTCAAGTCTATAGGAAACGTGGCGATATGCTCGAGGAGGAAGAAAAGGGGGGAGTAGAGGAGCTTGAAAGGCTGCCATACATCGTTGTCGTGGTCGACGAGCTTGCCGATCTGATGATGGTTTCCTCACGAGAAGTGGAGGAGGCTATCACCCGTCTGGCTCAGATGGCACGGGCGGTGGGTATTCATTTGATACTGGCTACCCAGAGACCCTCAGTCGATGTGATCACTGGCATTATCAAAGCAAATTTCCCTGCTAGGATTTCTTTTCAGGTCTCTTCAAAGATAGATTCGAGGACCATTCTGGACACGATCGGGGCAGAGCATCTTTTGGGCAACGGTGACATGTTGTTTCTTCCCCCTGGAAGCTCAAAAATGATGCGTGTCCACGGCGCCTTTCTTTCGGAGGTCGAAATACGAAGGGTTGTCGATTTTTTGAAGAAACAAGGAAAACCCGATTATGACACGTCCATTATTGAAGAGAAGCGGGCAAGGGATGCCCGTGCAGATGAAGAGGATTACGATGAGAAGTATGATGAGGCTGTCGATTTTGTCGCTGAAACTGGCCAGGCTTCTATCTCGTTGATTCAGAGGCGTTTCCGTATTGGGTACAACCGAGCAGCCAGGATTGTTGAGCGCATGGAAGCAGAGGGAGTCGTCGGCCCGTCAGACGGAGTGAAACCTAGAGAGGTCTTGATTAACAAGGTATAATGGGGCTGCGGCTTCTCGCTGTCAATTCCTAGGAAAAACTGGACGGTGACAAGGAGGTCCATCCGGAATCGGGTCTGAGAGTTTACTTTGTCCCGAGTTTAGGGGGCGGGGGTTTACGTGACACAGCGATTGACGCTCTTATCGATCTTGTTTTTCTTTATTTCCATCGGTGACTGCATGGCCCTGACTACGGGTGAGGTCGTCGGGAGGGTTCAGTCGGAGTACGAGGGAATCTCGAGCCTAACAGCAGATTTCGTTCAGGAATCGACCAACAAGATGCTCGGCCAAACTCGGATCACTAAAGGAAAGGTCTACTTCGAAAAGGCAGGCCTCATGCGGTGGGAGTACACCACATCCCCAAAGAACACGTGGGTGAGCGACGGCAAGACACTCTGGTTTTACCAACCCGAGGAGAATCAGGTGATTGTTGAGGATGTGGATCGGGAGAAGGAAAGACTCTTCCTGGCTTTCCTTGTCGGCGAAGGTGACCTCACTAGGGATTTTGACGTTCACCAGTGGGAGCAGGAAGTGGACGAGACTCGAAATGGCTATCGGATAGAGCTGACTCCCAAGAGACCCCATGCGATGATGGATCGGCTGATTCTGACAGTTGATCAAAAGACGAGTTATGTTCGTCGAGCGGAATTCCACGACGCATACGGAAACCCAACGCTCATTCACTTCAAACGTATTCGTGTCAATCGGAAGTTGCCGACTCACCTGTTTACCTTTATAATCCCTCCAGGAACTGAGGTTATCAGGAATTCAGGCAACACGAGTCAGTAGTCAGAATAGGTCCAGATTGAGCGTCACCCATCGTCCCCATGTGTTCCAACTATGACGTATCTATCCCGCTGTTTCCTGGGACTTTTAAGAATTGTGGTCAGGTGGGCAGAGAGAAAAGTCTCATGAGTGTTCGACAACCTGTAGGATCTTGAAGGCGTCTTGTGTAGTCTTTTTCATACTGACTCCAGACTTCTCGCCAGAACATCACAGTCTCACCGGATAGAGCGGTAAAGAATTGAAATAATTCTGTCTATTTTGTGGTGAATGATGCCGTTGAAACGCGCCACGGGAATTGTGATTCAATCATTCGACTATGGAGAGTCGGACCGAATCGTCACATTTTTCACCCTCGAACACGGAAAGATGAAGGGAATAGCAAAGGGGGCTCGCCGGAGCAGGAAACGGTTCAGCAATAGCCTCGACTTGTTTTGCCATGTGAGGATCCATTTCTTTGAGAAAGAGGATCGATCCCTTAGCAGAATCGATCAATGCGATGTCATAGAGTTCTATCCTGGCTTGAGCCGCGATATCGTGAAGATGGGTTATGGGAGTTACTTTGTCGAATTGGTTGACGCCATGGTTGGGGAAGGGCAGGCACATCAAGGTCTCTTCAACCTGCTAAGAGCATTTCTATCCATAGTCGACAGGATGGAGCCGAAAGAAGAATTGTTGCGGATCTTTGAAATTCGCCTTCTCTCTCTGCTGGGATACCGACCTAACCTTGATTCTTGCACTCACTGCAGGAGAGGACTCGATCAGCTCGACCGTATCTATTTTGTCTTGGCTCGGGGGGGTATCTTCTGTGAGAAGTGCTGCCCGACAGGTGCAGATTTTCTCACACTCACCATGGGAACAGTAAGAGTCTTGGAGAAACTAGCCGGGACAGATCTTTCTAAGATTCACCGTGTGAGATTCTCACCCCGTTCCCTCACAGAGAGCCGAGAGATTTTGCCTCGGTTTATTCAGCATTATCTCAATCGCGAGTTGAAGTCTCTCCGATTTCTGGAAAGCGTCAGGCAAGGCGTTCCGTCTTGACAGGCTAGGGGCAAAGTGTTAGAGATCTGTTCCCAGGACTTAGGAAAAGCCGGTTCACCAATGGACAGGGATCAGGGAGTCCCCTTGAAAAGTTGCCACGGCTCACCGGTCAGCAGCTCTTTGAGACGGATTCTCCCAAGGGGCCACATAATGTTCCGTTGGTTGGTGCCACGCTATCCCAGAGAGCTGTGGACTAAGTCTATCGCTGACAGGTGATCTCTGTCTTCCGTCAGCCGAGGAGTCGTTCAGTGACTTTTCAGGATGTGATTTTGACTCTCGAAACGTTTTGGGCGAAACGGGGATGCATCATTTGGCAACCCTATCAGACAGAGGTCGGCGCTGGGACGATGAACCCGGCAACATTTCTTCGTGTTCTTGGACCTGAGCCATGGCAGGTCGCTTATGTCGAGCCCTCCAGGCGGCCCGCCGATGGTCGTTACGGGGACAACCCGAATCGCCTCGAGCAGCACTATCAGTATCAGGTCATTCTAAAGCCATCCCCCCTAGAGGTTCAGGATATTTATCTGGATAGTCTCCTGAGTTTGGGCATAGATCCCCTCGCTCACGATATTCGATTCGTTGAGGATGACTGGGAGGCACCGACCCTTGGAGCGTGGGGCCTCGGGTGGGAGGTTTGGCTTGACGGGATGGAGATCACCCAGTTTACATATTTTCAACAGGCCGGGGGGTACGATTTGAATCCCGTATCTGTGGAGCTAACCTACGGTCTTGAGCGGATTGCCATGTATATTCAAGAGGTCGATAACGTGTACGACCTAATCTGGACCGAGGGGATTCGATACGGCCACGTTTATCATCGTCGTGAAGCTGAGTACTCCACCTACAATTTTGAAATGGCAGACACGGCGATGCTTTTTCAGGTCTTCGATCTATTTGAAGGTGAGTGTTCCCGACTCGTAGACAAAGGGCTTGTCCTGCCAGCCTATGATCATTGTCTCAAATGCTCCCACACCTTCAACATCCTAGATGCCCGTGGAGCCATTAGCGTCACCGAACGAACCGGTTTTATCCACCGGGTGAGAGATTTAGCAGGACGGTGTGCCGAGGGCTATCTGAAACAGCGTGAGTCCATGGGCTACCCTCTTCTGAACAGATTTAAAGATTAGGATTAACTAATTGGATTTCTCAGAAATTGCAGAGTGTTAGCTTTTGTAGCAATGGAGTACTGGAGTGAAGGAACACTCAGCAGTTGCAGGACTTGTTTTTTGACCCATTACTCCAATGTTCTGGCACTCCATACCAGCATTTAGAAGGTTTTGGGTCACAATGGGAAAAGAGCTCCTTCTTGAGATCGGAACTGAAGAGATTCCCGCTCGATTCACTCCAAAAGCCTTGAAAGACCTAGCATCTCTCATGGAGAAAGAGCTTGAGGCCGTAGAGGTTAGCTTTGGGGAGGCTCGTGCCCTGGGAACTCCCAGGCGTCTTGCCCTGTGGGTAGATAATGTCGCCGAGTTTCAGAAGGATGCCATAGAGAGAAAGGTAGGCCCCCCCAAGCATGTGGCCTTTGATGAGAAAGGCAATCCAACGAAACCGGCCCAGGGCTTTGCTAAAGCGCAGGGGGTTCGAGTCGAAGACCTGGAGACGGTTAGCACTGAGAAAGGCGAATACCTTTGTGCCGTGCGGCGATACAGGGGAGGAGAAACAGCCGATGTCCTCCGGAAGAGTATTCCCAAAGTGATTACGTCTCTTTCTTTTATGAAATCGATGCGGTGGGGTAGCTCAGCCCTCAGATTTGTGCGGCCTATACATTGGATTCTTGCCCTTTTTGGCGGTCACGTCGTTCCTTTCAAGATTGAGAACGTCGAGAGTGGAGCGGTGACATACGGGCACCGATTCATGAGTCCCGGAAGTTTCAAAGTAGAAGGGTTTCAAGACTATCTGAAAAAGCTCCGCCAAGCCTCAGTGATCGTTGATCCTGAGAAAAGGAGACGCCTGATCGAGGAGGGGATTCACGGAGTAGCACGAGAGGTGTCGGGGAAAGTATTAGAGAATAGAGAACTCCTCGAGGAGGTGACATATCTGGTTGAATACCCCGTGATTATTCTGGGGGATTTTGAGAAAGACTTCTTGACCCTGCCCAAAGAGGTGATTGTCCATGCCATGGAGGACCATCAGCGATATTTCCCCGTGGTGACGGCGAAGGGGAAGCTCCTACCACACTTTGTGTGTGTATGTAATACCGAGGGCGTCGACATGAATGTCGTCAGGAGGGGGAATGAACGAGTTTTGCGAGCCAGACTCTCAGATGCCAGGTTCTTCTTTGATGAGGACACCAAGACTCCCCTCCACGAAAAAGTCGAAAATCTCAAGGATGTCATCTTCCAGACGAAGCTCGGAACCTCCTATGAGAAAGTGATGCGCCTTCGAGCTCTGTCCCGTTTTCTGGCGAAGAAAGTGAAGCCTGAACTCGAAGGGTCCGTGGGTCGAGCCGCTTTCCTCTGCAAGGCTGACCTGGTAACCGGAATGGTGGGAGAGTTTCCCAGTCTTCAAGGGGTGATCGGGAGAGAGTATGCACTTCTTTCAGGTGAAACGAGGGACGTGGCCGATGCGATTTATGAGCATTATCTTCCCGCCTTTGCCGGAGATCGGCTGCCCTCATCTCCAATCGCTGATCTTATCAGTGTTGCGGACAAACTCGATACAATCGTCGGATGTTTCGGTGTCGGATTGATACCAACAGGCGCCGGCGACCCCTTCGCATTGCGTAGACAGGCATTGGGGATTCTAAATATCCTTCTCGACAAGAGATACCCAGTCGCTCTAGGGCAAATGGTCAGCGAGAGCCTTAAGGGGCTCAGGGAAAAGCTCGAATTGTCGCCTCAGGAGGTCGGGCGGTCAGTTCTTGGGTTCTTCAAACAGCGTTTTCAGAATCTTTTGATATCCAAGGATATTTCCTACGATATTGTGGAGGCAGTTGTGGAGGCTGGATTCGACAATGTGGTTGATTGCCATGATAGAATTGTTGCCCTGGCAGCGATGAAAAAAAGAAAGGAGTTCGCTCCCCTTGCTGTGGCCTTCAAAAGGGTTGTCAATATCAGTCGGGAATCGCCCCGTCGAAAAGCCGTCCAGTCACTTTTCAAGGACGACGCTGAGCAGGGGCTCCACCAGACTTTTTTAGAGGTAAAGGGTCGGCTAGACAAACGTCTCGGGGGGAGAGATTATGAGAAGGCGCTGGTAGAGCTGACTCGACTCAAAGAACCGGTGGATCGGTTTTTCGACAGTGTCCTTGTGATGGATAAGAACGCAAAAATCAGAGATAACCGTCTTGCCCTTCTTGGTCAGATCGCTGACCTTTTTTCTCGTATTGCCGACTTCTCAAGAATCGTGACAGAATGAGTAAGAGCCTCCACCGTGAAACTCGAAATTTGAATACCTGAATCGACTCGACGGCTCGGCTCGGGAGTCCGAAAACCATCGCCTGTGCGCTCGGATTGTAGTGACGATGTCGGAAAAGGAGTCCAGAATGACGGCGGAAGAAGAAACTCACGAACTTATCGATGACCATGTATCGAAAAGAATGAAGCCACAGCTCGAGCGTGAGTACATTAGCTTGGCACACACCTTCTCCCTTCTCAAAAGAAACCCTCGGGAGGCTTTTGAAAATCTTTTTGTCATCATGTTTATGGCGCCATTGCTTGTGGGGCGAAGTGATATTGCCAAGCGCAACCTTCTCCTGTTGAGGGGGCTCATCGATGTATTAGAAAGTAGAGACAAGAGGTCGTCATTGGCGACTGACATCATCGAGGGATTCTATCAAGAATTCGATTCGGTAATCGTGAAAATAAACAAAGTCCAGCAGGTTTATAGCCTCGATATCGACCTCTCCTTCCTCAAAGAACTCGGCATGAGAAAATAGAATCTCAAACAACCCCCGACACGCGTGCTTCCTGCAAAACCCACAGGATCTCGAAGGATGAAGATTGACCCTAGTCACAGAGTCTCTGGGCACTCCGGGAGCTCAAAAATCCCCATGAACGGCAAGGCCGCCGTGAGGCAATAACCCTCAGCCGTTTATCCAGAATCAAGTGTCAGATTAGATGAGATAAGGGATGGTCATTGGAATCCGGGAAACGAGGAGAATGATCGATCGGTGAAGGCTCATCCTAGATCCTGAAAGAACACATTAAATGGGTAGTCGGGGTTTTCCAGGTCAGCCTTGTCCCTAGCCATCTCTCTCAGTTTAGCCTGCGCTGCGGTAAGTCGGGCAACGGGAGCGCGGTAAGGGGAACAACTGACATAATCAAGCCCGAGGGTGTGGCAGAATTCAATGCTCCGAGGATTGCCCCCATGTTCGCCACAGATCCCCACCTTGAGCTTAGGATTTGTCTTTTTCCCATAGTCTATTGTGATTTTCATCAGTCTTCCCACACCCTTGATATCGAGAATCTCGAAGGGGTTGTCCATGAGAATCTGCATCTCGTTATAGAGGGGGAGGAATTTCTTCTCAGCGTCTTCTCTCGAAAAGGAGAAGGTTGCCTGGGTGAGGTCATTGGTCCCAAAGGAGAAGAAATCTGTCACTTCCGCCAGTGGCCCCGCTCTCATGCACGCTCGAACAACCTCGATCATGGTTCCGAATCTAAAGAGAACACAAATGTCATATTTTTTCTCAACAATTCCTCTGATTTCGTCCATCCACTTGTGGACCTGTTTGAGTTCCTGGGATGTGCATACCTGAGGCACCATGATTTCAGGTTGGATATCGACCCCGTCTTTGATGAGTTCAGCAGCGGCCTCCAGAATGGCTTGGATTTGCATCTTGTAAATCTCGGGGTGTTTGATTCCCAACCGCACACCGCGGTGTCCGAGCATCGGGTTGACTTCAGCAGTCTCGCGAACCTTTCGGAGAATCTCCTCTTTTTTTTCGACAAGCTCATCAAACAGTTCTTTCTCCCTGATTGCTGAGAGTTCCTTCAGTACATGCGCGACGGGGGGCACGAGTTCCTGCAGCGACGGTTCAAGCAGAACCTTGAAAGAATCTGGAATCGTCTCCATCTGCTCGAGGCTCTTTTTTACTTCCTTGAGCCTTTCGATTTCCCACACGAGGGATTCCACGGATGGTAGAAACTCATGGAGGGGCGGATCGAGGAGCCGGATCGTCACGGGAAGCCCTTGCATCTTGTTAAATATCTTTTTAAAATCACTTTTCTGCATGGGGAGCAACTTATCGACCGCTTGTTGTCTTTCTTGGGTTGTGTCGGCCAGGATCATTTCCCGAACAATTGGCAGGCGGTCTGCCGCGTTGAACATCCGTTCAGTGCGGCACAGGCCGATACCCTCGGCCCCAAGTTTTCTCGCCATCGCCGCATCTTTGGGTGTATCGGCGTTGGCCCTGACACCCAGAGTTCGGATCTCATCCGCCCATCTGAGAATGGTCTTCAGGTCTGGACTGAACTCCGGCTCCACCGTAGGAACCTCTCCGAGGTAGATGTATCCCGTAGCGCCATCAATAGTGACAACGTCACCCTCCAGGATATGGTGTTTATCGACAATCGCTACTTTATTTCGATCGTCGATTTCTATCGCCTCACAGCCGACCACACAGGGTTTTCCCATCCCTCGCGCCACAACAGCGGCGTGGGAAGTCTTGCCTCCCCGGCTTGTCAGTATTGCCTTGGCCCGAAAGAACCCGTGAATATCCTCCGGCTTCGTTTCCTCCCGGACCAGGATCACGCTCTCACCCAGCATGCCCCGCCGTTCCGCTTGGTCGGCGTCGAACACGACTTTGCCGTGAGCTGCTCCCGGAGAGGCTGGCAGGCCCTGTGCAAGCGGTTTGACCCGAGTATTTTGATCAATCCGCCGGTGGAGAAGTTGCTCAAGGTGTTCTGGTGAAATACGGAGCAAAGCCTCCTCTTTTGTTAGCAAGTTTTCCCGAACCATTTCCCGGGATGTCTTCACGCGGGCAGCAGCGTTCATCTTCCCATTTCGAGTCTGAAGGATATAAAGGGTGCCACGCTCTATGGTGAACTCAAAGTCTTGGACCTCATGATAGTGTTTTTCCAGGATGTGGCGAACCTGTTCCAGTTCCTTGTACTGCTTAGGCATTTGACGTTTCATGTGTAAGACGGGCTTGGGTGTTCGTATTCCGGCAACGACATCTTCACCCTGGGCGTTGACGAGATACTCCCCAAAGAAAACGTTTGCGCCGGTACCGGGGTCCCGGGTGAAGGCCACCCCAGTGGCAGAGTCGTTTCCCATATTGCCGAAGACCATGGTACACACATTGACCGCCGTCCCATTCGCCATGTCCGTAGTAATCTTGAATTCTCTTCGATAGTCGATGGCCCTCTTGCCCATCCATGATCGGAACACCGCTTCGATGGCGATTTCGATCTGCGTCCAGGGGTCTTGGGGAAATTCTCTGCCCAGCTCCTTTTTGATTGCTCTCTTGAAGTCCCCACAGATCTCTTCAAGGGTTTGTACCTGTAGGTCGGTGTCGAATTTTGCACCGACTTTCTTTTTTGCCTCTCCCAGAATCACGTCAAAATAGCTATCGTCAAGGCCCATTGCAACCTTGCCAAAGAGTTGTATGAGTCTCCGATAGGCGTCATAGGCGAACCGCCCGTTTCCGTTAGCCCGTGTCAACCTGTCCACAACACGGTCATTGATACCGAGGTTGAGGATTGTATCCATCATGCCGGGCATCGACATGGCCGCCCCTGACCGAACAGAGACAAGGAGGGGATTGTCGGGGTCTCCAAACAACTTCCCGGTCTTCTTTTCAAGTTCCTTTATCTTGTCCCTGACCTGGGTCATTAGAGTTGTAGGTAGTTTCTTGCCATTTGCGTAGTATTCCAGGCAGGCCTCTGTTGTAATGATGAAACCTGGTGGAATGGGAAGGCCGATACGAGTCATCTCGGCAAGATTAGCACCCTTGCCTCCAAATAGCTGTTTGTTCTTGCCATCAGCCTCCTCGAACAGATAGACATACTTGGTCATTTCCATATAGGTCCTTTTTGAGGCGAAATTTGGGAGGAAAACACCCTTAGTGCAAATATAGTACCATCCTGATTCTATCATCTCGGCCTCAAAAATCAATTGCGCCAGGGTTCAAAGGAATTCCCACCTGGCGCCCGTTTCAGGTCGATTCTCGACAACCGAAGCATTCCTAAGCGGGCAGTTGACAGCTCTCGCCTGCTGAAGGTCAATGTCCTCACCCTGCTATAGCGATAGGATCACAGAGACAGAAGTGGGCCAACAGGAAGGGAAGGGAATTTAACTTCTATTGAGAAGTGACACTGAGCGAGGCTAACGCCATGATTCTGTTCGAAGGATTTCAGAAATGCGTCACTATCATAGACCTTCGATCTTTTGGAGGAGATCATGCTGATCGTGAGGTCCAGTGTGTCTGTGGGAACATGGCTATGGCCGGTGGAAAAGGTGTTGCGACCTCCCTTGGGTCTTTGACGTCCATGGTTCTCGTGGAGCGGGTCAAGAACCGCATTGTTTTGGTCTCCAGCGGGCAGGGTCGAAACGTTAAAGAGGCTCGGTCCGAACTGTTTCAGCGAAAGCGTTCTGGAGGGTACCTATCTCTCGAAACAGATCGCGACTGAGACTCAAAACGTGTCGATGATCTTCATCAGGGGAAGGGAGCCCAAAACACGCTAAGTCAGGGTGGCAACGAGCCCTGAGGTGTCTATACGCTTAATTCTGAATCGTTTCCTTGATCTTGTTTTAGGTCGAGAGAAAGGCTCCGATAGATGTCATCGGTGACAAAAATCTGGGCTTTTACTCTGAGCGCCAGTGCTATTGCGTCACTAGGCCGTGCATCGACGGGAATCTTTTTGCCATTCAGTTTCAAAATAATCCTCGCATAGATTATGTTTTGCCGCACATCATGAATGAGAATATGGTGAACCCGGGCATGAAGGCCTTCCAAAATGTTTTTCATTAGGTCGTGGGTCATGGGTCGGGGGGGGACCACACCGTTTATCTCGAGGGCAATGGCATTGGCCTCACTAATGCCGATCCAGATTGGAATTACCCTCCTCTCATCCATATCTTTCAATATCACAACGGATTTCCCTTCTAGAGGGTCGACCTTTACTCTCATAACCTTCATTTCCTTGAGCCTCGTCTCCTCTTCTGACCAGGAGATCCCGGCAGAGATTCCAATCACCAGAAGAACAACAGACAAAAGTAAGAGCGATTTTTTCAACGTTTTCTCCTTCCCTGTTCAGGCACTCAAGATCCAGAAATGTCCTTTAACCGTAACCCCGGATCGATCTCTTGGGCTCGATCCCATTCCCGGGCTGCTTCTTTCTTCATATTCTTCATGTAATAGGCCTTTCCCAGATTGAGGTGTGCCAGTGCGAAATCTGGTTTAAGGGTAATCGCCTCTTTGAAGGCCGCAATAGCCTGATCCAACCGTCCCATCTTCAGGTGGACCAGGCCAATATTGAAAATAGGCTCTGGATAACTCGAATTTACCTTTATCGCCATTTCCCATGCCGAAATGGCGTCATCGTACCGTTCTTTCTTGAAGTACGTAACACCCAACAGGTTATAGGTTTCTGCATTTGATGAATCTATTGCAGCAGATTTCTGGAACTGTGCTATGGCATCATCGAGAAGGCCCATTCTGTTGAGGATCGATCCTAACCTGTTCCTGGCAATGACTGATTGGGGGTCTAAGTCGATATACTTTTCAAGCTCGGAAGCGGCCTTTCCCAGATCTCCAAGGGTCTCATAGACTGTGGCTAAATTGTAGAGGGCGCTGACATGGCGAGGGTTCTTTTTGATGGCTTTTCTGTATGATTTGGCTGCCTCATTGAAATCTCTCCGTCCCTGATATATAAGTCCGAGGTAGTAATAAGCGTCGGCGTGGTTCGGATCGAAATCTATGGCCTCTTCGAATTGAACTGAGGCAGCGTTTATCATTCCCTTCTGATAGTAAGTCACTCCCAGATTGAAATGAGCGTCGGCGTATCGAGACTCCAGTTGAGTCGCCTTTAGAAATTCGGCCATAGCCCTTTTGGAGTCTCCCTTTTGCAGAAAAGCAAGGCCCATACGATTGTGATAATAGGCGGCGCTACCTCTAGGCGGTTGTTTTGGTCCTGTGGCGCAGGAAAACAAAAATATGGAACCGACGAAAAGGACCAACCCTACTCTTGAGGCCAAATGCATTGAGCTCTCCCATATACTAGCAATTCGATTGTAGGAACCGGTTTTCCCAATCGTGTCGGGGGAGATTCAGATAATTAGTCGACCACCCGCGGTAGGTAGACGCGAAAGGTCGTGTGGTTATCTTCTCCTTCAAGTTCAATCCGGCCACCCAGGATCTTCACCAGACGGTTTGTAATATGGAGCCCTCTCCCTTTGGTCTCTCCATCGAGAATTTGCTCCCTCTCTGCTTCAGAAATCGTCCCGGTGTTACTGATCTCCGCCACTGCCCATTGATCCATTGGATACGTCGTAACAACCAAGTGTCCGCCCTTTTCCGGAATGGCCTGAGTCGCGTTACTAAGCAGGTTGTCGAAAACCCTCTCCATATGGAGTGGATAGCATCTAACCCGCAGAGATGTCTTAAGATTTTTGACTATTTTTATGTTGCGACGCTTCAGCTCCCGTATGGCCTCTCTGTTGAGCTCGAGCCGATGTGCAAGTTTTTCCGTCATGTCAACGTCCTCTTCTTTCCCGGCTCCGTAGACGCTATAGGCCATTTCCTGCATTCTTGAAGCTTCGCGTAGCACAATGTCCAGATCTCGGATAACTTTCTCCCTTTTTTTCTCAAAATCTCCCTTTTCCAGAACATTCTTCACCCTTTTTGCAAATCCTGCGGTTGCAATGGCCGGATTCTTGAAATCATGAAGAATGTCGTCCAGTTGCTCGATTTTTGCTGCTTTCATCAATTCCTTTCCAAAAAAAACGAGGAGTTCAATCTCTTCACCTGTGAAACTGGTGTGTTTGTCTAGGGCATCAAAGGCGAGGAAGTAGTTGATCACGTCGCGAGTTTTCATGGGAACGTAAAGGATAGAATTGATATTCTGAGTCATGGCAAACCGCCGAAGATCTTCCGTAAGCAATCGACTGCGACGGGGATTGTCAATCAGGATATAAGAAGGGTAGATCTTTTCGTCTTCGTATTCCCCAAGTATGGCGGATTGATGAATGATTGCACTAAAGTAAGGCTCGTCATTGACTGAAAAGACTTTGCCCACACCATGATAGCCCCCTTTTTCAGGGTAACCCGCTTCAAGGATGACCTGCATCCGATCTGGACTGACCGAGAAAAAGGCACAGCTCTGAACCCATATTATATCGGCCAACTCCGGGATAATGAGGGTGAAGACGTCTTTCATCCGTATACCCTCACGCTTCCCCAACCTCTGAAAGATTATCTCGACAATTCTCTCTTTCTGTTCGTTCAACCTTCTGAGGTCCAATATCCTTTTATTGGCGATGACAAAGGTGACACGTCGGGCAAGCATTTCAGCCACTCGAATGTCGACCTCGTGAAATCTCCGATCCGACTCCTTGTAATAGACCTGAATTGTTCCCCGGATATCCCGCTCCGCCATAGAAAAACGATGGATGTGAAAGGGTACGGCCATCATAGAGTTCAGGCCCAACCGTGTCATGATATCTTTGTTCTTATACCGTGGTTCCTTGAGGATGTTGGGGATGGTGATGCTTTTTTCGGTCTTCATTGCCTCTCCAGCAATCGAATCCTCGTAAGGAACAGCGTGCTCCCGAATCGATTCCTCGTGGCGATAAGATCCGTAAGATTCCATCTGATGTTTCACAGGATCATAGATCCTGATCGATGCTGCGTCCGCTTGTAAGAACTGGGCGATGTCTTTTACAGCAGCTGTCAGAATCTCTTTTTCTGTCAAACTGGGATCGATCGTAATGATGTGCTCGGCCTCGTCGATGACAGTCCTAATGTTGTCAGCGACCACATCCTCATGGATGGCTTGGGCCAGCTCTTTTAGATCATCTTCTGATAATTCAGATTTCCTGAGGGCAGGGTTTTTTTTTAGGTAATCGACGAGATCCTTATCATAAAAGGCATTGGTCATGGGGATCCTGAAGGGATTTACGACAGGGATTGATAGGTTCAGTCTATTCGCTACGCTCATTTTTGTCAAGGAACTGGGTTTCTGGAGTTTCTTGAGTTTCGGCCTCCCATTGACAGCCGATTGGTGAAATCGTTCGAGGGGGTCCGAAAATCAATCCTAAATGTCAAAATCCGTAAGTCAAAACAAATCCCAATGCCACCATGTCATCAGACCGAAATACCATTAGGAATCAAGTCTTTACACAGGTAACCCCTCGATCAGCTACCGATGCTGTCAACCCATAATTCCTGCTTTGTCTCTGAGCTCTTATGTTTGGATCTCAGGCTTTGTCATGTGACACTCCGGTTCTTCGTCCGTGTTCATTGAGTTTTGATGATTCTACCCTGATCTTTTGCGGAGGCGTTGGACCGGGTGTGCCTCGATTTTTCTCAGAAAAGCGCCACCGTATCGCAGATGCAATTGAGGCTGAAGTAACTTGAGATCATTGAAGAATGCCCCTTTTCCTCGCTTTTTCTGACTCCTTCTTGGGCTCGGTCTTTTGAACGTCTAAAATCTCCGCCTGTGGCAGGCCAAACTGCTGTGCACGAGTTGACGCGCATGGGTTCAGTTCCCCCCTTCAGTAGTGCTCCTCCGCCACGTGGGAACATCAGGAATTTGCCGAGGTTTGTTTCGAGGACCTTTTCGGGTGAAACTGACCGTATCATCTGCAATTCACCTTGATCCTTTTTCCATGCAAATGATGGTAGATCTCGCCCTTGAAAACCCTCTGAGCCTGATTATAATAAGAAGTGGTTAGGAGGGTCAGTGACTGTATCCTAAATCGAACCCAAGGAGTCATGCCGATGCCGATTTATGAGTATCGCTGCAAGGCCTGTGGCCACATTTTCGAGATGATCCGGGGAACTAACGAGGAAGACGGCGGACTTCTGTGCCCAGCATGTCACAGAAGGGGCGTCGAGAGACTCATGTCCTCCTTTAGTTCGGCAGGGGCGGGATCCAAGGAATCACCATGTAGTCCAGGTCCTTATACCTGAGGCTAAATATGAGAGCGGCAGTTTGCCGCTACGAGCACTATCCAGATTTGGAACCTGAACAATTCTAAGCCTATCCGTTGTCCCGCCTATGGGACGGCAAATCCCATTCTCGGTGTAGGGGCCTTCGAGATAAACCCTGATTCCCCAAAGAGTTCGATTCGCTCCCAGCAATGGTCCATCTTTAAACGGCACGGCCGTGGACCTGTCCTTGCCACGACCACTGCCTTTAGCCGGAAACTGGGGAAACCTGGGGCGAGATGTCAACTTGACAGAACCCTGTGGTGCGTGGTTACTTTACCAGCGGGTGCGGGTTTGAGAAAGAATTGGAGCATCAGTGATGGAATTCAAGAGGAAGCCAAAGAAGCGAGGGAAGGGAAAGGCGACGAAGTTTTTTGAGGTTGTCTACCTCCCGGATGAAAAAAAGGCTACAATCGAAAAAGGCGTGACACTCCTGGAGGCTGCCGGCATTGCGGGTGTTCACATCAACAACGTATGCGGTGGACAAGGGGTTTGTGGGAAATGCAAGGTCAAAATCAGTGGGAGCACTGTGGCGGACCGTTCCAAATATTTTTCGATTCTGAGCAAAGAGGAACTCCAGGAAGGATATATTCTGGCGTGTCAAACTCCGGTTGAAGGGAACGTGGAGGTTGAAATACCTCCGGAATCCCGCATGGAGGGAGAGCAGATACTGACGGAAGGTGGTGCAGTCGCATACAGCGAGCCCGCTTATGTTGAGAGACATCCTCAGGAGGAGGCAAAGGTTCCCTTCTATAGCCCCTTAACATCAAAAGTCTACCTCCAGTTGCCCCATCCCAGTCTAAAGGACAATCTGTCCGACCTGGATAGGATCTATCGTGAATTAAGGAGGAAATGGGACATCCCGGTTTTGGACATCGACTTAGACGTGATTCAGAGACTCGCTCGGCTTCTTCGTCAAAGTGATTGGAAGATTACCGTAACCCTGGGGCGAGAACCGCAAGGCCTTCGGATCCTTCAGGTTGAGCCTGGAGACACAAGCAAGAAGAATTTTGGCGTTGCTGTGGACGTTGGGACGACCACCGTTGTGGTTCAATTGGTGAATCTCGTGACGGGCCAGGTTGTGGCATCCTATGCGAGTCATAATTCGCAAATCCGGTACGGCGAAGACGTAATTTCTAGAATGATTTATGCGTGTGATACTGCCAATGGACTTGGGCCTCTTAACCAAGCGGTGATCGGCAACATCAACGAACTTATTCAGCGTCTGGTTCGATCGGAAGGGGTTTCTTTGGAGGATGTTACGGCCATTCTCGTCGCCGGGAACACCACCATGACCCACCTCCTTCTTGGTTTGGAGCCCTGCTTTATTCGACTGGAGCCCTATATTCCGACGGCGGATACGTTTCCAGTCTTGAAGGCCGCTGAGGCCGGGATTCGAATCAACCCCTATGGTCTGCTTGCCTGCATGCCTGGGGTAAGTAGTTATGTTGGTGGAGATATTACGGCAGGTGTGCTGGCTTCTGGAATCGATGATTCATCTCATCAATCGATCCTTATCGATATTGGGACGAATGGAGAGATCGTTCTGGGAAACAATGAATGGCTTGTATGTTGTAGCGCATCGGCAGGGCCTGCTTTCGAGGGTGGAGGAACAAAGTGTGGGATGCGAGCGGTCGAAGGGGCGATCCAGTCGGCTTCAATTTCCGATGGACAAGTTGAGGTGTCTACCATAGGTGGGGCCAAGCCACTGGGGATCTGCGGCTCCGGGTTCATCGATATCATTGGGGGTCTCTTTGAAAATGCCTTGATTCATCCTGATGGAAAATTCGACATGGACCAGGCCAACGGGCGGTTGAAGAAGACTGAAGAAGGAGTCGAATTCGTCCTGGTCTTCGGAAAGGAGTCAGGCACCGGAAAGGACATAGCGGTTACGGAATTCGATATCAGTAATCTCATAAAGTCGAAAGCGGCGGTCTTCGCGGCCGCCAGAGTCCTGGTTCGGAGTGTTGGGCTAGACTTCTCGGCTATCGACCGAGTTTTCGTGGCTGGTGGGTTTGGAAACTACCTGAACATCGAAAAAGCAATTACTATCGGACTGTTGCCGGATCTGCCGTTGGATCGATTTCAGTTTATCGGGAATAGCTCGGTGGCTGGTGCCAGAATTGCGCTGGTCTCAAATCATGCCTTTGAAAAAGCTGAGACGGTTGCCAAAAAGATGACCTATTTTGAGCTTTCAGTGCGTACCGATTTTATGGATGAGTTTATTGCTGCCCTTTTTCTCCCCCACACCAATCAAAAACTCTTCCCCACGGTAATGGGCAGGGGCATCGCCGGTTAAAAGATGGTTCTGTCCTCAGGGGTTTTCCCCCTGTGTCGGTCGAGACCGTCAGGTAGAAGCGTTCTCTTTTCTCTGTGTGAGTTTTGTGGCATGGCCTCCCTGGCCCTCACGACCCTTCTCCCCCCAAGATTCTCTCTTCTACAAGCCGGAGTTGGTCCTTTCTGAGACCGATTCTGTCTTCAATCTCCTCGATGGCCAGAAGCTGATGAGGTCTTATGGAATGGGCTAGCAACTGCTTTTTTCGCTGCTCCAGCTCTTTTTCTAACCGATCGATCTCCTCCCGTAGGGCACCTTTTTTTCTCTCGAGTTCCTCTCGGGCTGCACCTTGCTTCATGGAGGGCCTGCACCTTTCGAACAATCATCCCGTGTTCCAACGCCTGATGAGGTAGGGCTTTGTCTCTTCAAAGATAATACACTGATCCTCCACATGTTCTTCGGCTTGTTGGGTTGACATGGTCTCTACCTTGTTCACAAAGCTGAGAACCTTTCCATAGTAGAGGGGTTGGATCGAGTCGAGGAGACTATCGGCTTCCTCTTGTTCTCTGCGGAAAGCGATAGCATAGTCGAAAAGTATTCGGGCCCAGAGTTCGGTAGGGAAATCGAAAAGGTCTGGCGCCATATCTGCCACTTCAGTAAGCTTGGAAAAGACCTCTGGCGCCAGAATAGCCTTCCATCGGTCTATCACCTGTTTGAGACCCTCGGTGAATCGAGAATAGAGCCTTGTTTTTTCAATGGTCATGTCCGGAGGCATCTCCGTCTCTCCCAAACCGAATCCAAAAATAGCCGTTGGCTTGCTCCATCTCACATGCTTCCATCTGTCGCTGTAATGGCCCATAAGACCAAATATTGTGCCGACTACTTGATTGAACATGGGGCCCAAATCAGCAGCTGGATCTTTCGGCTTGTGAACTTTTGGTCTGCCCATAAAGGATTGACAGATTTGGATGTTGTTCGTAATAGCAAGGGTCATCATCCAAATGTCGATGCCGAACTGAGAGATCCGATCGCCCCAAATCTCGTTCTCAAGATAGGCCTTGGCCAATTGGCCCGAGAATCCGAACTCCCCTCCGATCGGCTGTCGAACCCTCCTGCCGTAAAGAGCGCGCGTCAAAGGATAGGCAATAGTATTGGTTATGGTCCCGTCGAATCGATGCCTGACGTAAAGGGGAGCGACAAACCCAAAGCCTTTGAATAGGGGGTCAGCTAAGTTCTTGATCCATCGGGGAGTGATGCTTTTGAGATCGGCGTCAACGACAACAATCGCTTTGGCATTGAGGTCTACCGCCTTTTTGAAGAGGTTTCGAAAATTATTGCCTTTCCCTCTGACTCCCTCCGGGGTAGAGATGTAAATCTTGGGAACTTGGGTAGCGACGCCCAAAAAGGCTTCTCGCGTTCCATCGGTTGAATGATTATCGCAGTTGATAATTACCGATTGATGGTCGGAATAAAACTGTGTCAGGCCCTCGTCAGCTGTCTGTGTGGGGAACTGGATCAGTTTGCCCTCATTATATGAGGGAATGCCGACGATGATGTCCGCATTCTTCACATTCTTGGGGTTCTCTTCATAAGCCTCGACCATTGGATGGGGATCTCCTCCAGGTTCAAGTGTTAGATTAGAACATATCATAAACCCTTGGGCAGTCAACCAGTAACGGAGAGGGATATTTTCACAAAACAAGCGTAGAATCATGCAAAAAGAGTACCCACGGACGAAGAACCAGAATATGAAGTGACAAAGGAGGAATAAGGATTGACAGAATCGGTAGCTGATCGATGGGTTATCTATGTGACGACTTAATTGCTAGAGGTATTTCAATTTGTTGAGATGGCGGCGTTGGGATGTGGTTTGACATGTGGATTTTGACATTCAGAATTCATTCTTGGACCCCCTCGAACAATTTCACCAATCGGCTGTCAATGGGAGGCCAAAACTCAGGAAACTTCTCATAATCCACAAAAGCCAATTGGCCCTCACAAATCCGAGACGATTCAAAAGGCGGCACGGCCTAACGACCTGGGAATGCGAACCCTGTCAAACCCAGTCTTGGCCCCGAAATAATGACTGGACATCTTCCAGGTTTTGCCTTATCGTGTCGCTAGTGTTTGATCCCGAACGGCCCCAAGGGACTGATCGCTCGTCATCAAAACACGGTAGATACCTGAAGGATGGAAAAGATCAGTGTACCTGGATTGGAGCCTGGGGTGGCGTCCGCTCATGGGAGAGTAAAATCTGGGGCGTGCGGGCTCGTCGTTTATGAACGTGCCCCTCTACGGTCTCTGTACGGGGATCTTGAATTCTATTAAGAAGGAGGGAAAGTCATGAAATGGCTTGTTAAGATGATCGTCACCTTAGTCATTGGGATGCCCGTCGTGCTCAATCTGACAGAGTCTAGGGTCGCTCGAGCAGCCGAACTCGCCTTCTGGACGACCGAGATCGAGCCGAAACGCATGAGTATTCAGAAGGAACTGGCGAGACGTTTTTCCACGACCTCGGAGATAACGGTGGAGATTGTTCCTGTCGACGAGAGTGAGCTGCCAACTCGGGTGGTCGCCGCTGCTGCCGCAAATGCCCTTCCTGACATGATTTTCGTCCCCCTCGACTTTGTCATCAACTGGGTCGAGGAGGGCATTCTAGACCCCAAGGCTTCATCATCGGTCATCAAACGCCTCGGGGCAGATACCTTTGCCGCAGGGCCGCTACGATTGGCTGCTACCGGGGACGGTTGGGCGGCCGTGCCTGCTGATGGCTGGGGCCAGCTTTTACTTTTCCGCAAAGATCTATTTGCTGCCGTAACACCGGAGGGTGTGCTCGGTAAGCCAGACACGTGGCAAGGGATTCTGGCGGCTGCCCAGGCGTTGCATGATCCCCCAAAGGTTTGGGGTATTGAAGTGGGGACGGATCCGACTCAAGTCTACATGCAGCAGGTCTTTGAGCAGTTCGCCCTTTCAAATGGGGCGCGCCTGATCGATGCGAACACTGGAAAGGTAGATCTCAATACAGCGGCTTTTATTGAGACCCTCAAATTCTACAAGAGACTCGCTGGCTTCACGCCGCCTGGGGACATCTACTGGCGGCAGACACGTGAGGACTATCATGGCGGCCGGGCGGCCATGATCATTTGGTCACCCTTTATCCTGGACGAACTTGCCGGCCTGCGCGATTCTGCGCCGGTGACGGCGACCGGCCTCTCAAAGCCTCTCCACGAGGTCACAGGGATCGTCACCGCATTTCATGGGCTCTCAAGGGAAAGACCCGTTCAGTGGGGTCAGGTGAGCTATTTCGGAATCACTGTTGGCGCTAATTCCAGTACGGCGAAGTGGGCCGAGTTTCTGCTCGACGATGGATATCTCGACTGGCTTAGTATGGCGCCAGAGGGAAAGTTTCCTTTGCGCCCCCAGTTTGTAGACGGCTGGAAGAACCTCGAAATCGGCGTGGATAGCAGGTCCAAGATTTCAGACCTTTATACCGGGGAGATCATCGACAGCATAATTGCCGGTGTAGGCGACTTCGATCGTTGGGGCTTCAGTGCCGGGAAAGGCGCCTGTGTCGGTCAGATTTATGGGACCAAGGTCATGATCAGGATCCTGCGCCGCTATCTAGACGGAGAGATGACAGCCGAGGCGGCAGCAAATGAGATGACCAACGCCATTCGTGGGCTGGAGGGCTGTTCGTAACCCACTTGACTCCTTCTGGAAAATGTCCTTGAGCGAACATGAGGAGATCTCTCGGGCTATCCGTTTTGGCAAAGGGCGTGTCCCCGAAGGGGCGAGCTGGACCCTGCGGGCCACTTCGGTGACTGTAAGATCCGCTCGGAGGGTTTAGGAGTTCGATTTCCACCTCGTAGGGGGAAGCTCCGGGAGGGATCGGAGGTTTAGTTCTGAGGGCAACAGGAGCATTTGTCAATGGGGATTGACTAACCAAACGGACGGGAAACGATATCGATTACCCTCAATGATGACCCAACGTCCATCCACTCTCGCTCAGAAAGAGCAGCGGCTGGCCTATTCTTTACTCGGACCGCCGCTGATCATCGTTCTTGCCCTTGTTATCTTCCCGGTTCTATGGAATGTCTGGCTCGCGTTTCACAGAGTCCGGCTCCTCGATTTACGCAGATTTGGGTGGTGGGAATTACAGGCAACGCTGAGCAACTTTGTTAAAATCTTCTCCCATCCAGACTTCTGGCCTGCCCTCAAGGCAACACTCACCTATACGACTGGTGGGACGTTACTTGCCCTCCTAATGGGTTTGTTGGCGGCATTGATGGTGAACCGTCGTTTTCGAGGAAGGGGGTTGGTTAGAGGGTTATTCCTCGTTCCCTATGTCGCCCCTGTCGTAGCGGTTGCCTTTGCCTGGAGGTTTATTCTCGATCCTCGTGGTGTGCTCATGGCTGGGCTGCTCGGAGCCGAGATTCTCGAACAGCCGATCCATTTGTTGGGCCAGCGCCCCTGGGCCATGGTCTCTCTCATAGCCTTCGAGGGTTGGCGATACTTTCCTTTTGATTTCCTTTTTATCCTGGCCCGGTTACAGGCTATCCCCGATGTGCTTTACGAAGCGGCAGCGGTGGATGGTGCCACGCCGTTTCAAAAGTTCTTCTACATTACCCTTCCTCAGCTCAAGCTAGTTTTGGCGACCCTGTTACTTCTTCGATTCATGTGGAC
Organism: uncultured Thermodesulfobacteriota bacterium; assembly: GCA_964348095.1. Lineage (GTDB taxonomy): Bacteria > Desulfobacterota > BSN033 > WVXP01 > WVXP01 > WVXP01. Next base: position 25,182 of record CAYGBK010000057.1, on the reverse strand, counting down.
CATCAACAAATTCGATGACGTCTTCCTGGTGACGCGAGGGACTGGAGGAACGAGGGTCCTCACGATCAAGGTCTACGACTTCTTGATCGGTGAGTTCAACGTGGGGGCTGGAGCCGCCATGGCACTGGTTTTGTTTCTTGTTCTGGGTTTGTTCTTATATGCCTATTTCAAGTGGGTAATGCGCTGGGCCGAGGAGGAGTGAGAACATGAGTCGTGAAAGGGTTGAGACGGCGATCTTAAGGGTGCTTAACGGAACAGGCCTGTTCTTCTTCATTGCCCTCGTGGGTTTTCCCTTTTATTGGATGGTCGTCGCCTCTTTGAAGCCCTTGATTGTCCTAGCAATGAATCCCCTCGACTTGTGGCTCACCCCGGAGGAGCTGAGCCTAAGTGCCTATAAGGAGATCTGGTTTCAATTTGGCTTTGGCAGTTTTTTTGTCAACAGCGCTTATGTCTCTGCTTTGACAGTACTGCTAACGGTGACTTTAGCGATTTTAGGGGCCTACACTATCGCCAGACTCCGTTTCCGGGGACGCCTTTTCCTGTCACGGAGTGTGCTCGTCATCTACATGTTTCCGGCTATCGTCATCGCCGTGCCCATGTATGCTCTCTATACAAAGCTGGGTCTACGGAATGACCTCCACGGTCTTATCTTTATATATCTCGCCCAAACCCTCCCGGTGGCCATCTACATGCTCTACAGCTATTTCAAGACACTTCCGCCCGACTTGGAGGAAGCAGGGCTGATTGATGGATGTTCCCGGTTTGGGGTGATCTGGCGGATCACAATCCCTTTGAGCCTCCCAGCAGTCGCATCAGTGGCGCTTTATACCTTTATGATCGCCTGGAATGAATTCCTGTTCGCATTTCTCTTCTTGGACAGTCCCTCAAGATTCACCCTCTCCCGCGGCATAATGCAGATCGCAGACAATATAAATGTGTCGCAGCAATTGCTTATGGCTGCATCTGTAATTGCCACCATCCCCGTCATTCTTTTGTTTTTGATATTCGAACGGTATCTCGTCAGAGGTCTGACGGCAGGAGGAATCAAAGGGTAGACCGAAGGCGTGTTGGACGGAATGTCGGTCTCGATCCCGAGGATAGACTCTTTGTTCCGCGCTGATTTTCCAGGGTTTCTTCGTTAGACAGTCGGGGGGTCTTAACCCTTGTTGTCCTTTTCCACTGCGTCTGTCAGCATTTCAAAGATGTTGGGGATTGCTGACACCACCCGGTTCCAGTTCGGCATGTAGGGGGCCTCGATCGGTGTCTCCAGGAACTGCTGTCCCGCGCTCACAATGCACCGCACGAAAGCCTCAGCGGCTGTGCCTTCAGCATGTCGATCATACTGTAAACCGTTAATCATTGAGTCGTATTCAAACCGGGCAATCAAATCCTGTGCGATGCGGAGATAGCTTGCCTTTAAAGAGATGAAAAACTCATTGGTCAGGGTGTATCCCATGCTTGCCATTGTCCTGAAGAGGCATTTGGCGATATCCGTTCCCATCTTCAACAGGCCTTTGTTTGGATCCTTGAGTGTTAGAGGCTGATGCTTGTGCTCATAATTGTCGGCAAGATCAACCTGGCAAATTCTCCGCAAGGCGCTATTACGGTGAACCTCTGCAAGAACGCCAACCTCGATTCCCCAATCCCCAGGAATCCGAATGCGTCTCGCCAGATCGGTTCCCATGGAGAACTCGCCGGCGAGGATGTATCGGAAGCTATCAAGGTAGTCAAGGAACTCATTTGCCCCTAAGGTTGCCCTTAGGGCTCGGATAAGGGGAGTTACAAAGATGCGAGTGACTCGTCCGTGCATCTGATCGGTAATCCTGCTGTAGTAGCCCTTGCAAAATTCAAAGTCAATATTCGGGTTCGCAACTGGGTAGCAGAGCCGGGCGAGTAGTTCTCGGTTGTAACTGACAATGTCGCAGTCGTGGAGGGCAATGACTTCACTATCCTCACGGGCGAGAATGTATCCGTAAGCCGTCCATGCGGACCGCCCTTTTCCATCTTCCCCGATGTCGATCCCGTTTTCACCGAGCAGTGTATAGAGTTTTTCAACCCGCGGGCCTGTGCACCAGATTACTGTGGGCTGCTGGGGGAGACGGGAGAAGAATTTTTTCGCCTCCCTGAATTCCCTCGCGTTTGCCCGTCCGACGGTCACGACGGTGTTCTTCAGGTATTTAACACGACTGAGCTCTTCGACAATCCGTGGCAGGCCAGGTCCCTGAAGTTCGAAGGGTATATAGGGGAGAACGAGGGAGATGGGACGATGTCTCGCTGCCTCTTTGAGTTCGGCTTCAAGCTCCCTGAGTTCACGATGTCTGAGTCGGTGGAACGTCGCAATTTCGCCGTTCTGAAAAAAATCTGACACACTTTTCTCCTGAACCTGGTTGTTTATTTCCTGTCCACCAGGAGAAGCAGGTCGACAGTGTGGTTTGGTGGGATTTTAGCAATTCAATGGAGCCTGTCAAGAAAAAAATCGGGTAGTTTCTTCAGTTTTCGAAAAAAGAAAATTTCTAACTCCCTCATGTTTCAACACAATTTTAAATTCGGTGGTCGAACCCTCATATCCCCTCGCTCCCATGCGCTCGCGCAATTCCTTTCGTACCCTCTGATCAAGCTCTTATGAGAGCAATTCACCAGAAAGTGGACATGGAAGCGCTATACCGAAAGTCGTCGTTCTTGGTCCGTCGTCTGTGGTTCGTGGCAAAAAAACTAGGATTTATGCATCCACTGGACTCACATGTGGGGGCCAAGGTATGTCATTTTCAATCGAATGACCCCAATTGATAGTGACAACTGACCACTGACAACCGACAACTGACAGCACCGAAAAAAGATCTCTGGTCAGCGAAAAGCGCTCCCTTTCCACTTTCAAAGGACACAAGACAAAAAAGGAGCTCTGGGAAACGGCCTGTTGGGGGGCAAGGGGCCCGACACTCGGTTCCTTGAGTGAGAAACCGTGGGGAGAGGGGTACGCTGAATCTCATGAATCCTGGAAAGGGGAAAAGTCCCAGATAGTGGCGTCAATGGTTTAGTGGGCACCCAGTTTTGAGGGTCCTTTGGACTTTTCGTCCCATATCTTGACGAGGTAATCCTTGTGGTCCTCAAAGCTTTGGGCCTGCTCCTCCACAAGAGCTTCTGCCTCTTGGGACGACATCTCGAGGCTCTGTCGAACGAACGATGCGACCCGTGCGTAATACAGAGGAGTTACGAGGTCGATCAACTTGTTACGGTTGACACTCCACGCGTGGAACGTTGCTGCGAGTTCATAGAGGATTCGGATCCATGCATTGGTCGAAAAATGGAACCTCTGGGGACTCAGCCGGGCAGCCTTTCGGATCGCCTCCCAACAGGCTTCGCAGAAAATCTCCTTCCAGAGTGTTGAGAATTGGTGAAATCCGATCTTGAAGTGTTCAATCATTCCTTCTAGGTCTACTTTTACTGATTCCGGGTCTGCGCCGCCCTGATAGCCGAAAACCTCGACGGGTTGACTCCCCTGAATAGCCTTCCAGTAAGCCTCATGACGCTCCATAAGAGAGAAGATCGTCCAGATCACCTGGCGGAACATTGGTCCCAAATGGAGCCCGGGGTCCTTGGCATCATGGACCTTGACTCCCAGGTTTGATTGACAAATCCTGAACTCCTGGGTGATCGCATTGGTCGTCATCCAGATGTCGATTCCGAAGCGAGCCACATCGGTCTCCCATACATCCTGGTCGATGTAGAACTTCGCAACATCCTGAGAGAAGGCAAAATCTCCACCAATAGGCTGTCGAATTCGCTTACCGTATAGGGCACGGGTTAGGTTATACACAATGTTGTTGGTAATAGTTCCGTCATACTTGTGGCGGAGGTAAACTGGTGCGACGAACTGGTATCCCTTCTCCAACACGGGATCTAGGAGGTATTTCACCCAATCGGAGGTGATACTTCTTAGGTCCGAATCTACCACTGCGCATGCCTGAACCTTTAGCCGCTCGACAGCCTCGAAGACAGACCGTAAAGCAGTTCCCTTGCCCGCAGGCCCTCTGTAGATTGAGACGAGTTTCTCTTGCCAGGGCTTGATCTGAAACTCCTTGGCCGCCTCTCTGGTATCGTCCGTCGACCCGCCATCTGCAATGAAGATTATGCATCGCCGATCACGATAGTGCTCCGCAAGACCGTGGGTGACCATCTGTATGACATTAGCAATGGTTCTCTCGTTGTTATAGCATGGTATACCAATGAGGATATCAGCAGACTCAATCTCTTCAATGCGTTTAGATGTGTATGCCCGCATGGCCGTGTTGTAATGCATCATCCGCACCCCTTGTTGTTTCCTTTAACGAGTTCAGGTCTCCTTTTATTCGCGACGGGATCGTCGTCCCCCTTTTGACATGTGAATCTGCTTCCCTTACTTATCGGTCTGATTTCGGAATTCATCAATTTTTTCCATCCTCTCATTTCCTAACCTGATGGTAAACAGTATAGAATTCTCCACTGTCCCGATCAAGCCCCCCCGAGCAGCGAGGGGGGGCCGGCGTGACGCCCGTCTTATCCCTCACCCCAGAATTTTCCCGAGGCTGGGGAACCCGAGAGTTTGGTTCTTGCAATCGAAAGGAGGCTAGGTTAACTTTCCAAGCATGGAACACAAAGAACAGGTCATTCCTTCGGCCAACCGGTCAGTGAGAGGAGTCCAATAATGTCTCAACCAGTCATATTCACCGATCTCGATGGGACGCTTCTCGACCCTGAGAACTATGGGTTCACGGCAGCCTTGCCGGCTCTTGACTTCGTAAAAGCAGCGGGAATACCCCTTGTGTTCTGTTCCAGCAAAACGAGAGCAGAGATTGAGTACTGGAGGGAGAGACTGGAGAATTCTCACCCTTTCATCTCGGAGAATGGGGGGGCCATTTTCCTTCCCCTCTCTTACTTTTCAACGGATGAGATCGGTGCTGTATGGGAGGGAGCGGAAACGATCGATGGCTACGTCGTCCTGGTTCTTGGCATACCGTATCGGTTGTTGCGGGATCAGCTGCAAGAGCTTCAAAGGAATGGTTTCAAGGTCAGGGGATTTGGGGATATGACTGCCGAGGAGGTTGCCGAGGTTACGGGGTTGAAATTGGAACAGGTGAAATTGGCCAAGCAGCGTGAGTTTGATGAACCCTTTGTTTTTCTTGGACAGGGGACAAAAGTAAAGAAGCTTCTCGCCTCAATCGAGGAAAAGGGTCTTCGCCATAGTCAGGGCAGATTTTATCACTTGATGGGCGATAACGATAAGGGCAGGGCCGTGGATAAACTGAAGACACTCTACCAACGACGGTTCGGCGATATCGTCTCGATCGCCATAGGTGACAGTCCTGTGGATTTTCCGATGCTAGAAAAAGTTGACTACCCTGTTCTTGTGCGCAACTACAAGGGTGAGCATGACCCAAGGATATCCCTTCCCAACCTTATTCGATCCCAAGGTATCGGCCCTAAAGGATGGAACGAAACGGTTCTCCATCTCCTCGGAGAGACATTGTAAGGGATCACGGTGACCCTATTCCCGCCCCCTGGCCCGACAGATTAATCAAAAGAAGGATGAGGCTCAGAGGTTTTCCTGGCCAGAGAGAAAGTGGCTGTTAGATGCTGGGACCAGATCCGTGTTCGGTCTCCTTGGATAGGGTGAGAAGTCTCACCCCATGGCCGTGAAGCTGTTTGAAAGTAGCTGCCTGGCTGATGTGTTTTAGGACCTCTGGAGGATCGATTACCTTTGTCCCACAGATCACATCGATTCCGTGATCAAAAAGGAGGGGTGTCAGGGGAGAGGTGGGGCCGGCCAAGACGATGAAACTCTTCCTGCAAAGAGCCAGGAGCTTTTCAATCGTGTGGTTTATCAAACTGGTCCCGGTCAGGCAAACCACCTCACATTGAGGGAGTATCCGAGTCACTTCGTTTTCAGGGAGGTCTCCCGGGCGCATCCGCCTCTCAATGACCCACAGGTTCTTTGCCACATCTCTCAGCCTGTGAACAAAGGGGAAGTGGCCGACGACACCGATGTTGCGGCCCCGTCCCCTATCGGCCAGCACATCGTACGCGTTGAGGTCTACACATCGATCCTCGTCGATGTCTATCAACGAGTTGATCGTGGCCATACCAATAGAGGCCTCAAGGGTGTTGTCCGACCTGGCAAATCCAGCCAGTTCCAGGGCTTTCTTTTCGGTCAGGGAACCGACATCCCGTACCCGGGACGGGCGGTCTGCTATCTCCCCTTCGAGGGCTCTGTACGTGGCAGAGAGGCCCGTGAACCGTGTTGTAACGGCGGTCCAGAACGCACAGCACCGGACCTCATGGACGGGATGCCCTTTTTCTGGCAGGCTGTCGATAAGATCGTCGAGAATCTCCATGGCCTATTCGATCAGGATCTTCCGATCCAGGAATTGGATCTCCTTGGGTTCTCCTGAAATGATTCTTCCTTGTCCAAAAAGGTCCCGCAACTCGACCGTTTCGTCTTTTTGCCAGAGAAAAGCCGCATTTTCACTAATAAGCGTTTCCTCTCCCTGTCGTAACCGACAAGCATTGGTGGCCCACAGACCACAATAAGCCCCCGGCCTACCACAGATCATCTTCAGATTCGACTTGTCCTTTCTTGGATCGGACATAGATGACCTTATACCGATCCTCCTCACCATCGAAGCACACGGTGCACCCGTTATCACCTGCCGAATTCAATGCTTCTTCCTGTGTCAAAGGCTCGAGATGAACGTCGTATCCAATCGTCTGATAGAGTTTCACAGCTTCGCTCAACCGAGGTTCGGTGGCCAGAAACTGCCTGACCCAACCCTCTCGTTTGAGTTTCTCCCTCCTCTGAGAAATTCGTCTCTTCCGGGTCATTGTGGTTGACCTTATTATTGAATTGAACCCTTAGCCCGTTGCACCTCTTATAATTACGAATCTGAGGAGGGGAAAGTCAAGCACAGTTTCGATCCCCTTCAAGCATGTTGAGCATGTTTGTTGTTTAGCCCAGACTATTGGTTGCAGTCGTTTTGGTGCGGATCCGCACTCATCGGCACGAGGTGTGTCCTTTCCCTCATGGAATGGCTGAATTGGAAAAAGTTCGCTTATTGCTTTATCCTGATGGTATGGCGATTCTTGTCTTGGAATTGTTCTGAAATGAATCCTAGCCCAAAAACCAACGAAGGGCAGAGGCGAGACCTCGTTGACGTTCGAGGCGTGCCCTTCCATCCTCTCTCAAGGCCCTGCCGTGTTGTTTCCTTGGTGCCCAGTTGGACAGAAACCCTGTTCTACCTGGGACTTACGGAAAGAGAGATTTTGGGCCGGACCGATTACTGCATCCATCCGAGAGCCAGGGTAGGTGAGATTGAGAAGTTAGGAGGCCCTAGAGATCCCGCTATTGAAAGGATACTCAAACTCGCCCCGGATCTTATCGTTATGGATCGAGAGGAAAATCGAAAAGAGGATGTTGAACGGCTCGACGGTCACTGGGACAGATCCAGAGTATTTGTGACGGGATTGACAACGGTCGATCACGCTTTGAATTACATCGAGCAGCTCGGCCATTTGTTTCAGACCCAGAAGCGCGCTCGAAAACTGATTGACCGTGTGAATTCGTTGTTGGATCGGATAATTCAGAAAAACCGTGGAACGGTCGCTTATCTCACGTGGCTGGATCCTATAATCGCCGTCGGCTCAGAGACGTATATCGAAGATGTGCTGGCAATCCTCGGTTATCAAAACGTTTTCACTTCTTCAAATCTGAAAGATCTCAAAATAAAAGTCGGCTTCAACTATCCGACCATCACGCTAGAGGACCTCATTCACCTGAAACCAGACGCCATATTCCTGTCAACTGAGCCCTTCCCTTTTCGAAGGAGGCACATCGATCGACTTCGTTCGCAGATCGATCGAATCGATCCAGAATATGCAACAGAAGTCGACATTCGAATTGTCAACGGGGAGTATTTTTCTTGGTATGGGAGTCGAATGATCGCTGCCTTCAGGTATTTTGTCAACCGCCAGGTTCGTCTTTGAGGCGAACGCGCTCGTCTTTCCTCTTATTTCTCACCAGCCTTCCGAGACTTTGTCGTGGATCCTTTACCTCTCGCAGAAATCATCCCCTGGGGGCCTGGCAGCTGATGCAGTCTGCCGAGGTATTGTTGCAATACGTCACGATCCTCCTCGGAAATACCGAGGAACTGAATCCCAGCGATATTCATTGTGCCTGAAACCAAGTGATTGTATACGGGACGTCCTTTCAACCAGATAGTCCTGTTATCTAAAATCAGCTGAAAATCGAGGTCTTCATCGTGTGGCAAATCACGGCACGTTTCTATCTTCATTCCCCCGAGGGCCAAATCGAGAGTTAGCGTTAGAAACCGTTTCCCACCGTGGTTGTATGAAACGAGCTTGCGAACTTCAAACCGGGGATAGCTTCTTCTGGTCAGAATCTGCATCGGCTTGTCCTCGGCTGAGAACTCCCCGCAGGCATTCCAAAAGCCTTTCTGGGCGGCCTACCGATCTTACTGAAAACGGAACATCTCCCCGGAGCGCTAATTGGGGACGGGCGACTCAGATAGTGCAAAGAAGACCTGTCATTGAGAAAAGCCTAAACCGGGGTACAGGTGTGTGCGATATCGGAAGAACTTGGCCTTCTTCATGGGGATAGAATATAAGATGTGGCAAATAGTGTCAAGGTAGGGCCTCCAGAAGTTGTCCCAGGGGCACGAAGAGGATACCAATTCACCTTGGTTTTTGACCATGTTTCGTGTAATCTTGCTTCAATCAACAGATTGTGAATCATATTCCTTGACACAAGATTCAGGATTCAGGTTCGATCGGTCTGTGGGATTATTGATCAAGCTGGTCAAAGAGACGTGGAGAAAAAATTGAGGGGAAAGAAATTCCGAGTCGTTTTTCAACCATCGGGTGTGAGGGGAGAAATAGAAGAAGGGAAGACCCTCCTTGAGGCCTCTCAAGAGCTTGGTGTGGACGTAGAGTCGATCTGTGGAGGTAAGCAGCTGTGTGGAAAGTGTAAGGTACGGGTCGAGAAGGGGCGTTTCGCCAAACTCAATATTCGGTCGGCATTCTCTCATGTATCTGATTGGGAGTCATCGGAGGAAAGGTTCATCGATGGAGGGGGACGGACAAAAGGGTATAGGCTCGCCTGTGCCGCCAAACTCAGGGGAGACGTCCTGGCCTTCGTTCCCGAAGAGAGTCGGGCTGGTAAGCAGGTGATACGAAAAGAGGCCGGAGAGATTGAGATCCAGTGTAACCCAGCTGTCAAGTTGTACCGTGTGGACGTTTCAGAACCCTCTCTCGACGATCCACTGGGAGACTTCGACCGACTCGCTCAAGAGATAGGAAAACGGCATGACCTCAGAGATTTGGCAATCGATTATCTCGTATTGCGTGATCTTTCAGGTATTCTCCGACAAGGTGAATGGCAGATAACGGCAGCCGTATGGGATGATCGAGAGATAATTCAAGTACAGCCTGGATCCATAGAGAAATGCTGGGGTCTCGCCGTTGACGTTGGCACCACCACGGTGGCCGCCTATCTATGCAGCCTGGAGAGTGGGGAGGTGCAGGCGGTCGAATCCATGATGAACCCCCAGGTGGCTTTTGGAGAGGACGTCATGTCCCGAATTACTTATGCGGCGGCTCATCCCGACAGTGGTCTCCACGAGATGAGTTCCGTGATCATCGAAGGCCTCAACAGCCTCATTTCACAAGCCACAGAGACGGCAGGGATCAGCCAGGAACAGATTCTTGACATGACTTTCGTGGGGAACACGGTGATGCATCATCTTCTCCTGGGGTTAGATCCCCAATATGTTGGCTCGGCTCCTTTTACCCCAACTGTTCAAAAATCGATGGACATTAAGGCCAGAGACCTCGGCATAGAAATCAACAAATCCGCATATGTCCACATTCTGCCCATCGAGGCCGGATTTGTGGGAGCCGACAACGTGGGCGTTCTCATCTGTGGAGAGCCTTACAGGAAGGACGATATCCAGCTGATTATCGACATCGGAACCAATGGGGAACTGGTGCTGGGGAGCAAAGACAGATTGGTCGTTGCGTCATGTGCCACTGGTCCCGCCCTTGAGGGGGCTCAGATCACGTATGGAATGAGGGCTGCCCCTGGCGCGATCGAGCGAATCAGAATCGATCCAAAAACCTTTGAGGTGACGTACAAGGTGATCGGTACAGAGGCGTGGAGCCAAACCTCCGGCTCGGGAGAGATAAAAACAAAAGGTATCTGCGGTTCCGGGATTCTTGATCTTCTCGGCGAGCTTTATCGAACAGGGATTGTCATGAAGAGTGGCGCTTTCAATAGTGAATTGAAGATTCCACGGCTCCGCATGGACGGTGATGGAACGCCGGAGTTCGTTGTTGCGTGGATGGACGAGACATCTATTGGGAAGGATGTTGTGGTCACTCAAAGGGACATTCGACAAATCCAGCTGGCAAAGGCCGCTATCTATGCCGGCGCCAAGTTGATGATGCGCCATTTGGGCATCGATCGGGTAGACAGCGTGCTCATTGCCGGCGCGTTTGGCAGCTATGTGGATAAAGAAGAGGCCCTGATCATCGGGATGCTGCCCGATATATCGCCAGGGCGAATAGTCTCTATGGGAAATGCTGCGGGAGACGGAGCGAGAATGGCACTTCTCGATAGAGAGAAGAGAAAAGAGGCAAATTGGATTGCCCGGCGGGTTGAATACCTGGAGTTGACCATTCAGGAGGAATTTCAGGACGAATTCATTGCGGCCTTACACATTCCCCACGGCCGAGACGCCTTTCCTCACCTGAAAGGTATTGTTCCCGACTTTATTCTCAATCAGTAAGTCCGCACAACCTCTCCTCCTTAATGACTTTCAGGGTTTCAGAAATCTAGGAATCTGAAAGAGACCTCTGGTGATCTCGAATCCCCAATGAGGTCACCTTGCGAGGGTGAACTGGGGGGCAGTTTTTCTTAGACGGAGGCTTTTGTTGGAAAAGGGTAGACTATTGCGAGTGCCAATAAAGTCCGAAAGTTGAGATCTTATCCCTTTATCTTTTCGATAGGCGTTACAAATATCGTATGATCTGAATCAGTGTGGGAGACTGAACCTTGAGGTAAACGCCTCGGATCATGATGTGCTTTTTTTGTCTCACAGAGATCTTCGTCAAGCATGGCACACCCCAATATATACGATTGGACAAGGGCGAGGGGTCCACGGCCAAGGCCGTGCTTCAGCGGCTGGCCCATAGCGTGTTCAGACTGTCTACATTAGGCTTGGTAGCCCTTGGGAGAACGGCTACAATGAGAGTTTCCAGGTCTTTGGACTGACTGGCTTAGCCGCAGAATTTGGGTTCATTCAGTCCTTTCACGTCAACCTTAACGGCAAACAATCCACCGGATAAGGGTTCAGTTTCGATTTGCTCGGGAGTCATGAGATAACGGCCTGTTGTCACATAGAGCATATCAAGATTTTTTCCGCCAAAGGCGACACAGGTCGGATTCATGACGGGCATGTCAAGCACACGGTCAACGGCTCCGTCCGGTCGATACCGGATCACCCGATAACCATTCCATTGGGCATTCCACAAGAACCCTTCCGCATCGATGACTGAGCCGTCCGGCATGCCGGGCTGATCGGAGAAGTCTACAAAAACCCGCCTGTTGGCGATGGCACCAGTATTTGTATCGTAATCATAGGCCCAAATCTCACCGGCTAGGCTATCGGCAAAGTACATCACTCGGCCGTCAGGACTAAAACAGGTGCTGTTTGCGCAAGCCACATCGGAGATGATTTTGTGAACACTTAAGTCGCGGTCCAATCGGTAGACATTTGAAATCGCCTCCCAGTTGCCAGATTCATCCATGCCGCCGACGATAAATCGGCCCTGACGATCACAGCGTCCATCATTCATGCGCGTCGTGGCTAAATCGGGTTCGATATCCTGAATCTTCTCTGTTTTGCCTGTTTCCGGATCGTAAAAGGCCAGGCCGGATTCAAAGGCGACTAAAAGCCCTCCGCGGTCACGAAATGCAAAGGATGTGATACGTTCCGGCGGGTTCCAGGTCTTGGTTTCTCCAGTCCCTGGGTCATAGCACCACAAATGGGATTTTTCGATATCCACCCAATAGAGCTTCTGTTCATCAGCAGACCAGGCCACGCCTTCCCCAAGTATATTCTGACAATCAACGATACATTCGACTTCAGACATATTCTCCCTCCTTCTGCAGACTACATACTGCAGGCTACATAGCAATGCTGAGAAAAGTAATAATCACAAATAAAAAAGCGTGGAATCGATAATCCACACTTTTCAATCATTAGCTTGATTTTAATGATGGTAGCCGCATTCTACAGTAAGGCCTAGGCTCACCTGCCGCCTCTGAATTGCTCTCTGCAGTGATGAGCCTAGGCAGCCCAATGCCTTAGATCGACCTCGAAGTGGGTTTTGGTCGCTTCGAAATCGACGTGCCATGTTTGGCCACATCGTAGACCGCTATCTAAGATAGTCTGTTACAACTCCTGCCCCGACGATTCGATCGACGGTTCGTATAAGAAGTTATGTTGGGATTTCCTGCCCTAATCGGCTTTCCCAACTGTTATTTTCACCGCCCGTCTGTCTGGCCGCTTCTGGAATCGGTTTGGCAGCAAACTGCACATCCCCGATGGTATTGCCGACGACCTCGATGCCCTTCATGGTGCCCAGACCCATTTCATGGGCCTTTCGAATATGGCCGATGGCCGCAGCGTCAAATCCCATGATAGTGGTCGCAACCGTGTCAACGGCAACATAATCCGGACCTGCCACTATGGTATTCACCGGTTTTGCATCCACCCTTAGAGGCCCAAGGCCCTCACCGGCATAGATTCCGGTAACAATCCCGAAATGGGATTTTACCCGATCCTTGACAATCGCTGTAAGGTCGACGATGACATTCGCGATATTGGAATGGGGTAGACCGGACTTATAGCTCCCGTAAACTCTATTCGCCGGGAGACCGATGAGATTTTTCGTGGTCATCGTAATCCCAGCCCACATGTGGGTCTTCATAGGGGCGATGCTGACCATCACATCGACATTTTCAACGATATCGAATATGGCATATTGGGGGAGTGATAATACTCTGGGGGCCTTCATCATTTTATACGGAGTGCCGTCCAAATAAAGAATTTTTATGGCTGGGTCATTGAGCACAGCAACGCCTGTCTCGTAACCGGCCTCCTGGAAAAAACTATGACAATTACTGGCATTGCTCTCGGCGATGATGACCTCTTTGGCGCCCTGTTCCCTGGCTATCTTTGCTGTGGCGATGACCACCCGGGGGTCGCTGATCGTTGCCATAGCGCGCGGAACGGAGTAATTATCCAGAAGAAAAAACCCAAGATGGGGCGTCTGTACGACGTTGGGTTTGAGCAGAACAGTGTCACCTTTCTTTACGGGAAGCCCACCGGAAAGTTTACAGGCCCTGCGCACCATACTTTCGATCTCGGTCATACTTTCAGGCGTCCAGCTCACCTCCATCAATCCCAGTTTTTCCTTCGATTTTGTTGTGTCATCTCCCCAGACTGAGAGGTCAAAGGCCAAGCTCGAACCCACGTCCAGGTCGCTCTTAACAACGGCGACAGCCGTTTTGCTCTTGGCCTTGAGTATGCCCGGGACGCTACTCAAAGCCACAACCCCTGCGACTGCCCCTGAGGTTTTCAGGAATTCCCTTCTTCTCATTTTTTTCATGATACGCCCTCCTTCCCCTTTTTGGGTTTAATACCGATTTTAGGAGTCATGCTAACAAAGAAGGAATCACCTTGGCGCCCTGATGGAGGTACACCTCAGTGGGAGATTGAATTACTCGCCGCTTCTGGGAGCCGGCCTCCGGCGGCCTTCACGTAGTGATCCCATCTCTCCAGATACCCATCTCGAAGTACTTGTTGACTTCAGTATTTGTCCTTAGTTCGCCGTTAGCGACTTTAAGTATCAGGTCGAGCAGATCTTTCGTCAGCTTTTCCATACTCGTCCCGCTGAAAAGAACCCCTGCATCGAAATCATTCCATTTCCGTTTTCTGTTGAAGATGTCACTGTTGGTCGTAACCCGGAGGACTGGCGCTGCAAACCCTCCGGGGGTGCCGCGGCCGGTTGTGAAGAGGATGAGCGTGCACCCTGCGGCTACCTGGCCGGTAATGCTGACAAGGTCATGTCCAGGTGCGCTCAGGAGATTCAGTCCGGGGACCGTTGCTCTCCCCCCATAAGAAATCACACCGGTCACCTTGGATTTTCCCCCTTTTTCCGTGCATCCGAGGGACTTTTCTTCAAGCGTGGAGAGGCCGCCCTGGTAGTTCCCTGTCGTGGGATTCTTGTCTACCTGTATGCCGTATTTCTTGTAATAGGCTTTGGTGTCGTTGATCAATTTCGCGACCTTGTGAAAGACGCTTTCATCGACGGCCCGGTCCATCAGAATCTGCTCGGCGCCGAACATCTCCGGTACTTCCGTCATGATCGACGTCCCTCCCTGAGCGGTAAGGATATCGGTAATCTCCCCAACCAGCGGGTTTGCGGTCAAACCGGAAAAGCCGTCCGATCCCGCGCAATTGGTGCCGACGATAAGTTTGGATATCGGAGTGGGATCTCTTTTGTAAGTCATGGCGTGTGAGTGGAGCTCTCGCAAGAGGTTCATCGATTCCTCGAATTCATCTTCGACGTCCTGGTAGGCGATAAACTTGACGCGCCTTGGATCGAAATTCCCGAGGCTCGGTCTAAAGGATTCAATGTCGTTGATCTCACAGCCCAGGCCGACGAAAAGAACCCCTGCCGCATTGGGGTTTTTCGACAGGCCGGCGAGGATCGACTGTGTATAGGAAAGATTGAGGCCGCTCTCCGCACATCCACACTCATGAGTAAACGAAATGAACCCGTCAAAACGATCGGAGGCCGGCATCTCCTTGTCGGCCATGGCAGCCAGGCTCACGATAGGACCGTTTACGCAAAACACGGTAGGAATAATAAAAACGTAGTTGCGTATCCCCACGCCTCCGTCTTCGCGCTTGTACCCGTTGAAACTCAATTCTCTAGAAATCAGAGGACGCGGAGCAGGGGCGCGTTCCGGGTGGTATTCGTACGAAACGGACTCTGTCAGAGAGGACTGTAGATTATGAATGTGCACCCATTGCCCTTCTTCGATGTCCTGCGTTGCAAAACCTATCGGATAACCGTACTTATGCACGACAGCGCCCTTTTTTATCTCCTTCAAGGCTAGTTTGTGCGGGACGGGGATGTCATCCTTAACGGTGATACGCTTTCCGTCAATATCTAAGGACTCCCCTTTTATGAGTTTCCTGACGGCCACTGCAACGGGGTCCGTTTCATTAATTATGATTATGTCCTTGGTCATCAACATGTCCGCCTCCCCAAAAACCGGATGCGGCGTTAGGCTGTTTGAGGCATTAGGAAAGAAATCGGAAGTCGTTTTTTGACAGGACAAAAAGTATAGGAGAAATGCGGCCGTATGTCAAGGAGAAAACATCACCTTTCGAGTTTCGAGTCTGAACGACTTCGATTGTCACAAAGAACCCTCGAATCCCTACCAAAAGCACATCGATCATGGTAAATTTAGCGATTAGAGCCAATTAACCTGGTATGAAGAGGATGAGAGGGGGATTTTATGGAAGAGAAGGCTATTATTCATGTGACCGATCAGGAATTCGAAGGAGAGATTCTCAAGTCAGAAACTCCTGCGCTTGTTGACTTCTGGGCTCCCTGGTGTGGCCCGTGCAACGTTATTGCGCCTGCAGTCGAAGAGGTGGCCAAAAAGTTCAGCGGGAAAGTAAAGGTCGCCAAAATGAACGTCGATGATAACCGTGCGACGCCGGGAAGTTATGGCATCATGAGTATCCCCACATTGATCCTTTTCAGGAACGGTGAGGTTGTTGATCGTATCACGGGCGCCGTCCCCCAATCACGATTAGAGGAAGCCCTGGAGAAGGTTTTGGAATCGTAGGGTTGCGTCAGATGTGAACCTCATGTCGTGAGCGGGAGGCGGGAAGAAGATTCCAGTGGCCAAGGGTATTTGTGCGCTGCCGTTCCCTCAGTTCTTTTTGGATTCCATCCCATAAGGCATGAATCATCAAGCGCCTCTTCGAGAGTATCTGCGCAAATACTGGAAGGATGCATCCGCAACGATTGCAGTCAGCCTCCGGTCCAACTGCACAGGGGCGTTTGCGCCGCCCCATTGGGTCGAAGCTGGCACCGATGTCGTGAAAGGGACAATCGTCGACGATGGCCCGGAAGTTTTCTGGCTTCATGAGTATTAGTTCTTGGCGCGTGTTGGCGATGAAATCTCCGTAGATCTTTTTGAGCTCAAGAAGTTGAGAAATGATGAGGTCACGACTCTTCCAGTCTACCCACAATTGCAAGTTGTCCCCGTGTCTTGGCGTGTAGAATTCAAAAAAAACACCATTGACTCCAGTTTTCTCCCACTCCTCAAGAACTTCAGGAACACGACTCACCATAGGGCGGGTGACACAGAATGATATGAGAATCCGTAAGTCTTTTCGATCGGAATGGGCCTTCACCTTGTCGAAGGTTTTGGTATCTGCCCCAGTTATGGAAGTGTACTGAGCCCGCAAAGCTGGCACAGAGACGACATAGGTGCAGTTGGGCCATGAACCAAGCTCAAGAGTTCCATTGGTGAATATGACATTGGATTTGAAGTAACCCAGGCCGTTCTCCAGCAACTCTCGTCGGAGAAAGGGTTCGCCGCCCAGCCAGCCACAGATGAGAAACGGATATCCTTGAGCCCGCATGTTCTCTAACCAAGATAGCCACTGATCTATCGTGAGTTCGTTGTCATATCCCTGGTGTCGGAAGTAGCAATGGGTGCAAGAGAGATTGCATCGGTAGGTCACATCGATAGAGATCATGCCCTGCCCGGGAAACCCCAGGAGACCGATTCGTAGAAAATCCTTAATCTTCCATCGATTTTGTTTTTGGCCCGAATCCTTCACCGTCACGTTTGTCCCCTTATACGCGGTTTCTAAACCTAAGCTAATGGCCTTTCAAAGGCCACACCGCGGAAGCGACAAGTCAGGCTCTCCCATAGATTTCAGTCATTTCACGGAGCTTCTGGACCAGATCTGGTGTCAGTTGATCAGGCGAGAGCCGCCAGCTCCAGTTGCCTTTCAGGGTGGCTGGCCGATTCATTCGAGCTTCCTCACCAAGGCCCAGAATATCCTGCATGGGAAAGATCGCCATGTTTGCAATTGACATCATAACGAGTCTAATGAGTTCCCAGTGGAGCTTATCCGAGGGAACTTTTCTCCCAAGATAGCGAAATATCCTCTCTTTGTCTAGCTCCGTCGTCTCCTTTTCAAACCAGCCTCGAATGGTGTTGTTGTCGTGGGTTCCTGTGTAGGCTGCACAGTTTCTTGGAAGATTGTGTGGTATGTATGGATTCGTTGGACAGTCTTCACCAAATGCGAAGAGGAGCAGTTTCATCCCTGGGAGGTCGAAACGGTGCATGATCTCCCGAACGTCTGGTGTTATGACGCCGAGGTCCTCGGCAATGATCGGTAGGTATGCAAATTTCTTGGTCAAATGATTGAGAAAGTCCACAGCGGGGGCTTCAACCCACCTTCCATTGATGGCGGTTTTTTCAGTCGCCCGTACCTCCCAGTATGCCACTAGTCCTCGAAAATGGTCTATTCTGACAAAATCATAGAGTTTGATGGTTTGGGCTATTCGGTGGACCCACCAGTTGTAACCGTCTTTCTTCAAATTCTCCCACCGGTAAATCGGATTGCCCCAGAGCTGTCCTGTTTCGCTGAAATAGTCGGGGGGGACACCAGCAACGACATGAGGCCTCTTTTCATCGTTAAGCTTGAAATACTCAGGATGGGCCCATACGTCCACACTGTCATAGGTCACATAAATGGGGATATCGCCAAGGATTTGGATACCCCTTTGGTTGCAGTATTTCCTGAGGGAACTCCACTGTTTGAAGAAATAGTACTGAAAAAACCTACCCTTTTCGACACTATCAGTCAGTTCCTTCTTGGCTGATTGGAGGGCCGCTGGATCCCTATCCCGCAAGTCTCGAGGCCATTCACTCCAGGCCTTTCCATCACAATGAGACTTGAGAGCCATAAAAAGCGTAAAATTGTCAAGCCAGTACGAGTTTTCGAAGCAGAATTTCTGAAACTCCTGATTCTGTTTTTTCTTCTTGAAACGTTCATATGCTTTGTTAAGAAGGTTTTCCTTAAAGGCAATCGCTGTCTGATAATCGACTCGGTTATCGAAAAAATCAGGCGAAGGCTCAATATCTGCTCTTCTTATCAGGTCATCCCCAATCATGATCTCAGGGCTTATGAGCAACGGATTGCATGCGAAGGCCGACCGGCTGTGATATGGGGAGTTATTGTGAGCCGGATCTGTCGGATTCAAAGGCAGGATTTGCCAGAAACTTTGTTTGGATTCAGCGAGGAAATCTGTAAAACGATACGCCCACGGCCCCATGTCACCGATGCCAAAGGGGGAGGGGAGGGATGTGAGGTGGAGTAGGATACCGCTTCCTCGCCTTTTCACGTGTTCTCCTGACTTATGAGCAAGGCAACTGGAAAATGCCTTAGGACAGTACCGATAGCCAGCTTATCCTCTGTATCAATAGTTTGTTCTGTGATCACGTTTTTCCAATGTTGGGGAACACCCCCTGGAAGAGGGATACAGGTATCTGCCCAGATCTTATCTCCCAGAGGATTCTCTCCCTCATGGATAAGGCGCGTTAAATGTCGGGGGGCGATTGTTACCACCCAGTTTTTCTCGTATGCCCTCGCAAAGGCGACAATATGGTCGCTGAATCCTCCGGCCACTTCAAGAGGGATATATGTCCCTTTTTGAAAAACGTCTGGATTGTCATGTCTTCCCCTGAGGGCCTTGTGAATGAGAAATGACTTTATTCTCCCATCTTCTTTGGAGTGAAGCAACTCACGGATCAACTTCAAACCGTCTGACTTGCTCTTCCTTTGGATTTCTCTAAGAACGGCTGCCCTCCTCTTGAAGTCGACTGGACGCCGGTTGTCAGGATCCACAAGATTCAGATCCCATAGTTCGGTTCCCTGGTAAAAGTCTGGTATACCGGGAGATGCGATTTTAATCAGAACCTGTGATAGGGAATTGAAAATCCCGTAGTGAGAGACCTTTCTCTGAAATGGCAGAAATTCTCGCAGAAATGAATTGTCCCCTGTTGGTTCTAGAATCGTTTCGACAAAAGAGACGAACGCATCTTCATATGTGGTGTCGGGCCTGAGCCACGCCGTGTGAGCTTTGGCTTCCCGGACCGCCTTGATGATATAGGATCTTATTCTCTCTCGGAATTGAGTGTGTTCGGCATCATTAAACGGGAAAGTGCCGACCAGCGTTTGATAGAGGAAATATTCGTCATTGCTGTCCGGCACAGATCTGCCGCCGACCTTTCTCACCTTCTTCCGGTTCAGTTGACTCCAGGTGGTGATCTTTCTTTCCCACTCCTCCGGGATCTCAGAGAGAACATTGATCCGAGCCCTGACGTCTTCTCCTCGCTTCGTGTCATGGGTGGCCGTTGCATTCAGGGAGTGTGGCCATCGATTCGATCGGGTTTCATTGTAACGATGGAAATCGCCGACAGAACTCCCGAATGTACTCGGATCTCCTCCGACTTCATTGAGCGAGAGAAGTCGATTATAGATATACAGGGTTGTGTCCTCGAATCCTTTTGCCATGAGTGGGCCCGTGAATTGCTGAAACCGCATCACAAAAGAAAGGACTCGATCTCTTTCTTCCCCTTGAGGATATTCTCCGAACCCCAGGAGGAGAACCCGCTCGATGAAGCGGAGTTCCTTAGAAAGACCTGGATTACTCTGAATTGCTTTGTCCACAGCCTTCTCGATGTAGAGTCGATCCCTTTCACGAGAAATCTGATGACTTATGTAGGTTCGATAAACCGGGAATTGAGTCATCACCTCTACCATTGCTCTTTTGAGCCCGTAGCTGGTGATATCACTGCCATGCCTGTCTGCTCTTGTTGTGACCTTTAAAAGATGAGCCAAATTGTCGATGTCTCCGGCCATATGTTTTCCCATGATGAGTCTTTTCTTTTCAGACACGAGCTCCCCATAGGCCGTTCCAAATTGGGTGAACTTCTTGTAAATCCGACTGAACTTTTTCTCGTTTTCTCTTTTGCATAGAATTCCATTCATGTGGTTTACAAAGTCGTAACCCGTTGTTCCCTCTATGGTCCAGAAAGATGGCAGCTCCTCCTCCTTTTCAAGGATCTTTTCAACGATAATATAGGCGTAGTCAGCTTTCTCTCTGATTCTCGTCAGGTATTCTGTCGGGTCGTAAAGCCCATCAATATGGTCGATTCGCAGGCCGGTTATCTTTCCTTCGTGAATTAGTCTACAAATCAGCGCGTGGGTATGATCAAAGACTTTTTTTTCCTCGACCCTCAGTGATATGAGTTCATTGATATTGAAGAATCTTCGGTAGTTGATTTCCTCTGTTGCCACCTTCCAGAAAGACAGCCTGAATAACTGTTCCGAAATGAGATCGTCAAGAAGGTTGAAACTCTCGGGTTTCCCTTTTTCGCCGTTGAAAAGTCTTATGTTTGTGTCGATCAACCTTTTGATGGCCTCACTCTGAGTGTAGAGCTCCCAGAGTTTTGCCTTAATGAATTTTGTCTGCTCAAATCGCTCCAGAATTGCTTCGCCAGCGGGGAGTGTCTTCAGAAGATCAAGAATCCCGAGAAAGTCGATCACATCCGGGTGGTCTCCACCGAGCCTCTCTTTGAGGGCGCCCACGTTTTGGCTGAGTAGTCGGAGGTATGATTCTATCTTCAAAGGGAAAACGAGGTCGTAGTAATTGAGCGCAAATCCGGTGTTATCATAGGTCAGCTTGATCTCTCCCTCCTCTAAAGTCTCACGATAGAAGCCACCAAGGAACGGGGCGAGGAGTCTACCTCTCATGCCTTCGGATGGGTGGTTCCAATCGATGTCGAAGAAATGGAAATACTCAGAAGTCTCGCCTTTTTCCAAGACGTCCATGAGCATCTGATTTTCTTGATCGAAGGCCATGTGGTTTGGAATAACATCTTGAAGCCATCCCATCCCAAGATTCCTAATCTCCTCTGACAGGTCCTCAAAGTCGGAAACGGTACCCAGCTCAGGATTTAACTGGGTTGGATCAACCACATCGTAGCCGTGAGTACTACCTGTTCTGGCCTTGAAAATCGGCGATGCATATAGGTCTGAGATGCCCAGGCCAGCCAAGTAGGAGGCAATGTCTTTTGCCTCCTTGAAACCAAAAGATGGGTTAAACTGAATTCGGTAAGTCGCCCTTGGGATTCGCATGGCATTTCCGGAAGAGAGGCTCAGAACCAGGCTGTAAGGAAGAAAGGTCTCACAGTGATTGAGTAGATAGCCCCATGGGTCAAAGGGTTTTGAGATCTATTCGACACGGATCGAGAGCTTGCCGAGGAGATTTCTGAAGCTATCGACCCATTGACGGGCGCTCTTGTCACCTTGCTCGGCACTGCTTTGCAAATTGTGATAGACCTCTCCCCGCAAATCGTAGCAGATGTTCTGCACCTTCCACAGGTTTACCTCAAAGGGAAGAGAGCCTAGGACGCCTAGGGCGGCTTCCAGACGCTGAACTAAGCCGAGTTCGGTAGGGCTAGCCAGGAGTCGATCGGCCATCCGCTCGATGCTCCGTCTGCAGGCAAACTCGAGGGTATCTGTATCCAGGGAAATCCCTGCCAGCGTGACTTCTTCGAGCAGTGGATCGATGAGATCAGGGTGGAACTCCTCGTTTTCAAAGGCCCTTCGGAGGGTCCCATTCAGAACCATTTCGGCCGGCGCACAAAGGGCTTTGGGCGGCGGACTTCCGGAATCTCTCAGAAACCGTATGAGGGGAACATAGTTATCGTAGAGCTGACGGTAGATGGCCTCGGCATCTGCGAGAGTCGATTCGAGAACAATGTCGAGGATTCTTCGCTGCTCGTCACGGAAAAGAGATTTAAGTGCGAATGAGGAGGGACTGAAATGGTCGTCCAAAAGTCGAAGGGTCTCGGCGAAATCCGCTCTGTTGAAAACTTCTGACATTTCCTTCACGATTCCCTGATATGGCCTATCTCCGTCATACCTCTTGACTCCACAGCTGAGGTTGTGATCGCCCATGTGCAAGACACCAAAGCATAACTGAGCCGACTCACGCGTGATTTTTGATGTTACTCTTCCTTTTCCAATAGCGAGCTTAACTTTGCCGGCTTCAGAACATTGATAATCCTCCTGATCGATCGTGTAGGAATAAACCGACGTTTGCTCACCATAATCCTCAAACAAGGAGCTCATGGCGTAGTGAGCGCCCACCTTCTCCAGGTCCACGGCAGCCGGTTTAACAAGGTCCTCATAGATGGCACGGCCGTCTCTGTGATGTGGAATATTGCCCTTCGCCTTCTCGAGCAGGTCGAGGAAATGGGGCTCCACATCATGACTAATGAGCTCACGAGCCAACTGGGCGGCACGGGCAGCATACTGAAGGATCTGAACGGTTTCGATGCCAGAAAGGTCATCGAAAAACCAACCGCAACTAGTGTACATGAGCATGGCGTGGCGTTGAAGCTCTAGGAGTTTGAGGACTGTCGTAACCTCAGGTGGTTCCAAGGGACGTATGGTGTGCTGACTCAGAAAGGCCTCGATGCTCTCCTTCGACCGATCAAGGATCACGTGGATGTAATCATCCCGCGCCCCCCAGGGATCCTTCAAAAGCAATCGGGCCTTATCCTCATAGGCCGTTGCCAGCGTGTCCCGTAACCAATCCAATGCTTCCCGTAGTGGTGCACGCCATCCTTGGTTCCATTCAGGATGTCCCCCCGAGTTACACCCGCAGTCGGTTCGCCACCGCTCAATCCCATGAAGGCAGCTCCATGACGTGTTCTCGAAAATTTCTGCCTCCTGAGTGGGAGGGTGTCGCTCCAGATACTCGCCGTAGTTCGTGAGGCGTGCAAGGTTTTGAGAGTCGATAGAATTTAGGGCATAGGCCAAAGCCATATCTCCAAAACGGTGATGATGGCCATATGTCTCACCATCCGTGGCAATGTGGACAATTTGAGCCTCACTGCGTTTATCAGAAAAAGCACTCAGGAGCCGTTTCGCGAGTGATTCGCCACTCTTAAGAAGCCCTTCGAACGCGATAGCTCGTGAGATTGGGCCATCATAAAAAAAGAGTGCAATCGTCCGACCCGATGGTAGATGCACGGTATAGGCCATTGTAGGATCGATCTTTCCCCCCCGTATGGTTTGCCACTTAGAGGCTCCCAGTGGCCGGACTCGGCGGGATTGGTGTGGGGCGAGGACGGTAAACATGATTCCCTGCTCTGCCAGAATGTCAAGGGTTTCGATGTTCACAGCGGTCTCCGGCAGCCACATTCCCTCAGGTCTACGGCCGAAGCGATGTTTGAAATCTCGAATTCCCCAAAGAATCTGCGTGGTTTTGTCCCGACGGTTTGCAAGAGGGAGAATCATGTGATTGTAAGGCTGAGCCAAAGCTGAACCGTGCCCCGAGAAAGTCTTCTGGCTTTCCTGATCCGCCTCTAGAATTGCTCCATATACATCTGGCGCGTTTCCCTCGAGCCAAGCCAAGAGCGTAGGGCCGAGGTTGAAGCTTATCTTCGCGTAGTTGTTGATGATCTGAACGATCCGACCTTGTCCGTCTAGAATGCGAGACTTAGCGTTCATCGCATAACACTCAGCCGTAATCTTTTCGTTCCAGTCGTGATACGGAAAGGCAGATTCTTGGAACTCAATCGCTTCGAACCATGGATTCTCACGAGGTGGTTGGTAGAAATGGCCATGAATACAGATGTATTGTTCCATTTGCTCAGATCTCCCTTTCCCTTCTCAAAAGGACGAACGCATGGCGAGGCAGGGTGACAGCCAGCGTACCATTTGAGACCAATCGATCGGAGACAAAACTCCCAGAACCCTGCCAGTCTTCATCAGCCGAATCCAGCTTCTTTCTCCACTGACCTGGAGGCAGAGAAATGGTGAGGGATTGCTCGTCCTCGCCGAAATGGAAGATTGCCGCAGCCTCATCGATACCGTTCCAACGTCGGAGGCTAACGACATTCTCCTTTTCGTAACTCCGGATCTCCGTCTCTTCTTTGTTCAGGTGGGCGAGGGCAGAAATTGTCTTCCGAAGCCGAAGGAGCTCTCTGTAGAATTCAGCAAGAATACGATGGCGCCCTTCCCTCCGTAGGTGGTGGTTGAGCTTGGCACTCAGAAAGGTGGCTTCGTCCTGCGGATCGGGTGGTTCCTCCTTCAAATCGAGAACCGCAAATTCTTTGCGGCGTCCCTCCTGAACTCTCTCAATGAGGGCTGGATCAGAATGACTGACAAAATAGGGAAAAGGTGCTGTCTCGCTGTATTCCTCGCCCATGAACAAGAGCGGGATAAAGGGGGAGAGCAGTACAACCCCGGCGGCGAGTTTCAATCCTTCGAAAGAGACCAAATCGCTCAGGCGCTCTCCGCGCCTGCGGTTGCCTACCTGGTCATGGTTTTGCGCGAAAACGATGAACTGGCTTGCTGGAATGTGCCTCGATGAATTGCCATGTCGACGTCTGCGATAGAGGGAATACTCGCCAGAATAAACGAAACCCTCTTGAAATGCCTTGGTGAGGTGTTCGAGACGGCCAAAATCCTGGTAGTATCCTGATCCTTCACCGGTCAGGAGGGAGTGGAGAGCATGGTGAAAATCGTCGTTCCATTGGGCATCGAGGCCGTATCCTCCAAGCTCTGGGGGTCGGATTACCCGTGTATCGTTAAGCGCACTCTCAGCAATGATGTGGACCTGCCGATTGAGTCGCTTCCCTCTCTCGTGTACGGCCGAGGCTAGCTCTGCGAGGAAGGGATGTGCCGAAAAGTCCAAAATGGCGTGTACAGCATCGATTCGCAAAGCATCGATGTGAAATTCGGTCACCCAGTAGAGGGCATTCTCAATGAAATAACGCCGAACTTCGTCACTGTAGGGCCCATCGAGATTAATCGAAGGCCCCCAAGGGGTTTTGTACTGGTCTGTGAAATAAGGTCCGAAATCCCCGAGATAGTTCCCCTCCGGCCCGAGGTGGTTATAGACCACATCCAGGACGAGGGCAAGACCCCTTTGGTGGCAGGCATTGAC
>CAYGBK010000056.1:0-26955 GCA_964348095.1 uncultured Thermodesulfobacteriota bacterium | reverse complement strand
TAGTCGGGAGCAATGATGTCGTCAGCCGTCTCCATCTTGCCGCTGTTCCAAAATTCCTCGAGGTATCGAGTAGCAACGGCTTTGGTTTCTTCTATTGACATAATGAGCCTCCCTTTCAATCTCGATGTGTCAAACTGATATAAGCCTTTCACCCGCGATTATCAGAAAACATGATGGACAAATCAACCCGGTGGTTTCGATTTGAAGATGCAATCAACAGAACCGAACCTTGGCAAAAACTGTTGATTTCATCCGCCAATAAACACTCACCATCTACTCACGTTTCCTTTCTGTAACTCCTGGCCTTCCGTTGGGTAAATAGCCCGAGCGAAAACTCACCTGAGGAGTAAGTCCACTTAGTCAGCAACGTCCCCTATCTTAGTAAAGAGCTCCTTCCGATGGGTACAACTTAAACACATCCAAAAAAAAGGGGTTACGGCATCTCCGTAACCCCGTGAGATCATTGGTAGCGGGGGTAGGATTTGAACCTACGACCTTTGGGTTATGAGCCCAACGAGCTACCGGACTGCTCCACCCCGCGTCAACACAATTAAATAAACACATTGAACAGGTTATGTCAAGAATCCCACTCACCAGAATCCGGACCGTGTCCGTCGTCCCCTGTCCGTGGTCGGTCGCGGGCATAACAGAGGTCGAACTCTCAAGAAATACCGTAGACGGGAACTCAACGGATTGCACCAGAACTCATTGATCTGGTTGAAGCCTGACCACAGACCCCCGACAACAGCCGATTCACTTCAGAGGAAAAGCCTCTGAGCCAAAGACCGACTTGTCTAAGGTTCATGCCCCCCTACTTGACAACCCCCGATAAGAGTGAGAAAAAAGCCTCATGTTCAGGCGTTATCTTTGGACCTCTGTTCTCTCCAGATACATTTCGAGGGAATTCATCATTGTGTTCCTCCTTTCCATCTGTGCGTTCAATGTCATCTATCTGGTAATCGACTTCTTTCAGTCAGTGGACAAACTCCTGGAACACAAAGCACCCCTTGAACTCGTCCTTTCGTATTACCTGCTCAAAATGCCAATGATCACCTTTCAAACCCTTCCCCTCGCGGTATTGCTTTCGACCCTTATCACGCTGGGAATCCTCTCTCGTCACATGGAAATCACCGCAATGAAGGCCAGCGGAATCAGCCTTTATCGAATTACAAAGCCAGTAATCCTCATCTCCATAGCGATCGCCTTTGTCACTTTTTTCGGAAACGAATATCTCGCTCCGTACTCTTTTCGAAAATCCCAACACATCATGGACGTGAGGGTTCTCAAACGCAACCAAAGGGTATCTTTCAAGAATTTGAATATCTGGTACAGGGACGACTCCTCGATTTACAATTTTCAGGCCTTTGATCCAGAACGTAACACCTTGGACGGGATCACCGTCTACCTCTTCGGTGAGGGTTTCCAACTCCACCAACGGGTCGACGCGCACGACGCAGTGTGGGAGGAGGATCGCTGGATCCTAAATGACGTCACTATCCGAAGTTTTCGCGGAAAAGAGCCAATGGCAGTGGAAAAAAGCAGTCAGATGGTTCTCCCCATGAACATAACCCCCGAGACCCTCAGAAAGGTCGAAAAAGACACTGAGGAAATGGGATACGGAGAACTCAAACGGTACGTTCGCCGTCTTCAACGATCTGGGTATGATGCGACAAAGTACCTCGTCGATTTAAAGATCAAGATCTCATTGCCCATCGTCAACCTGATCATGGTCCTGATCGGCATACCCTTTGCGCTGAAAACCGGACGGACAGGAGGATTTGCTGCCGGGATCGGTATTAGCCTCGCCATTGGCCTGGTCTATTGGATTCTTATCTCGGTTTCACGAGCCTTCGGTCATTCAGGGATTCTCCCCCCGCTTCTTTCCGCCTGGTCCCCTCACGTCTTGTTCGGCGGGGCAGGCATAGTCGCTCTCCTAAGTATTCGCCAATAAAGCTCAAGGGGCGGCTCCCTGATGTCTGGTATCAGCCCACGTGTGAAATCATCTCAGATTACCTATCCTCATGAACTCAACACGTAACAGGTCGACTGGGGACGCCTATTTTTGAGTCAAATCTGAAAAAGAAAGCCCGGTCATGTATGACAGATAGGAGGGGATGAGGGGAAGTACACAGGGGCTGACAAAGGAAAGCAAGCCGGCAACAAAGGCGATTAGCATTCCGAGACTCTGGGTATCGACCTTCAAGATCTCTTCTCCGCTGTATGGGAAAATCATATTCAAGTACATATTTAGCAACGCGAACCGGTCAGTGACAAAGAGAATCCCAACGAGAATCAAGAAGCAACCACTCGCGACGGTCACTATTCTGAGGTATTTCCTAAGCCAGTTGACGTATGAGAGGAATGTGTTGATGGCCAGAGAAGCCAGGAGAAAAGGAAGGCCTAACCCTGCCGAGTACATGACCAAGAGGGCGATCCCTTGTTTCAAATGTTTCGTCGTGCCTGCATAAAGGAGTATCGTCGACAGTATCGGGCCAATGCACGGAGTCCATCCCGCAGCAAAAACAATACCTATGAGAACGGACCCAACGTAGCCGACTGGCTTTCCCCCGAGTTCGAATCTCTTCTCCATCTGTAAAAAGGGAATACTGATGATCCCCGTGAAGTGGACTCCAAGGACAATAATAATGATTCCCCCTATCTTCATGATGTGAGATTGGTAGCTGGCCATCAGATTGCCAAAATAGGATGCAGTGGCCCCCAGACTCACAAACACTAAAGAGAACCCGAGGATGAACATAAGGGAGTGGACGATCGTGATTCGACGAATTTTGCCAGTTTCCATTTCCATTACCTCTTATCTATGCCAGATAAGCCGGGGGATTTCAAGCCTCAAAACAATCTAATTAGCTGACATGATTTAATAATTGCCGTCAGAAGTGAACAATCCCTAGACTCAACGATATTCCCCTCATTACCAGACGAGAAAGGAGTTCCTTCCAACCTCCCCGAAGAGGTCTCTGAAATCAGAGAATTACGAGTGGGTTGTCTCGTCCCCCCCTTCCCACGCCCTCGTTGTGACTTCATAATCCCCGGCGGGACAGGATGATCCCGATAAACCATCGAACCCAGAGCCTTCCCCTGTTTGACAGGATCGTGGGAAAATGTTAATCTCCCACGCATTCAAAGGATTCCAACGAAGTAGCGGCGAGTTCCAGTCTTCATTAGACGTATCAACGCTAAAGGGGATCTTTATTCATGCCCTTGTCGCAACCGAAAGTTCTCATCGATCGGAATAGAATCTCTCAGACTGTTCAGGACCTTGGCAAGAAAATTTCGGGAGCATATGACGGCGAGAATTTGGTTGCCATCTGTATCCTCAAGGGCGCCTTTATGTTTTTGGCGGACCTGATTCGTTGTTTGACCATCCCAATGAAAATCGATTTTATCCGCTTGGCCAGTTACGGTTCTGAGCAGATTTCTTCTCAGAATGTAAGGATTACCAAAGACATTGAAGTTTCCATCGAAGGCAAAGATGTTCTCATTGTCGAAGATATCGTGGACACAGGCTTGACCCTGGCATTCTTGAGGGAAAGGCTCTCGACCCATCGCCCGAAATCTATAAAGATCTGTGCCCTCTTGAACAAGCCGTCTAGAAGAGAAGTTGATGTTCCCTTGGATTTCGTAGGCTTTGAAATTGAGGACCGCTTTGTGGTCGGCTATGGCCTTGATTTTGACGAGGGATACAGAGGCCTGCCGGATATCTGTTACTTAGAGGAGGCAACACCTTGAGATTTGTATTTTCCATCGTCCTGACGATTCTCCTTCTTTTTCCAGCAATTCCAACTCCCACCCATGGCCAAAAAGCCTCTATGGTCAGGCTTCTGAAGGACAGCCAGTTCTTCCATGTTTTGAGTGACCATATTGCCGATGCAGACCATGAGATCATCGTTTCGATGTTTCTTTTCAAGGCGGAACCCGATTCGTCGAACCGCGCCAATATGATCTTAGAGCGCCTTGTCGAAGCCCAGAAAAGGGGGATCACGGTGCAGGTACTTCTGGAGAGAACAGAGAGAAAGGAGAACTTCCTCAACCGAGAAAATCTGGCCACCTCCCGACGCCTCCAGCGACATGGCGTAAAGGTGGTGTTCGACTCGCCACGGACGACGACACACACGAAAGTCATCGTCATCGACGAGAGGTTCTTATTCATCGGCAGCCACAACCTAACCCACAGCGCCCTTCATCACAACCACGAACTCTCGGTCCTTATTGATGATACGGACCTGGCAAGAGAAACGATTCGGTATCTCAAGAGGTTAGAAACTTAGTTTTTCAATTCGCAAATACTGCGACGAGTTGATATAGGTATAATGAACACCTTGAGTCACTCAGCACAAAGCCCTGAGTCCATGAGTTTTTCATCGAACCCATCCATCGAAGGACTGAGAAGCCCTGATGGCTCCGGGGCCACCTGTGATTCCCCGCGAAGGTGTGAGAAAAGACAGTGATGTGTTTTTCAGAAATGATACCTTTACCGATCATCCGCCCCTTACTAAGACCTCGGAACAGGGCGAGACGAACGCTATCGTGGGTTTTCCTCTTAAGTCTGACGGCCCTTATTGTGGTGGGTTGTGCTCCAGGGCCAAAAGCGAGAAGAGCGCCGTCGATTCGTCAACCCCCTTCAAAGGGATTGGACGAGGCGGCTCTAATGAGATTAGCCGAAGATCGATTTGCCCGAGAGAAATTCCAGGAAGCCGCCAAAATCTACCAGAAGGTCCTCAAGGATTTTCCAGACAGCCCGGTGCAAAATGAGGCGCAGTATCGGCTCGCCCTCTGCTTTGATCAGTTGAATCGGCCTGATGAGACGGTGAAGGCTCTGAAGAAACTCATCGGATTAGACCTTCCCAAGCCCAGACAGCTCAAGATTTTCTCTCTTCTGGCTGAGAGCTACCTGAAACTCGACAGCCCATTCGATACCCTTCGATGGTTTCTCGAGGCCCACGACACAGCCGATCGCGAAGATCTGAAGGTGGAGTTTAGGGACAGGATTCGGCAGGTGCTATCGGAAGACCTGTCAGAGTCCGAACTCAGGGAGGTCGCATACATCTATCGCGACACCCATGTGGGAGGTTATGCGAAGTTCATACTCGCACAGCGCCTCCTTGAATCGGAAAAAGCCGACGAGAGCCGACAAATGCTCCTGGAGGTTCTCCGGTTTTACAGTCACGAGTATTTCTACCCTGAGGTTGAAGCCTTCCTGGAAGAGGTTGAGGGATTCGTTCCCGATGAATACGTCCTTGGATGCATTCTCCCTCTGAGTGGAAAGGGCGCCTCGAGATTTGGTGAACCATCGCTCAACGGAGTCAAATTGGCTATTCACGCTTTTGAACCAGAATACGAAGGCCTCAAAGTGCGGCTCGTTATTAAAGATTCCAGATCTTCCCCGCAAGGGGCTGCCCGTGCCGTAGAAGAGCTTGTTCGCGAGGAAGGTGTCCTGGGTATTGTGGGCCCACTTTTTCGAGCCACGTCAGAAGGGGCCGCGAAGAAAGCCCAGGAACTGAGGGTCCCCCTGATCACATTGACAACGAAGGAAGACATAACACACGAGGGCGATTTTGTTTTCAGAAATGGCCTGTCTTATCCTCTTCAGATTCGGTTCCTGGTGACCTATGCCACCCGGTACCTTGAACATTACCGTTTCGCAGTGCTTTATCCCAATGGTGGCTACGGTAAGACACTGAGCAGCCTCTTTATTAGCGAAGTATACCGCCAGGGAGGAGAGATCGTTAGTCTTGAAAGTTACGCAGAAAGTCAGATGGATTTTGGAAATGAAATCAGACGTATGTTCAAGATTGAAGACGAGGAAACCCCGGGCAGGAAAGGACAGAAACTTTTCAATCCGGTTATCGAATTTGACGGTGTTTTCATCCCAGACCAGGCAGACCGAGTCGCTCAAATAGCCTCCCAACTCGCCTACTACAATGTCTCCGGTATTACGCTCTTAGGGACTAACACGTGGAACCATCCAAACCTACTTGAAAAGGCTGGGGAATTCGTTGAAGGTGCATTACTCGTCGATGAATTCTTCACGGGCGGCCAATCGCCGATTGTTAGGGATTTTGTGAACCGTTTTAGGGCGACCTTCGCTGCTGAGCCAACCATTCTTGCTGCCCAGGCTTTCGACGCAGCAAGAGTATTTATCACCATACTGGAAAAGAGTCCGATTCTCTCCAGAGAGGCGATGCAAAAGGAACTCACTCTGGTCAGCGATTTTCCTGGAATCTCCGGTTTCAACGGATTCGATCCCACCGGCAATGCCAAAAAGACCCCCTTTCTTTTGACTGTTCAGGAAAAAGCTTTCAGTGAAGTTTTACCGGAATTCTCAGATAGACTGAGTTACCCGTGATCAGTCCCATCCTCCCTCCCGCCATGTTCCGTCTCCATGACGTTTTCAAGTCAGTGAGAAGATACATGCACGGATGCCGAAGGTCTGTGAAAGGGGTATCCAAGCCATGATGTCGAGAAGAGAAAGGGAAACCCAGTCTTTCATCGTCATGGAAATGGCTGAGAAGATAGAAAAGGATAGCGGTGACGAGACTATTTGCCTCGAGTTTCGAGGGGAAGGTTCAAGTGCCTCCAACCTCGAGTCCCGCGTGGGGGGACGCGCCTCCAACCTCATCCTTTGAGCCACCTAGCCCGCCATCTCCTTTCGAATCCGGTTACTCAAGAGATGACTTCGGCGGAGGGGTTCTGGCGTGCGGTATTTCTCACAAGTCCGCAAGACCAGTTCAACCGATTCCTCGACGTGAATCCGGAACCCAGGAGAGACGTAGAGGGGTTTCGTTGCATTCCGGGTTCTCACCGCAGCGCCAATGGCTCCTTGTGCAGTTACGAGAAACTCAAAATCCCCCTTTCTGTGTCCGACTCGGTTGTGGCCTCCTAGGAGTCGCTTCTTTGCACACCCTATAGACGGACAGTCAAGGAGAAGCCCCATATGCGAGGCGAGACCGATCCCCCTTGGGTGGGCAATCCCCTGCCCGTCGAAAATCCAAACGTCCGGGGACTGGCAGATCTTCTTTGCGACCTCCAGGAGGATGGGACCTTCCCGGAAACTCAGAAATCCAGGAATGTAGGGGAAACGGACGACCCCCACATGCCATGCCTCATCAACCACTGCCAAATCAGGCAGAGAGAGAACCACCATGGCCCCAAACAGCCGATCGTCTCTCTTGGAATAGGCGACGTCGCCACCCCCCACCAATCGAATCTCCTTATCGATGGGACTCAAGAAGAGCCTCTTCTTGAGGGCACTCTGAATGCTGAGTGCCTCGGACGGGGTTACGTTCCATGGATGGGGAATCCTGTGGTCCATGGGTCAGGGAATTCGCCGGGCTAAATCCTTTGAGGGGTACTTCTTGAAGGTTTAGATTTCTTTTCCTGGGACCGTGTGCCCTCCTCCAGGGGTTCGAAGGTCGAGGCCTGAAGAGTAACGTCGAGAAAGGCATTCGCCTTTTTCTTCGCGATATTGAGCCTTTTGATTCGGATGGGTTGTGCGGACTGCTCTACCTGATACAGGAAGTCAACCAACTCCGTCAGGGTGAGAAGCTCCAATCTCATTTCGACCGAAGACTCCCGGAATCTCTCACTCGCAGTGGTGGTCAGCGGTTTCATGTAAGCTATCTTTCCCTTGATCTTGTTTCTGGCGGCGAGATTCTCGAGGAAGGAAAGAAGAGAAAATCCAGGAGTCGACCGTATCGCGTTCTCTAAAACCCTGGTTTTCTCTTTCAAACGAAAATACTCATCTTGCAACGTCAAAACTTCTTTCAATTCATCGGTTTTTCTCGTTATCCGCCGGTCCAAAAGCTCCATGGCGTTCATATAGGGAGAAACAATCAGGAGGTAGACGAGAAGACCTGCGACCACCCCACCACCGGCAATGAGAATTTTTCGCTCTCTCGGATTGACTCGGATCATGCCATGATTCCTACAAGGATCTGAGCGATATAGACAATCTAAAATCTACCTTGTTATCTTTGGCGTCGACCTTGGCATTAGACAAGGAAACGTCTGTGAACAGATCGAAACCCTCGAGGGATTTCAAGATTCTGTCGACCGACTCAAATGAATCCGTCCGACCACTCAGGCGAACCTTCTCGGCGTCAAAGAAAAACGTATCCACATCCACCTCTACCCCGGGTGGCATTCGTTCGGTCACCTCACGAATCAAGTCGATGGCAGCCACTGGCGATTCTCCTAGAGAGACCAGGGCCCGAGATTCTCTTCGAAGTTCTAGAATTCTCGTTTTCATTTGCTGTCTTTCCCCAATAATCTGCTTCACGTCGGGAAAAGTCTCCGTGAAAACCCTCCGGACCTCCCTCTTCAATTCCATGTAGTGATTCCGTTTCTCCCTGTAGCGGCTTATCCCTTCGAAAGCAAAGAGGGAGAGTATGATACAGAGAAAAACGCACACATACATCATCTTGCGTCTTATCCCCTTGATTTCAGTCCGATAGGCGAATTCGTCTTTCAAGAAATTCACCTGGGAACACCGCCCGTCAACCGCTGCCCGTATGCCCAGGCCATAGGCATGGGGCATCAGAATCCGGTCTTGAGCATCTAACTTGACGTCTCCTGATATGGCTAGCTCAAGGGGAGCAACCGGGATTTCCATCTTTTCAGATAGGTAAGCCGTGAGGTTGGTGAGTTGGGTCGACCCACCGCAGAGAAAGACCTTCTCCACCTTCTTCTGGGCCTCGGCTTCAAAGGCGTAAAATGTCCGCCCTATCTCCTGGGTCAATGGTGTTATCGCTGATCCGACTGTATCAGAGATTCTCTTTTCCTCCCCCTGCAGATCGACCTGATCTTTCAATGGAAGGAAGGCCTCGGCCTCCTTGAACCCTTCCGAGTCCTCTGGAGAGAGATCAAACTCATTCTGAATGGCCTCACTGATCGCTCGCCCGGCGATAGGAATGGAGCGGCCAAATCCCAACCTTTGGCCATCGACGATACAGATCGATGTTCTCGTCTCTCCAATGTCGATGATAGCGTAGCACCCATCAGCTCCCGTCAGCCCGCCTTGGGAGAGGTTGAATAGGGCCATAAAGTCGATATCCACTATTCTCGGAGATACGCGCGCCGTGGCAAGAGTCTCCAGACTCTCCCTTATGACATCTTTTTTGACAGCCAGTGCCAGGAGCCTTGTTTTTCCTTCCTCTTGGTCGATGATGTGATAGGAGATCACGACATCTTCAACCGCAAAGGGTATGTACCCTTCAACCTCGAACGGCACGACTCGGGCGATCTTCTTGCGGTCCGTAAATGGGAGGGTGAATGTTCGGATAGATACTCCCATCCCCGGCATGGAAACGACAATCGGATCGCCATCGAGCCTATGTTCCGAAAAAAGACTCTCCACAGCCTGGGCGATGCGGTCCTTCTCGGAGACAGATTCATCCCGGTCGATTCTTTTTCGAAAGAAACCGGCCAGTTCAAAACCTCTCCAACTGCTCTGCAGGACCGTGGCCTTGATTGAGTGAGTCCCCACATCGAGGCCAATGATCTGACGAGTCATTTCTTTCTCGCACCCTTCGTGGGCTTCAGCACGCGGACAACTGCTCCCCTCGCGAGTCCAAGCATTTTGTGCGCGTTCTCACCCGTCGTAGAAATCTCCAAGAGATCAGAACTCCCAAAGATAGCGAAGACCCCTCGCCCCCGTCCTTCTTCATAACTACTGTAGGGACCAGAAACCCTGTGGTTTTCCGCCCATATCTCCTGCGTTCCCGTTCCGACAAAACATCCAAACAGTCTGGCTGAAATGTTGGTGATCAGATTTCCAAATCGATCAATGTGAATCACTTGCCCCTCCATCGTTCTGCCCGTCACACGAGGGCTCGGAAGGGAAATCATCTCAACTGCATCAACCGGGGGGCCAAAAAGTTCAGCTGGTACACCCAGAGAGAGATACGCGCCGGCAGGAGCGAAAATGTCCCTCCCGTGAAATGTCTGGCTGACCGCCGACACCCTGAATTTCGGGTTCTGAATGGTCACAATTCTCGTAACTTTCTCGCGTCCGCACATGAGAGTAAATATCCCGTTGTCAGGCCCAACAAAGTATCCCTTTGATGTCTCAACTATGATGGCTCGCCTTTTGCTCCCGACACCAGGGTCGACCACGGCAATATGAATGGTCCCTTGTGGGAAGTGATCGCACGCGCTCGCCAAAACAAATGCACCAGCCATAATATCATGGGTTTCGATCTCGTGGCTGATATCGATCAGCATAGCCCGTGGGTTGATGCCGAGAATCACCCCTTTCATGGCTCCCACATATCCATCTTGGGATCCAAAATCACTCAGGAGTGTGATGATGCGACTCACGGTGTTTGGCTCATCAAGGCCCCGATGGTTCTTTTGAAAGGCCGCCTCAAGATCCCCTTTTCGGTGATAATTCCAGCAAGATACCGACTGGGGGTCACATCAAAGGCAGGATTTATCACCGCTACACCCTTTGGAGCGATGCACTCATGACAGACCTCGGTAACTTCCGTGGACGGTCGCTCCTCGATGGGGATCTGGCTTCCCTCGGAAAGGGTGAAGTCGATCGTTGAAACCGGTGCCGCGACATAGAAAGGAACTCCATGGATTCTCGCCAATGCAGCCAGGCTATAGGTACCTATTTTGTTGGCAACGTCGCCATTACGGGCAATCCGGTCAGCTCCGACCAAAACGAGGGCAATTTCACCTTTGTTCATGATGTACCCTGCCATATTGTCCGCAATAAGGGTCACAGGAATATTCTCTTTCGCCAGTTCCCACGCTGTCAGCCGAGCCCCCTGCAGGCGCGGCCGGGTCTCCGCCACAAGAACACGGATTCTTTTGTCCTGAGCGATGGCGGCCCTGATAACCCCCAAGGCCGTTCCATATCCCGCTGTCGCCAAGCTTCCCGCGTTGCAGTAGGTTAAAACGGTGGCCCCGTCGCTGATCACACCCCGTCCCGCCTGTCCGATTCGTTTGTTGATCTCGATGTCCTCGTTCAGTACGGTCCGGGCCTCAGCTTTCAGGCGCTCGACGGCATCATCCACCCGTTCAAAGCGCGAAGAATGCAAAATTCGATCCATTCGGTCGATGGCCCAGAATAGATTTACCGCTGTAGGCCTAGCCTTCGCCATCCTTTCGCAGAGTTGCTTGAATTCCTGGACGAATCCGTCCATGTCCTGTGCTGTGATTTTCATAGCTCCCAGCGCCAGGCCCGCGGCTGCTGCGACACCAATAGCAGGCGCTCCCCGGATCGCCATGTCCCGGATCGCCTCCACCACCGACCCGAAGTCCCGACACGCTAAGTACACCTCTCTGTGTGGCAGGAGTCTCTGGTCTAAGAGGACCACATGATCGTCTTTCCACTCAATCGTCTTGAAGGGCATGGGATGGGGTTCCTATTGTTTTCCTTTTATTCTGCCAATGCTGCCTTGAGAAGTTCGTTGACCAGCTTCGGGTTAGCCTTGCCCCGGGTTTCCTTCATTACCTGTCCTACGAAAAAACCAAAGAGTTTCTCCTTCCCCTTCCGATAACTCTCAACCAGGTCTGGATTCGCCTCGAGGACCTTTGCAATAGCCTCCTCAATAGAGGTACGGTCGGTCACTTGGACAAGTCCCCTTTCATTCACGATGCTGGAGGCGTCCTTCCCCGTTTTGTACATCTCCTCAAATATCGTCTTGGCGATCTTTCCACTGATGGTTCCATCACTGACCAACTGTAGCATCCCCGCGAGAAGGGCGGGACTCACGGGGGATTCCGTAATCTCACTGCCATCCTTGTTGAGTGCGCCGAGGAGCTCCCCCATGACCCAGTTGCTCACGATCTTCGCCTCTGGGAAGATTTTGACAGATGCCTCGTAGTAGTCGGCCAAGGCTCTGGAACTTGTGAGGACGCCTGCATCATAGTCTGGAATTTTATACTCCTCGACAAACCGGCGCCGTTTCTCCATAGGCAGTTCGGGAAGGCTTTTCTGAATTTTCTCGATCCAATCAGACTCGATAACTAGAGGAACAAGATCTGGATCGGGAAAGTACCGATAGTCGTGAGCCTCCTCTTTTCCCCTCATGGGAACCGTGATCGACCGGTTAGGATCCCATAGCCGAGTCTCCAGAATGATTGGTTCCCCTTCTGTGAGCAACTCAATCTGACGCTTTATCTCATAATCAAGGGCCTTTTCCACATGGCGGTAGGAGTTCATATTCTTCAGTTCCGTCCGAGTTCCAAGTGCCTCTTCCCCTGTGGGTCGAACAGACACATTGGCATCGCACCGGAGGCTCCCCTCTTCCATCTTCCCGTCACAGATCTCGAGGTATTGAAGAATGCTGCTCAGTGTCCGGAGATAGGCGCCCGCCTCCTGAGCCGTTCCGATGTCAGGGGCGCTGACGATCTCGATCAGAGGAACGCCTGTCCTGTTGAAGTCTACAAAGCTATATTGGCTGGCCTCCATGGATTCATCTTGATGGATAAGTTTGCCCGCATCCTCTTCCATGTGGACCCGAATGATACCGACTCTCTTCGTTTCCCCATCCGTCAGGATCTCCACATACCCATTCTCAGCGAGGGGCATCTCATACTGGGATATCTGGTACCCCTTGGGGAGGTCCGGATAGAAATAGTTCTTTCTCGCGAAAAGACTTCGCCGGGAAATGCTGCAATGGCTGGCCAGCCCCATCTTAATAGCATACTCCACGACTTTCCGGTTCACCACGGGTAGAGATCCAGGAAGGCCCGTACACACCGGACAAGCATGGGAATTGGGGGCAGCACCAAATACTGTTGAGCACGAACAGAAGATCTTTGAATCTGTCAGCAATTGGGCGTGTAACTCAAGTCCAATAATCGCCTCATACTCCATTGCGATCCTCTCTGTAAGGGATGTTCCGGTCGCAATCCCAAGAATAATTAACAGAAAGCCAAAGCTTTTGTCAAACTGTCCAGGCTATTTCAAAACGATACTGTTCTCCGCATCAAAACAAACTCCAAGGACAACTAAGCCCCCAGAGCTCAACAAACTCCCGCCGCCCTTTTCTTGACAAAGGCTGCCCTGTCAATTACCTTGGGATGGAATTCCATTTAAGGAGAGGATGGGCCATGCGAAATGCAATGATCGGTTTAGCGCTTTTCTTGATCCTGTGTTCTGGTGTCACCGCTCACGCTGAAGAGAAAGACCCTCAATCACAACCCATTAAACTCAAGCTCCAGGAAGCCGTCTTGGTGGCTTTGTCCCAGAACATTGACGTCAAGATCGAACGGTTGCAACCCCAGATCGCTGAAACGGACATCGAGGTGGAAGAATCGGTCTTCGATCCCACGGTGGCGGCAGACATCGCGGAAGCCTCGACAAAGCGGCAGTCGGAGGTTGACCCCTTTCTCACGGGGGCGCTCGAACCCTCCCGAATCTCCACTGAAATCGATACGCGTCTGGCAAAGAAATTCAGCACGGGCACGACGGCCGAGCTCGGTTTCGAAAACAACCGGCTCAGCTCTAACTCTTTCGTCCAACGGTTCAACCCCTCGTGGTCATCTGAGCTGGTCCTTTCTGTCATCCAACCTCTCCTGAAAGATTTTGGCCGCGAGTTTAACTTAGGTCGGGTTGTCATTGCTAAGAACAACAAAAGCATCTCCGATTTTCAGTTTGAAAAACGAGTTATCGATGTTGTGTCTTCGGTGAAGCAGACCTTCTGGGATCTTGTTCTAGCCATCGAGCTCCTCGATGTAGCGGAGCAGTCACTGCGGCAGGCCCAAGACCTCCTCGAGATCAATAGAGCCAAAGTCGAAGCGGGCCAACTCGCTCCAATCGATGTGGTCGAGGCTGAAGCAGGAGTGGCGGCGAGAGAAGAGGCCGTCATTCTGGCCGAAGACACGATTCAAGATCTCGAAGATCGGTTAAGGGGCCTCCTCAATCTGGACAAAGAGTCTTCGCTTCTCGGTGCACGCATCATCCCCGTAGATCAGCCCATGGATGCTGAAATCCGTTTTTCTCTACCCGATGGCGTGGAAACCGCCCTCAAGAACCGACCCGATTACCTTCAAACAAAGAAAGACCTTGAGAACCGAATCGTGAATCTCAGATTGGCTAAGAATCAGGTCCGTCCTCGGGTAGACGTGGTCGCAAGTGCGGGGGTAAATGGTCTCGGTGGCTCGATTGAAGACGATTGGGAAGAGCTTGACGGTGATTTTTATGACCTTCGCATTGGACTCCGCTTCGAATACCCTCTTGGGAACAGGGCAGCAAAAAGCCAATTGATTCGACGCAGATTGGAACGGCAGCAAATCGAGCTGAGACTGGCCGATATCGAAAAGAATATTGCCCTTGAGGTGCGAGAGGCGATCAGACAAGTAGAAACCGACTTCAAAAGAATCAAAACCACTCGGGCGTCTCGGCGACTGGCCGAAAAAAAGTTGGAAGCCGAGCAGGCCAAATTTGAGGTGGGGATCTCGACGACCAAAGATGTTTTGGATTTCCAGGTGGATCTGGCCATCGCACGGAGCAGAGAATCAAGGGCCCTTATCGACTATAACAAATCCCTGGTTACACTCTACCAATCATTGGGGACCACCCTGGAGGAAAGCGGCGTTTCGGCGAAGTTGCTGGAGAAGGGTTAGGATGTCTCTAAAGCCCGCAAAGCATCACTTTCAGTTGATCAAAGAAGGACGGACGCGAATCCTCGCAGACCCTCAATTCCTAAATAGTCTCCGCGAAATGGGCTTTGAGAAGATGGAGAAGCTGTTTGAAAAAATTCGAATCGATCCGGACCGTGGCGGACGGTACGGTATCGGCCTTTTTTCACTTGACAGGAAGGCGGACCACCGTTTTGTTATCCGTCGTTATGGCCGTGGGGGCCTATTTCGCCGCCTTCTAGGGGACCGCTTCCTCTTGGGGTCGAGGCCCTTTCGGGAGATTTTGATCACCGACGAGATCAGAAAACGGGGGATCCCAACCACACAGGTCGTGGCAGCCCTCCATCACCGGATCTGGGGACCAGTCTACCGCGGCGAATTGATATCAAAGGAAATCCCCGACGCGCATGACCTCGTCTCTATCTTTCAAAACCTCGGTAATCCTCCCTCCGAAGAGGAAATCACCCTGAAGCGACAGGTCACCCGCGAGGCAGGCCGCACCGTCAGATTCATGCACGACCAGGGGATCTATCATGGTGATCTCAACGTGCGAAACGTTTTGGCGCAGATCTCTACCCCAAGGGGCATACGGGTCTACATAATTGATTTCGATCGCTCAAAGATTCTGAAAACCCTCTCGACAAGAAAGAGAATGAAGAACATCCTCCGTCTGAATCGATCGGCGGAGAAGCTAAAGGCTGAAGGTCTGCGAATCAGTTACACGGATAAGACCCGCTTTCTTGATGCCTATGCCGAGGGCGATAGGCGGTTGATTCTGTCTGTTCGACGGTATCTCAAAAACTACCGTCTATACACTCGTTGGTATCGCCTTGGGTGGTTTGCCGACCGGCTGTTCAATCCGTCATGATGAACGGAGACGAAAGTATGCCCTGACTGCGCTCTTAAGGGCATCCTCATGATTCCGAAAAAAGTGGTCGGCCTGAGGAATAATCTCGAGAGTCTTTGGTTCCTTCAGGGAGTCGAACCATTCCCGCAGCCGGCCGGGTGGGCAGAAGAGGTCTTCAGCCCCTGCGATAAGAAGCTTCTCTTGGGTCGATTTCCTGAGAAAACCGAAATCGTATAGTGAAAGGGGAGGTGCGACACCGACAAGGCCGTCCACTCTGCTGTCGACTGACGCCACGAAGAGACCCACCTGGGCACCGAAAGAGTATCCCCCAACATGAATTTCTCCAGGACTCATCTGGGTCTCAATGGCATCAATGGCAGCCTCGACGTCCAGCCGCTCTTCCAAACCATTCCCAAATCGTCCGTGGCTATTGCCGACACCTCTGAAATTGAACCTAAGGGTTGAAACCCCTTCACCCTGGAGAGCGGTTGCCATCGCCCCGACCACATTGTTGTGCATACTCCCACCATACTGTGGGTGGGGATGGCAGAGGATGCAGGCCTCTCCGCCTGGTTTTCCCCTCCACAAAAGCCCCTCGAGCTGAAGACCACCCGACTCGAAAAGAATTGGTTCTTCTGTGTTTGCAGCTGACATGAGGGCAGGAAAGAGAATGACAAATGTCAAAACCCAAACTTCAAATGAATGCTAAAAGTCAAATAACACGGAGACAATTGACGACAAACCAGGGCGTCCAGTCGCCGACCCATTTTCTCACTTCCTCTGTGTGAGGAGTTCTCTCAGTTTTCAAAGAAGGGAATTTCAAACCCCCTCACGTTTCAACACAATCTTGAATTCCGTGCTGGACGGCTCATATCCATTCGCTCCCTTGCTCTCCGCTTGACTCTCTTGGCACCGTCAGCGGGACAGGTGGGAGCGAGCAGGAGCCCAACGACCTTTTCTCGACTTTTCTCTGATGAAAGCGAAAAGGGAGCGCTCTTCGCTGCTCAAAATCTTTTTTCGACAATTCTAAAGTTCGGCTCCACTGCAAATCCAAAACTCGTCCGCCAAAGGCGGGCTCAGACAGTTGAATTTGCGGCCGTTACGCCTCCCTAAGAATTGTAGCCGAAAACATCTTGATTCGCGCTCAGAGCGTCCCTTTCAACTTTCTGGTGAATTGCTGTTATAAGAGTTTGATCAAAGTGTTCTAAAGGAATAGGGTAACGGCCCGGGCAAGTACTGACTCCATACCTGTGCAAACGTCCCTCAGGGACATGAATATCCACAAAACTGAGGAAATTCCTCCTCTGTGTATCTTGAGGTTCTGACATTCTACCTTTTGACCCCCTTTTGGCATTTGAAATTGCGGAGTTTCGGTTGAGACTCTAATTAAACCGATGTAGGCAGCCGCTGAAACCCACTAAATGACTGGATCACTCCTCTAAACCGCCGTCCGTCTCTTTGGAATGGATATGCCGAGCTTCTTTATCTTGTAGTTGATCACCCGGCCACTGATCCCCAGCATTTCTGCCGCGTCTTTCTGGACCCAGTTGCATTTTTTTAAGGCGTCAATAACTAGCTCCCGTTCATGCTCCCGGAGCACAGTCGTCCGATCGGCAGCTGCACCGTAGGGTTTCTCTTCCAGAGGCCTTTGGAAATCGGTAAGAATAAGGTCGTTTCGAGTCAAATATTCTTTCTTTGCCATAACAACCGCTGCCTCGACCACGTTCCTCAGTTCTCGGACGTTGCCCGGCCAGTGGTATTGCAGGAACATGGTCATCACATCTCTATCAATGGCCACA
The DNA here is from genome assembly GCA_964348095.1 of uncultured Thermodesulfobacteriota bacterium. Taxonomy (GTDB): domain Bacteria; phylum Desulfobacterota; class BSN033; order WVXP01; family WVXP01; genus WVXP01. Next base: position 9,693 of record CAYGBK010000056.1, on the reverse strand, counting down.
ATCCGCTTTTCCATTTTTCTCGAAAATTCCTTGAGGAACTGGTTAGCCAGAAGGGGGATGTCATCCTTTCTCTCTCTCATGGGCGGGATGACAATATTCAGTACGCTCAAACGATAGAAGAGGTCTTCTCGGAAATTTTCCTGCTTGACAAGTTCCTTCAAATTCCTATTCGTCGCCGCAATGACCCGACAGTCTACCTTTTTTACTCGCACGTCACCCACGGGCTTGATCTCGCCTTCCTGCAAAACCCTAAGGAGTCGAGTCTGCATTTCCGCACTAATATTGCTGATCTCATCGAGGAAGATGGTCCCCTGATGAGCCACTTCAAACAATCCCTTTTTTGTGTAATTGGCACTCGTAAACGCCCCTTTGATATGGCCGAATAACTCGCTCTCAAGGAGGTTTTCGGGCGTTGCTCCGCAATCCACGGTCACAAACTTCTGGTCCTTTCTCCGTCCCTCGTAGTGAATGACCCTGGCCATTAGCTCTTTCCCGGTTCCGCTCTCTCCCTCAATCAAGACCGTTGAATCGCTTTCGATGACCCTTTCGAGCACGTTTAACAAGGCTCTCATCTTTGCGCTTTTGGCACAGAAGGCGGTAAAGTTGTACTTCCCCTCGATCTGTTCCCTCAATTCCTTGACCTCGGTCGTCAACCGAGCCTGTTCCATTGCCCGCTCAACCCGAAAAACGAGCTCCCTGCTATCGAATGGCTTGGTCATGTAGTCAAAGGCCCCGTCCTTTATTGCCGCCACTGCGTTGTCTATGGTTCCGTGTGCTGTCAGGACAATCGTCTGAAAGTGGCTCTTTGAGTCTCGGACCTGCTTCATCAACTCCAATCCATCCATTTCTGGCATCTTCATGTCTAAAATCATTACATCGTAATGGTTACCGCCCCATCTCTTTAGCGCTTCGGGCCCATTGGCGGCCACATCGACCTCGAAGTTCTCAGATTGTAGTCTGGTCCGAACGACCTGGAGAACATTCTTATCATCATCTACGACCAAAATACGTCCGCGTGTCATGGAACCCTTCCCTCCCGATCTAGCTTAGGCCTTCTCGTTTTTTCTTGATTTCTTCGTGAATCTCTTCGAGTTTCTTGATCTGCAACTTCAGATTTTCGATCGCCTTAGTTTTCTTCTGAATCGAGTTTTTCAAGGCTGCGATCTCTTCCGTTTTCATGAGAAGCTGTTTCTTCTGTTTTTGAACGAGCTTTTCTTTCTCGCTAGCATTTGACCTTTCGAGATCAAGATCTTTCCGAATTGACTCGATATCTGTCTGCAAGTTTCCCGTGATTGAAAGTGCGTCCGAAAGGCCCGCGGCGACATATTTGGAAATGTCGCTGAACTCTCCTCCAGGAAATCTTTCGCCCACACTGAGAAAAATCCTCCGAGTTTGATCCCATCTGTATTTATCACCTTTGTCGAGGAGCACAGAGAATCCCGAAAAGAAGAGGGCTCTCTCTTGCAATGACGAGCGTTTCGATTCCTTTCGGACGTAGTCGAAAAGCGTCCTGGCGGCCACGAGATTTCCCTTCTTGAGCTCCTCCTCAGCCAATCGCAACTGCTGCTTCAACTTATGTTCTCTCTGACTCTCTCGGATGTATTTGTCCATATCAGCGCAACCCTGGCCGAGAATCACGATTCCCCCAAGAACGAGAAAAACCGTGACAAAGAGAGATAAGCACTCTTTACTAAAAGCCCTTATCCTTCTCTGATCCATTATCAGGCCCTCCTTAACTTTCGGTGGGAAGTGTAAAGTAGAAGTATGTTCCCTCTCCCGTAGCACTGGTGAACCATATACTCCCCCCATGAGCCTCTATAATGCGCTTTGAAATACTGAGTCCAAGGCCACTTCCCTTTGCCTTGCCTCGTTTGCCGGCCTTAGCTTGATAGAATTTGTCGAATATGTATTTCTTCTCATCATCCTTTATCCCCTCACCATTGTCGTAGACAGTGACCCTGACAAACTTCTCTCTGTTCTTGGAACTTCGGGAGTGCTTCTCATCTTCCCCCCCCTTACCGTCCGAGATATCGGCTATAATGCATACCTTTCCTCCGGTAGGGGTAAACTTGATAGCATTGTCGATTAAATTGGTCAAGACTTGATCGACCCGAATTCCGTCTGCCATCACGACGGGAAGGTGCGGGGAAATAGCAACCTCGGTCTCGATTCTCTTGTCAAGGAGGAGGGGTTTGATTTTGGTGAGGTTTTTCTCAATGATTTCTGCCATATGGAGGGGAAGCTTCTCGATCGGCAGCCGACCAGCCTCGAGGCGTGAGAGATCGAGCAGCTCGTTTACGAAGAGTATCATCCGCTCAACCTCTTGGCTAAGAATTTCCAGGAACTCTCTCTGCTTGTTAGCGATCTCCCCCAGGACCTCGTCTTTCAAAAGACTAACAGCCTCTCTCATGATGCTCAGGGGAGTTCGAAGCTCATGGGAGACGAGAGAAATGAAGTCAGACTTCAGCTCATCAAGTTCCTTGAGCCTTGCTCCCATCTCATTGAAACTCCGTGCCAGATTTCCAAATTCGTCCTGAGAGTCTATTGGCACCTGGTGATCAAATTCCCCCTCTGAAACATGGTGGGTTGCTTTCTCCAGTAACTGAACGGGCCGGGTAATTGTTCGGCTCAAGTAGAAGTAAGTTAACACCCCAATTAAAATCGATAGGCTACATACGACGACAGCAAATCTTCCCGCTGCGTTGCCTTTCGCCTCGAGCAACGACAGGCTGGCATCAATATTCTTTTCATTGATTAGGAGCGCCTGATCGAGTGAGGCGATAATCTGATCGGCGACACCCTCGCTCAGTGGAGAGACGGCCTCAAGCCTCTGGACGCCTTCCTCCCCACCCTCGGAAATGGCATTCTCCACAATATATTTGTACGTTCCAAAAAGCCCACCGGTTTTCTCTATTTGATCAATCACCCCAGGATCTTTTACCAGAACTCTCATATTACTCAGGGTCAACGCGAATTCCTCAGAAGAATCAGTCACCAATTTCCGATATTCTTCCTTTTTCAAAAGGACGAGTTTCTTCTCACTCTCCTGCATGGATAAAACAAGTTCCTGGAGCCTCTTTCCTTGAGACCTGATTATCTCGTTTCTGAAGACCAAAGCTTTGGAGATCCGGTTGAACTGGTAGATCGTACTGATTGAAAAAATACTCACGACCAGGACCATAAGTATGATTATGGAACTGCCAATGAGCATCTTTTTCGGAATAGTGATTCTCATCACTGCTCTTGGGGGAGAAGGGCTCCTCTATTGGTCAGAAAACCCAAGGAGTCAGGTTGATGACAATTTTGTAAGAATTGAAAAGTAAGGGTAAAACAAGTTTACAATTTTGTCAACGAGAAAAATGGCGAGGTAAAGGAGTGGGGACTCCTCGTTAGTGGGCAGATCGTACCATGCGAACAGGAAACCTAAAGACTAAAGGACAATGCGCTGGCGTTATGGACTCGATGCAGTCGAGACGAAGCAACCTCCAGTGCTTGACGATCCAACAGTCCCGGTACTCGTGCTGACAGGATCAGGTTCACCCGGGCTACCCGTGCCAGAAACTTCTCCGGAGAAATTGCTCTCATTCCCTGCCGAGTCATACGCGGTGATAGCAACGTAGTATGTGATCCCGTCCAGCAGGCTTCCCATAGTATAGGATGTCACATTCCCCACATCGATGAAATTAATATAATTCCCTGATTCCGTCCCGTAGTAGATTTTGTAACCCCCAAGATCCGGCTCCGAATTTGGATCCCACGCCAGATCCAGATGGGCCGCCTGAGCAGTAGAAACGAGAAAGAAAAATACAATAACAGCCAGAATCCTCCGCACCTTTGCCCCTCGTCTCTTTGTAACCGGCATTCTCGTGTCCGGTGCTGCAAAAGCAAAAAAGATGCCCAAACCGACAAAAAGTGAAACAATTTTCTTTCCCCAAAATACCCATATAATTCCAAAGAATTATGGATCGTCTAGAGGCTCCCAAGCCGAATTCGGCCTTGTTGATCCGGATCGGCTTTCAATACGGAAACAGGAATTACAAAAATGTGATTCTGGGACAGCTGAACCGTGTGAGCAAGCTCGTCATCGAACTCATGAATCGAACGACTCAGGTCAGAACACGCCCGCCATAAAAGCACCAGTTTCTCTCGCCCGCTCTCCCCCACAGGAATCTGCGGGGGAGAGCTCGAGCTCTCAGAGTTCGCAGAGTGGGAAAACTGATGGACCAGGCTTTTGGCCTAATTTCTTGAGAAGAAAATTAGGCCAACTGATTTCCTCTGGATTGGCCTCTCACCAATCCAGAGGACGTGCCCTCTGAGGCTCCGTGTGCTCTGTGAGAAATCTTGGAGACGTCACGGTGCTAAGATATTCTTGGCGAAAAATCTTGACTCGCGCTCAGAGCGTCCCTTTTCACTTTCTAAAGCAACACGCTAACAGGTTGGTCGTCAAGGTTCATCCTGAACGGAGTTGTGCGACAGCCTTCTTAACAACTGACACGGTTCCCGTGTCTTCACAGATACCCCAGATCCTCCAGCCGTTTGAGAATGGTTGCCTCCTCATCCTCCGTATAGTTCTGGCCAAAGACGGGTGGTTTTAGATTCGTCGCGTCGGCACGCCACTTTTCCTTGGCCCTGAAAATCGATCGGCCTATCATATGGGGAGGTATGGAGACCCCAAGGATCTCCAAAACAGTTGGGGAAATATCGTAGACAGAGAAGCCATCGACCTCCTGTCCAGCTCTCAAACCCGCTTTCGCAAGCCTTCCAGGCTCGGGCCTAAGAATGAAAATCCCCTCTTCATCATGGTTGGCGTCATCAGGTCCTGCGTCATTCTCATAGATGTGAACACTCCCCTGCCCGACCGTTCCCGCCCCTCTCCAATTCAGATCACCCCAATAGACAATAAGATCAGGCGCAACGCCCGTCACCGAATGGTAGATCTCCTCTGGCTTGAAGACCCGGGTTCCAATGGGTCGGCCATCCTCATCGCCGAGGGATTCAATCTCTTTTTTGAGACGATCTCGAAATGGTTCGACCTCCTCCTGGGGGATGACCCCTTGAGGCTCCCTACCGTGCACATTCAAAAAGATTCGCGAATAGTATCCCCCCTCTCCCCACGCCCGGGTCTGCCCCCAGTCGATTATGTCGGGGCTGAGCTCGGTTGGCTTGTCTACAGGCAACCTCAGACGGAGGTGCCCCTTCTTCATGAGCCATTCATTGACGCAGATGGCTCCTTCCATTTTCTTTGCACCGTGATCAGAGACAACCGCGACAGCCGTCTCGGAATCGAGGGCACCGAGTAGAAACCCAATCTCCTTATCAACGTATTGATAGTATTCCTTAATGGCATTTTCATAAGGGTTTCCTGGCTGATAGAGTCTGTGTTTTCTTTCCTGAAACCGCCAGAATCCGTGCTGCATTCGGTCGATCCCCATCTCAACGAACATAAAGAAATCCCATGGCTCCTGCAAAAGATAGTGCCGAACAACCCTGAATCGCCTTTCGGTCATCAGATAGACCTGACTGATCAACCGGTCTTTGTCATCGGTCCGGAAATCCTCCACGTCGATAATGTACTCCCCGTCAGCGATCCGATCGAGTTCCCCCTTCACCCCGGGGGGGTAAGTATATTCTGCTGATTTGTCTGGCGTCAGAAAAGAAGCTATCATGATCCCATTGAGAGGTTTTGGGGGAAAGGTCTGGGGGATCCCAATAAGGATCGACGTGAGCCCCTTTTCCTCCAGGTAGTTCCACACCATTTTTTCCCTGATAGAGGACGCGTTGGTGACATAGAGACCCTCATAGGTGTAGTCTCTCCGGTTTCTGAAACCATATAATCCAAGCTGGCCGGGATCCTTACTCGATAACATCGATGCCCAGGCAGGAACGGTTATGGGTGGGATGGTGCTCTTAAGCTTCCCCCATATCCCCGTGCTCATCAGTCGATCGAGAGTTGGAAGATCACGCCGCCAGGCTTCGAAAACAAACTGCGGCGTCGCCGAGTCAAGCCCGATCAGGAGAAGACGGCTCATGCGCTTGCTCCCCTTTGCCTACCTCAGAAAAACGGTTCGGCTCCCTTTTGATAACGTTCCGCTCTTCCAGAAAACAGAGCACCTTCTGGACGCTCTCTGCAACACTTTCCCTATCTGTATGGAGGACAATCTCCGGGTTTTCCGGCTCTTCATAGGGAGCGGATACTCCTGTAAATTCGGGAATCTCACCAGACCTGGCCTTCCGATAGAGCCCCTTGGCGTCCCGTTTCTCGCAGACTTCGACATCACACTTGCAGAAGGCCTCTATGAACTCGCCATCCCGGGCCAACTCCCTCGCCCCATCCCGATCCGCCCGATAGGGAGATATGAAGGCAACGAAATTGATCACTCCAGCGTCGCTGAATAGCCTGGCCACCTCCCCGATCCTTCGGATGTTCTCGTTACGGTCCTCCGGTGAAAAGCCGAGATCCCTGTTGAGGCCGTGCCGGATATTGTCCCCGTCCAAGACATAAATCAAATATCCCCTCTCGGCAAGGTGCCTCTGGAGTGCATTGGCGAGTGTGGACTTCCCCGAACAGGAAATGCCCGTAAACCATACGGTTACCCCCTTCTGGCCGGTCAGTCGTTCACGGTCCTCCTTTTTGACTGCGTCTGGGTGCCACGTGATGTTTTCGCTCTTCGGTTTCTTCATATTCAATTCCTTTCTACGACCTTTTTTTCAAGCCTTTGTAGTAATCGACGAGGATCTCCAAGACTTCTGGCCTGCTGAACTCAGGAGGCGGCATCTCTCCGTTGGAAAGCATACGCCTGAGTTCGGTTCCGCTGATCAGGCATCGATCTTCTGGGCTGTGGGGGCAGGATTTCATGGAAGCCATCCCCTGACACCTGTAACAATAAAAGGTCCAGTCAATTTTCAGCGGCTTGATGTGCAAATCATCGGGTTCGAGGGTATCAAAGATCTTCTGGGCGTCAAAGGGACCATAGTAGTTCCCCACACCAGCGTGGTCACGCCCCACGATGAGATGGGTGCACCCGAAGTTCTGCCGAATCACTGCATGAAGGAGAGCCTCTCGTGGACCGGCATATCTCATCTCCATGGGATAGACCCGAAGAAGAACTCGCTCCCTGGGATAGTATGTGTCCAGCAATACCTCATAGCAGCGCATACGGATGTCAGCCGGAATGTCATCTTCCTTGAGGGCCCCCACCAGGGGATGAATAAAGAGGCCATCACTCACTTCGAGGGCAATCTTCGTGCAGTATTCATGGGATCGATGCATCGGGTTTCGCAGTTGAAAAGCAGCCACCTCGGCCCATCCCCTCTCAGAGAAGATACGTCGCGTTTCTTCAGGCCTTGCAAAAAAGTCACCAAAACGTTGCGGATAGTCACCCTCACTAAGGGCCTTCACGGGCCCGCCAATCAGGATCTCTCCCTGATTGAAGAGTTTCTCGACCCCTGGATGGGTTCGATCGGTGGTAAGAAAGACAGACCGAGCCTCCTCTTCCTTGTCATAGGTAAATTTCTCCTCAACCTCCATCGTCCCCATGATCTCTTGGCTCTCTCTGTCAACAAGAACCACCTGATCCCCTTCCTTCAGGGGATCGGCCCTTTCTCCCGTGACAGACAGCGTTATGGGGATGGGCCAGAAAGTTCCATCTGAAAGGTGCATCTCCTTCACAACCCGCAGATAGTCTTCTTTGGACAGAAAACCTGAAAGTGGACTAAAGGCTCCGATGGCCATCATGATCAGATCAGAGGTTTCTCGTGAGGTCATTTCCAATTTTGGGAGTCCTCGTGCCCTTCCCTTCTCCGTGGCCAAATGTCCTCTAGGCAACAAGAGAGGGGCCAGCTTTCCACCGTGGGGAGGGATGAGTTTGTCCATTGTAGTGTCCTTTCTCGGTTGAATACCCTGCTTCCGGTCAACAAAAGGGAAAATCAGCATATTCAAAAATCAAAAATGCCGCATCCGGCATCGTGAGCTTCCAAGCAGATCACCGTTCACGTCGTATCATCAACCATCGGCGTTTGCACTGTCTACGAGGTCTCTCGGCTTTCTTGGAATTTACTCAATCCGATGACGAGATGAGTATGTGAGGAGGCGGCTCGGCCCCACGCGGGAGAGGCCTAGCTTCCCTGTTATCTATTCTTATACCTGGCCCTGTATCGAAGAACCGTTAGAAATGAGAAAGCGCCCACACCGTTCGCTACCACATCCAGGCCGTCTGCGTCCCGCCACGATAAGAAGTGCTGATTGATCTCATTCGAGACTCCGTAGAGAAACGAAATCCCAAAGGCCAGACCGAGTAAATAACGCCCTCTCACATTCATCTCCTTTAGGGTGAGGTAGATTAACGATGCTAAGATTCCATAGGCAATCACATGGGAGAGCTTGTCGAAAGCAGAAAATGATGGCAACATCGTCTCTGTGGGAATGGACGAGAGATGAAAAATCAACCCCATATATGCCAGTGAAATAATCGAATAGATCGTAACTTTAAGTATTATCATTGTGGCAAATCGAAAATCAATCAGACATTGTCGTCACTATAGCTATCCCACAACTCCCTGGGATAATCAAGTCAGTGCTCTTCGAGCTAATTCCGAAAGTTGCGATAGTCCGCACGGATTCTCATTCAGTTTAAGAAGGGCTGAGTTACTGGGATAGGCCTGGAGGGAGGTGTGGGATCGTCAGTGACCTAAATCTCGATTCCACTGGCGAGGCCTGCTCATAGAAAGACCTTGGAAAGCCGACTCGAGGAGACTCTATTGACGGAACCGTGAGACCGTGGAAATAAAGCATCCCTTAACTTCATCGACAGGAGTTGACCCTGAGCCCGCGGGTTCGGTCCCAAAGGCCGATGGATCTACGATGATTCCATTGGCTACCCCATCATCGTCGCCGATGCCACCATCGACCAAGGTCGCTGTCACCTGGTCCCTCGAAGAATTGAATACCGTATAACGCTGGTACTTCCTCCACCCATCTGAGGGCGTGTATTTATACCATTTATAGCCTTGTGGGACCGCGGTTGGGAAATAGAGCGTGACGTGCGCGGTACCACCCACAGTATCGGACTTGATTTTCATATCCACCATCCCGTAAATCATCCTCTCCGGCCTGTTCCTTGCCTCCGGTATCGTAGAGGGGTCAATCGCTGTCAGGCTGACGATATTCCCACCGCTCTCCACTCTTAGACCCATGGTCTCATTGGTCGGCGTCTTAAAGGTAATGACATCGGCCAGAAAACCGTCTTCACCGTTGTCCCTCACGGTTACCGAAACACCATCGCTGACCTGAAGCCCCCCCGTGTCGGTTACGGTCATGTGAAAGGAAAAAACCGCGCCCCCCGCACCAACAGGTGCCGTCACGAAGGTCGGCGCGGCCGCCGTCGGATCAGAGAGTGTCACCGGAGTTCCGGCCGTCTGCTTCCATAGATAAGAGGCGATCCCATCATCGGGGTCCGAAGAATTGGACCCATCCAGAGTGACTGTCATTCCCTCATCGACCGTCTGGTCCGGGCCGGCGTCTGCCCTAGGGGGAACATTTACCCAGCTTATGTTAACAGTGGCTATGTCAGTCGATTTGAGACCCCCGCCATCGCTAACGGTCAGCCGGAAGGCCAGGGATCCCCCGTTCGGCCCCACATTCGGAGCAGGAAAGTTCGGCCTTACCGCAGTCGGGTCAGACAGGGTCACCGAAAC
>CAYGBK010000055.1:0-38919 GCA_964348095.1 uncultured Thermodesulfobacteriota bacterium | reverse complement strand
GCGGCTCCCTTGAAATAAAGACCTGCCTCATAGAGGGTTTCGGCAAGGGGAGTCCACGTGTCGGCCTGAATCTGCCCGATCGCATTGTGGAGGTCAGCCCGGTTTGGAGGGGTCATGTCTCTCACGTCCCTGAGGATCTGCCCTCCTTCGTCGGCATTAAAAATCATCGTTCCAAATCGGACACCGTACGTCGTGTTGACGTAGCTTTGGATAGTCCCCTTGGCGACGCCAAGTTTGGGACGATTGTCTGAGGGGTTTGTCGCGAGAAAATTGAGATAATTCCCTGTTCGGAGGTACCGTGTCTGCTGGCCGCCGCAGGTGGTACTGAACCTTATTTTTCCATTGTAGAAGCCCTCGGTTTGCAGGGCCGTTCTGGCCTCGTCACAGGAAATCGTAGCCACAGAATCGCGAAACACATTGTCCCAAGTTCCCCGCGACCGATGATAGACCTTGCCGCTATCGTAGGATCCTGGATAGGTTGTGGCCGGGTCAAAGGTCGCGCTCGGAATCTGATCGTTCATGCTGCCCGAGTTGTCAAAGATAATCAACACGTTTGGTTGGACGCCGCCTCCGCTATTCGTATAGATATCGATATCCTCGGCCAGAGATTGAGACCCCCCAAGAGTTGCCAACGCTATGGCAATCAACAATGTGAGAAAGATGTGTCTTCCAGACATGGTGTTTCCCCCCTCCTAAATGCGTCGCTACCGGTGATTCCATTTCTTGTCTAAATAATAGGAATACCAGGGTTGATAAGTGATAGATCCCAATTGATGGGAACTATAGATCCCTTCCCTCCGAGAAGGATCGAGGATGTATGTCCGTCCCTTTTCGTACCATGTGACCCAAGCATGGACGCCTTTGTCCTCTGCTCCGGCGTATCCAACGGTGAACCGGACGTTATGAAACCCCTCATGTAAGAGGTGATAATAGAGCCAGATGGCGAGGTCTTCACAATCACCGCTTCGGATTCTCTCGGTTTCTTCTGGGAGCTGCCAATAATCCTCTTCTCGTCCAGAACTCAGCCGGCGTTCTTCCTTGAAGCTGAAACTCTGTGCGATTTCGAGATATTGCCGAATCCTTTTCTCCTGAGAGGAGAAGCTCGGACTGTGCCCACTGGGCCTTATCTTGTACGCCGAGGCGAGCAGGGTCGAGACTTTGCGGTATTTGCTGTCGTAAGGGGTTCTAGGAGTTTCTAAACCTAGGTAGTCGGGGGTCTCCGCCCTGGACTGTACAGGCAAAACCCCGAGAGTGAGTATCAGTAAGGTGAGTAGCCATACGTGCATACCGTGATTCCTCCTCCAGGGCGGGAGATTGAGCAACGGCTATGCCAGCACTTAAGCATATGAATTCATTAAAGTTTCTAAAAATAGAGAGGCGACAAACCCGGCGCGTTGAGTGATAAAATGTCCTTTTAGCCCTGGAAATTGGTATAATCCGTTGATGAAAAAGACAGAGCCGGCGATAGGACATTTTGTACTGGGTCCTGAAAAAAGATTAGAGAGAGAATCGGGCAAGGGGATCACCTTGAATAAGACCTCTGCGGAAGACTCATGGATATAAAGGACGTTACTCTCTCGGTTCGGGGACGGAAAATATCTGGACTTCTCCATATTCCCGACTGGAAGTCTCCGTTCTGTGTGATTGTGTCCCACGGCCTCCGGAGCAATAAAGCCAGTGATAAGTACGTCGAATTGGCCACTCAACTCTGCCGAGAGGGCTTTGCTGTGCTCAGGTTTGATTTTTCGGGCTGCGGACAGAGTGAGGGGAGGTTTGAGGATTCGACAATTACAGGCAGGCTGGAGGAATTGGACGGGGCCATCGACTTTGTGAGGCGCGAGGTGGCCTGTGGAGACAGGATCGGTTTGATGGGGAGCAGTCTGGGAGGATATCTCTCGCTCTGGAAGGCTGCAAAACAGACAGACGTCAAGGCCGTCGTTACCTGGGCGACGCCCTATCGACTCTCGCGACCTGGCCCAGATGCTGAGGAAGGACGATCGCTGAGTGAGGGATTCTATGAAGACCTGAAAAACCATGACCTTGTCTCTCTACTCGACATGATCCATCACTGCCTAGTGATCCATGGGGACATGGACGAGCTGGTTCCAGTGACCCATGCCACCCTCATTTACGACAATGTCAGACAGCCCAAGAGGCTCGAGCTTATCAAAGGAGGGGATCACCGGCTAACCAATCCCGACCACCGGAAGGCAGCCTGCCGGCTCACCACCGCCTGGTTCAGGGGTCACTTGAATGTTTGATGTCTGGGCGCTCAGTCGGTAGACCCGGGCTTTTTTGCTTTATCAAGCCTTTTTCATGAGTTCGAAACACCGATCAACCGGGCACAGGGCGGATTCACGGGCAGATGCGCCCTAGAGATCTCTGCCATGTGCGGATGGAATCTGGCTGAATGGCATGCTTTTGGGAACGATGTGTCCGGTAGAATCGAGTGGTTGTGGGTGAGACAAATTGGGCTCAGAATCCGATAAGGGATCACCCATAGAATTTAAACCTCCCGGGTTGCCTTGACAGGGACCGTCTTTCTGTTATAAAGGATGCAGTTCTTATGAAAAGAACCAAAGGGTTTCCCCTTCGGGCCGATTCTCCGCATCAAGGAAAAAGGTCGAGATCTTCTTTTTCGAGTTCAGCAATGAAGCAGGGATCGGAGGTCATATAGTGATTCTCGGGCTACGCCTTTTTCTCATACGCCTAAAGGTTTAAGAAATGTTGACGATATCCCTTATAGGTCTCCCGAATCGGAGGCGATACATTTTGGTGCAGCCATTGGCGATTTTATGAATTGGAGCGCTGCGATGAGTCTGAGTTTCGCAAAAGTTCTCATCCTACTGATCGTGCTGGTTCAGTTTTGCTACCCCGAGAGTGGTAACGCTCAGGATGGTCGGTTTCCACCGCAGAGTCTGAGTAAGGTCCGGCACTCTCTGATTCACCAGCTCACACGAGAGGGGTTCGACCCTTCTTTTGTTTACACCCTCCTCCATGACAAACGGTGGGAGCTCTCCCTTCTCGTTTTGGAAAAAAACCTGGTCTATAGGGAGTCCAAGGCCAATTATCTCCATTTTCTCGACACCTATTCGACCACGCGGGCAAGGCGGTTTTTGGAGGAGAACCGTGCTTTTCTTGAGAAGACAGAAAAGGAATATGGCGTAGAGAAAGAGGTAATTGTGGCAATTCTTCTCGTCGAATCTTCACTCGGGCGTCATGCAGAGAAACACCGCGTCTTCAATTCCCTCTCGAGTCTCTCCCAGGCGAATCATCCAGATGTTTTTCGTTTGACCTTCAAACATTTGAAGGAGTCCTATCCGAGTCTGACCGAGGATTACTTGAGGAGAAGGGCAAAGAGTAAGTCACGCTGGGCCTTTCAAGAGTTAAAGGCTTTCATTGACATGGGCATTCGAGAGAACCTGGATCTGCTTGAGGTTAAGGGATCATGGGCAGGGGCATTCGGTCTTCCCCAGTTTATCCCGACGAGCTATCTGACATATGGGGCTGATGGAGACGGTGACAATAGTGTCCACCTCCATAATCGTTTCGATGCGATCGCCAGTGTGGCTAACTATCTCAGAGCCCATGGGTGGAAACCGAAGCTCTCGGAGAAGGAGATGCTGAAGATCCTTTTCCGGTACAATCGGAGTCGTATTTACGGAGAAACGGTTCTTAAATCTGCGAGAAAACTGGCAGGCGGTCAGACGACATCAGGAGTAAGACCCTCGAAATCCTCTCGGTTTTGGGGATGACCCGATTAGCACCAGAACGAAACTGCTCTGGGTCTCCATTCTCTATTTTGCAGAAGGATTTCCCTTCGGCCTTGTTTTCGATACCTTCCCCGTCTATTTCCGGCTTCACGGCGCGAGTCTTGCCAGTATTGGTCTTATCAATCTTGCTGGCCTTCCATAGACGCTCAAGTTTCTCTGGGCTCCGGCTGTTGACCTTTTGGGAAGCCGCAGATCTTGGGTGGTCGGGTGTCAGGCCTTCTTGGCGGTGACCCTTGTCCTCACCCTGAGTGTCAGCCCATCAGAGGAGGGTCTGATTCTGTGGCTCATCCCGGGGCTCGATGTGCTGTCTGCAACCCAGGATATTGCGATTGATGCCGATACCATCGAACTTCTCGATGAATCAGAGGTCCTGCAAATGGCCTGCGGATCGCGACATATCCCATCGCTCTGATAACGGCAGGGGGGTTTTTTGTCGCCGCGGCGGGTTGGATTGGTTGGAGGGAAGCCTTCGGCTTAGCGGCCCTTATTTTGGCCATCTATGGAGTCGCATCAAGTCAGGCTTCATCCAGACCGGTGATGAGTGATCCTTGTCGGGCCACTAGAATCGAGCCTGTGAGTTTCGTCCAGCGGATGCGGGCGCCACTCATCGATTTTTTTCGTCGGCCGGGTTTGATAGGCATCGTGTTATTCATTCTCCTGTTCAAACTCGGGGATATGTCCCTGGGGCCAATGATCAGACCCTTTTGGGTAGATCGAAATTTTACCCCCTTACAGATCGGCGTCGTGCCGGGTGGGTTGGGTGTGGATTTTACCATCGCCGGCGCACTGCTCGGAGGTCCCCTTACCCGTCGATGGGGTATCTATCATGCCTTATGGATGCTTGGTCTTGCCCAGGCAGGGTCGAATCTGACATACGCCACGGCTGCTACCCTACCGCCCTCAACAACGCTCATGTATCACTCTTCGGCTGTAGAGTCTTTCTGTGGCGGCTTGGAGACCGCCCCTACCTCGCCTTCCTCATGAGCACATGCGAGAAGCGCTATGCAGAGACCCAGTAGACCCTCCTGAGCGCCCTCTTGGGGTTGACTCGGGCCCTCTCCGGAGCAGTTTCAGGCTTTGCGACCGAAAGATTGGGATATGCCACGTATTTCACTGTGACATTCTTCCTGGCCTTTCCTGCCTATGCGTTCCTGCCCTGGGTGAGAAGGTGGACTCATCAAACGCCATCGAGGGGTGCGGCGGATAAGGTTTGATGTCGCCTGCCTCCACCCCAATTTCGTGCTCGAAATCTCCTGCTAGAAATCGCAAATCGGACAACCTCTTGGTCGTACGATCGTGTCATACAGCCCAGTCGCCTCTGGTCATCACTCCTCTCCATGGGCTAACCACCGTTCTACTTGTCTCTCCCGTAGACCGTCGTTTGTGGATGGAAGGCCTGCCAGGCGAACCAGTATGCGAAGACCGGTGGAATCTGTCTCCCTTGATCGTCCCTAATCCCAAGGACTTCACCGTCATGAGCCACCTCGATCTGAATGAATTCCCCGCCGACTAGGTCGCCCAGAATCCCGGGGTTTTCTCTTAATTGGGAAAGGGTGTAGGCTCTGGCTTCACCCTGTATCTCAATACCAAGGACCATTTCCTTTGGTGAGAGGTCTCTTCGCACGTCGCCCACGGGGAACCATATTCCGAAACTCCGATAATAACCTTCATAGGGATCGCGAGAATAGTCACGTCCGTATCCAGTGTGTGGCGAGAGGACCAGGGTTTGGGGATTTTCTTCCTTCCATTTTTTCCAGGTCGTTCGGACCGAGTTGATCTTCTCGAGTTCTTTTCCTGCCAGAGGCCCTGCAACTGCCTTTTCCATCAACTGAGACCATAGGCTTTCAGTCTGATGGTCATAAAGAAGGACGTTGCTCTTATACAGTCGGCCTGAGACGCCAAAGGTATGAAGTTCACCATCAACCTCGCGGGAGTATACCACTCCCGTCTGGGTGAGGGGTCAGAAGGTCACCGCGATGGGCCTCTCGCCGATCGAGTCATTGACCACTTCGTGCCAGTTGAGTATTTTGATCGGATAGGCCCTCGCCTCGCCCCCGGAGCGAAACCCGATCACCTGATCATCCGGGTCGAGGAAATCTCCCTCATCAGCGGGAATGAATTTCGGTCTGAGAATGGCGGGGATTCCATCTTTTGGGGGACCGCCCGACAGGATTTCGTCTTCAGGAACGATAGTGTTGTCGAGGCTGAAGGCCGAAAATACCATAAGGGTCATCCCCAAAAGACTCCAAGTGATTATCCTGTGCATCGTCATGCCTCTTCAATTTTTGAATCACGCCGCCGTGCTAACCAGCGATTATCCTATCTTAACACCGCGACACATGCCATTTCATTTGCCCCTGGACAGACATAGGGCAGAGGGTCTTGACCGAATGTTCACTTTGAGTGCAAGGGTGGAAGGTTTGAACTCTGGAATGCCGATAATTAGTAGTCGATTCCTGGCTGGGGTTCTATACCCTCGTGATAGGCGTGTTTTATTTCTCTTACCTCGCTGACCGTATCGGCCAGAGCAATAACCTCGGGATGGGCATCTCGACCGGTGAGAATGAGATGGACCCTGGGGGGTTTGCTTTGAATCAGGTTCAAAATCTGATCCAGATCGACGAGCTTGAGTTCGAGGGCATTGTTGATTTCATCTAGAATCACGATGTCATAGTTTCCTGATGTGATCTTCTCTTTTGCAAGCTGGACTGCGTTCTGAGCATTCTCCCGATGTTCTGAAAATGGATACGGATTGCCCTGGATACCGCAGAACCCTTTCCCAGTAGAAATCAGTTCCACATCGCATATGAGTTTTTTGAGCCCGTCCCATTCCCCGGCATAGATATCACCTTTCATGAACTGGACCATACACGAATTCATCCCATGGCCGCAGGCTCGAACAACCATTCCAAGAGCCGAGGAGGTCTTGCCTTTTCCGTCGCCCGTAATTACGACCACTAGCCCTCTCCTTTCCTCGGGCTTAAGATGGGTAACCGTCAGGGTGGACCGCTGGACCTGTCCATGCGGAATAGGCATGACGCTCTCCTCTCTAAATGAACTTATCATAATCATAGCGCCATTTTCATCATTTCTCCCATACATGGGGGCGACTAAAAGATGACCTTGAGTACCTGATCTATTTTTCTCAACGCTCCCATGATCCCAACGGCTACGCCTGGTCTCAAATCTCTAATCTGGAGACCAGAGAGCAATTCAGACACGGCATCGAAGGCTCTTTTGACATCCAAATCATTATCCATTTTTTGGGTGAATGTGGCATCAATCCTTTTCGAGATTAATCCTTTGTATTCGGTTGCCTCCATTGCTCTTTCTCTGATCAGGCCCACAATTATGCGTAGGTTTCTCAACCTTTGAACTGCTGCCGCCATGCTCCGGCGTGAATAATTGAGCTTTTTTCGATAGTGGCCGTATATAAGAAAAAACCGAATCTCACCGGGCGTGTATCCGTCCTCTATAAGATTGTCCGTATAACAGATATTTCCCCTGCCTTTCGACATCTTTTTGCCATTCACGACCAGCTGATGGCAGTGAAGCCAGTACTTTGCCATAGGATAGGAGCGAACAGATTCGAGGATCGCCCTGGTATAGTCGTGATGGCGAAAGAGATTGTCAATTCCACCGCAGTAAATAGACAGGGTTCCATGAAAGTGCATGCTCACCATGCTTGCATCTTGACTGTTCCAAGAGGGCCTGCCTTTGCCAATCCTCGAATCCCAACAGACGGTGTCTCCTGGCCCGCATCTGTGCCA
Source organism: uncultured Thermodesulfobacteriota bacterium (assembly GCA_964348095.1). Taxonomy (GTDB): domain Bacteria; phylum Desulfobacterota; class BSN033; order WVXP01; family WVXP01; genus WVXP01. The sequence goes on along the minus strand of CAYGBK010000055.1, from coordinate 31,376 downwards.
GAGGATGAAATCGCCTCGATTCCATCGCATTCCAGGATAGGTATCTTGATGGAAGCGCCTCCTTTTGGTTGGCCATTTGGTCATATCGAGTCCATAAAGCCTGCCAAAATCGGGAAATTTCAAGGGGTCGAAGTAGATATTTCCCCGGTACCGGTAGGCTATGCCCCCATCGAGCAGGCGGTCTATGATGGCAACAGCTTCCTCAATCGATTCCGAGGCCTTTGGCAGGTAATGGGGGGTCTTCATTCTCAGGAGTTTCATCTGTTTTGTGAAGTTTCTCATGTTTTTGCCAGTAAGCTCCCAGACGGAAATCCCTCTTTTTTTGGCCTCCTGGGCGGCTTTATCCTCAATGTCGGTGAAATTCATGCCCCTTTTGACCTTATACCCGAGGTATTCAAGGTAGCGAACTAGAATGTCTTCGAAGAGAAAGGTCCGGAAGTTCCCGATATGCGCTCTCCCATAGACAGATGGGCCACAGGTAAATATTGTGACGGTCTGATCTTTTGCTGGCCGAAATGTTTCGATGCTCTTGCTCAGCGTGTTGAAAAGCCTCAGCACGAATTTCCCCCTCTGGATAGTCTTCCCGGTAGGCCAGGTCGCGTCCGTTATCTCAACTAAAATCTTACATAAAACAACGGAGGCCTTCAAACTCCCCCTGAAAGCAGTTCCTTTTAAGGAAGGTTAGATGACAAGGGTAGTGTGTATGTGAACCTGAATTCGGTCGGGTGGGGCTTTCTGTTGACGCATTCTTCTACACCGTTGAAATCGAAAACCTGAAAAAACAAACTGTTATTCAAAAAGGGGGATGGAAAGAATCGGTTTTGGGTTTTGCTTTCTTGGGGAAAACTCGAGATAAGTCCCTTTGGGCTTGAATCCAGATTTGCCATCGCCCAAGAAAGGGAATTGTGTGTTTACCTCCTGGATTCGAGCGAAACGTTTATTTATAATTAAAGCCTCAGGTAAGCCGAGGAAAATCTTTTTGGAGAGTCTGAGAATCTATGAGCCTGGATCTCCGACGTATCTATCGAGCCCGGAAAAATCTCATGGGGATTGCTCTCTCCGCTCCTCTCACTTTCAGCCGTGGGCTGAGCGAGGTTTCGGGAGCAAAAATCTACTTGAAATGGGAAAATCTGCAGAGGACAGGATCCTTCAAGCTCCGGGGAGCGGTTCATAAGATGCGTTCCCTAACCCGTGATGAACTCTCACGAGGAGTCACGGCGGCATCGACCGGAAACCATGCGCAGGGGGTTGCCTATGGGGCAAGACTATTGGGCATACCAGCCACGGTGGTCATGCCAAGGTCAGCGAATCGGGTAAAAGTTGAGAACACGGAACGCCATGGCGCCAGGGTGATTCTCCGGGGTGAGACCTATGAGGAGGCCTACTCTCACTGCATGGAGGTCACAGCGTCGTGTGGCATGACATACATACCCGCTTTTGAGGATGTCGACGTCATGGCTGGACAGGGGACAGTTGCTCTGGAAATACTGGAGCACCTCCCCGAGACCGATATGATTCTTGTGCCGGTAGGGGGAGGTGGACTGATTTCTGGAATCGCTGTCGGTGCTAAAGGGATTAATCCCAGAATCGAGGTTATCGGCGTCCAATCGACACATGCCTGTACCATGTTTCACTGCTTCAAGATGGGTAGAATGGTGCCGGTTCCTGTTCTCCCAACTCTGGCTGACGGTCTTGCTGGTGGGATTGACGAGGTTACGCTGAAGATTGTCCGTGAACACGTAGATGACATTGTGTGTGCCGATGAGGACCGGCTGTTAGAAACGATTCAGTGGGTCCTATCCTATGAGAGACAGGTGGTAGAAGCTTCTGGCGTGGTTGGCGTTACCGCTATTCAACAGGGGCGGGTGCCCCGTCTCGAAGAGAAGAACGTCGTAGTCGTGATTTCAGGAGGAAATATTGATGTGAGTCTTCTGGACCAGGTCGTTCTGAGTGATAGTGGAGACTCGGATGGCACAGTGGATAATTAGGCGGCTTCTTAAGAGTTCAACGCAGTTGGTAACCGAAGTCTCAGAATGAAAGGAGGCAAGAATGGAAGAGGGGATAGATAGAGGGAGGCTTCTTAGGTATGCCCTCCAGATGGAGGAGACTGGAAGAGATTTTTTCAGGGACCACTCGAAAAGGTTTACCCATGGGCAGGTTGCGGAGATATTCAGGCAACTGGCATCCGAGGAAGAGAAGCATATCGAATTCATCGAGAAAATGATTGCGGGTTTTGAAAAGGGCCAGGGGTTTAGGGCAAAGGAAGAATCTGGGACCAAAGCCGGAAACTTTTTTTGCAGGCGGGCCGAGTCAGAAAAGCTGGATCAGTCAGTCCTCGAGTCGATGGTTCCGGCATGCACTGTTTTGCGGATGGCCTATCTGATTGAGAGGGATTTTGTCGAGTTCTATCAGAAATTCGCGCAGGAGACAGAGGGAGAGCTGAGAGAAGCGCTCCTTACGCTTGCGCAATGGGAGCGAGGGCACGAGGAGTTCATTAAGGCTTCTCATGACCGGCTCTTTGACCAGTACATCCATATGCCCTGGGGCGGGTAGCTGTAGAAAGCATTGTTCCATTCGGGGGTGGACGGTAAGCCTCTGCCTGTGAAGGAGGATATTGATCGGAAAGAGTCGAGATTCGAATACCCAGATCAGAAACAGATTCCCGTATGAAAACTGAATATCCGAAGAACGTCCGTAAGATGTCGATTCAAAATTCGATACTGCTTCGTGATTCAGATTGGTCCTTGACAGGGCCCTCCAGCCCTATTTCGGATTCTGTAATGACTTAGTTCCCCGGGGGCCGATTCTCAAGATCATCGTTATTGCATAGCAACAGTTGATCTAGCCCGGACTATTCACGAATCCTAAAGTTTCTTGACTAATGCAGGCTAGACGGCAATCAAACTTTTTTCAGGGTTTATCACTCCGGCCTTCAGATTCTCGCGCTTCTTTGTCGAACGTACAATCATTTGTAGACGGCGGACGACGTGGGCTACTCGCTCCCCACTTTCGAGAACTTTTTCGATTCTTTTCCTGGAAGGTCCGTTGAGGTCTGAATGGTGTGCCAGCAGATCGAGGTTTCCCATCAGCACAGAAAGGGGCTGATTCAAATCGTGAGCCGTGGCTCTCACTTTTTGAATCATCAGGCCAAGACTTTCTACCTCCTTTAGGGGTGCCATGTCTTCCAGGATCATGAGCACCATAGGCTCGCTGGCAAACCCAATGGGAAAGGCGTTGATTTTAAGTTGGTGTAACGTCTTCCCGCCGTCCACGGGGAGAGTGAATTGGTCGTCATTTTCCCATTTCCATTGACCCCCTGTGAAGAGGATCCTTATTCTTGCAGAGAGATCGGGCACCTTGTCCCAGGTCCCATCAGGCCCTAAATTCTCTAGTGATTGTCCGGTCAGGGATTTTGTCTTGGAGTCGAAAAGGTTCTCAGCCCGTTTGTTGACCCACTGGATCTTTAAAGCATGATCGATAATGAGAATGGCGAGGGGAATAGGCTCAAGAGCGGTGGTCAGGGAGTTCTTGCAGTGATATTCAGATGACTTTTCGGTTTCCACCATGCGTCGACCCTCCTTTCACACATCGGACAGGGTAGCAAGAAAGATACCAATCTCGCTTGGGTCATAATGGCTATCCCCATCCCTCTCTTCACCTGAATTGCCAGGCCATCCTGGGGATGATACCCTCTAGCCACACCGAAACTGCCATATTCTTCGTTTGGACGATCTTGCTATTTTTCTGACGATGACAAATTGCCGACGGTTAGAATGTTCAGATAAGCCCCTTGATTAACTGTGATCTCTTTGCTAATTTGAGATATGTTAGATCTGGGCAAGGCGTTAGATCGTCCTTGCCTTTTCTTTCGATACTGTGGTCAATGGAGGGAATGATGATGAGGATTCCGATCACAAGAGAAGGATACAACGAATTGCTTAAGGAATTGGAGCAGATAAAAAACGTCGATAGGCCTCGGATCATGAAGGAGATAGAGGCTGCCCGGGAGCATGGAGATTTGACAGAGAATGCCGAGTATCACGCGGCCAAGGAGAAACAAGGGCACATTGAGGCGAAGATCAGAGAGCTAGAAAACAAACTTGGAGAGTCCGACATCATTGATCTCGGAAGACTTCCTGAAGACAAGATCGTCTTTGGTTCAGTCGTACTCCTGGAGAATCTAGAAACCGGAGAAAAAGTCCAATACCGTCTCGTCGGGCCCCACGAATCGGACATCAAGAAGAATCGGGTGTCGGTTACCTCACCCATAGGAAGAGCGCTCATGGGGAAAACACCGGGAGACGTGGCCACGGTTCAGGCGCCTGGCGGCAGGAAGGAATATGAAGTGGTCCTGATTGGCTCTGAATAATGATGGAAGGTTCCAGTTGGCTGGTTGGGTCTTGTCAACTCTTACAGAGAGATGGCCCGTTCGCGTGCCCCACCAGATTCTTGGCCCATTCTAGAGCTCGGTTGTTCGAGTTTCACCGTCGAGGGTCAATTTCTTTGTTCTGTGCCTCTGAGCCTCAGCCCTGGGGTAGTAGGCGGCGTGTGGGCGTTTACCTAAACCCTGGGGGCGGATGACAGGTTCGGGATCGCATTCTGATGTCTCAGGCCTTTCCTGGTGTGATTCGGTGATCCCACACCTTGTAAGAGCACCGATAGCCACTCACCTTTTTCTGGTCGACGACGTGCGAGCTGGTGGCCCTTGCCTTGAACAGATCTCCCCAAAAAGAACAGCAAAGACAAGATATGTATAAAACCCAATGATTGCCGAGATGAGCCATCCCAGGACCGGTATCGATCCAATCATCAGAAGAACGATACAGATGCCTATCATTACCAGCCACGCGACGAAATAGTCGCTCCTAGTCTGTTGAATCCCCGCCCAAATCTCCCTTAGCTGAAAGGCCGCGGAGAAATTGCCGCTTTTAGCATATCGAGCAAGGGCTGTCGGGAAGAGAAGAGCCACTGCGATTACTGCCAGGAACCCAAGAACAGGGTGGATGACAAACAGAATAATTGAGGCGATGTTATATAGGAAGGCAATGAGAAACACGACAAGACCCTGTACAAAGAGATTTCCCCAGTCATTCCATTCAGATAAACGGATCTCCTCCCCCTCTAATGAGTTCCGGAAGATGCGGTACGCGTATCCGATTGGAATGAAATTGACTATGGGAAGGATATTGAGGAGTCCTCCGATCAGTATCTTTCCTTTCCATCCGTCGTCTTTTGTCGGGAACTTCAGTGCATTTTCAAGATCGATCATGGCACCACCTCTATCGTCTCTTTACTCAGCAGGTTGGGAATGCTTTGCATAATATATGGATTGAGAGATCTAATCAATCTTTTTTCCCATTTCAAAGGTCATCGACGAAAGTACAACACATGTAAGGAAGAGGCTTAAGCCGCTTGGGACGGTGAGAGATCCAGAATAGTGTTTACAATTTCGCCGATGTCTGAGTATAATAAATCATTCGTTTGGACTTGTTCTTCCATCGCTGTTTTCAATAGATAGAACAAGAGATGAAGGTCAAGATCACAGATTTTGCAGAGGTATTCGAAAGGAAAAGAGAGGCGGTCGAAAAGCGGCAGGCCCTGGAAGAGCTGATGGGTCGAAAGCCGCATCGATGTGACAAGTGTGAGGGCTGTGTCGATCTCGACTACTTCTGGGATGCCATCATGAAGCGGCTTGTCCGCCAGTGGAAATGCCTCAATTGTGGTAGGCGGTTTTGAACGAATCCCTCAGAAGAAATGAATCCTCTAAGATTTGCCATTTGAGTTGTCTCCTATGTCTACCCTCTCTCACGAGCCTTGCCAGGCATTGCCTCACCGATTCGGCCATCTCGGGTTGAGACCGTAGTAGATTTTCGTCTGGGGCCCACGGAGAAGCTTGATGACGGTTCTATCACAGGCGGAGAAAAATCCAGATTGCCTGGCTGAGCTTTCAAAGAAATTTCGAGTCAAAAAGTCATCGGTTCTCGGTTATCTCACGGCACTAGAGAATCTTTTTGGTAAGAGAGAGCCGCTAGTTCAGGCTTTCATTTCGGAACCGGCAGATCGTTTCGACCGTCTTCGGCAAGAGTTCGCGCGATTGGAATCGAGATTCCCAGAAGTAGCCTCCCGCCCCCCCCTCTACGGTGTGCCTGTGGGTGTGAAAGATATATTCCATGTAGAGAGTTTTCCCACCCGAGGAGGCAGTCGACTGCCGGCAGAGATCCTAAGTGGACCCGAGGCAAAGTGTGTGAGGACCTTGAAGTCGGCAGGAGCTCTGGTGCTGGGAAAGACGGTAACAACGGAGTTTGCCTACTTTGCGCCAGGCCCAACGCGCAACCCTCACAACTTGGAGCACACCCCTGGAGGCTCGAGCAGCGGTTCGGCAGCAGCCGTGGCCGCAGGCCTTTGTCCCTTGTCACTCGGAACGCAGACGATTGGTTCGATCTTGCGGCCCGCCTCATACTGCGGCGTGGTTGGCTTCAAGCCGAGTTACGGACAGATCCCTATTGACGGGGTCATCCCACTTGCACCCTCTGTTGATCACGTAGGGTTTTTTACGGCGGATGTTGAGGGGGCGATCCTTGCCGCATCCGTCCTTCTTGAGGTCTGGACGGGTGAACGGCAACAATCACCCCCGGTATGGGGTGTCCCCGAAGGGCCGTACCTGGAAAAAGCGAGTAGAGAAGGGTTGCACCATTTCCGGAAGACCTCTGACCGACTATCGAAAGCTGGGGTTCAAATCGAGGCGGTTGAGATGTTTCAGGATTTTGATCGGATTGCGGCGCGACATCACGCACTGGTCGCTGCCGAAGCCGCCATTGCCCACCGCGATTGGTTTCAAGACTATTCGGGGAGTTACCACGAGAAGACGGCCCAACTGATACGGACGGGGCAGACCGTCGATTCGAATTTTCTTGAAACATGCCGTGCCGGCCGGCAGGAACTTCGAGGCCTGCTGATGAAAGAGATAGAACGCCGCGGTCTCTCCGGTTTCCTGGCACCATCGGCGGTTGGTCCCGCTCCCCGAGGACTTGATAGCACTGGAGACCCCGTGATGAATCTTCCATGGACTTATGCGGGCCTACCAACCGTGAATCTCCCCTCTGGAGTTTCACGAGAGGGGCTACCCTTAGGGCTTCAATTAGTTGGTTCCTGGATGGGTGACAAAGCACTTCTGGAAATGGCCAAGCAAATTGGTGAGGTACTCGAGTAAGCGCCTTGAAAAGGATGGGTGGGTGCCAGATCTAGAGAATAGGATTCTTTTGTTCCCCTAACCGCTCAATCGGATTGACGACGGGGCCAATGAAAAGATTTTTGAATCAGCTGATTCAGTTACAGGAATTGTATTTTGCACAGGTAGAGCAGCATTCTATCCCGACAGGAGCACGCTTAGAGGAACTTGAGAAGTCAATCCAAGACCTGATGGAGAATCTCCCTCCTGAGATTACCTCGCTCTGCCAACGTCTGAGAAGGAGGGATCCAACCGTTGTTGTCCCCGTAGTCCATGGTGTTTGTTCTGCCTGTGGTATGGCCCTTCCCACATCGCAAACCCACCAGATTGAGGCTGCCGAGGAAATCTACCAGTGCCCGAGCTGTTCCAGGATACTATACAGCCGACGGGGGGCTCCGCGGCAACTCAAAAGCGTTGGTCCAATCGGCAAGCCAAGATCGGGCGTGGCCCGTTTCTCCGATCCGTCTTTAATGAAGCCGAATCTTAGAGCCGAAAATAAGGAGGGCGTTCTATCTGAACTCGTTCACTTGATGGCTAACGAGGGATTTGTCGAGAACCCTGAGGGACTTTTGCAGGCCGCTTTGGAGAGGGAGGCTATAATGGCCACCGCCGTGAATAACGGCCTGGCGTTCCCTCACGTTCGGGGGGTAGAGGGCGGAGGTCTAACTTTTTCTCTGGGTTTGAAGAAGGAGGGTTTGGATTTTGGCGCACCGGATGGTGGGCTCAGCTACGTTATTTTCTTTATCGTTATCCCATCAGCCGCCAGTGCGTTTTATCTTCAGCTCCTTTCGGGTCTCATCCAGGCCTTCCAGGACGAAGACGTCCGAGGAAGGCTGCTGAATTCCAAGACTCCTGAGGAGGTCTGGGAGAATCTGACTCGCCTCAGTCAGGAAACTATCCCGTGACAAAAAAAGAGCTTACTGAGGCTTCTCTTCATCTGCTGACCAGATGCGTCCTCCTTTCCAGCTCTTTCCTAGCGGCTCAGATTTCAGAGTGATTCGTTGCCTAGACCTGCCTCAGTGGGCCTGAGGGGGAGATCGGACTCTAGAAGAGGATTCTCTGGGCTTCCCAGAAACTGTTCCTTTTCTCCTGTTCTCGTCAGAGCCATCGGATTTCCATTTGCCAAAGGGACGGGGTCAGGAGTTTCAAGGGATCTCTTGTCATTGAGTGGCACGGGCATGGGTGTCGGCACACCGATCCAACTTCACGGGAGATTCAATTGACAGGATAAATTGGAGATTGTTAAAATAGTTTGAACATGGAGTTGATCGGTGGCTGTGTCCAGGCCTGTGATCCTCTTCATCGAGTGTATCGTAGTATTACTGGATGAAAGAGCAATCCAAGAATGAAGTGATGCATCACTGTGAATTCTGAAGCACCTGAGAGAGCGTGACTATGGCAAAGGTTCTCTTTGTACAACACGACCTGATGGAAATGCTTGGCGTCATGTCCATCTCATCGTTTGTTAAAACGCTCGGCCATGAGGCGGGGGTTTTTATTCCTGGCACAGAAGCTGAGTTTCTTACACTTCTGAAGAGAGAGCGCCCAGATGTGTTGGGATTTGCCTGTTCAACGGGATTGGAGGACAAGCTTCTCAGGTTCGCTCGAATCGCCCATAAGATAAAGCCTCATCGTCCACTGGTCATTTTTGGTGGGCCTCACCCGACATTTTATCCAGAGATTATAAACGATACTGACGTGGATATGCTCTGCCGTGGTCAGGGGGAGATAGCGATGGCAGAGCTATTGAGGCGGATTGACGGCGGCGAGCGTTTGGAAGGGATCGAGAACCTTTGGATTAAGAGGAACGGGACAATTGAAAAGAATCCCCAGGGAAAACTCATTACGGATTTCGACGATATGCCTTTCCCTGATCGTGCGATATATCAGAACTACAAGGCAATTGCGAATAATCCAACAAAGCATTTTATCACCCTTCGAGAATGCCCTTACAATTGTACATTCTGCTTTAATCATGCCTGGAAAGAGATGCATGTCAATCGACCTGTCTACAAAAACCGTCGTCCCGATAGAGTTATCGAGGAGATCAAAGCGGTTCAGGCGAAGTATTCGACCAAGATTGTTCTCTTCTGGGATGGCACCTTTAATCTCAACAAGAAATGGTTAATGTCATTTTTGGAACTCTACAGGAGGGAGGTCGGTCTTCCCTTTCGGTGTAGCTTGAGGGCTGACCTTGTCGATGAGGAGACAATAGAATCCCTGAAGGAGAGCAATTGCAGTTGGATCAAACTGGGTGTGGAGACGGGGAATCAGGCCTATCGAAATGAGATCTTAAAGAAAAGGCTCCCTGACAGGGCATTTGTCAAAACGAGTTCTCTCCTGCACAAATGGGGGATCCCTTTCAGCACCTCGAATCTGCTGGGGCTTCCCGGAGAGACTCTGGATATGGCCTTCGAGACGTTGAGGTTGAATATCAGGCTGAAACCGAGTTACACTTTTGCATACACGTTCTTACCTTATCCGGGTACCCAGCTTGGGCAATACGCTCTGGACGAGGGCTACATAGAGACGCCCAAGATTCGATACGAATATGCCGATTCTTTTACCGGTGTCTCGCTCAATTTGAAAGATAAGGAAAAGATCGAGAACCTTCAGAAATTCTTCGCCTTGGTGACTCAGATTCCTGTCCTCCTATCCCTGGTCAAGTTCTTGATCAAATTGCCACCGAATCGGCTCTTCGTCCTCGTTGAAAAGGTAAGCCGGTTTCTCTTCTTTTGGTGTCGTTCTGCTAATTTCCCTGGACTCATCCCGGGGATCAAGGAGTTCATCTTCGGTTTTGGCTTTGCACTCAAGAAGGCGTCCATGAGGTTCGCCAAGAATACGCTGGATTGACGTTCCTTTGTCACCCAATCCAGTGACGGAGAACTCAGGCATGTCGCGGGTTGTTTTTGACCATGTGACCAAAGAATTCGATCAGACGGTTGCAGTCTCTGATTTCAACCTGGAAGTGGAAGATCATGAGTTTGTCGTTCTCGTGGGGCCCTCGGGTTGTGGAAAATCGACCACCCTCAGAATGGTAGCGGGTCTCGAGGAGATCACGGATGGAAGCATTTACATTGGCGACCGTTTGGTGAACACGGTTCCTCCAAAAGACAGAAACATCGCCATGGTCTTCCAAAACTATGCACTCTACCCCCATATGGACGTTTATACCAATATGGCCTTCGCCTTGAAGAGGCGGGGTTTTCCAAAGGATGAGACTGATCGTCGGGTAAAGGAGGCCGCAGCCATACTCGGAATAGAAGATCTTCTCGCCAGAAAACCAAAGCAACTATCTGGTGGGCAACGACAGAGAGTGGCCGTAGGACGAGCCATTGTGAGGAAGCCTGAGGTTTTTCTTTTTGATGAGCCTCTATCAAACCTCGACGCTAAGCTTAGACTCCACATGAGAATGGAGATCAACAAACTCCATAACCGGCTGGGGGCGACCATGGTCTATGTGACCCATGACCAGGTGGAGGCCATGACGATGGGCGATAGAATCGTGGTGATGAAGGATGGCCTGACCCAGCAGATCGGTACGCCAATGGAAATCTATGAGAGCCCCAGCAATCTGTTTGTCGCGGGGTTTGTTGGCAGTCCGAGCATGAACTTTGTAGATGCCAAGATTATTCAAGACGATAGTGATCTTTTTATCGATGCGACGAACTTCAAGGTGAGGGTTCCCGAGGGTCGCTGCCCGATGTGTTACGACCTCGTCGGCAGAGACGTTATTTTCGGCATCCGTCCTGAACATATCGAGGATCGAATGTATTGTATCGATCCTATCTCCGATAACTGTTTTTCAGCACATGTGGATTTCATTGAACCTATGGGATCGGAAATGATTCTTTATCTGAGTGTTGGACAGATATCACTCGTGGCGAAGGTGACACCAAAAACCTCGGCGAGAAAAGACTCGGTGATCGGAATACATGTCGATATGGATCGAGTCCATCTTTTTGATAAAGAGAACGGGAGGGTAATGCAATGATGAGTAAATCAGGTCGATTCATCTGCCCATGGGTCATGATTTCCCTGTTGTTTGCGTTCTCGATGCTGGTGGGCTGTCAGAAAGAGGAGAAATTAGTAGAACAGAAGACGATTCGTTTCACGACCTGGGGCTCACCCGCCTCCAACCAGGTATACCAGGATGTGGTGGATGAGTTTGAAAAGACGAACCCGGACATCAAAGTAGAGCTCATGATGCTCCCGTGGAGCGCATACCATCGGAAAATCCTCACCATGTTTGCCGCAGGAAGCAAACTAGACGTTATGCGTCTCGCCAATAGCTACTTCCCTCAGTTCATGGAGAAGGGGGCACTCCTTCCCCTGAACAAATACATCGAGAAGGAGAAGGAGGATATCGATCTAGACGACTTCTATCCTGAGTCCCTGATGGGGGGAAAGGGTGATGATGGCCGACTCTATGGACTGCCGGTCGACATTGCAGGCTGGGCGCTCTATTACAACAGGGGATTGTTTGACAAGGCTGGCCTCTCCTATCCGGACCGGTCTTGGACCTGGGATACTCTCCTGGACGTCGCCAAGAAATTGACCAAAGATCTTGATGGAGATGGTCGAATCGACCAGTACGGGGTGTATGTTAAGGTGAAGATGGGAGTGATCGAGCTACTGGCTGGACAGAGCGGGGCTACGCTCTTGAATGGAGACAACAGCAAGTGTACTTTCAACACTCCCGAGGGCAGGTCTGTCATTCAGCTCCTCGCCGATCTGATCATAAAACACAAGGTCGTTCCTCCTCCTGAGTTTCGGGCTGATCAGAACGTTTGGGCGGCAGAGAAGGTGGCCATGGTGATGCTTATGCGGGGGGATGTGACAGGATTCAGGCAAAGTCTTGCCTTTGATTGGGACGTGGGCCCTGTCCCAAAGTGGCCGGGCAAAGAACCGAGAGCGCTCATTGTAGGTGGGTTCAATCCCTGGGTCATCTCAAGTAATACCGAACTTCCGGAAGAGTCGTGGCGTTTCTTGAAATACCTTACCGGAAAAGAGGCGTCAGCGAATATGGCCAAAACCGGTCGATTTGTTCCCGCTCGCAAATCGATAGCTGAAAGCCCCGCGTTCCTGGATACCGGTCCCCCTGAGCATAACGTCTATTTTCTGGACCTGATTCGAACGCCCAACAAGGTTTTCGTTCCTCGTTTTTCCCGATACAAGAGACTCCAAAAGGTATTTAATACTAATTTTCAATATCTCATGGAAGGAAAATTCACGGTCGATGAGGCGGTGGCCAAGATAGAGCAGGACGTGAACCAACTGATAGAAGAATTGAAAAAAGAGCGGGAAGAGGCGGGCGCATAACGGATGCCGGGGCGGGTCCAGGATAATCGTAACATCCATCGGAAAAAAGGGTTCAGACAGGCGATGGAAGGATATGCCTTTCTGATGCCCAATTTTTTGGGTTTTGCTGCCTTTACTTTCCTTCCAGTTGTCGCCTCATTTATCCTCGCCTTCTATTCATGGGATCTGATGCAGGATGCCCGTTTCATCGGGTTTTCCAACTTTATTCGCCTCCTCACGAGCAAAGAGTTCTGGTACTACTTCTACAACACGGTATTCCTGATGCTCGGGATTCCCTTTGGAATGATGCTCTCCCTGGGCATGGCCATGCTGGTTAACCAGAAGCTGAAGGGTATCGTAGCCTTTAGGACACTCTACTTTCTCCCCCATATCTCTGTTGGTGTAGCCTTGTATGTACTCTGGGTCTGGATTTACAACCCCGATTTCGGTCTATTCAATCAGTTAGTCCGATTCTTCACGGGGGTCAAAGGCCCTGCCTGGCTAAGCGATCGATTTTGGGCAAAACCTGCTCTCATCATCATGGGCTTGTGGGCAGGGGCTGGCGGAAAGAGCATGATTCTCTATCTGGCGGGTCTGCAGGGTATTGATCCTACGCTATATGAGGTAGCAAATATTGACGGAGTCGGATTCTGGGGGAAATTCCGCTACATAACGATTCCGATGCTGGCGCCGACCAGTTTTTTTATCTTCATCATGAGCGTGATCGAGGGATTCCAGGGTGGGTTTGACCAGGTTATTGTCATGACCGGCGGTGGTCCGCCACCAGGGGCAACGACCACAATCAGTTATCACATTTTTACCCAGGCTTTTGAAGAACAGCGGATGGGATATGCTGCAGCCGTCTCATGGTTTCTCTTTCTTTTGGTTTTTTTTGTCACCCTCATCAATTGGCGATACGGCGGTCGGCGTGTCCACTATTAGCCGGGGTGCAAGATAACGAGCAAGCTCCGTAGGCGATCTATGATCAGCGAAGTCGAACTCTCTCGGAAGCGTAAGAAACGACGGGATCAGATACGAACCGTGATTTCCTATGTGATCCTGTGCCTTATTAGTCTCACCATGGTTGCGCCATTTGTCTGGATGATCTCCACCTCTTTCAAGGAAAAAGACGATGTCATGACTAAAAAGGTTCACATCATTCCGTGGCGCACTTTCTCCTATCTGAAAACGGCCGACGGACCTCAACGGGTCAAAAAGCTTAGTGATGATGGGCAGGTGGCCAGGGTACGCGAGATTCTGCCAGATGGGAGTGTTGGCAGACTGAAAACCGTTCCCCTAAGCGATTTGGAGAGTGTGGGGAGACATTACCTCAGAGCTCGAAACTATCCAGAAGCCTGGGAGGTGGGAAACCTTGGGAGGGCCTACCTAAATACGTTGATCATCGCCTTCTGTATCACTTTTGGAAAGGTGCTGACGAGTAGTCTGGCGGCATTCGCCTTTGCCCGCCTTGACTTCCCGGGAAGAGACAAATTGTTTCTCGCCTATCTCGGTACAATGATGATACCGGAAACGGTCACTCTTATTCCCCTCTTCATCCTCTTCAGAAAGGTCCCTGAAATCCTCAATATCTTGTTTCATACGTCCTACTTTACAACCCCCCTTTACATTGGCGATTTGTTTGTGGGAACCCCCATGGGGGTTGACTCGTATTTGTCGCTTATTGCCCCTGGACTCTTTACGGCTTATGGGACTTTCATGTTGAGGCAGTTCTTTATGTCCATTCCTCGAGATCTTGAGGACGCAGCTCGGATTGATGGGTGTAGCTCTCTTGGGATATGGTGGCGTATAATTATTCCTCTTTCAAAGCCCGCCATTGTGACATTGGTGATCTTCACATTTATGGGGTCTTGGCGAATGTTTGTGTGGCCCTTAGTTATCGTAGACAACCCCAAGATGATGCCTCTTTCAGTGGCGTTGAAGCTATTTCAGGACCAGTACAGTGTTGACATGACACTTCTCATGGCCGCAACTGTTATTGCCCTTCTCCCGATCCTAATCGTCTATGTGGCCGGGCAGCGGTATTTTACAGAAGGCATTCTGCTCGGTGCGGTTAAGGGCTAGCCCCCTGAGGTGCCTCGGAATCCCGTATCGATGGGCGTAAAAATCCTCTCAGAAAAGAATGTGATAGACGACGGGTTTCTCGACCTTATCGGAAGAGAATTCTCCACCCACGAGCAAGGCCTGGCGGAATGGTTGAAGAATTCGTTAGACGCCACACTGAGAGTCGGCCTTACCCGTGGCGTGCAAACCATTTTCTTACGATTTACGGACGCTACACGCCAATCTCCTCCCATTTTTGAATGTATCGACTTTGTTGGGATGACCCTAGAAGATCTCGAAGGTCGGTTCAAGCCCTGGGGGAAGTTGTCCCGACATAGTAAGCGGACTGGAACCTATGGGGGATACGGGATCGGCGGAAAGTTTTACATGCGTCAGATGTTCGATTCCTCTTATCTCATTACCTATCGTCAGGGTGTTGTTAACATCTTCGGTTTTGGGCCAAAGCACCGATACGGCTACGGGCAAGGATATCGGAATCGTCCCATGGATCCTCGTGAGGCACTCCGTTTTGCCAATATCGAGCCTTTGGCTGCGTTAGCAGGTGTTAGGACAGAGGTCATGAAAGGAAAGCGAGGATTCTCAGTTGTTCACGGGCGTGGACCAAAAGGCATAGGGAAAAAGGTTGATGTGGAGCGCATCTGCCTGAGATTGAGCGGTCATCCTCAGGCCCATCGACCACTCAAGGTTCGACGAGTCTGTGTGATTCACAACGGAGCCGTGGCTATCGAGCGACTCAACCCGCGATCGATAACGAAAAAATCAGGTTTTGAAAGACCGTGGGTCAGAAAAATCCCGACAATTCTGCCGCAGACAGACAAAAGCATGGAAGGCCCCATTCGCCTTTCGCCGAATTCGCAGTCTCTTGGAACTCTGCGGCTTTGGGTGTCAAATGAATCTCTGGCTAAGAAAGGGAAAATGGCAAGCCTGAATCGGATCGATTTCGTCGATAGAGGTGGCGTTATGGCCTCCTATCGCATCGAAGAGCTCGGCGCAGATGTGCCCTACGGAGAATCTATTTTTGGCGAATGTTCTTTTTCCGAGTTGGAATATCGACATGGACCATTTGCACGGAAGACTCGGGATAGACTGATTGAGAGTCCTGAAACCAAGGCTCTTCTCCATTGGGTTTCATCTCAGGTAATTCGCTTTTCTCAGAGGATTAGCCGGCAAGTTCGGAAACTGGACTAACAGAGAATTCTCCGGAGAGGAGAGCTCTTCAAGAGGGGCTTATGAAAATATTTGCCATTGGTGCCCATCCGGACGATGTGGAAATTGGATGTGGGGGGCTTCTCTCTATTGACTGGTTATCGAAACATATCCTCCATCTTTCAAATGGGGAAACCTCGAAATATGCCGACGGAGAGACCCGGAAAGAGGAGGCCGAGGCAGCCGCCCGCGTCCTGAATGCGCAGGTTCAGTTTTTTGATATCCCAGGACGGCAGATTGATGACGATGACAGCGCGTGCCTCAGGCTGGTTGCCTTGATCAGAGAGATAAGACCCGACTATTTGGTGTCCCACTGGGAATTGGATGGTCATCCCGATCACCAGGCCGCTCACCAACTAGTTCGAAAGGCTTTTTTTCTATCCGGAGCCAGTGTCGACGTGGACGCACCTCCGTGGAGATGCCGAAACCTTCTCTACTTCCACCCATTCAACTCGGGATATGGTTTCATACCAGACTTTGTTCTGGATATAACAGCGGTTTATCCGAGCAAATTAAAAGCAATCCGCTGCCATCGTTCTCAGACATCGTTTATCGTGCCACAGGTAGAAGCGGTTTCGCGCTATTTCGGTCAGAATTCAGGAGTTGCGAGAGCGGAGCCCTTCAAGGCTGAGATGCCACTCGTTATCGGCTCTCGCGGCCTCCTCGACTTGGAGGGCGGTGGAGATGGTTAAAGATCGGCCACGAGTTTGTGTGACGACGCAGGAGTACCCTCCCATGTTTTGGGGCGGCTTGGCCCAGGCGGTTCGACGGGTCGCGGGGTTCATTTCGAGATTGGGGTGGGACGTTCATGTCGTCAATCTCTATGAGGAAAAGGCTCTCCCAGGACTTCTTGATGAAGTCGTGGAATCGGCTGAGGAGGACGGCATCATCGTCCATCGAGTCCGAATCGGGCGAGAGCCCCCACCAGCCAATATGACCTTGTGGGATTCTACAGAATCTCCTTCCATACGACTGATGTACGAAAGCCTGGAAAGTATTCATTTGAGATACGATTTCGACCTGTTTCATGCCTTTTTTGTCTATCCTATTGGCACCATCGCCGCACTCCTGGCGCGGGTCTACAAGAAGAAACTGATTGTGAGCATTCGTGGGAATGACATCAATCAGCACATTTTCAGCCCCGAGAAGGTTGTTTTTCTCCAGACGGCTTTGAGACAGGCGGACGTCGTTACGACGGTAGCCCATGACTTGCTCCTCAAGGCAGAAACCCTGACTCCCGTGATAAGCAAATCGCGAGTGATATTCAATTCGGTTCCATCAACGAGCCGGGCATTCGCGCCAATCGAAATATCCGGTCTTAAAGGGAGCGTGGTTGGAACAGTGGGGCTTTTCAAACACTCCAAAGGCTTGCCGTATTTGTTGAAGGCCTTTCAAAAGATCAGAGAAGAGCGAGACAGTTCATTGCTCTTGGTGGGGGATTTCAGAGAAGAGGAGCGCGAAGTCCAGAACCGCTACCTCCTCCGTTTCGGTTCTCAAGACGTTCAATTGACTGGCCCTGTTCCACACGATTTGATTGGATCCTATTTGAGGAGAATGGATGTCTTTGTTATTCCCTCCCTCTCAGAAGGGTGCCCGAATACACTCCTTGAAGCCATGGTGGCAGCCAGGCCGATCGTTGCCACGAAAACGGGCGCGATACCTGAGATTATTCGAAACAACGAGAACGGGCTTCTGGTTGACACGGGTGATTCGTCTCAAATCAGGGAAGCCGTCCTGTACCTGTTGGATCATCCGGAGAAGGCGGAGGGAATGGGCAAGAAAGCCTATGAAAGCGCTGAGAGATTCTCGGAGGAGCAAGAGGAAAAAGCGTGGGGAGAGGTTTACCGACTCATATGAGTTATGTCGTGCCAAAAAGTTGGGGGGCCGTTTGTTAAGGCTGAAGGATCAAGGTCCAAGGACAAAGGTCAATGCGAAATTGCGTCTCCTGGAGTTTTGATGCTTTTGCTTTAACTTTATTACCTTTTGCCTTTTGCGTTCGCGCTCAGATCTTCCTTTTCCCCTTTCTCGTGAAATACAGTGGAAATGAGTTCGGCAGAGGTGGTCTGAAGGAATTCGGGCAATAGCTCGTCTGCGACTGCCTTGCCACCAGCGGGAAGAGGGTCAACGGGAATGCAAGATAGCGAAGGGATATAAGGGTTTTATCACCGAATTCAAAATCGTGTCGAAACATTAGTGGGTTAAGAATTTCCTTTTTGAAAACTGAGGAGACTCCACTCATGTTTATTGTTGACATGAGCTGATACGGTGCTATCATAAGCGAGAAATTCTTGGATACCTTCGAGGCCAAGAATTCCGAGGTGTGGCATGAGAAGTTTCGAGAGAATAATGTACTACACCCATAATTCCATCGGTCTGGGTCATGCTTTCCGGGCTTTGGCAGTCATAACTGGCATGAAGAAACATCGTCCAGAGACGGATTTTCTGGTGGTTTCTGGGACAAGTGTGCCAGAACTCTTCCTGAAGAATGGGATCGAAATCGTAAAGATCCCGTCGATCAAATTTCACATTGATAAGGATACCTATTTCCTTGGTCCCCGATATCTCAGGGACTGCTCGGTTGAGGAGATTAGCGATTTGCGGCAGAAGATCATTGAAGATACCTTTAGTATCTTCCAGCCCGATGTTCTTATTGTAGAACACAATATGCTTGGACAGCGGGGAGAGATCATCCCATTGCTCTTGAAAAAATGGCGGCAGATTCCCGAGGAGGAAACATTTGCACTTGTTCACATCAGCCGGGGGATCCTCCGAAATCCCAGCCTTATTGAAGCCCCTTTCAATGACCGCAGGCAGCGGTCAGAATCAATCTACGTGGGGGATTTGTATGATTTTATCTACGTCATGGAGGACCGGGAGGTCATCGATATCAACAAGGCGTATTTTGGGAATCGACGATCGTTGAGAAGGAAGATACAATACATGGGGAAAATCACCGTCAAGACTCGGAGAGAATTGGCCCCCAGGGGTGAGATTTACAATATGCTCAATGGGTCAGGCCATGAGATTATCCTGGTCTCCCTTGGCAGACGAAACTCAGCGTTGAGAATTGCTGAATTGCTGTTTCAGGCATTCCACGATCTGAAACTGGAAGATGCTTATCAGCTTGTGTTTGTCATCGATCCATACCTCGATCCAGAGGTCAAGCAGCAGATGATCCATCGGTTTTCGAACGGTCACGTCTCTTTCTTCGATTTTCTTCCGAATCTGGTTGACATCATCAATGTGTCCTCCCTGGTTATCGGCAGGGCGGGTTACAATACATTGAGCGAGGTTCTTCTGACCGATTCAAAAGCGATCCTCATCCCAGAAGAACATGGCCATCAGGAGCAGGAAACACGATTGGACAAAGTGCAGAAGGCAAATATTTCCGTTCTTTACGAGGAGAGCTTGACCTTGGAGGATTTCCGGGAAACCCTTGACCGTATGCTTCGCCTGGAAACGGTGCCCCTGGACTGTGATTTTGACAAGTATCGGATAGCCGAGAAGATAATTCAAGACTTGGATGGCTATTTCGAGGGAAAATCCAAGGTCGTCTCCCTAGGTACGGAGAGCCGACATGAGGAGGTCGAGCGAGTCCTTGGGTAAGGGGAGGGGCTTGATAGGGAATTTCCTTGTAAGAGCCTTTTCGATTTTTTGACTAAAACTTCCTTCACCATAACTCGCAATCAGCTCTGGATGGCAGAATCCATGGGGTTCGGCATTTCTCGAAATCACCACATTACAGCCTAATTGGAGTGCCTCGACAACTGCCTGACTGTAACATTCACTCCGGGAAGGGCAGATAAAGACTCTGGTGTTCTCTATCAGCTTTAGGGTTTCTTGGTGATCGATCCAACCCGTGTGAATGACCCCTTCTATAGGGAATGGGACCTCGCCTACCACAACGATTTGAAGGCCCTTTCTACTCAGCAGATCAACAGTTCGTGCCAGTAGGCGGTATCCTTTAACCCGTCTGTCAACGCCTCTGTCCGTCCACTGTGCCACAGCAATTAGATCGATTTCCCGGGATTCCCACGGTCTGTGGGATTCAAAGCGCCGAAAGATTTGAGGGACTTCAAAAATCTTATGGGTAAACTCCGGATAGATTCTTCTAAGGACTCGGCTGTTGAGACCTGGCGCGGAGAGGATCTTGGTTGCCTTGTCTAAGGCCAGCCTTTCTCGCCTGATCCGTGGCGACTCCAATTTTCTGGGCAGGTTCTTGAGCCTCAAGAAATCGAGGGTGGTTTTGTGGGGGTAGCGGTCCTGCCATTCTTGAAGATATGCGGTTCCCCCGGTTATAAGGATCAAATCACTCAGGTAGGGCGACAGGGTGGCTAGTTCATTTCTACCCAGGATGACGCGGTATCTCGTTGATAGTTTCTCGATAGTGTGAGGAACCGGTTTGTAGTCGTTTTCGTCTAAGGTAAGAACGTTGGGGAGTTTCTTAGGATTGCCAGAGGCGATCAGCACCGAGGAGATATGCGCTTCAAGAAGCGACTCGTGGAGATGATAGGCTAAGGTTCCCAATCCGCCTTTGCCGTACCCTTCCAAATTGACGACCAGTATTTCAAAATGTGCCATGGGAAACCGCCAATGAGGTTATGGGAGCGATTTTAGCAGACGTGGCTTCACACGCTCCCATGCCATATTTCAGGGACCTGTATTTCATATACTAGATCCCCTCAGTGCAAGAATCCACGATGGCAGGATGATAGAATCCAGAGTTTCCTGGGAAAACGCACAAGGTATTCCACACTGCGTTATAATGTTCAGGCCGCTCAAGGGATTCAGCGCTGTCCTCTCGCCACCCGTTCGAAACTGAGATCAGCGAAATTCGGGACCGGACAATTCGTGCAGAGAGGAACATTTCGCAACCCTTTCAAAATCCGTGTGCGGAACCGATTGTATTTGGGTCCAAACCAGATGTCGGGGAAGGGTTGGTCAAAGACATTGCCCATCGAATAGTGGCTATCGAAATCGTTGCAACAGGGCACCACATGGCCATCCGTATTGATAACCACTCTCTCCCATGGCCATTTGCACCGGTTTTCTTCCAGATTCCTTTTGAGAATACGACCGCGACCGTCCGCATACCGAGTGTACTCCAATTGAGTGGGCAGGAATTCAATCCCTGACACGCGCTGCTTGGGGCCTGACATCTGTAGGTTGAAAGTCTTGAATCGTATCCTGTCGGCACCAAAGTCGGTTGCCAACTCTCGGAAGCCGTCCATTTCGCTCTGATTATGCTTCATAATGATAAATTGGAGCTCCATCAAAGGCTTTTTGGTTTTTCTCTTTCTTTTCTCTCGGTCAAGGGCTCGAATGTTTTTAACGACCCTGTCGAGCCTTCCGCCTTTGCGATAGGTGGCGTAGGTCTCCTGCGTAATGCCGTCAAGAGAGATCATTATCTCGTCGAGGTCGGAGTCGATCAATCTGGTGGGATCGAGAAGGTGACCATTGGTGGATATATTCACGTCAGGGATCCCTTCCTTTTTCGCGTACCCGATCATTCGGTAAATATCGCTATGAAGGAAAGATTCTCCATAATTGTGGAGAGTGAGATGCACAAGAAAGGGTTTCAACTCGTCGATTATCTTTTGAAAGCGATCAAAGGGCATATCTTTAGCCCGATAGGTTTGGTTGCCTCCGACAGGACACATCGGACAGGATAGGTTACAGCGCCTGGTCGGTTCAATCATTGCAATGACAGGATAGAGAAACGCGTCAGAGGAGAGTGGCCTACCCCAGAGTATATTTTTCAGAAAGTTGGCCGTGACTTCAGCCCCTCTGGAATGGATTGGCCAGGGGGAGGTCTTATTGTCATCGTTGAGTTGAACTGATCCTGTGAAAATTCTGTTGTGCCATTCTGAGCCGATGGGTTTAAGGCGTGGTTCCGTGGGATTCGGATCTCCGTGAATGAGGGTCAGGACGGAGCCCGCCCTTTTTTCTCTCCCACCGAATTGAGATTGAATGTGGGTCGAAAAAGACATAAGAGAGTGCTGCCTGTCTGGTGTGTAATCGTGAATTGCAATTGCGGGGTCAGGACCCCAATGAATGATTCTTGGGGCCGTCCGTGAGATTGTCGCGGCGACGGCTTCCGATAGATTATCTCCCTGTGAGGAAGGGGCAATAGAGAGCGGCTGAATGTCAACTTCATCGAGGTCAGCGAGTTCAGGAGCACCGTGAGGGTGGTAAAAGAGGCTGACTGGCACGTGGGGGCACAATCGGCGGACCCATCTTACGATCTCCAGAAAGCTTCTTTGGAGTCTTCCGTCTGATTCCTTCATATAGAAAGCAATCATCCTGCCGTCCATCCTCTCACCGAGTTTTCCTCTTAAGATTATGCCAGACTAGGGGCTCGTTGCAAGAGGGTAGCGGGTAGAGCCTGGAAACGGCCCTTGCAGTTGAATGGTTGACATCTCAAAATGGGGGGTGTTAGATTTCTGTCCTTCCAGCTATTCTGTGGGTGTATCGAAGAGAATGGTTTCGTCAAATGCGACTGATCTTGGTCCGACATGGAGAATCGGAGTGGAACCGCGAGGGCCGTATCCTTGGTGCGGTGGATGTCGAACTGAGTGAAGTGGGCCGTAGACAGGCACAGGCCATTGCGAGGGCTCTCGAAAAAGAGAAAATTCAGGTCGTTTACTGTAGCCCACTCAAAAGGGCGGTCGATACGGGGAAGCTCATTTCAAATCCTCACGGGTGCGCCTTGATTCCCGATTCAGACCTTCTGGAGTTGAACCGTGGAAATTTGGAGGGAATGATGAGGGAAGAAGCCTTAAAGGTGTATCCGAATCTGCAAGAAGGTTGGCCGGAAGCGTCTGCAATGCCTGGTTTGTATGGACAAGAGTCATTGAATCACTTAGCCGTAAGGGTAAGAAAATGCGTGTCTCGAATCATTGCACAGCACTCTGGAGAGACGGTCGCCCTTGTGGCGCATTATTTTGTCAATCTCCTCATTCTGTTGGGGTTTCTGGAGTTGGAGCCTCAGTGTTTTCGACATTTTGGTCAGGACATCGGCGCGATCAGTGTCGTAGAGATTGAGAACAATCGATCGAGAATTTGCCTGCTAAACGATACCTGCCACCTTCCGAAAGGATGAACATGCCACGGGTTAGTGTGGTCATGTCCGTGTACAACGAGGAGCGGTACGTTGGGGAAGCGGTAGAAAGCATTCTCCGGCAGACCTTTGAGGATTTTGAGTTTGTGATCATTGATGATGGATCTGTTGATCGCACACCGTTGATCCTGAAGACTTATCGAGATCCTCGTATTCGGGTCTATCATCAAGCCAACACGGGGCAATCTACGGCCCTCAATCGGGGTATCAGACTCGCCTCGGGTCCTTATATTGCGAGGATGGATGCCGACGATATATCCCTACCGGAGAGACTTGAACGAGAAGTTCGTTTCCTTGACAGCCATCCGGAGATTGGGCTTGTAGGAACCTGGTGCGTAAAGATTGATGCCAGGACCGGGACGGAACGATTCCAGCCCATGCCTCAGGATGATGAGGCTATCCGAAAGTTCATGGTTATCGACAATCCCTTCATTCACAGTTCAGTGATGATCCGCAAATCAGTTCTCGATACAGTGGGTCTATACAAGGAGGGGTTCATCTGGCAGGATTATGATCTCTGGGTGAGGGTCGCACGATGTCATCGGATGGCCAATATCAGCACCCCCCTGCTTATCAGGAGAAAACATCCAGCAAGTGTGACTTGGACGGCCAGAAAGAGTAGAGAGTTCTGGGAACTCTTCATGATACAATGGAGGGCAGCCCGACAGATCGGCGTCAGGCGAGAAGGAGTGACGGCGATGATAAAGTCCCTCTCGAGGGCCACCTTTTACAGGATCTACGGGTGCTAAGAGGAGGGAATAGGTCGGGAAAAACGTTGTCTTTCGATTCATTCACTTCAAGAATTTCTTCTGTAAGTCGCGTATCCGCTGACTGAAGACTCGACAGATGTTGATGGAAATCTGTGGAAACTCCCTCATGATTTCTTCGAATTCCAGCTTTCCAAGAACCAGGAGTTTCGCATCACCATTGGTTTTGACAGTGGCGGATCGAGGTTTGTCTTCAAAAAGGGCCATTTCTCCAAAATAATCGTCCTGTGATATGGTGGCGATGAGCGTTTCGTTTTCCGAGCCATACTTGCCAATAACCGAGACCTCTCCAGAGACGATGAGAAACATGGTGTCCCCCGGTTCTCCCTCTGTGACAACAACTTCGTCCTTCGAGTAGTCCTGCTCCACGGTGACCGAGCTAATGGCTGCGAGTTCTCTGACCTGAAGGTCAGAAAAGATGTAGATTTTCTTGAGATGAATCATCTTGTCCATCGTTGAAAGCATGGGTTCTCCCCTTCCACTGGAATCAATGGCCCCTGTTTGTTCGAGGGCCTGTCTCGTTGCTTCACGCACCGCTGCGTCAGGATAATCCTGGAGAGCCTGGAGTTTTTCTTCGAACCCCTCCATCCGCTTTTCTGCGATCAGATAGAGAGTGCACATCTGCGTAAGAGGATCGTCGCTTTCCAAAAAGTCCGCCAGAACGGTCGAGGGATCGGACAGCGTCTCTTTGGCAATGCCGAAATGCTTCTGACCTATCTTCAGCTTTTCCTCAGCAGAGATGTCGTCGATCAGGGGAATCAAGACCCGGGAAAGAGCAGGGTGGAGGGCATTGTCCAGTGCCTCCAGGGCGTTAGCCTTTTCCCTGGCCTTGGCCTTCAACCCTCGATAAATGACTCTCATCTGACTGTCGCCACCTTGAACCTCCAGGATCCGGAAGACCGTAAAGAGGGCGTCGTCATTCTTGTCCTCCAGATGCTGGATCAGGAGTTCACGAGCCGGCGTTTCTTCGAGAACCTTCAGCCCTTGGATGTTGTAGATGTTTTCGTAAGCCGACCGGGTTTCGCGATTGATAAATTCTGAAAACTCCACGTCCTTGACCTCAAGCCTTTCCAGGAGTCGAAGAATGCCATTCTTGAGATCTCGTTTTGGGGAATTGAGGGCTTTCATAAGGAGGGGAACAGCTCGTTTCTCTATCTGGCTAATTTTCGTGAAAGCCGCCTCTCTAACCTCCGTCGATTCATCTCCAAGCATTTCGATGGCCCGTTCTACGGTTGGCTCGAGATCGAGGGATAGGGCCAAAACGGCAGCGCTTCTCACTTCGGGGCTGGGACTTTGGAGATAGGGCAGGATTCGCTCATCTCTTTGAGGTATTTCGAGAGAACCAAGGGCTTCGAGGATCTTCGATTGGATTATAGGATCTTTTTCCGTCTCAAGGATGGCATAAAGGCGGTCCGCGAGCTTCACCTCTCCCGTTCGCGCCACTGTGGTAATAGCCAAGAGAAGGTCCTCGGGATCGCGACTATCCAGCCACGCCAAGAGGACGGGATACCCCTCTTCGGCCATTGAGGTCTGGTAAAACCCAACGATTGCCTCTGCCTGAACGGCACGCTGGTCAATCTTGCATGCCCGTTTTAGAAAATCGATGTTTTCCTTTGGGGCGAGCCTACCAACCGTTCTCACGAGGTGGGGGCGGAGATCTGGAGAGGCGGTCTCAACCATTTCGACAAGCGCCGGGACAACGATGGGCGCGTCCTCAGGTCGCAGCAAATCGAAGAGTTCGACTTGGATGGGTGGGTCCTTTCCCGGGAACGCCGACAAAATAGTCTCACCAAGCTCAGGGTATCGGGCCTCGGACAGGATTCGCCCACAGAGGACAGCAGCTGAACCCTTTTCCTTTCGTAGACCCTCTAGAAGACGGTCGCGGGTTTTCTTGTCCTGAACAAGAACGGTGAGATCGACTTCCTCCAGTGCCTTGAGGTCCACCTGTTTCTCCAAGACAGTTTCGAGGAGAAACGATGAATAGTTTCTCTTCAGACGAAGAGTCATGAGAATCCACGCCCCAACGAAAAAGACAGCGAAGATTGAGAAGTAACTCGCATGGATGAAAGTCTTAAGCCCGACCAATATGAGAGATCCAACCAGGCTTCCAGCACGGGCAGCTACCTGGAGGATGGGACGAATTTTCGCCCTGAATTCATCAGGAAAAAGATTGATGAGAATGTTGTTTGCAGGATTATGCATGGTGGTGGTGAGGACGCTGATACTTATCCTCGCATAGATGCCGACGAGAATATCAAAGCGAAAGAGGAGCAGAGAAAAAACAAGGAAGAAGTTCCCAGGCCGAAAAAGGAGGGCACTCGGGATACCCACCCGCGTATAGACTTTGCCGACAAACAAGAGAAGGACAAAGGCGATAATATTGAGGACCCCTCTGATAGCGGCATAGAATTGGATCAGTCCACCTTCGGAGTCGAAGCTCTGGTCGATGATAACGCTATATTGGAAATCGAACATGGGGCCAATAATGTTCGGTAGAACCCTGATTGAGGCCAGAATCACAAAAAGCAAGGAGCCCTTGGCCAAGAGGGTCATCTCTTTGAGTCCGGCAATCGGAGAAGACCACCCTTTTTTATCTGAGGTCTGAGCTCTTGGAGCGGCAATTGGAGGAGGAAAGATCTGTCCGATGCGATAGGTGGCGATGGCTCCCAAAAGCAGGAAGCCGGCAGAGATGAGGAGGAGATTGTCTAGAATAGTCACCTGGCTCAGAAAGTTCGTCGAGAAACTTCCCAAGATACGTCCCAGAATTCCTCCTGCGGTGATAAGGGGAAAGATCCGTTTGGACTGTCGGGTGTCGAAAATATCGTTACAGATGTTCCAGAATATAACGAGCATGATCCCGTTGAATTGCTGCCTGAAGATATACATGGCCGGGTAGAGGAGGGAGAAGTCGAGAAGGATCAGGAACCGGCAGAGGATCTCAATCGCGGCAAAGATGATGAAGATCCGAGTCAGGATTGTTGTGGCTGAGTATCTCCCGACCAAACCCCGGATAAGATCCATGGCAAAAAAGACGAGGACTGCGTCGATGAGAAACATCTCTGGGAGGTATTCGACGCCGAATCGCTTGATAAAAGCAGTGTCGGCGAAATTAGCAAAAAGCATTTCGCTAAAGAGGATGAGAAACATCAACCCGCTGATCCAGCCGAAAGCTCTGTTTTCGTCGGGATGGATGTCGAAGACTTTCCGTAGAATGCCCGAGAGAATTCTCATCGGTCAGCCTGAGTGTTGATGGGTCATTCCGCAAGGGTGGGGATTATTCTTTCAAAACATGCCCAAATCGGGCCCTGATCTCTTTCATAAGGGATTTGGCTTTCTGCAGATACATCATAGATTGTGACGGGGATTCCCCGGCATAGTATTCTCCTTCGTGTCGAAAGAACGTGTATTTGTCGATCTTCGCAATCAGTTCCCACTGCTCCTCGCCGCTTAGGTCGTTGAAGCCTGTTTCGTCTACCATTTCCCTTAGGGCAGGGTGGTCCTTGACAACCTCGGCATAGGTGACCTTATCCTCTCGGAGCGGAGCTTTCTTTTTCTCACCCATGGCCGTGGTGGAATTATGGCCAACGAGGATATAGAATACGAGAGCAAAAAGTAATATCCTTCTCATCGACGACTCCCTCCTCGGATGATATGAGAGAAAGAATTCCGTTGGCATTTTAACTAAGAAGCGCTCTTATTCTATCAGCTAGGCTTTTGAAAAATCAAACGGTTTTTCGCCGGCGCGGGAACCCTTCGGACATTTGGCAACGAACTGAATATGTGTTGTGAGAATTACCGGTTTTGTGTGGATTGCACGGGGCATCCAGATGTGGCAATAATGAGAGAGAATCTGTTTGGGCAGGCGGGCGAATGGAAAATCGTGTCACCATCGTGGTCCACTATGACGAGATTGGTCTCAAGGGGAAAAACAGACCTCGTTTTGAGTACCAATTGATGAAAAATATCAAGCAGGCCCTTGCCGGACTGGGATCGGTCGAAACCGAAAGGCTCTATGGGAGGATCCTGGTGACCCTAGGGGCGGATTGCCCTTGGGATGGTGTCGTGGAAAGGATTGGTCGAGTCTTCGGGATTTCCTACTTCGCCAGGGCATTTGAGAGTCCGTGCGATTTGAGCGATCTGAAAGCGCTTCTCAGAGCGCACCTACCCCGGGCCGGCTACGAATCCTTTGCCATTGACACGAAGAGAAGCGACAAAGCTTTTGTCCTCACCTCACCCGAGATAAACAAAGACCTCGGGAGTTTTGTCCAGAAAGAGACTGGAAAACAGGTGGATCTGAGCACCCCCGACCTCCGTGTCTGCGTGGAATGGCTTCATGACCGGGCGCTAGTCTTTTTCAAAAGGGTTTCTGGACCTGGTGGGTTGCCTGTCGGCGTCAGTGGAAAGGTCGTCGGACTAATCTCCGGCGGCATCGACTCTCCGGTGGCGATCTACCGGATAATGAAGAGAGGGTGCCGCATTGTCTTTGTTCATTTCCATAGTTTTCCTTTCACCGATCGAGCGTCCCAGCGAAAAGTCATGGACCTTGCCAGAGAGCTAAGTCGTTTTCGCCAAACTTCGAAGCTCTATGTCGTGCCATTTGCCGACCTTCAGAGGGAGGTGGCCAGTGCCACTCCGGCTTCTTACCGGATTATTCTCTACAGAAGATTCATGCTTCGACTCGCTGAGGCCATAGCCCGGCGAGAGAAGGCTCAAGCCATTGTTACGGGGGACTGTCTGAGCCAGGTCTCTTCTCAAACTCTCTCGAATTTGACCACAGTCGAAGATGCAGTCAAAATGCCAGTGATTCGACCGTTGATCGGACTGGATAAGAAGGAGATTATCGAACTCGCAAAAAAGATTCATACCTATCCGATCTCCATTCAGCCTCATGACGATTGCTGCGAATTCTTGATGCCAAGGCAGCCCTTCACCCGGTCGACACCCCCGGAACTGAAAAAGGTCGAAAGGAATCTCAACATAAAAGGCCTCATTGACCGGGCTTTGGGCCAGACTGAGTGCCAGAGCATCGGCCCCTGATCCTAGAGGATATGGTGATAGTCCTCTTTTCAAGGAGGAGACGTCAGAGAGGCCGAGGTCGTTCAGCTTGACAACAAAGAAGGTTTCTATTAAGAATAGCAATGCCGAGGGGGGGCACGCTGGGCGTCAGGTCGGATCGCAAACAACGAAAGCTATCAAAGGATCAGCTGAGACGCTGAGGGCGTTGGCATGAGAGGGAGAGAGGTAGAGTATTTTCAGGTTTTCCATGAGGTGAGTAGGGCCCTGCTCTCGGTGCTTGATTCGAAGACGGTCCTTCATTTGATAGCCAAGAGACTCGTTTCACCCCTTGATGCTAAGGCGAGTGCCTTGATGCTTCTGGATGAGAACACCCGGCGGCTAGAGCTTGTGGCCTTCCATCGCCTCAGTCAGAGATATTTGGGAAAAGGTCCTGTTGCTGCAGATAGAAGTATTGCCGATGCTTTGAGCGGGCGACCCGTACTGGTCGAGAATGCACCTGAAGACGAGAGAATTCAATACAAGGACGAGGCAAAAGAAGAAGGGATCGCCTCCATCCTCTCCGTGCCCATGATCGTGAAAGGCCAAATCCTCGGGGTTCTCAGAATATACACCGCTCAACCGCGGCGCTTCACCAACAATGAGCTGCAGCTGGTATCGGCGATTGCGGAGATTGGTGCTATCGCCATTGAAAACGCCAGGATCTTTGAAGCTAGAGGAGCCGAACTTTCAGAACTCCTGAAAGCAGGCGGCTTGGAATATGAATCCGGGAACACCCTCGTAAAATACCCCGTCCAGGGTGTCCTAAAAGGTGAAATTGACCGAACAAAGTCCTACCACTACTTTCGCACCCTTTATCGACTGACAAAGACCATCACATCGACCACGGGAATGGAAGAGACCCTGGGAAAGGTTGCCAGGGAAATTGGAAAAGCGATGCTCGTAAAGGGTTGCAACCTCCTGTGGTTGAACATGACGACGGGAGAATTGGAGTTGCTGGCGTCCTTTGGGCTAAGCCATACGTATCTTGCCAAGGGCCCGCTAAGGATAGACAAATCGATCCCCCAAGCTCTAGAGGGAGAAACAGTCCACATAGCCGACGCGCGACGGGACACCAGAATCCAATATCCTGATGCAGCACATCGGGAAGGCATTACCTCGATGGTTTCTGTGCCCATATCAGTCAAAGAGAGGGTACGGGGGGTTCTTCGTTTGTATTCGTCCAACTCTACCCCTTTTAGGGAGGAGGAGATCCAATTTGCTAGAGTCCTGGCTGAAATCGCGGGCATTGCCATCATCAATGCCAAGCTCTATCAGGAGAGGACGAATGACATAGCCTTTTGGAAGGCAACCCTCGATTATCTTGGTCTGAGGAGCACGTAGAAAGCCGCCTATTACTAAAAAGACGGACCCCCAGCCCTCTGAACCTTTTGCGATTTCTTCCGTAAGAACTTTCCGTCATGTGAAACCGATAGCCCCAACTGGTCAACAGTGAGACAATCCCCTCGGTTAGGACCTCTTTCTATTGGTTTCGATTCCTGAGGTTCGGTGACAAAAATTCACGTCCACTATGTAAAAACTCCTATCTTTTTCTGCAAATTTGACAGAGTATGACCGCATTTTACAGGTCTTTTTGGCATCGAATTCGCAATGCGTCTTCGCGGTTCCGAAAAAGCCAAACCATCCGTGAGGATGGGACGGAAAGCCAACGGGTCTCGAGACCAGAGAGAGGAATCTGAGCCTCTGTCGGTCATTGAGACGGCCGGGTTGCCGGAATGAGGGGAGCGAATCAGTACCCCACTGAGAGATGGCAGGTATAGTCTGTCTGCCGGAAGTGGGGTGTACGACGCCGCGACAGAGAAGCCGGCTTTCCGAATGCTTTTCGGAATAGCCGGTTTTTTTCTTGGGTGGTCGAAAAACAATAGAGGGGAACGATGAGAATGGGTTACGGAGGAAAACGCTTTTTTCTGAAAAACGTCAAGGAGGCTGGAGGAGGACGACGACGAATTCTGTTTGGTCTACTCATCCTTTTTTCCCTGTCCTTGACCACATCATCATTCGCTGAGGACATCGATATCTACACCACCAGCAGTGGAGTTGAGCCAAACATCCTCGTGATCTTTGACAATTCGTCGAGCATGAACGATCCTCTACCGAGCGCAACCTATGATCCTGCAACGAACTATCCTGGAACCTATATCACAGGAACGGTCTATCATCGGTGGCGGGGAACTTGGGACAATGTGTTTCGCGATTCCGTGGCTGAGATTTCCTGTGACGAGGCAAGAACGGCCTTGCAAACCGAAGGCTTCTACAATGGAAAAATAAAGATCGATACCACGTGCGGTGGCCAGCAGACACGGTATCTCCGAACAGGGAATTACCTGAATTTTCTTGCCTCGAGTCCTCCCTCGAGTCAGTCCAAACTCGGTGTGGCTAAAGGGACTATACAAAGTTACGTTAATACGACGTACGGTGTCCGATTTGGAACGATGATTTTTAATGCCGACGAAGGAGGGCACATCCTCAGGGAGGTGAGGGACATGACCCCTCCAAACCGGGCTGACCTCCACAATGCGATCGGGCAGATTCAGGCCGACACGTGGACTCCCCTTGCCGAAACCCTCTATGAGGCAGGTCTTTATTTCAAGGGAGCCGC
>CAYGBK010000054.1:0-30450 GCA_964348095.1 uncultured Thermodesulfobacteriota bacterium | reverse complement strand
CACTATCCCAACCCGAATCCTCACCCCAGGATCACCTCCTCACTACCACCCAAAAAACACCCACACTACAATGCGCCAACTAAAATAGCGATCACACGATGGTTTGTCAAATCAAAAGTGGGGAATCTCTCAGCACTAATGCGGGAATCTTATGTAAAATCAGACGCTTTTCTAAAGGCCGAAGACTCAGAAACACCGCTGCCAGCAATTCCGGTGTCAGACTCTGTGTTATCTCTCTAGGAGGGGAAATGTTCTTTGTATGAGGAACCATTGGAACAATGACAAAACAAAACATTGCCTGGGAGTAAGAATTGATTTATCCTTTTTGTAAAGTCCATACCATCAATAAGAAAATAAACTCCATCCACGGTCTCTTGGGAAGGGCAAAGACGCACCAAAAGCCTGGGCCATATGAGGGGAGAGACGTGTGAGAATTACTGCGAACCAGCTAACCATCTTCCGAGTAATCAGTCTGCCCATTCCCTGCATCCTTCTGTATGGAGAGACGACAGCCAAGTTTGTTGCCCTCTTTCTCTTCGCCCTGCTCGGATTCACCGATTACCTAGACGGCGTTCTGGCGAGACGTCATGGAACGACCCCGTTTGGGACCTTCTTCGATCCAATTGCCGACAAGATCTTCGTCGCCGTAATCTACATACCTTTTATTTACCTCGGCTATATACCTCTGTGGACTGTCGTTCTTCTTTTTATCCGGGAGTTTCTTATCACGGAGTTTCGCCGTCTCCTTAGCCAGAGGAAACTTGAACTGCGCGTCACAGAGCTTGCTAAATCAAAGACGACGATTCAAATGTCTGGCGCGGCCTTTATCCTTCTCGTCCATCTGATCTCTGACAAGGGTTGGGTCATATTTCTCTTTTCACTCCCCGTGTTTTTTACTGTGGTGATCGCGATTATTAGCCTGATTCGAAAACGGAGTATCTCCCACCGGGTTTTCTTAGCACTTGCCTGTTTCTCATACATCCTATCTATTCGCGTCCTGTTCAGCCCTCAGTGGAGCGCCTTTCTCTATATGATGGTTATCCTTGGGTTCACCTATGTCTCGGGCTTTCAATACCTCATGGTTTCCTATTCGGCCTGGGTAGAAATTCACAAGAAACCCATCTTCCTCATCTTCCGTTTGATAAGTAGCTTCCTCATCCCAATTATCGCCCTGGCCATGCTTTACTACGTGCTGGCATTGTCGTGGATGGCCATCTTCATTGTCTCCTTCGATTTCGCCTCTCAAGGGCTCGACACGTGGATCTCCAGTATGGGCATGGAGGAGAGAATCAAGGACCGATTCAAACAAGCAATCATCATTCCCCTTTGCATCGGGGTCGGTGTTTTTCTATTTGCCCTTAAAGACCCGACAACAATGGCCAGAGGTTTTCTCTCGATAGCGCTAATCCTAAGCACCCTTTATGTGGCAACCGACTATTATGGCCACCGCAAACTCCTCGTTACCGGAACTGTATCCAAATAATAGGTTGCCGTCACTTTTCCGGGTTCAGTATTGACCTTTCGAGGGGATGGCACCGATAAGTCTTCCTAGGTCCTCAAGGACCCAGTATTTCGGTTCATTATGCCGGGTGCTGAATACTGATCAGTGATATGTGCGATTAGGGGGCCTTAACGCACCGGAATCTTCAGCTTCTGCCCAACACGGATGAAGTTTCGCTGGATGATTCCGTTGGCGTTGGCAATGGAGCGGACCGACGTTCGGTATCGTCTGGCTATTTGGGAGAGCGTCTCACCACCCCTGACCCGGTGATAGACGTACTGTCTCTTGGGAGGCTTGTATCGCGGAATTTTATCGAGGTTGGCCAAGAGTACCTCGGCTTTTCCCTGTGGAACCTTGAGGGCGTAACCTACCGGGGTGGCCTTATATCGAAGCTCCGGGTTCAGTTCGACTAGGTCAGTTTCTGATACCCCTATCTGTCGTCCCACGTCCCGGAGCCTCACCCGCTTGGGGACTTCCACTTCTTCGTGGGCAATTGGAGGTTCCGATCCGTCGAGTTGAAATCCAAACTCCTCCGAGTTCTTAATGATATGAAGAACAGCGAGGTATCTGGGGACATACCGCGCCGTCTCTCGGGGGAGTTTTTCATAGAGATCCCAGAAATCATCGAGATAATTAACCGACTGCCCCCGAATCCGTCTGAGGACAGTACCTTCACCGCAGTTGTAGGCTGCCAACACGGTGGTCCAATCTCCAAAAATTTCGTGGAGTTCTTTTAAATAGAGAATGGCCGCATCGGTTGA
This sequence comes from uncultured Thermodesulfobacteriota bacterium, assembly GCA_964348095.1. GTDB lineage: Bacteria > Desulfobacterota > BSN033 > WVXP01 > WVXP01 > WVXP01. Next base: position 28,188 of record CAYGBK010000054.1, on the reverse strand, counting down.
CTTTTCCACATCCATTCTCTCATCAATCCACTGGTTTCTCTTCAGGCCGAACTTGTAGCCCGTTGAGGGAATAAACTGCCAGAGCCCCAAGGCCCGGGACCGAGAGAGGGCTCTTACTTTGAAACCACTCTCAATAAGGGGAAGCCAGGACAGGTCGAGGGGAAGACCCGCCTCTTCCAACTTCTCCAAGATGAGTGGACGATACCTGCCCGATCGTGCATGGGACTCGAGGAAAAAATCCCTCTCTTCAGTTTGAAACCTCTTTATTTCTGCACGGACGTGATCGTTCATCACCAGGGGAATCTCATTGTAATTCCCCTGGACCCCATTAAACCGGGACGCATAGATCTCAAGGATCCTTTTTGATATGAGAAAACGAAGATCATCCACCTGTTGTAATATTTCAGGATCTCCCTGTGCCTTAACTTCAAGTATGGATTGATAGGCATGATCCAAAGCCCCTTTTGCCTCTTCCAGATTCCCCTGTTTCCACAGCTCCTGAGCTTTTTGAAGAAAGTCTATGGCATCATATAGCCGGGCCTGGTCGCTGCTTTCTTCCTCCTTTTCTACAATTGGAGCCTGATTGTTTTTTACCTCAATGTTGGGATCATCCTGGCCCGCACCCTTGTCGATTTTGTCTTCCTCTCCGGCGGGACTGATGTGTATCAACTCGGACAGGGCAAGCACATCATCATCCGTTTCTCCTTCTTGAGCGTTTGGTGAATCATTCGTATCCTCCCAAGACAGTGCTATCCATTCCTCGTCCAGCTCTGTCCCTGGAGAAGATGACAGTGTCGTCTGCTCCTTATCCGGACTGCCCTCTGTTACCGCAGGGGCTTTGACCTCGGGAGGTTGTTGGGGACTCTGATGTGATACTCCTTTGAGAGGCACCCTGGTGCACGAGAAAAGCATAAAAACCGTCAAGAAGCAGATGAGACCGTAGGCAACCCCGTGCAGTTTGGCAGGTTTATTCATATTGGATGTCTTCATATCACTGGAAAAGAGGCAGAGTCAAGTTTTTTTGGACGACTCTGTTCAGGTTCCGTCCTGGCCGCCTCATCGAACGCCCGGCGAAAAGATTTCTTGGACGGGAAACGTTTCTTGCAATATTTGGACCAAAGCATGGCTTTGATAGACGTCCTTTTGGCCCCATTCGAGCGGGCAAGACAGGAGGAGGATGAAAAAACGCCTCCCCCATGATATGATTATTCGTATGGAGGAAGCTCTATGTTTGAGTTTGAACAGGGACCAATCCGTCCTCCAAGTGAGGCAAAGAGTCTCCTTATCCGAGCGACTCGTAATTGCCCCTGGAACCGGTGCGAATTTTGCCACACTTACAAAGGGCAGAAATTCCAGATTCGATCGGTTGACGAAATCAAGGAAGACATCCAGAAGGCCCGGGACATTGCCGACGAAATAGGTGAACTGTCCTGGCGCAAGGGTTGTGGCGGTGAAGTCAACGACGAGGTGGTCAGAACCGTATTTGATCGGTATTCCGGGTACAGCGACAGCTACCGATCGGTTGCATCGTGGCTCTATTTCGGAGGTACCCAGGTTTTCATCCAGGATGCGAATAGCCTCCAGATGAAGACCGAAGATCTTATCGCTGTCCTCTCATACTTGAGAGAAAAATTTCCAACAATTAACCGCATTACGAGCTATGCCCGGTCAAAGAGCCTGGCTCGAAAGACCGTTAAAGAATTGAAAGCCCTTTACAACGCAGGCCTTTCTCGGATCCATGTGGGGCTTGAAACAGGTTATGACCCCTTGCTCACATACATCAGAAAAGGCGTCACGGAAAAGGAACATGTGGAAGCGGGCAAAAAAGTTGTGAAATCAGGAATCTCTCTCAGCGAGTATGTGATGCCTGGCCTGGGAGGGAAGAAGTGGACTCGGGAACATGCCATTGAAACAGCTAAAGTGCTCAACCAGATCAATCCCCATTACATTCGCCTTCGAACATTATATGTCCGGTCCGACATGGCTCTCTATCATAAAGTGCAATCAGGTGAGATGGAAGTCCTCGGCGATGATGACGTGGTTCATGAAATTCGCCTCTTTATCGAACACCTCAACGGCATCCAGAGCTATTTGGCAAGTGACCACATCCTCAACCTTCTCGAGGAGGTTGAAGGCCAGTTTCCCCACGACAAGGACAAACTCCTTGCCGTCATTGACCGCTACACCTCCCTACCGGCTGAAGAGCGGCTGATTTTCAAAGTCGGCCGACGGGCTGGCCTGTATCGCCGTCTCGATGACCTCCGAGACGAAGGGACCCGTGTCAGAGTCGGGCAGGCCATCAGCCGACTAAATGAAAAGGGATCGGGGAATGTCGAAGAGACTCTGAAATCGATGATGGCCAACTACATCTAGGATCTGTCAGAATCGCGGGACCTGACTGCCCTATCAATAGTTACATATTTCTTCGTCATCCCAGACCGAAAATTCTTCTAGATTTTTTCCCATCCTCGGTTCTTCAACCTCGAAGTGTCGAGGAGCTTCTTGGTTCTCACTCCTTGAAGGCGGTGAGCGGTTCGTTGATGGTCATCCCTTTTTCGAATCGCTCTATAGAGAGCAACGACAGGTCATTCGAGGCCCTTCCCGCTGTAATGAAATCGGCGATAGCCTTTCCCACCGCAGGGCTATGTTGAAAGCCGTGGCCACTGAAGCCGTTAGCCAAGATGAGCCCCTCTAACCCTGGAACTGGGCCGAGGATAGCATGATGATCAGGCGAGATTTCGTATAAGCCTGCCCACCCGCCAGTGATCTGGGCGTTTTGGAATGCTGGAACGCGTTTCATCGCCTGTTCAGCGGTCTCTGCCATAGCCTGCCGGTCGATCGTGGTTCTGAAACTCGGTTCCTGGTCGATCGGACCAGACAGAAGAAAGCCCTTTCCTTCCTGCCGGAAATACCAACCCCGGTCAAAATCTATGACAAGGGGAATGGCCTGATCTGACAGAACAAATGGAGCCGTCACAAAGAGCTGCCGCCTGATGGGCTTGACCGGAATCTCAATACCGGCCATCCGTCCTATATCCGACGCCCACGGACCTGTCGCATTGACAACAACCGGGGCCCTAATGTCGCCAGCCTTGGTCTTTACCCCCTGCACATTGCCGCCTCTCATAATAAGACCAACCACCTCTGTCTCTTCATGTATCTTGACCCCCCGTTGGCGAGCCACCCGAACCAGCCCGGTCAAGACCTCATGAGGCCCGGCATACCCGTCAACGCTGCAAAAAGTTCCCCCTACCAGATCTTCCCACTGCAAGAAGGTCCACCGGCGACGAATCTCCCGAGGTTCAAGTAATTCGACTGGGAAACCATAAGACCGCTGTCGCTGAACATGGCATTGAAATCGATTCAATGTTTCAGCGTGGGTGGCCAGGAACAAATATCCGACCTGCCTGAACTCTGGATCAATGCCCGTGAGCTCCTCGAAATGAGTCCAGAAATCCAAGCTCTCCAGCGAGAAGCGGATATTGATGTCGGTGGCAAACTGCGTCCTTATTCCACCCACGCAGAGTCCAGTCGATCCCTCCCCGACATGCCCCCTCTCGAGGAGAACGAGTTTTTTCACTTTCCTCATGGCAAGGTGATACGCTATCGAGACCCCCACAATACCACCGCCGACAATAACTACATCTGCCTCTTTTTCCATTGGCCTTCTACCCCTTTTCAGTATCATAAAGGCCTTCGGTAAGATCTTCAAGTGGACGGAAGAGGCCGATGACAGTCATTCGTCACTGAGAAATGTCCTTGAGCGAACATTACGAAATTTCTGGGGTTACCCCTCTTGGCGAAGGGAGTGTCCCCAACGGGGCGAGCTTCCCCTGTTTGATCCCGCCTTTGGCGGGAGAGTTTGGAAGATCGAAGGACCGAGCCTTAGAAGGGGTCAGAAATTTTGTTCAGAGAGCGAAAGGAGCGTTTCTCAGTGACGATTAGCTAGTTCCTCAGAAAGAAAGTGGAGGAGTATCTCTCCACCGACTCCATAGACTCCTTTCCTATGGAACGGACCCCTCTTTTCGGCGTTATTGAACGCCATTCGAATCGGCACGGGGCGTGAACCCCAGACAGACATACCTGGCATCAACTTTGCTAGGTCTGCCTGTGCTGTCCTTTCAACGACACGTCACCAAAAGAGGCGAACAAGGGTAGCAGCACATAGGTTAATAAGACGATCTCTTTATCAAGCTCTCGCTCCCGTTCGAAACTGGGGCCTGAAATCCGGCAGAGGATAACCCTGACATGAAAAAGGAAAAAATCCTCATAGTCGATGGAGAAGAGCCTTCGAGGGCACTCCTGTCACAGCTCATGGGACGGATAGGGTGCGACTTTGCCGTAGAGCAAGATCCCACCAAAGCACTGAGTCTTATTAAGAAGGAAAACTTCACGCTCGTCATCGCCGAAGCTTCCCTGTTTCAGCCAAAAGAAATTTTGAGACTCCAGCAAGCAGATTCAGACATCTCCTTTATCTTTACAGGTCAGTCCCTTGAAAAGTCCAACGGACTCATCAACCCCGGTCCCTCGGATTTCCTACCCAAACCGTTCGGCCTAGAGGAGGCAGAATTCAGGTTGAAGCGAGTGATTCTCGCCCGGGATACTCACCGTCGAAGCCAAGAGAAGCAGAAGGCCTTGGAAACAGCCAAAGATGAACTTGAGAGAAGAAATAGAGAGCTGGAGTCATCTGTGGACGATCTCGAGCACATCAAGCACTTGTATAAGGAAATCGGCAATGAGCTTAATACGACGTCTGAAAAACTACGTGAGGCGAATCACCAGCTAGAGGTTCTGGCCAAAACCGATGGCCTTACGGGCGTTTATAACCACCGCTATTTCATGGATCAAATCAATGACATATTTGAGGAATCGGAGAAGAATTCCACTCCCCTCTCACTTCTCATGGTCGACATCGACCACTTCAAAGCTTTTAACGACAACCATGGACATATGACTGGAGATGTTGTCCTGAGAGATATTGCTCAAATTCTGAAATCCAGCTGTCGGAAGAATGATATTGTGGCCCGCTATGGCGGAGAAGAATTCGCGATCATTTTGCCGGAAACCGCTTCGGAGAGGGCACAAACGATAGCAGAGAAGCTCCGAGCGATAGTAGAGAATCATCGCCTATCAAACGGGGAGGGTTCAGAGAGAGTCACCGTCAGCATCGGAATCGGCACTACCGACAAAGAGGTCGACACCGTCAACGTTCTCATCTCTTTGGCAGACAAGGCCCTCTACCATGCCAAGGCCCGAGGAAGAAACCAGGCCGTCCGTGGCGAGCGAAACGCGCCGATGCCAGTCCAGCAATGGTTTTCACGCTTCTGAGAAATCTTCCTCATCCCCGAGTCTCAGATCATTGATGGAGGTTTTGGAGAACAAAGGTGGAAACGACTTCACGTTTCGCACTCTATCCCCCTTTTGAATCCTCACCACATGTGTGATCAGCGGTTTCGGCCGAGGTGTTTCTTTATGTACTCCCTGAGAGCGTCTCGCGTGCTCGGGAAAGCCAGATCCCTCCAAGGAATCTCCTTCGGGGCGAAAGTTCGTACCTCGATCGCTTCCTCACCGACGCCGAGTTCACCGCCTATAATCTCAACAGCATAAACAACAACGATTACCGGCCGCCCCGGGTAGGAGTAAACATTCATGAGGCTCTCAATTCTGATCTCAAGATTGACCTCCTCCCGAGTCTCCCGAATAGCTGCCTCCTCTAAAGTTTCTCCACGGTCAACATATCCTCCCGGGAAAACCCATTGCCCGTATGCCGGTTCGATACCCCGTTTCAAAAGAACGATCTTGCCGTCTAAGGTCCCCAGGGTCCCTACCGCCACCTTCGGGTTGAGGTAGAAAACGTATCCGCAGTCGCTGCAGACTAAACGTTCAGGTTCAAATGACTTGATCACCTGAGTCTGGAGAGTATGGCCACAGAGCGGGCAAAACCGGTACTCGATGTCTGCACTGTGGTTGCATCCCTTGGCCTTTAAGGGATCGTCCTCCGTCATTGAATCACCCTTGAGATTAGAAACAAAAGACTAGATCATCCGTCTGAGAGTTTCGGACAGTCTACGGTCTCGCAAAGAAATAGATCTCTTTGTAACAAAAAAAGCGGAGAAAAACAAATAAATCCCTCGTAATATAGAGTGTTTCAATCTGCGGACCAACCGAAAGAGGGCCCACTCCCCCTCGCCCTTGTGGAGGAGGCTTCTTGTTCTTGGCCAATAATAAAGATCTCATCTCCTCCTATGCCTGTGATAGAGAAGAATGACAGACACGAGTCGGCCTCAAACCGAATTCCCCAAAAAACAAGTTGGTTCACTGACCTTCGTCCACTTCATGATCGATTTCTATAACGGCATTCTCCCACCCATTCTGCCTTTGATCATCGCAAAGCTTTCCCTCTCGCTGACTCTTGCCGGATCGCTCGTCTCCACCTATTCACTGTCCAACTCCCTCATGCAACCGATTTTTGGATTGCTCTCCGATCGCCTCCATGGACGGGTCTTCATCTTTTGGGGACCCCTGTTCACCGCCCTTTTCATAAGTCTTATCGGATGGTCTCCAAGTTACATCTCACTCGTTGTCCTCCTCTTCCTTGCAGGCCTTGGAATCTCATCTTTTCATCTCCAGGCTGCGGCAGTGGTCGGTGAAGCAACCGGGCATAAGAGAGCGCTGGGTATCTCCATTTTCCTTTTTGGAGGCACCTTAGGATTCGCGGTGGGCCCCTTGGTGATTACCTGGTGGACATCCTCATATGGGTTGGAGAGCATCTTTGTTGTAGGAATTCCCGGGATTATCAGCGTCTTACTCTGTTATCGGCATGTCGCTTACACGAATTTGCCCAAGGGAAGCGATCGGGAGAAGGGATTGATCGGAGATCTAAGGGCCTTTCTCAAACCTCTGGCACTCTTCTTTGCCATTGTTGCGGTGACATCGGTTCTCCGTCTCGGAATCGCGAGCTTCATGCCTGTCCTTTTGACCGAAAAGGGCGTGTCTCTGCCACTGGTGGGGGTTTTTCTATCAGCGTGTGCCTTCATGGGGTCTAGTGGCAGCTTGGTCGGTGCCATGGCCGCTGCCCGATGGGGAAGGAAGAGAGTAATATTGACCTCCATGATCTTATCGCTCCCTCTCTTTCAATATTACTTTGTCAGGCCTGGACTGGCTGGTCTCATTCTCATCGCGTTCGGTTCTGCTTCCATTATGTCCCCGTATTCAGTCACCGTCGCCATGGGTCAAGAGGCAATTCCTCACCGCTCTGGCATCACCTCTGCCGTGATGATGGGATTTGGATGGGGGGTGGCAGGGCTCGTGATGACGCCGATGGGCCTCATTGCCGAAAAAATAGGTCTGTTTGAAACCCCTCGGTGGACCGCCCTGCTCCCACTGGTTGCCGTGGCGGCACTCACAATGTTCCCGGGGGGCAGCTTGACTCAAGACAGTGGGAGTTAGGGTTCAAATCGGAAGACCGACAACCCCCCACATGAGCACGATCAAACCAACAAGAACGAACGCACCATCGATAAGAATCTCCAATTGCTCGCTCCGTACAAATTCCCGTCTGAAGACCGCATAGAGGCAGTAACCCATGTAGATAATGCCTATCGCCAATCCATAGGAGATAAAAGGCAAGATACCCAGCAGTGGCAGGACAAGAAAGGCCACGCCTGTCGAGGCGGCAAGAATGATTAGCAGTCTCTGGGTATTCCGCTTTCCCAAGACAATGGGAATTGTCTCTTTCCCGACGATGAGATCTCCCTGGATGTCCCTCAAATCAAAAGTGGCCGATCGAATCAAAACCAGAGCCCCAATGGTCAGAAACGTCGCAATTAGGTTCAAGTTGAGGGCAAAGGATGTACTCAAGGGTGCTGTGAGCGAGGTCACACCCGCCCAGGCCAAAGCAATGAAAAGGGTCTTCGACCCAGGAATATCTTTTAGTTTTCTATATTTCACCCGCTTTAGCCTCCCTGAGGGGATAAAACTCAGACTGTATGTAACCCCGCCGATGCACGCGGCCAAAAGAAACAAAAACACTGGAAGCCCCAGCGATAGGGAGAGCACAAGGGCAAGAAGCATGGAGGCAATTCCGACACCCTTCAATACTGGACCGTGCTTTTCGTAGAATTCGGCCCGGCTCGGATCATTGAATTTCCCTGCCTCTGCATCGGTGAATCGATTCAGAATATGCATGGAGTAGACATAAGCCATGGGAATTACAAAATAGGCAGGGCGAAAGGACAAGTTCTGAAGCCTTGTTGCCACGTAAGACAGACATCCAGCGGCCAATGCGCCATAAAGGTCACTCTCCACCAGAAAGTGGAGTGTTTGACGGATCCGGAAAACGAGGTTTGCCCTTCCCCCATACGGGACGATATCCTCAACCTTTCTCACCACCCGCTGAATGATCCAGTTTGGCGTTGAGGCGCCGGCAGTAATCCCAACGGCCTCACAACTCCTAAACCATGACGGATCGATCTCTTCATCTGTCTCGACCTGAAAGACCGGTGTCCCCGATTCCCTGATCAGTTCGGTGAGGCGGGCCGTGTTGGCGCTGCTTTTCCCCCCGACCACAATCATAGCGTCTACCGCAGCAGCCATCCTTTCAGCTTCGCCCTGCCGATTCTGGGTTGAATCGCACACTGTCTGATAGATTTCGGCATCAGGAAATCTCTCATGGATTTGTCGTGCAATATGCTCGTATCTCGCATTGTTTTGGGTCGTCTGGGCAACGACACAGAGTTTTTTCCCTTGGGGGATCTTCTCCACATCGTCAGGAGTGCTGACGACGGCTCCCTCCTTTCCAGCATAACCTAGGAGCCCAACAACTTCCGGATGATTCGCATCTCCTACGATGACTGTAAAGCCTCCCTTTTTGCTATGCCTTCTGATAATCGACTGAACATTCAGTACTCGTGGACAGGTCGCATCGATAACGAGGACGCCTCTTTTCTTCAACGCTTCTCGCGTTTCCGGCGGAATTCCGTGAGCACGAATGATGAGAGGCTGTTCTGATCCCATCGCGGCCGGAGACCGGCAGATCTCAACCCCTTTCTCCTTGAGCAATTCCAGAACCTGAGGGTTGTGGATCAGCGGGCCGTAAGTCGAGGGCTTTGTTTCGTGCCGGGCAATCGACTTGAGTGTCATGTCCATCGCCCGTCTAACACCCATGCAAAAACCCGCAGTTTTTGCGAGCCTCACTCTCACGATCGTCTCCTCTCTTCGTATATCTATACAATAGAATTCAGATTTGGTGCAACGCTGATCCGAGAGGCGGGAAAGGGTCCGCCCTCCCCCTCACCTGATGGCCGGATCGAAGTTGCACCAACCAGGCGTCCGGGCATGAATGCCATTCAGGAACCTCATTCTCACCAAAGTTTGATGATAAAAGGAGTATCTTGGAATGAACAGAGAGATCGCTTGGAGAAATCCGGGTTTAGCTCAGCGTGGGGCGTCAACGCATCCTATCGAGCATCTCCTCATCAATCCATAAAGAATCCACCGTTCACATCGAGTATCTCACCGGTAATGAAACTGGCCTTATCTGACGATAAGAACAGAACCGCCTCGGCCACGTCTTCAGGCTTGCCGAGTCGTTTCAAAGGAATCGCCTCGGTAATGGACCGTCTTTTTTCCTCTGACCACTGGGCGCTCATCTCCGTTGCAATCGCATGCGGTGCGACCCCGTTAACGTTGATACCGAAGGGCGCCAACTGTCGCGCTAAAGTCTTCGTCAGAGCATCAATAGCCGCTTTTGATGGCCCATAACCCGGGGCTGAAGTTATATCGCCCATTTTCGCAGCAACAGAAGAGATGTTTATGATCTTCCCCATCTGCTGGCGCTTCATAATCCCCACCACAGCCCGACAGCAGTTGAACGTTCCTTTCAAATTGACTTGAATGACGTCATCCCAATCTTGTTCTGTAACGGTTTCAATTGTCCCCCTCCGGATGATTCCGGCGTTGTTTACAAGAATATCAAGCCTCTGAAAGTTCTTCTCGATTTGACGGATCATCTCCCCTACCTGTTTAGATTGGCTTACATCCGCCTGCATCGTTAGCGTCCGGACTTCGAAAGGAGCGATATCAGCGGCCACCTTTTCTAATTCATCCTTTGAGCAGACATCGTTTATGACAACATGAGCCTTCTCACGGGCGAAAACCATCGCAATGGCCTTGCCGATTCCTCTCCCTGCGCCTGTCACCAGGGCGACACGACCGTCCAGTGTCATCATCTCTTCCTCCCTTTCCTCAAGCTCCTCATTCCTTGACGGCTCCTGCCGTCAGGCCTTGAACCAAGAGTCGCTGCAAGAAGATGTAAAGAATGATCGCTGGCATCCCCCCCACCAAGGAGCCCGCCATTAACATGGGCCAAATGATGCGAAATTCTCCTACAGTCCGTGCGATACCCAAGGTGACGGTAATCATTGGTTCGCTGCTGGTGAGACAAAGCGCCCAAAGGAGGTCCCCCCACGCTAGAAGAAAAGCGAAAAGAATAGTTGCAACCATTCCTGGGGCGACCACTGGCAAGATGATTTTGAAAAAGGTTCCCATTCTCGAACATCCATCAACCATGGCGGCTTGGTCTAACTCGATAGGCACCTTGTCGATAAAACCCTTCATCATCCAGGTTGAAAAGGGAAGGCAAATTGTCAGAAAAGCAATGATCAAGCCCGTACGGGTATCGTAAAGACCGACCTTACTGAGAATTCTGAAATACGGACCAACCAGTAACACCCCAGGCAGCATCTGGGTTGCGAGAAAGAAGCCAATGAGAAAACGCCGTCCCCTGAAAATAAACCTGGAAAATCCATAGCCAGCGAGCGCGCCAAAAAAAGTCGATAACATCGCAGTAGAGAGCGAAATCACGGTACTGTTAAAGAAATAGATGCCAAAGTTCTTTCTCACCCAGATACCAATATAGCTATCCACAGTTGATTCTAATGGTATCCAGGTGGGTGGGATCCGGAATGCCTCTGCCTCGGTTTTCAGTGATGTTGAGAGCATCCATACGAATGGGAATAGACAATAGATGGAAACGACGATCAAGAAAATCCAAATGATGGTTTTCGAGAAAATCTCTTTTTGCCGAATGGATAAAACTCTCATGGGTATCACTCTTCCTGGCTTATCATGAGAATATAAGGGAGACTAACCAACAAGAGAACGATCGTCATGACAACTGAAATTGCAGAGGCATATTCGAATCGGAAGAATTGAAAATACTGTTTGTACGTATAGGTAGAAAGAACTTCGGTCAGAACGCCCGGTCCCCCCTGGGTCATGGCCTGAATAAGGCCAAAGCGTCGAACCTCCCAGACGGTGTCCAACGCCAATGCAACGATAATCATTTTCCTCAGTCCTGGAATGGTGATATGGTAGAAAAGTTGCCACTTGGAAGCTCCGTCAATTGCCGCAGCCTCATACAGATATTGAGGAATAGCCTGAAGACCTGCCAAGAGAATCAACATCACAAAAGGAAAACCTCGCCAGAGATTAACAAGAACCACACTGAACAACGCCAGGTTTGGATTCGACAACCATTCTACGGGTGAAGCAATCAAACCGATTCTCAGTAAGACATCGTTGAGAGCTCCGTAGATGGGGTCGTACATCCATTTCCAGATGATTCCCGCCACAACATCCGGCACAACCCACGGGAGCAAAGCAATCAGGCGGAACAGCGGTTTTGCTGGAAGAGCGGTGTTCAACACCATGGCCACCCCGAGCCCCAGAATCAAGTGGCTCGCCACACTGAGAAACACGAAGATCGCTGTGTTCCAGAAGGTTTTGTCAAAAAAAGGATCTTTCAGGAGGTTTGTGTAATTTGAAAAAGTATAGGAGAGAGTATCGGCCTGTTCGGGTTGAATGCTGTACGAGAGGCTTGTAACGGCAGGAAAACCAAGAACCAGAACCAGTAGCAAGACTCCAGGGGCCACGAAAAGGACCCACATGTGCCGGTCTTTTATCCGAATGCCAAAGCTCAAGGGGCCACCCCTTTCGGAAAAGGGGAGCGACTCGCTCCCCTTTTCCGATAACCCTAAATCCTCGATTGTCTCGGCTTTCTCACCTTGCGAGGATGGCGCTGATCCTTTCGTGAGCCTCACCCAAGGCTAGCTCCGGGGTCTTCATGCCCACGATGGCTTCCTGAAGAGACGTCGTGAATGTGTCCATGATTTCAGGCCATTGTTTGATCTGAGGTTCTACCTTTCCGTAAGGGAGTTGCGAGGCGAGGACACTGGCAAACTTATCGTTTAGAATCTCCGGAGCGACGCCGCTGACATCCTTTCGAGAAGAGGTAACGCGGTTGTCCATGAACCACTTGAGCTCTATCTCTTTGCTGGTAATGAATTTGGAGAGCTCCCAGGCCTCGTTAGGGTGCTTGGTATTGGGGCTGATGACCCATGAGCTCAACCAGATAGCCGTTGCCTGTTTCCTCTTCATCGGTGCCGGGGCGGCCTTCAAGACCTCAAAGGCGTTTAGATCGGGATTGATTTTATTGACAATGGGAGGTGTCCATCCGGACCCCAGGATCATGGCCACTTTTTTCTGGGCGAACTGTGTTCGAACCTCTTGGGGATTCATGGCCGTTAACCCCGGCGGCACAACTTTATGTTTGGTGTAGAGTTCCACAAAGAACGAAAAGGCTTCCCTGGCTTCCGGTGTATTCAAGGCGGACCGTTTCATATCAGGGGTCAGATAATCGGCTCCAAAGCTCCAGAGCCAGGGGCCAAATCTGAGGGGAAACCCCGGGCTCTTGGCTCCAACAGTGCCGAATCCCCACTGATCGACTTTCCCGTCTCCGTCCGTGTCACGGGTGAGTTTCTTGGCATACTCGAGAAACTCGTCGGCGGTCTTCGGGGGTCTGTTTGGATCGAGCCCAGCCGCTTTGAACATCTCTGTGTTGTAAAACAGAACCATTGTCATGTAGTCACCTGGCATGGCATGGACTTTCCCTTCGTACTTCATCAGTTCGATTGGCAACTCATACCATGCGTCCAGGAACCCTGGTCCTTCCTTTTCAATGAAAGGCGTCAAATCTTTCGCATAACCCTTGCTGAAAAACATCGGCAGGGAAAAGGCATGGACGTGAAAGACATCCGGCGCTCTACCTGCCGCAGACTCCACCGTGTATTTAGTCTCCTTCTCCTTGTAGGAAACAGGTTCAAGCGTGACTTTGATATTCGGATGCTTCTTATGGAAAATCTCCATGGCTTCATTCAGTGACTTGTTCCAGACATCTTCCGTCAGATGCCAGTCAGAAAACCTTAGGTTGACCTGTTCCGCTATTGCCGAACTGAAGGAGAATGCAATCAGCGAGACGGCCACGCACAAGCTGATACATGCGACTTTTTTCATATTCATCGCCCTCCTTTCTCTGTCACGTCTCCTCTGAGACAGTGTCCAACGACCCTTTCGATTCCTTGCTCTTCCCATTCACCTCCTTTCGCCAGACGCCCCTTTGAAGACCGGCCCATTCAACGTCCCATTGTAATCCAGCCGATTTGACGTGTCAATCTATTCCTTCTGCGTTTCGTTGTCCCCTCATCACTTTCGTGCTAATATGGAGCACGTCTATTCTGAGGACACAGCGTAACTGAGGAATGGTTTTTTGGGTAGCGAGCCTGCGCAGAATCTTGTAATGCCGCTCTCTTCGAGAAACCTTGTTGACAATCTCAAATCGACTAAGATTGAAACGTCGCCTGAACAAAGGAGACCCCGTGCTCTGATCTCTTTCGCTTTGCAGACGGGTCCTCGGATTTTTCGAGCTGGTCGCTGATCAAAACCGCCAGGGAGGTAAAAAAAGGCCGGAGGGTGAATTGAAGAAACACGAATCGTCCAAATTCTTGAAAGAGCTTTTCAATCTCGAGAACAAGGTTGCCGTGGTCATTGGAGGCACCGGTGTTCTATGCGGGGCAATGGCGTGGGGGCTTTGGAGAGCCGGCTGCCGAGTTGTTCTGGTAGGACGGAACCAGGAAAAAGCGGAGGAACATTTTTGCGAATGGGGGAGCCCCGCCGATGAGGCACGATATTTCAAGGCAGACGTGACCCGCCGAAATCAGGTAGCGAATATCATTCCTGCAGTGACTAAATGGTTTGGGCACATAGACATCTGGATTAATGGAGCAGCCATCAATCCTCCAATTCCTTACTTCGACATCAAGGATGAGGACTTTGAAAACCTCTTGGATAGCAATTTGAAAGCGGTCCATTTAGCCTGCCAACTCATTGGAAAACACTGGATCGATCACGGGCAGAAGGGATGCATCATCAATATGTCCTCGATGGCCGCCATTCGCCCCTTGAGCCGGACATTTATTTACAGCCTCGCCAAGGCAGCCCTATGGAATCTGACCCAGAATTTAGCTCGTGAATGGGCCGGATACGGGATTCGAGTCAACGCCCTGTGCCCTGGTTTCTTTCCGGCCGAGCAGAATCGCAGAGTTCTTGACGAGTCGAGGGTAAAGGCCATCCTCGACCGCACTCCCACAAAGCGATTTGGGGAACCGGAGGAACTGGTCGGTGCAACCCTGCTGCTCGCTTCTGAAAAGGCAGGCAGCTTCATTACAGGATCTAACCTTGTGGTGGACGGCGGTTTCTCCGTTACATCCATATGAATGGGATGAGAGGATTAGCTGTGCATCTTGATCTGGCCTCGGCATTCATTGGCGCCTGATATCATAATAGTTTTTCAAGAAGTAAGGGGCATGGGATCTTCAAGATTCTTGACGATAACTGTTGGTATCCGAGAGAGAAAAAGTCATGAAAACGTCTTACCTTATTCCTGCAGATAATCTTCGGACCTTCGGCGAGGAAGTCTTTCGAAAAGTCGGCGTTCCCAACAGGGATGCCAGGATAGTTGCTGAAATCCTCGTGGAGGCCAATCTGAGGGGGGTAGATACCCACGGCATTTATCTCGCTGATCTCTATGCACGTCGCCTAGAGAAAGGGCTGATTAATCCAACCCCTCGGTTTCACTTCGAGAAAAGAAGAGCCGGGGTAGGGATGCTCGACGCAGATTACTCACTCGGCCAGCTCTCGACTCTCGAAGCCGCTCGAAAGGCGGTAGACCTTGCTCGGGACGCCGGTATTGGGCTTGTGTCGGTTAAGAATTCTAATCATTTCGGTGCGGCTGCCTACTATGGAGAGTATTGTGCAAAACAAGATTGCATTGGTTTGGTGATGTCCGATGGTGAATGTGATGTCATCCCCTTTGGCGGACGAGAGAAATTTCTTGGTACCAACCCAATCTGTTGTTGTATACCCGCCGAAACTTACCCATGGTTTTGCATGGATATGGCGACAAGCGAGGTCGCTTTCGGCAAGGTCAGGGCTGCCGCCGAAGCCGGGGAATCAATCCCACCCCATTGGGCCGTGGATCGGTACGGAAAGCCAGTCACCGATTCCACTAAAGCCTATGCCGTTGTCCCGATGAGCGGGCCCAAAGGGTATGCGATCAGCCTCATGATCGAGATTCTCTCGAGCCGGCTCACGGGTATGCCCTATGGCGCCCATATCGTTCGGAAATTCGACGATTGGGAGAACAAAGCCATCATGGGCCATTATATTCAAGCCATCGATATTGCAGCCTTCTGCCCAGTGGAAGAATTCAAAAAACGGATGGATGAATTGTTGACAGACCTAAAGAGTCAACCCAAGGCACCGGAAGTGGACGAAATTCTCATCCCAGGTGAGCCTGAATGGAAAACCAAAAAGCAGCGAGAGAAAGAAGGATGTCCGATGGGGGATCAGGACGTTAACTTGCTTCGTCAACTGGGTAAAGAGTTTGGGGTCTCATTCCCTTTCTAGGAGGCACCTGCGCGAGGGCCTCCAGAAAAGCTACTCTATCCCGACCCCCGGAATCCGAAAACAGGCGTCTTGTCAATTCGGTCTTGCGGTTCCTGGCAACGTCTGAAGCATTTGACTCCACCCTAAGACCCGTGTAAATCCTCAGATCGGTTTGTGACCAGTGTCATGAACAGATCAAGAGATGGGGATAGGATAATAATATACTCATGCATCAATACTCTCACGAAGACAAAAGGAGTTTTTTTTGATGGACGAGGTTCTGGAGAAAATCGGTGAGTTTGGCCTTGTTCCGGTGATCAAAATCGACAAGGCGGATGATGCCATTCCCCTGGGCAAAGCGCTCATGCACGGGGATCTACCTCTGGCAGAGATCACTTTCAGGACCGATGCAGCTGAGGAGGCCATAAGGATCCTAACCGGAGAACTGCCTGAGCTCCTTGTCGGTGCCGGTACAGTCCTCACAGTGGACCAGGTTGAGAGGGCAGTTAATGCTGGGGCCAAGTTTATCGTCTCGCCCGGTTTCAATCCAAAGGTGGTGGACCACTGTGTTGAGAGTAGCATTCCGGTGATGCCGGGATTGAATACGCCGACTGTCCTGGAGATGGCTCTGGAGCGGGGACTCGAGGTAGTGAAGTTCTTTCCCGCAGAGGCATCAGGAGGTCTTAGATTTCTAAAGGACATGGCCGCCCCGTACAGTGGTATCAGGTTTATTCCAACCGGTGGAATCAACGCGGATAACTTCAACGCTTATCTCACCTACGACCGAGTTCATGCCTGCGGGGGGAGCTGGATGGTGAAAGCGGATCTGATCTCTTCTGGAAGATTTGACGAAATCACTCGACTCGTCAAGGAGGCCGTCTCCAAATTGCTCGGATTCGAGTTTGCCCATTTGGGAATCAACGAAGAAAGTGAAGAGAAGGCCCTTGGAGCAGCAAATGAGCTCTTTGAAGTTTTCCACTTTCCAGTGAAACCAGGCAAAAGTTCGGTTTTCGCAGGGACCGGTTTTGAGGTGACCAAGAAGCCGATGTTGGGAGATAAAGGGCACATCGCCATAGCGACAAACAACATACAGAGAGCAATTGCTCACCTCAATAGAAAATCCGTTTCGATTATGCCCGAGACTGCAAAGGAAAAAGAAGGAAGGTTACATTCAGTTTACGTCGAAAAAATGGTGTCAGGATTTGCGATTCACCTTTTGCAAAAAAAGATATGACACCTTAGGGGGAGAAAATGCAGAGGTGTGTCACATTCGGTGAAATCATGTTAAGGCTCAAGCCTCCGGGTGTGGAAAGGCTCCTCCAGAGTCCTATTCTCGAAGCCACATTTGGGGGTGGGGAGGCGAACGTGGCAGTGGGACTCGCCCAACTCGGGCTTGATGTTGCCTTTGTCTCCGTAATTCCGGAGAACGAAATCGGAGAGGCCTGCGTGAGAGAACTCAGAAAACACGGAATAGATACATCCCTAATTGTAAGAGGAGGGGAGAGGTTGGGGATCTATTTCTTGGAACCTGGAGCAAACCAGAGACCTTCCAAAGTTATCTATGACAGATCCCACTCAGCTATTTCAAAAGCTTCCCCAGGAGATATCGACTGGGATAATGTGTTTCAGGGCGCAGGATGGTTTCACATAACTGGCATAACGCCCGCCATCTCCAGTTCAGCCTCCGAGCTTTCACTCGAAGCAGTAAAAAAGGCGAGAGAAAAGGGGGTAACTGTTTCGTGTGATCTCAATTTCCGCAAAAAACTCTGGAAGTATGGAAAAGCGGCTCCGGAGGTGATGGAAAAATTGATCAAATACGTCGATATCGCCGTGGGAAACGAGGAGGACTGCCAGAAATCACTGGGAGTAACAGCGGACGTTGATGTGACTTCTGGCAAGCTTGACATAGAGAAATACAGAGCGCTCACTGGAAAAGTCCTCGAGAGGTTTTCAAACCTTAAGAAGATAGCTATCACCATGAGGGAGAGTTATTCTGCTGATCACAATGGCTGGTCAGCTGTTTTGAACAACAGGGATGATACTCTCGTTTCCAGGAAGTACGAGATCCGAGATATCGTTGACCGGGTTGGCTCAGGCGACACGTTCGCTGCTGGACTCATCTACGGAATTATTAATCTTGACAGTGACCAAACCGCGCTAGAGTTCGCAGTTGCGGCTTCCTGTCTCAAGCATTCTATTCCCGGGGACCTTCCCCTTATCTCATCAAACGAGGTGGAAAGCCTTCTCGGGGGAGAAACTTCGGGAAGGGTTCAAAGGTAGACGCTCGATTCGATGGTAAATACGCTCACGCCTTTTAGGGACGAATGCTCTTTTCGTTATGATTTTCACCGCCCTCTCATTCGGTAGAGGGGAGAGGTGGGATCATCCGCGGGTTTGTCCAATTATGGCTTCAGAGAATAGGATCTTAGAAACCTATCAGAGACCATGGCGAGTCGCTTCATGGTCCCTCTCTTACCTCGAGCTGCCACAGCAGACGAAATCCCTAACATCTGCAAGGCCGCCCTTTAGATCAGCGGGGCCGTCATGCTTGGGGGGCAGATTTCAGACATTTGACTTCATCCGCCGTACAATGGTATGGATTCCGTCATGAGCGGAAAGCTTCATGATGTCATTGTCATCGGTGCTGGCCCTTCAGGAACCACTGCTGCACGGCAATGCGCCCTCAAGGGGCTCGACACGCTCCTAATTGAAAAAAAGGAATTTCCCAGGTACAAGCCCTGTGCCGGCGTAGTGACCCGATGGGCTCTCTCGACCCTCGATTTCGAGATACCCCAGGACATCGTTGAGCGCGATTTGTCTGGAGGTCGTGTTTTCTACAAGCAGAATTCTGCTGAGGCTCACAAACCCTTTCGAATCGGAATCATGGCCTCACGGCCGACCTTTGACGATTTCCTCCTAAGCAAGGCAAAAGAGGCAGGGGCCAAAACACGCCTCAAAACTGAAGCTAAGGACTACCATACCAGCCCCGATTACGTTGAAGTGCTCACCGACAAGGGGTCTATCCGAGGTCAGTGCCTTGTGATCGCAGAGGGTGCCATGGGAGGGCTGGCAAGAAGAATTCGAGGGCCTTTCGGGCCGAAGGAAGCCGGGATGACCGTTGTTACTGAAATCGAAAGCTCTCAAGAGGAAATAGAAAGACGAACCCAAGGAAAGATCCGCGTCTATTTTGACGTAGCCCATCGAGGCTACGGTTGGATTTTTCCTCACGACACCTACTACTCCGTTGGAGTTGGTGGACTCCGTAGCCGAATTGGAAACTCAATCGGTTTGATGAGGGGCTTCCTGACAAAACACGGCTTCGATGGCAGACAGAAGGTTCGGAGCCATTTCCTCCCTATCGGAGGAATCCGCAGGAGGGTGACAGATCATCGGATCATCCTCGTTGGAGACGCGGCAGGATTTGTGGATGCCTTTGTCGGGGAAGGTATTGGCTATGCCATCCTATCAGGAAAACTGGCAGCCGAGACGATTGAAGAGGCCCTTGCTCACGGCAGTAACGCCAGGGTCGACCTGAGGCTTTTCCAACAGCGGTGTGATGAACGTTTTGGCGCGAGGCTTCGCTACGCCTTTTATCTTAATAAGGTCCTCCATAGCCTTCCAGGGTTGTTTCTGCGAATCCTTGCCAGCCGGGAAGAGGTCGTC
The DNA here is from genome assembly GCA_964348095.1 of uncultured Thermodesulfobacteriota bacterium. Lineage (GTDB taxonomy): Bacteria > Desulfobacterota > BSN033 > WVXP01 > WVXP01 > WVXP01. The sequence goes on along the minus strand of CAYGBK010000054.1, from coordinate 8,742 downwards.
GACAAGCTCCTCAACGTCGCCGTGTGGAAAATGACCTACCGCGAGTTTCTTATCTGGTTTCTCTCCCAAACGCCACGCTATCTATTATGAACCCAGTATGTCGAGAGTGGTTCAAGCTCCAACGGTGAGGATGACCATAAGTCCGCAGACATAGCCAAGATCAAACTGATAGACGCCCGAGGCCACGGTTCAAATCTACCGAAAATGTTTCATAACTCGCTAGGAATGATTCGTGGGCTCAGCTCATTGGGGCGCGGAACGGATCTGGCCAAGTGGGTATGACTCTAGAACACCTCACATGTTTTACACCTAGCCTGCATTATTCACGAACCTTTAGGATTTGTAAGCACCCGCACAAATTGAAAATCTTTGTTGCGGGTTTCGACAGGGTGCTTTGCACCTTGTCCTTCGACAAGCTCAGGATCCCAAGTGAAATCGAGGGACTCAAGGCTAGCCCTGAGCGGAGGCCTGAAAAGGCCGTAGTCGAAGTCCCTCGACAGGCTCGGGAGAGTGTTCATGGAGCCAACAGGGATTCATGAATAATCCGGGCTGGGCAGTGGGATTTTTGACGTGGGGAGTTATATGTCAGGCTCAAACTTGAGAACGGGCTGTGGTGTGGCAGGGTATAAACCACCCATCCAGTTCCACCTGAAACCTACGGAGAGACTTTAGAGAAATACTCGTTTGCCATGTCGTACTGTTCAAAACTTCCGATGTCAAACCAGTTTTCTCGAAAAACGTACCCATAGACGTTTCTATTTTTTATGAGATAGCGAATGAAGTCGCCGAGGTTGTCGGCACGATTCCCCCCGTCGATATACCGCCGGAGCTCTTCCAGATCATCCCTTTTCAAAAAATATACCGCTGTGCTGATCAGAGCGGATTTCGGTCTCTCAGGCTTTTCTTCAAACCCCACAATTCTTGACTTCTCGTCAATCGAAACGACCCCATAAAGTCGTGCAACTTTCCCTTTGTCGACCATATCGTAGAGACCCACAACTGACGATCCCTTTTCGTCGAAGAATTCCCTTGCTTTCTCGAGGTCAAATTCGAAAAGGTTATCACCCCCGACGATGAGCACGTCTTCATCGATACCCTTTTTTTGTATGGCAAAATGGATATCCCCAACCGCACCAAGCCGATTCTCGTTGGTGGTCGTTCCATCATTGATGATTTCAATGGGGCTACGCCACTGGAAATCCCTGTTCCACTCCTCAAAATGCTTCGCAAATCTGTCGTTGGTCACAATCAGGACGCTTTGTAGGCCAGAGACCTCTTTTACTTTCCCCAAGATGTGTTCCAGAATCGACTTCCCCCCAACCAAGAGGAGAGGTTTTGGTGTGTCTCGCGTCAAGGGATAGAGACGGGTGCCGTAACCGGCCCCGAGGATGATTGCCTTCATGTACGCCTCTCCGTCAATTCCGATCGTGGCCCTAATTGTGTTGCCCTTCCCTCCTCCATAACAGAAAAAGTCGAAATTTACAATAGGACTTGTGTTCCCACGTGAGTTTGTTCCGAAGAGCCCCGGTGGATTTCTTAACGAGTGGATAGAGGTATCATCGTCTGGCCTTGACTGGAGCCACCCCCCCTTTTTTGATTTTCCAGAGGTTTTTTACTAAAGCTACGGCTCGCTCCAGGCGCGCTCAAGATTCTCCGCCACCGTGACCAAAAGTTCGAAAACTCGATTGTCACAAATATTGACTTGCAAAGGGTTTGTGTTATGTTCTAGGCTTAGACAAAATGGGAGGAGCTACAAAGGCATGAGAGCATTCTATGAGGAAAATCCCAGCAACGTCAAAGAGGCGGAGATCGTCGTCGGTATTCTGCCCTGGAACGAGACGAAACGAATTGGCTCGCCAACAGAAAAAGTCGATGAGGGGCTGGTCGAGTTTTTTCCCGATCGAAAGTCTGTAATTATCAGTTGCGACAATCATTCAGACGATGGCACCCAAAAGACCTTTTTCGAGGTGGAAACAAGAGTGCCTAAAATCTATCTCTCAACGCCCAAAGGTGTCCAGGGCAAAGGCAACAGTCTCCGAAACCTGTTCCGAAAGGCAGTTGAACTAGACGCAAGGGCCGTCATTGTCGTTCAAGGAGACCCCGTAAGCGTTACTCCTCGGTGGATAAAGAACCTCGGGGACCCCCTGTTCCGGAATTTCGGATTTGTCTCTCCCCTGTATCTTCACGACAAATTCGACGGAATGGTTACCAATAATCTGGCGTACCCCTTGACCCGGGCCCTTTACGGTAGACGTATACGGCAGCCCATAGCGGGGGACTTCGCATTCTCCGGCCGGCTAGCCCAGCTCTATAGTGATGACAGATTATGGGATGACCGAATCTCACAACTCGGCATCGACATCTGGATGATCACTCTCGCCATCACGCAAGGGATTCCAATCTGCCAGTCCTTTATGGGCAGACCCGCGGGGACCGAACCTGCAGACCCAACGGCAGATTTGAGACCTGTGTGGAATCAAGTGGTGGGGACAATATTCACTCTGATGGCCCGTTACGTAGAAAAATGGCGAAACGTCAAATGGAGTAAACCAACAGCCATTTTTGGATTCGGCCAGCGTGAGACAGAAACAACCCAGGGAATACGCATTAGCAAAAAAAGGCTTTATTCCCGATTCATCAAAGGTATCGAAGCCTTTAGGGATCAATGGAAGGATGTTTTAGCCAATGAGGTATTCTCAAAGGTGACAGAAGTGGCCGATATCGGCCTAGACCATTTCGATTTCCCTACTGAACTCTGGGCAAAAATACTCTTCGATTATGCCGTTGCCTTCCAAAAGGTAGGTGACAAAGCCGAACATCTGCTTGATTCACTACACCCCCTTTTCTACGGAAGGGTTCTGAGTTATGTGAACAATGTGGAGACCATATCGAGTGAGCAGGCAGAGCAGTATGTGGAGGATCAATGCATCGTCTTTGAGGAGACAAAACCGTATCTCATCAAGCGTTGGGACGACGCTTAAGATCAGAACCATAAACAAAGGGAGGCACCCATGACTAAGATTATGATTGTCGATGATGAGGAGTCAATCAGGCTTCTCTATTCAGAGGAATTGACAAGCGATGGATACGACGTTGCCCTAGCGGAAAATGGACATCAGCTGACTGAAAAAATCGAAAAAGAAAAACCTGATGTTGTCGTTCTCGACATCAAAATGGCGGAGTATAACGGCCTCGACCTTCTGCAGGTGATAAGAGAGAAATTTTATGACCTACCCGTCATTCTGTGTTCTGCCTATAGCATGTTCAAGGGAGATCTCAAGTCCATTGCTGCTGATTACTACGTCGTAAAATCCTCTGATCTTTCCGAACTCAAAAGAAAAATCACACAGGCCTTAGAAGGAAAAGTCAATCCGTAAGGGCTATTACCTGGCATGTCCCGTCTACGGAGATCGATACTCACAAAGGTCTTCCACCGGCTCTCGATAGACTGTAACTATACACTCGATCTCCACCCTACCGTCCAATAACTGACAGCCTTGACTCGCCGAGTCATGTCTTTGGAATTCTCCCTTGCCCCCCTGAGCAATTGCACCACTCGGTTCTTTGGCATCCTCTCGAATCGATTCTCAGCGACTCGACCTCATGAAGTCTCGACATCGTCGGTCGAATAATTCGATCAGCCCCTCTGTGCTGTTTGGACTCCACCCAAAGACCGCTTTCCAGACCGGATGGGTCTCCATGCACAGGTAGACAAACAGGGTCGAATCGATATCCCGAATCCAGGAAATCATCTTCTGGAACATGCCGACTCTTATGGGCTCTAGATATCGCAATTTTCCATCTTTCCCAGGGAATAGCTCACCAAGAAGAATCCGACTCTCCGGGAATCGATCCTCGATAACCCTTTTCAAAGACGGGGGGAATCGGAGACTTCCCATACTGATCCAGATCACCCCTTTGGAGTCCAAGAATTGAAAAATCCGGTTCACCATCTCTTGATACTTCTTCTCCCAATAATCGTCAAAAATTAGCGGATCAAAATGCAGGCCGATGGGATAGCCCGCATCCTGGCACATCCGGGCTCCCTTGAGTCGTTCAATCAGTGAGGGGGTATCATGCTCTTCTGCTTCGATAATCGCTTGAGGATTTAGCGACCAGGAAACCACTGTCCGTCCATTGTGCCTGAAATTGAGCAGGTGATCCACCCGGCTGTGTTTTGTTTTCAATTCGAGTACGGTGTCGCGGTGATCGGCAAACCAGGCGATCAATTCTTCAGAGAAACGGGTCAGTTCATCCAAAGCCAAACTGTCTGACAGCTCGCCGGGGCCGACCCTAAAGACGGAAGAATGAGGCCGATTTGTCTCCATCTCTAGCTCATCAATCAGGTCAGAGAGATTCGTGAAAACGGTAACCACGGGATTATTCAAGTAACTCTGAAGAACGCAGTAGGAGCAGTCCATGGGACAATTCGACATCAGGTCGAGAATCCGGTAGCCGCAGCAGATATGACCTGATGTGCCGGGACAGATCCCCACCATCCTCCCCTTATGGGAGGAGAGAAAGAGCAGTCTTTTTCCCTGGCCGAGAGGATCTTTCAGGGATTGAGCTATGCGAAGGACGTGGCTTGTTCCGTCGACTGTTTCTACTGGCACACCGCCGAGTCTAAGGAGTATCGAACGAGCTCGCTCATCATCCGCCACGGCCTTATCGAGAAGGATTCTTTCAAACCGTTCCATCTCTGTAGCCTTTGATCGCCAGTAGGTTTCCAACACTCTTTTTTGAGAGTTTATTGAGGGTTCCCAGGACGGCCTCGTATTCCCGCTGACTTCCAAAATGGAATTGAACTTTGAATCGGTCCCCTTCGAAAAAAGGAGGTGGAGCGATTTCAATCTGTGGAGGAAGGCCCATTCTTTTCTTGCAAAGGCGGAATTTGCCCTCAAGTTCTGAAAGTCTGGGATAACGCTTCTCTTTCAAGAACTTCCTGACCGCCTCGATCTTCTGGGGGCCTGAGAGGCGATTATTCGATAAAAGACGCTGGATCCTGGAGTTTGAGACGAGATCGGTTACCCCAATGCCATCCCGTCGAGCAATTTCTCTTAGATGGATTAGAATCTCCCTCAACACGTTTTCACCAATTCTCAATCGTGAGAGGAAACGACAGAGCCTTTGCCTCTCCTCTCGAGAGAACTCTGAAAGTAACATGATGTTATTGAGACTCACCCCATGGCTGTGGAGATACCTCTTAACGTCGAGGGAAAACGTTTTGACCAACAAGAAACTGTTCAGGACCTTCTCATTGGGGTCAAGGTTGAGAAGGGGAAGCCAGGTTCGAATGACCTCATCTCTCATTACCCCGAAACGACTTAAAAGTTTCTCAAGGGTCATGGCTTTCTCGACTACGTTCAGTCCCCGAGCCGCAATGTTCCCATGGAGCGCCATCTCAAAGGCAATCCGATCACCTATCTGATCTTTCCCCCATATGAGCGCCCTGAGCGTCCTCATTTTCAGCGTCTGGGCTACATCGAACCGCCTGAACCCGTGAATGATTTGGAGCTTTACCGCTTTTCTCCTCAACCATATGGGTTCCAGAATTCCCATGTGCTTGGCAGACTCGCGCAGCAATGCCAAGTCAGGTTCAAAGCTCATGGCAAAAAGCTCATCAGACCGGTCGATTTCGGCAAGTTTCACCCACTGAAGGAGAGGACCCTCATCGCCTCTGTTCTGTGTCCTCTTCGTGCGGCTCTTCTGGCCTGTGCCACCGACTGTTCGTCTTACCATCTAACCATCATCTCCCATTGCGTGTCCGTATCTTTCAGCCAAGTCCCTGTATTTGATGCCTTCCTCAGTCTTTCCCCTCTTGAGACAGCCACTGGCAAGGATCAAACACTTCCGTCGTAACATCGCGAGGGTGGCTCTTCTCTCATGAGAGGTCAGATGATCGCAGGATACCTGTTTCTCGAGGGCCAGCACCCTATACCGATCGTTTCCCCAGGAGCGGTTGGAGAGCTGGTCGGCATGACCTCCTCGCTTCACGATCAGCTTTTTATCGATAAAATAGATTGGAAACCGAGAGGCAATACGGAGCCAGAGATCATAATCCTCGCATACGGGCAAGTTCTCGTCAAAGCCACCGACTGCGACAAGGATCTCTTTACGGATCATGGCCGATGAGGGACTGATGATGCACAGTGGGAGGCATCGGTCAAAGATCCATCCAGAGTATTTCCCATGGATTTTCCTGGGATTGACCTGTCGCCCCTTGCGTATCCACACCTCGTCCGTATAACAGACCCCAAAGTGTGGGTTTGCATCAAGAAAAGCCACTTGGATTTCTAGTTTTCCTTTTGACCACAGGTCGTCTGAATCGAGAAAAGAGACGTACCTGCCCCTGGCCGCTCGAATCCCCGTATTCCTAGCTCGGCTCACACCAAGTTTTTCTTGTCGGATCCACCGAACCTGGTCTTCCCATCTTTTGACAAGGTAGGGCGTACAGTCCGTGGAACCATCATCCACCACGATGAGTTCAAAATCGCGAAAAGTCTGACCGAGAACGGACTCAACCGCCTCTTGAAGGAATTGGGCACGGTTACAGGTAGGAACAATGACGGAAACTCTGGGCATACCAATTCGCGTAGTCACAGGACTTTGCTGCACCTCGCAGAGAGGCTCCGAAAAAGGCCTCTGAGGATCCATGTGCTTTCTTCTGTGACCTGTCCATGATTTGTCACGCTGCCCGGCGGGTGCGTTTCTTTAGACGACTAATCTGGCGGCGGTAGATCTTGGCCATCCTCTTATCTTTTTTCTGAAGGGCTTCCGCCCGCTTTGCTTTGATTTCCCGAATCTTTGCTTTCAGTTCCGCAATATGGGCAGCGACTTCCTTTTTCACGACCTTCGTTGGCGCCTCTTCCTCTTCGATTCCCCACGCCTTCTGGATGGCAGCCAGGAGATCCTCCTTCTTCATCGCATGGGCTCCAGAAATGCTCGAAATCCCTGCGGCGACCTCCCTGAGTTCCTTTGCTGTCATCTTCTCCAGTGGTTTTTTCAGATCTTCCTTTTTCAGCTCCGGCTTGGCCACGTCCTCTTCAGGAGGAGTCTCTGGCTTTTCCTCAATCTCTTGTTCTTTGCTTTCAGCCGTTGCCTCAGTCGGGGCCTCTTCTGGTTTTTCAGCAGTCTCTGCCGTTACTTTCTCTTCAGAGGCGCCAGCCTCTTCTTCTACTGCCTTCTCTTCATCAGGTTCCTTATTTTTCTTCTTGCTCTTCTTTTCCTCAGCCATCGGGTCTCCTCTCTGACTTCTTTTGAATGGGTAACCCTTATTCTTAACAAAAATCCCTGCCTAATGCAAAGTCCAAAATGGAAAAGAGACAGAATTCAGGGGACAGCACCCAGAATGGGCTCAGTGTAAGTGTGCTATAATTGACGAGCCATTTCGGAGCAAAATGTTGCGGCCACTTTTCTCCCCGCTACACTTTAACTAGATGGGAAACACCAAAAGATCAATCAGAAGAGGGAAAGAGATGGAAAGTCGATCGGTTATTTGTGAAGTTCGAGGGAAAGTCGCGTTAATCACCTTTAGCAACCCTAAGAAGAGAAACCCCCTCGATTCTGAAACCTGGGATCAATTTCACCAGATATTGAGGGAGGTCGAGTCGAATGATGCGATTCGCTCCGTCGTCATTACGGGCTCTGGAGAGGCATTTGTCGGAGGAGCCGATATTTCAGCTCTCAAAAAACGCACGCCCGCAGATGCCCTCGAGGGCTCTTCTAAGGGGAACGAGATTCTCCGATTTCTCGAGGGTCTGAACAGGCCGGTAATCGCCGCCATCAATGGCTGGGCGCTTGGAGGAGGTTGTGAATTAGCGCTCGCATGTGACATCCGTATTGCGAGTGACCGAGCGAAGATCGGTCAAACAGAGGTCAAAATCGGGATAATGCCAGGATACGGTGGGAACATTAGGCTTCCAAGACTCATCGGCATAGGAAAAGCAAAGGAAATGATTTTCACCGGAAAGATGGTGGATGCTCAAGAGGCCGAGAGGATCGGCCTTGTAAACACCGTTGTGTCCCACGAGAGGCTGATGGATGAGTCGATCGGCCTCGCACAGAGTTTGGCAGAAGGCCCGGCGTCGATTCGATACGCAAAACAGGCTATCAATCAGGCCTGGACGTTCTTTCTCGATGAACTCATCGAGAGAGACATTCAGTTCTACGGTCAGGTGTATGAGACCGAGGACCATCTTGAGGGTCTCAGTGCTTTCCTCGAAAAAAGGAAGCCTGCCTTCACGGGTCGGTAGGCAAATCAGGACCTCTCTGCTCCTATGATCAGGGAACAGGTCTTCTCCAGGAGCCGCACTGATAGCTGATCCCTGAGAACCGTCAACGGTCACGGCTCTTGACATCAGGAGGGCACCTGCTATAATTTAACTGGCTCATCTGGGCGGGTAGCTCAGTCGGGAGAGCGTCGGCCTTACAAGCCGAAGGTCACAGGTTCAATCCCTGTTCCGCCTACCAGATTGTAACCGACTTTCCGTATAGTGAAACTGACCGGTCGCTCATTCCAACTGGAATATCAGTGAGTCTCGAGTTCACCAGGTACAAGGTCCGGGGAGGTATCGGCCACCGAGTCAGTCTAACGGGGGCGTAGTTCAGTTGGCCAGAACGCCGGCCTGTCACGCCGGAGGTCGCGAGTTCAAGTCTCGTCGCTCCCGCCAACTACAGAAGCCGAGGGGTCAAGAGGGGATCTGGCCCCTCGGTTTTCTCGTACCTGTGAGCAGGCCTTACCTC
>CAYGBK010000053.1:0-29632 GCA_964348095.1 uncultured Thermodesulfobacteriota bacterium | reverse complement strand
TCCTGACTTCTCGCCATATAATGGACAAGATCTTCGAAGAAGCCGAGAGGACCTATACGCCTCAGGAGGCGGTTGCGGAAGCTTATCGGTGCATCAAGTGTCGAAACGCGCCGTGCAACGAGGGGTGCCCGGCAGAGATTGACGTCGCAAAATTCATCCGACAGATTGCCAACAAGAACTTCGGTGGGGCTATCCGGGTGATACGGGAAGAGAACATACTCCCCGGCACGTGTGCCCGAATCTGCCCTCAAAAAGAACTATGCGAAGGCAAATGCAGCAGTACGGAACTGGCGCAGGCAATCCGTATCGGAAAACTCCAACGGTTTGTGGCAGACTATGAAAGACAAAAGGGAGCAAAGATATTGGGCAAGCTCGAACCGAAGGAGCTTTCTGTTGCCGTTGCAGGAGGCGGGCCTTCCGGACTCTCCGCCGCAGCAACACTCGTCAGGCTGGGCTACGACGTAGACCTCTTTGACACCAACTCACTCGCAGGTGGCCTCCTCACCTACGCGATCCCTCCCTATCGCCTTCCCTATGACGTGATCAAAGACGAAGTAGAGTACATAGAGGCCCTTGGAGTCAGAATTCACTCTCAGTCTGTCGTTGAGAACATCCCTGCCCTCTTAGAAAAGTATGAGGCTGTTTTTGTCGGTCTCGGTGCGAGCGAAGCTCACCGTTTGGCTGTCGAGGGAGAAGATCTCGAGGGGGCAATTCAGGGGCTTGCTCTTTTGAAAGAGATCAATGTGGCTCAGATAGAAAATCGAGCGATCCAATTTGAGGTCGGTAAGCACGTTGAGGTCATTGGAGGAGGAAACACGGCCATCGACTCGGCTGTGTGCGCCAGGAGGCTCGGCGCCCAGAAAGTCACGATTCGCTACCGCCGAACAGATCGGGAAATGCCCGCCTGGCGAGACGAGATTGAATTTGCTGAGAAAGAGGGGGTGACGTTCGAGTTCTTGTGTGTCCCGAAGCGACTCCTCGGAGATAGGGGCATGCTCAAAGGTGTCGAATATGTAAGAATGGAACTCGGGGAGAAGGATGATTCGGGCAGACCCCGGCCGATACCGGTTGAGAATTCGGAATTCATCGTTGACGCTGATACTGTGGTCGTTGCCGTTGGCCAGACTGCGTCGCCCAGTATTCTCAATGGGGCAGGCAAAACTCCCCAGGGAGGCATCTTGGTAGATGATCGAACCATGGCCACCTCCATCCCGGGGATTTATGCCGGGGGCGACATCGTCAATGGAGGCGATACGGTTGTCAGGGCAGTAGGAGACGGGAAAAAGGCCGCCCTTGCCATGAATGAGTACATTCTGGGAAAACATGGGCTAGACTAGAACCTCTGATACCGGATTCCTTTTCCATTCCTTCTGTCTTGGCTGGAAACCAACACACGATCACAAAATCCGAAGCACGAAATACGAAACAAATTTGAGCTCCAAAATTCAAATGTTCGAAACTTCGTTTAGGAATTGTTCCCCCCCCTCAGGCGGGATATTCGAATTTCGGATTTTTTCGAGCTAGTGCTTTTTACTGCGGGCAAGAATACTTGATCGATTCTTTGATAAGGCCAACAAGAATAGGAGGTTCGTAAATGAAAATCGCCAAGGAAGCCGATCTCAGCGTAGATTTCTGTGAAATAAAGTTTCAAAACCCCTTTGTTCTATCTTCGGCGCCGCCGACCACAACAGGGGAGATGATCAAGCGAGCCTTTGATGCGGGTTGGGCCGCGGCAATTACCAAGACTCTCGTCAGAGAAGAGATTGTCAATGTGAAGCCTCGTTTTGCTTCTCTTGCTTACCCGGGGACTCCAGAGGAACCGAAAAAGATCTACGCCTTTGAAAACATCGAACTGACCACCGACAGGCCTTTCAGCGTATGGCTTGAGGAGATTGAGGATATTCGAAAGTCCTATCCCGATCATGTAATCATTGCCAGTTTGATGGATGATGCCTCCCACCCTGAGGGATGGAAGGAGATGGCAAAGCAGGTCGAGGAGGCGGGGGCTCATATGATTGAACTCAATATGTCCTGTCCTCATGGCATGCCAGAAAAGGGTATGGGCTCGGCTATCGGCCAGGATCCTCAGCTGGCAGGAATGGTTACCAAGTGGGTGGCCGAGGTCGTTAAGATCCCTATCATCGCGAAGATGACTCCCAATGTAACCGATATTTCGCAGCCAGCGAAGAGCTGCGTAGAAAATGGGGCATCCGCCCTTTCAGCCATTAACACTGTCGCCGCCATTATTGGGGTGGACCTCGAGACCTTTGTGCCCAAACCTGCTGTTGCTGGATACTCGGCCCACGGTGGGCTCTCCGGACGTGCGGTCAAGCCCATCGCACTCAAAGCTGTCGCAGCTATTGGGCAGGCCGTTAATGTCCCTATCTCTGCGATCGGCGGAATATCCACCTGGGAGGACGCTGCAGAGTTTCTCCTCATGGGTGCATCGACGTTGCAACTCTGCACGGAGGTCATGGTTCGGGGCTACAATATTGTTGAGGATTTGAAAGATGGTTTGAGCAATTATATGGAGGAACACGGTTTCGCCTCTATACAGGACATGCTGGGCCTGGCTCAGAAAAAACTGAGAGCCATCTCCGATCTGAGCACAAAGTACAAGGTGGTCTCCAGCGTGGACGAGAGCACCTGTGTCAAATGTGACATCTGCTATATTTCTTGTCGAGATGCAGGCTACCAGGCCATCAGCCTGAAAGAAGACCGAATCCCCATTGTCGATGAGGAGAAGTGCACAGGCTGTTCCCTCTGTTACCAGGTCTGCCCGGTGTGGGATTGTGTTGCTATGAAAGAAGTGACCACAGCAGGATAATTCTTTCAATCAAGGACGCTTAAGGTATTTGGTTGGCACGGACCCCTGGGGGGCACGCGGATTCCACGGGAAGGAACCGGTGTCAGGGCAACTGTAATGGGAGCATTCCATCCCAGTTGCATCCACCTCCCGCCTTCGGCGAGAAAGGAGGGTGCAGGTTTAGTCATCATCTCGGTCCGAGCTAGGTCTTGATAGGAGGCACCTTCGACGAGAGGGGTTTTCCACGCCCCAGGCGTGGGATCAAGGGCCTTTGGAATACGGATTCCCCTGATTCCAAAGGCAAAAAGTAGACTGTTAAATCCGTGTCAAAAGATACCTTCTAACGATACCCGGAAGGGAGGGGGAATACATGGACATTAAGATCACCAACGGAACTGTCATCACACCGACCGATACGTATCGTGCCGATATTGGCATCCAAAAAGGCAAGATCGTGGAGGTCGCACAAAGAATTTCGGGCGGGGCAAAAGAGGTGGTCGATGCAACAGGAGCTTATGTCTTTCCTGGCGGCATCGACATGCATACCCATCTCGATATGCCTTTCATGGGAAGTTTCTCGTCCGATGACTTTGAGACAGGAACCATTGCGGCGGCTCACGGCGGGACGACCTGCATCGTGGACTTCGCGATCCAGGGGAAGGGAGAGTCTCTGAAAAAGACCCTCAACGCATGGAAGGCCAGGGCCAGGGGCAAGGCGGTTTTTGACTATGGCTTCCACATTGCCATTTGTGACCTCACAGAAAGAATCCTCCAAGAAATCCCGAAGGCCGTCGCGGAAGGCGTCACCAGTTTCAAGACCTTTCTGGCTTATAAAGGTGCCCTGATGATAGACGACGGGGCCCTCTTCCAAATCCTTCGGAAGTGCAATGAGGCAGGCGCCCTGGTCATGATTCATGCTGAGAACGGCGATATCATCGACCTGCTGGTCAAGGATCTTCTTACTCAAAGGAAGACTGCTCCAAAGTTTCACGCCAGGAGCCGCCCACCTGAGGCAGAAGGAGAGGCCACGGGACGTGCCATTGCGATCGCCCAGATGGCAGGGGCGCCGATTTATGTCGTTCACCTCTCATGCAAAGAGGCTTTGGACAAAGTCCAAGAGGCGCGAGACAATGGATTCCCTGCCTTTGCGGAAACCTGTCCTCAGTATCTCATCCTCTCTTACAAGAATTACGAAGAACCTGGATTCAACGGAGCCAAGTATGTCATGTCCCCGCCCCTCAGAGACAAATCCAACCACGCTTTTCTGTGGCAGGGCCTCGCCTCGGGTGACCTTCAAGTAATTTCCACAGACCATTGCCCGTTCAACTTTAAGGGTCAGAAGGACCGTGGGAAGAAAGACTTCTCTCAGATTCCCAACGGAGCACCCGGAATCGAGAATCGCCTCTGCCTCATTTACAATGAGGGTGTGAACAAGAAACGGATCAGCGTCAATCGTTTTGTCGATCTTGTCTCAACGACCCCGGCGAAGCTGTTCGGACTCTACCCTGAGAAGGGAACGGTGACCGTGGGAAGCGATGCCGACCTCGTGGTCTTTGATCCTAAACAGAAATACACAATTAGGGCGAAGACAAATCATCAAAATGTCGATTATACGCCCTACGAGGGCTACAAAGGTAAGGGAGCTCCTCGTGTAGTGATTGCTCAGGGCAGGGTCCTCATCAAGGAGGGGAAGTTCTTGGGTCGACCCGGGCAAGGACGATATGTCAAACGAAAACCCATGAGACTGGTGTGAGCGAGGAGAGGTCCCATCTCCAAAAAAACAATTGACATCCGGAGAAATTCAGTGATATGTGTCTTTTCAACCTGGACTTTTCCAGGAATTTCGATCCGATCCCCATAAGGAAGGAGGTGAAAACCCGCTTGTCCTTCTGAGGAAGGAGGACAAAATAAGGTCTCATAGCAATAAATTCTCGAAGAACAAGGAGGGGCAAACATGGCTGAACAAAAGAAGTGGATTATCTACACCATCGAAGATAAGCCACCCACCGGTGAGAGCATTTTTCTTGGGGTCCAGCATTATCTCACCATGTTCGGCGCCACGGTCCTGATTCCCATTCTGCTGGCTGGGGCCATGAAGATGCCACCGGCAGATTCTGCACTTCTCATCTCGACGATCTTCCTCACCTCAGGTATCACGACTTGGTTACAGTCTACTATCGGCAACAGGCTTCCTGTCGTCCAGGGCGGGTCCTTCTCTTTCCTACCGCCAGCCTTTGTCATTATCGGTGCAACGGTCGGACAGGGAATGGGGTTTGAAATCGCCATCCAACAGATCACTGGTGCGATCATCCTTGCATCTGCTTTCGAGATCATCCTCGGATGGACCGGCGTTATAGGAAAGATCAAGAAGTACGTCGGCCCTGTTACGATCGGACCCACCATTGCCCTGATCGGACTGGCCCTGTACAAAGTGGGTGCGCCCGTTGCATTCTCAGGTGGTATGGGAGGGAGTTGGTTCGTCGCCGGATTAACGATCATCGCCCTGATCCTCTACTCCCAGTTTCTCGGGAAAATGTCACGGATCTTCCTCCTCTTCCCCGTCCTTCTCGCCATTGTTACTGGATGGGTCATCGCCATCATCATCACGGCGCTGGGTTTTATCGGGCCTGGGCATCCAGCTTACGTGGACTGGGGAAAGGTGGCCGCCGCTCCCTGGCTCAGCTACATGCCGATTGTCCCATTCAAGTGGGGAGCGCCACAGTTCAGCATAGCGTTTGCGCTGGCCATGGTGGCTGCATACGTTGCCTCCATGATTGAGTCGATCGGGGACTACTACGCGGCAGCCCGGATCAGTGAGGCGCCCGTTCCGACTGCTTCCATGATCAGTCGAGGCCTGGGAACCGAAGGGATCGGCTGTCTCATTGCTGGCCTGCTCCAGACCTGTAACGGCTCCACAACCTATTCGGAGAATATCGGGGCCATCGGCTTGACCCGGGTGGCGAGCCGCCATGTGGTCAGATGGGGCGCCACGGTGATGATCGTTCTCGCATTTGTCACCAAGTTCGGGGCGATTTTTACTACCATGCCGGGTCCTGTTGTGGGAGCGATGTACTGCGGGCTGTTTGGCATGATCGCAGCCGTGGGGTTGTCTAACCTCGTCCTCTGCGACATGACCTCCTCGCGGAACCTGTTTATCATCGGATTCGCGTTTTTCATGGGCTTGAGCATGCCCGAGTACTTCGCCAAGTTTCCTCTCGGGGCCGAGTGGCCGGCCAGCGTTCAGTGGATTGGAAATATCATCACAACCGTTGGGCAAACAGGAATGGCGGTTGGTGCACTCATCGGCTTGACTCTCGATAATATTATTCCTGGGACAGAAGAAGAGAGAGGACTCAAGGCATGGGCCGACGCCGGCTAAGTGCAGGCTGACTTTCTGTTAACACGATCTTAAAGAGGTGGGGTTCGAAAGAACCCCACTTTTTTTGTCACGGGGGTGGCGATGTGAGATGGGAGATATGAGATCTCTCATGCGGGACATGAGATGTTATGAACACCAAATCACCGCAGATCCCATGTCTTGAGACATCAGGTCTCGGAACCATGAGAATGAGGGATGACTCAATTGTTTCATCACTCTCATTTAGGGACCCTTCTTGAGGGGTTTTCTCACCAATTCCCCAACTTTATTACCCAGAGAACCGAGCACGTCTCTGTCGGGGACATCGTGAACCAGTCTGAGAGTCTTTCCTGAGTGGAGGACAACGTTGAGTCGGTAGAGAAAAATGTCTCTCTTCAGCCGATACTTGTCGATTTGAAACTCTCTGACCTGATCAAAGGGAACTTGCCACACACGCCATAATCCCCTTAGGAAGAGGATTTCTTTCTCTCCGTCGAAGAGAATCCTTCTATGGTAACGAGACTGCCGAATCAAAATGCCAAGAAGCATGGGGACGAGGAGGAGTAATGAGATCGCGACGAAATACGGAAAAATGTCTCGTCCAGACCGGCCGGAGAAGAAGACGAGAAAGGCAAAAACCCCCCACACGAGAACAAGGACTCCGCACCCATCGATTAGGATTTTTCTGATCGGAAACGGTTTGCCTCCGTGAATAAAGATCGTTTTGTCTTTTTCGATAACTTCCATGCCAACCCGTCAGCAAAAGACAGAACTCAGGAGTCGGATAAGTGCCCCACTCCCTCGCATTAGGTTCGATGATCGACTCTGCCGGTCTGGAGGCAGAAAACTTAATGCCTCACACCTCAAACGAAGCGGCAGCGACGCGGGCCTCCACCCTCAGCGAGCGAAGATCTTAATTCCGTCAGCCCTAGCCCCCTGAGCCCGATTCTATCTCCTTTTCTAACTCGTCCAGATGTCGATCGGCTTCGTGACAACATTCTTTCAGATAGCTTTCAACCGCACTTGCCATCATCCATCGTTCAAGAAAAACGCCCATTCCGACCGATGGTCTGAGTTCTGTTTCCATAAGCCTAACCGGACCTCTAAGGGCGTAAAATGTATCAAGGATGAGATCAAAAAGGGGCGAGCTGCCTTCTTGGGTTTTCCCGTATTTATCACGAAATTCCCCTATCTTTGGAGCTATCCCTTTCTCGATTTTCTCTTTGTAGCCGCGCATGAAACGTACTCTCTTTCTCTTGCTCTGATCGATCCATGCCCGAAATTCTCTCAGAGTTTTGAAAAGGGTGAGAACGTCCATCTCAAAAGGACGGTTTCGATCCTCAACCGCCGGAATTGATCTCACACTGGCACCGCATTTCCTGCAAAACATATCTCCCGGCTCACACGAGGTTCCACATTTCGAGCATCGCCCTTCCAAGCCGTCCCCCTATCCTTCGCAACATGGGGCCTATTTTCCCCTCCACAAAGAATGGACGAAGAAAACTACCACAGCGGCAAAAATGATCGCCCAGGGTAGCTTCTCTCCTCCTTTGACCACCTCGATTCCTATGGTAAAAGCGAGGATTAGACCGATGACGATCCATTTGAGGTTTTTTCTCATCAGATGGACCCCACTTCACTTGGCACGGATTCTAACGCTGGATTGTCCCGCCAAGTTCTTATTGCAGACAGACTATTCTATATGCCAACCCCCCTTGGATTCAAGAAGTTTTCAGGCAAAAAGGAAAAAGGAGGAAGGATAGGTGAGAGCGGGCTTCCATGAAAGCACCAGCTTCTCTCGCCCGCTCCCCTTCGGCCCTGCTCAGGATCGCTCGAGCTCTCAGAGTTCGCAGAGTGAGAAAACTGATGGACCAGGGTTTTGGGCTAATTTCTTGAGAGGAAAAATTAGGCCAAGTCATCTCCTCTGGATTGGCCTCTCGCCAATCCAGAGGACGTTCCCTCTGAGGCTCTGTGTGCTCTGTGAGAAATTGTGGAGAGGTCCAGTGTGCTAGGATATTGTTAGCGAAAAAATCTTGACTGACGCTCAGAAAGTCCTTTCCCGCTTTCCGGTGAATTGCTCTTATAAGATCATTGTCAGAGCGTTCTAAAGGATTTGGGAAACGGCCCCCTCCCATTGCTTTGAACCATGTGGCCGTTAGAAATTTCCTTTTCTGAAAACTCAGGGAACCCCTCTATGTTGGTTTTCCATGTTAACCCTCTTTGGCCCTCTGACCTGTTCCTGAAGGGTCGGTTGACAAAGCCCCTATCATATGTAAGTAATACGGAGGATTTTGTTCTGGTCCCATAACCTAGAATAGGAGAATCGAAAGATGAGTTTACCCCTTGAGGGAATCAAGATCGTTGATCTCACTGCAGCAATGGCTGGGCCCTCCTGTACGCAGTTTCTGGCAGACTTTGGAGCGGATGTTTTGAAGATCGAGCCACCGGGGACTGGGGACATGCTGAGGGACTTCGGTCCGCCCTTCGTGAAGGGTGAAAGCTATTACTTTCTCCTGAACAATCGCAACAAAAGATGCATGACGCTCAATCTTCGAACCGACAAGGGAACGGAGGTTCTCAAGAAACTTGCCACCACGGCAGACGTCGTCATCGAAAGCTTCAGGCCGAATGTTAAGCGGAAGTTGAAGATCGACTACGATGATCTCAAAGGGAGTAACCCCAAACTGATCTACGCTAGCGTATCTGGCTATGGACAGAGCGGTCCATATGAGAACAGGCCGGGGTTCGACCCAATTGCCCAGGGGATGTCGGGTCTTGCCAGTGTGACTGGATGGAAAGATACCGGTCCCGTTCGAGTCGGCGTGGCAATCGGCGATTCATTGGGTGGAATTTTCGCTGCCCTTGGGATCCTTCTGGCCCTTATCGAGAGGGAAAAATCTGGAGAAGGCCAACGGGTGGAATCTTCTCTTCTGGAGGGATTGGTCGCCGTCCTCGGTTTTCAAGCGGCTAAGTATTTCGGGACCGGCGAGAGACCTGACCCCCAGGGCAACGATCACGCCATGATGTCACCGTACGGAACCTTCAAGACCAAAGACGGGTATATGAACATAGCCGCGGGCAACCAGGCCATGTGGGAACGGTTGGCTAAGGCCACAGGGCTCGAACATCTGACAAAAGAGGCACGATTTCTCACGGTGGCCGATCGTGTTGCAAACCGGTCGGAATTGACCCATCTGATCGAGGAGAAGCTAGCTGAAAAGACCAGTAAGGAATGGGAGAAAATCTTCGATCAGGCCGGTGTTGCTAACGGCCCGATTCTTCATGTGGATGAGGTTTTTCGAGACCCCCAGGTGATTCACCAGAAGATGCTTCTAGAGATGGACCATCCCACCGTCGGCAAAATGAAGACTCTCGGGTTTCCAGCCAAACTCAGTCGAACACCTGGACATCTGAGGCTCCCCCCTCCCCTTAAGGGACAGCATACCGAAGAGGTCCTGAGAGAACTAGGCTATAGCTCGGAGGCGATTGAAACGATGCGAACCGAAGGGGTAATATAAGAGGTCCTATCTCGGACGTAATCGGCAAAAAACGATGTACCTGACCCATTCACGGAATATGTCCATCATCGGGGCCAAAGTCTTCACGACTTTTAAGAACTAGATAAAAATAAGGGTTGAAAAGAAAAAGTTTTGTTGTTATAAATCTATTAGCACTCAGCTAAGCTGAGTGCTAATCTTTTAGTTTTAGATTCAACCTCGGCTGTGCGGGAGAGTAAAGAACCATGCAAAACCTACCGGTTATTACGAACTCACTTGATCTATATTTAAACCAAATAGACAAATTTCCTCTCTTGAACCCCACCGACGAATTTGAGCTTGCTGTCCGTTACAGGGAAAAGGGCGATATTGAGGCTGCCCACGAGCTGATCACCTCGAATCTTCGTTTTGTTGTCAAAGTGGCCCTTGAATACAGGTCCTATGGGGTGAAACTCCTGGATCTTATTCAGGAAGGGAACATCGGGTTGATGATGGCGGTGAAAAAGTTCAACCCCTATAGAGGATACAGGCTAATCTCATACGCCGTTTGGTGGATTCGAGCATATATCAAAAACTTCATCATCAAGACGTGGAGTTTGGTAAAAATCGGCACCACCCAGACCCAGAAAAGGCTTTTCTATACCCTTGGAAAAACGAAAAGAACGATAAGGACCACGACATGCAACAAGGACGATGTTCAGGCTCTTGCAAAAGCTCTGGATGTGAAGGACCATGAAATCGCTGAAATGGAACAACGAATGAGCCTTAGAGACTTCTCTTTGGATTGTACCCTCGCCGAAGACCGTCACATCACCCATCTTGACCTGTTGGCCGACGACCGACCCAATCAAGAGGAGCTCCTCGGTGAGATGGAGGAAGAGGAACATAGAAGGCAAGAGATCTCCCGCGCCCTCGGGTGCCTGAGCACAAAGGAAAAATACGTCATACAAAGAAGAATCATGACCCACGAACCGGCGACACTCCAGGAGGTGGGGGATTCCCTCAGCCTTTCCCGTGAGAGGATCCGGCAGATTGAAACCGAGGCTCTCAAGAAGCTCAAAACCGAGTTAAGATCAGGATATTTCAGCTGAAACGATTCCATGAGATAGCGGTAGTGGAGAGTCAAAATGCCCGTTTACGAGTATCAATGCACAAAATGCAATGAGATCTTCGAGATCTTCCACCGTATCGACGAAACCTATCGAGACGGATGTCCAAAATGTTTAGGTGAGGCAAGGAAGATTCTCTCCCCGTCTAATTTCATTCTGAAAGGATCCGGCTTCTACGTCAACGATTACCCTTCTGAAAGCCGAAAAAAGGAAATATCGAGCGATAAAAAGCCCAAAGAATCAAGCGACAAAAAAACCAAAGAATCGAGTCCCGCCAAAGAGAAAGAAACCAAAACCTCTGCCCAGAAATCCTGATTTCATCTGTTTGTGTTCATACCGGGTTTAGGGAATACTTCTTCGACAATGGTTCTGCTTTCAGGAACTCGGCCACCATCGTTGCCGAGTTTTTTTCCCTTTCCTTAACACCATGCCTCACCTCATTTCTCGATCAGAAGAGTCGGTCCTTTGCAAGACTGCTTCTGTGATTGTTCGGCGCCCAAAAACCCACCCGTTGAGAATTTGAGCGTCATTGATCTCCCCGACCTCGATAGTCATCCATGTGAGCGCACTGTCTTCCTTTAGAACCGATCAGGGAACCGTGAGTTTTCTAGATCCCGGACTCCCTGCCCGCTTCTCGTCCAATGATCTCAGGGTCAATGATGTCGATGAATAATCACATCTTTGTAATTTTGATTTCCTTATTGAAAAGGCTCACAACGCAATACCTTTCAACTTTAGATGAGGAATAGTCGCGTTCTGACGCCGAAGGTATTGATATTAAACCGGTAATTCTTCGACGAATCCGAGCACCGGTCCTGGCACTTTTATTGCTCCTACGCAATCAGAGGGAACAGAGGGAAGAACCCGTAATGAATGTCGCTCCTGTTTCATATAGGCCAATACCTCTATCGTCCCCTGATGTGGTACTTTTTTTGCCCATGCGGCGGAGCCATCCGAGATATCCTGTCCAGAAGATCGTGTCTTATCATTTTCAGGGGAAGAACTTCCTGACGCTCACAGTAGACCTGGGATTAGGAGGAATGAAGATAAAGACAAACAGTGTCATTCCCGGGAATGAACGACTGGCTTCGAAGGTTGTGCTGGGCCAGAGGTCCATTTCCTTGGAAAGTCGAATCGTGTACAGTCAATTCGACCCCCATGAGGGAAATGTCTCAGGCGTTCAGTTTATCGAAATTTCAGACCCAGATCGGAGCTTATTGGAGGATTATCTCAGCTCTCTGAAGTGCGAGCCAAGGCGATTGATGATTCACTGTGGACAAAAGGCAGGGCACCGGTATGGAGCATCCAGCGGAATCTAATGGCCGCAAAGGCCAACCCATGATTGAAAGGCGGAGGCACCCGAGAATTGAGGTTTCCCATCCTGTCCTTTATTTCCCCGATATCTCTCCGCGGCCAAGGGTTGCTACGACTGTTGACCTCAGCATGGGAGGCACCAAACTGGTAACGCCTTACGGCCTGATTTCTGGTGAGGATCTTGGAATCTCTATTGCCATTTATCCGCAGGTGATCAGATGCAGGGGAACGGTGGTCCATGTGTTCAGGTCCCCCAATGAAAGACTAACAGCCGGGGTCCGATTTGAAGAAATGTCAACCCAGGACAGAACCTACCTGGGAGATTACATTTCTTCAATCATGGAACAGGAGGCATTGACGCCTTAGGAGAACATCAAAACAAGGAGACGACAATGGAGTGCGCGGCTTGCGGTATAAATCTGAGACGCAACAATAAGACCGGGTACTGTTTAGCCCATCGCCGGGCAAAAAACAGAGAAGGTCTCCAAATAACCAGGAAGAGTTGCCTTAAGTGTGATCGAGGGTTTCTAGCAACTGGAAGGTTCAATCGAATCTGTCCACGGTGCCACGAGTCAAACAAAGAAATAGTAAACGTGTCACGATATCAGACCCCGCTGAAGACCGAATGGATTGGTCTCGTGTGATGGGTGCCCCGTCACCATCTTCTCCCACTTCAAAAATAACCCCTTGACGAGACTGGCTACTGCTCATCCGGAGCCTGGTGCCGGTTCGATGTGAAAATTGACATCACAATCTTCAATAGATCTTCTTAGATCCTCGGCAACGTGACGACCGATCTCGTGCGCCTCTTCCAGGCTCAGTCTCCCCTGCATGACGATGTTGAATTCAATCATGGGAGTCTTTTGTAATTGATTCACCGTCAAGCCTTCTACACGCAGTATCGCTGAATGGGCCTTGATGATCTCACTTAGGGTCTCTTCCACGATCTCTCTGCTTGGCCGCAATCGGGAGGAACTGGACGGGTCGACATGAACAACTGCCGAAGCGTCCACTGACTCACCGACGGCTTTTTCCACTAACTTCGCCAGGTGATGGGATCGAGCTGTTTCGAGTTCACCGGGGATGACAACGTGGAGAGAGACCACCCTCCGGTGGCCATAATCATGGACGTTTATGTCGTGAACGTGCTCTACCCCTCTTATTGAAAGGCCAGCCTTAATGATGCGATCGACTAGATCCTGACTCGGCGCCTCTCCCAGCAGAATGTTGATCATCGACCACAAAAGACCGAATCCGGTGTATATGATCAGCCCGGCTACGCAAAACCCAAAAACCGAATCGACTTTTTCGTAGCCGAGAGCTGCAGCCAGCAAGGAAACCGCCACCACTGCAGACGCACCAGCATCACTTCTGTGATGCCACGCGTCGGCTTTCAGCAGATCGGACTCGATCATCTTGCCGATGGCCAGTGCGAACCTGGCCATCCATTCCTTGAAAACCGTGGAGACAATCATGAGGATGAACGCCACTGAGCTCCACGCGACGCGAGGTGGGTCTCGGAGGCGATCGTAAGAAGCATGAGCGAATTCGATCCCAGCCCAGATCAAGAGGAGAGCGATAATCAGAGTCGCGATCGGTTCAATTCTTCCATGGCCATAAGGGTGTTTGATATCCGCCGGCCGCTTCGCTACTTTAAAGCCGATTATCACGATGGCCGAGGTCAACACATCTGATCCGGTATGGAAGGCATCAGCGAGAAGGGCGATGCTATTCGTCAACCATCCGAAGATGAATTTCAAAACTGCCAAGACAATGTTCCCAGTAATACTGACAGTGCCCTGGAAAATAGCATACCGAGCCCGATTCTCTAGGTTTAGTGGTTCTTCAGGTGCACCGAGAAACCGCGTGACCATGAATCTGGATACAAAATCCATGGGTTAGCCTCTCCTCAAGCCGTTTTCCTCTAAGGCCTCACCATACATCACGTTAGAGATGGACTACCCTTTTTATTAACTCACTTTGACGAACAGGTAAACTTATATTTTGCGTCTTCCGTAATAGACAGCTCCACTCGAATACGTTGGATTCTAAGTTTCGTGACATGGAGAAACTTCTCACGCGGATTCAGACTATGGGCTATTTCAAAGACCCAAAATCATCCTGGTTTTGTTGATCGCCCTTGAACAAATCCCCCCGAGCCCCCTCCCCTTTAAAAGGTTGACAATCCTCTCATGTCGGGTTATGTGTGTAGTGAAATTTTTCTCATGAAAACAGCCGTAAATGCCAGTATACAAAAGCATTTATGTTTATGACGATGGAGGCAATTCGATGAAGGAAGCCGACCTTTTCAAGAACATCACAATCCTGGCTCTCGAGCAGGCGACCACGTTGCCGTACCTGACCTGGAGGCTCGTTCACCAGGGGGCTACGGTCATTCGGTTAGAGCACCCGGTATATGGAGATCCTAATAGACGAATTGGGGAAAACGTCCTCAACGAGGATAGAATGTTCTCTTACTTTCTCGCGATCAACTCCGGTAAGAAGGGTCTCACTCTGGACCTCTCCACACCTGAGGGGCAAGAGATCCTTCAGAAGCTGATCACGACGCTAAAGGTCGACATATTTGCCACAAACCAGCTCCCTCGGAACTACGCGAAGCTTGGAATCGATTACGAAAGGCTCAAGAATATCAAGAAGGACATCATCTGGCTTGGTCTGACCGGCTTCGGTCCCACCAGTAATGAAGCAGCGTACGATCCCGTCCTCCAGGCCAGAGGCGGACTGATGGAGTTGACAGGGGAACTGGATGGCCCCCCCCAGGTGGTCGGAATTCCGCTTGCCGATATGGGAGCAAGCGAACACGCTTTTGGGGAACTCATGAAGGCACTCTATAAACGGGCTGTCTTTGGAGAGGGAAGCCGCATCGACGTTTCAATGTTTCAAAGCACGGTTTCGTGGTCAACGGTGCCGATCACCCTCACCAAAAGCTTCGGCAAGAAGATTTCACGGAGAGGAAACACCCATGAGTTCTTTGCACCGGTGTCTGTTTACGCCACCAAGGATGGATACGCATATCTTGCCCTCGGCAATGACAAACAGTGGAATACGCTGACCTCCATGGAAGAGTTCAAACACCTCGCAAAGGAGGAATATCAGCGAAATGCAGGGCGGATTGCCAATGTAGACCGGCTGAACAGTGAAATCAGCCAGGTAATGGAGAAAAAAAGCACGGCAGAGTGGATCGATATCTTTGTTGAGGCCACCATCCCTATCTCCAAGGTCAACACCATCGAGGAAGTTACTGAGGATCCATTTATCCGAGAAATGCTTATTCGGTCTAAGGACCCGGTGACAGGGACAACCTTGACCCTCTCTCCGCCTCCGGTGACGACCGAGTATCTGAAGTCGAATAGATTTGAACTAAGCTTCCCTCCCCGATTCGGGGGGGAAAATGACGAGATCTACGGAAAAACCCTGGGATATAGTACCGAAGAGCTGAAAGACCTCAAGGACCGGCAGATTATCTAGTGCACTTACTCGTGACCACGCTAACGCATTCTAGGCAGCGTCCGTTCACCATAGACCCCCAGAGAACATTACCCGGCATGTGGCCCATCGAGTTTCAGGTTGGACGAACGTCCGCCTGGGACAAACCGCAGACTCGAGGGAGCGGACGTTTCACCTCAAGATTAGACGACACCTGGAAGGGAACGGTCCTCTCCGCGGTTGCGGCGGAAAAATCAAAAAGGAGATCTAAACCATGGCTCTGGATTTCAGCTTTACTGAAGAACAGGAGTTCTTCAGACAAACCATCAGGGACACCACCGAACGCCTAGTCATACCTCGTGCCCAAGAGTTTGACGAAACTGAAGAGTGGCCGGAAGACACGTGGAAGGAGTTCGCCTCTCTCGGTTGGCTGGGCCTTCGCCACGAGGAAAAATACGGCGGAATGAATCAGCCAGTCGTCAATCAGATGATATTCTATGAAGAACTCTTTAGAGGCTCACTGGGATTTGCAATGGCTGTTACCATGCAGGTTCTGATGGGGACCTACTTCATCGGGCGATTTGCCAATGAAGAGCTAAAGCAGCGGATCCTCGTCCCTGCGATCAAAGGGGAAAAGAAATGCGTCATCTGCTTTACAGAGGACCAGTCCGGGTCTGACCTGGCAGGTACCCGGACACTGGCAACAAAAGTTGATGGCGGATGGCGGATCAATGGGACGAAGCAGTGGGTGACCCAAGGACCCCTTGCCGATGTCGCAACCATCATGGCTACAACCGATCCCTCCAAAGGTCTCAAGGCTCTCAATTTCTTTCTGATAGAGAAGAAAACAGAAGATCGCGATGGTTTTATCCCGGGGCAGATCCTCCATAAAATTGGTGGCTGCTGCTCGATCACCGGGGAATTGGTACTCGATAATGTCTTCATCCCTGATGAGAATTTCTTGGGTGAAGAATTGGGCAAGGGATTTCAGTATGCCGGTGAAATACTGAATGAGGTTCGCGTCATGACAGGATTGAGTGCCCTAGCCATTGCCCAATGCGCCATGGAGGATGCCAGGGAGTATGCTAACAACAGGATAGCTTTTGGCAATCCTATCGGGTCGTACCAGCTCATCAGGGAGAAATTTGCTCGCTGCTGGGCCTGGTACGAGGCGGCTCGAACTCAATTGTACAAGTGCGCCTGGATGATTGAAAACTTCGATAAAAGTGGTGTCAGCTTCAGGGAACTGGGCGAGCTCTGCATGGCTGCAAAGTTCCATGCAACCGAGATGAGCATAACTGCCGTGGAGGAAGCCATGCGAATTTACGGTGGAAACGCTTTCTGCACGGAATATCCTGCACAGAGATACTGGAAGAACGCGATGTATGCCCTCTATGGAGGAGGGACTCACGAGGTATTGAAGGATTATTTGGGAAGGATGTATCTGAAAAAGTAAACCACTAGTTCAGGAGGCGACTGGTATGAATATCACCGTTTTGGTGAAGTACGTCCCCGACACAGAGGCCATTGTCAAGGTCGAGTCCGAGTCAGAACTCGAGATCGAAAACAAGTACTTCACGAGCTTCTTCGACGAAGTGGCGATCGAAGAAGCTGTCAAACTAAAAGAAAAGTTAGGAGGAAAGGTGACGGTTGTAACCGTTGACAATAAGAGAATCGATGCCCTGAGGAGGGGGATCGCCATGGGCGCGGACGACGCCGTGCAGATCACGGACCCGGCTTTGGATGGGTCCGACCCCTTTGGCATTGCCAGGGTTCTGGCTGCCTTCCTCAAGACCGAACCATACGATTTGATCCTGTGTGGGCGACAGGCCATGGACGACGACGCGGGGATTGTGGGTCCAGCAGTTGCGGAACTCTTAGATATTCCCCATGTTAGCTCGGTTTTGGGTCTGGAGATCGCCCGAGACAGCAAGTCTGCTCGCGTATCTCGACAGATCGAGGCCGGCAAAGAGCATTTGACCTGTCCACTGCCGGCCGTCCTGACGGCTCAAAAGGGCCTGAATGTGCCGCGAATACCTCAGGTGACGGGAATGATGAAGGCCATGAAGGCTGAGGTAAGAAAGGTCGATTTGGTTACATTGCGGGTGAATCCGAGTGAGGTAGGAGAAGCTGGACGGAAAATCAAGATTCTGAAGTATGAACCCCCGCCTCAAAGATCAGCAGCCAAAATGATCGAGGAGGATTTCCCGGAAAATGTGAAGCAGCTCGTAAGACTCCTCAAGGAAGAGGCAAAAGTCCTCTAGACCACCTGAAAGGAGACCCTCATGTCCGAGGAGATATGGGTATTTGTAGAGCAGGTTGACGGCGCCACTCGGAGAGTGAGTTTTGAACTCCTATCGGCTGCGTGCAAATTCGCCCAGGAAAGGGGCGGCACGGTCGGAGCTGTCGTTGTTGGGAAAGGAATCGACCAGGCAGCCGAGAGTGTTAAAACCTATGCGGATCGAATCTATGCGATCGACGATGACAAACTTGCACATTATACCGCTGACGGATATGCGTCAGCACTTACGACCATTGTCAAAACAAACGGCCCCGCCATTCTTTTGGCCGGGGCCACCTCTATGGGAAGAGATCTTTTCCCCCGAGTCGCCATGCGTCTGGAGACCGGTTTGGCATCTGATTGCACCAATCTGGAGATCGGTGAGAACGGAAAGCTTGTCGCCACACGGCCGATCTATGGAGGCAAGGTGTTTTGCCAGCTCTCGATTCCGGACTCATCTCCCCAGATGGCGACGGTTCGGCCGAACACCTTTCCTGTGGAGGATGTGAATAAGGCCGGTGAGGTCATCAGAGCCGACGTTTCGGTCCAAGAGACTGACATCCGGCTGACGTTTGAGGGCACGGAAAAGGCGACCCAAGAAAAAGCCGATGTGACCGAAGCTGACGTTGTCGTCGGTGTCGGTCGAGGCTTGAAGGATCCGGGCAATTTCAAGGTGGTGAAAGAATTGGCGGATGTTCTTGGAGCGACGATTGGAGTCACCCGGTCTGTGGTTGACAACGGGTGGTGGGATGTCAACGATCAAATCGGAAAGAGTGGGAAGAACATCTCGGCCACGCTCTATTTTGCTTTTGGTGTCTCAGGGGCGGTCCACCATGTCCTCGGCATTCAAACCTGTAAGACCGTCGTCGCAATCAACACCGACCCCAATGCATTGATTTTCAACTATGCCGACTACGGCCTGGTGGGGGATATGATGCAGGTCATCCCTATCCTCAAGGAGGAGATCGGTAAGGTTAAGGCAGAGACTTAAGGAAAAAGATTAAAGGTTAAAGGTTCAAGGACGAAAGGCTCCTATGAGATTCGAAGACCTTGATGTTTGGAAAAAGGCCGCACGGCTGAGTGCTCAGATATATAAGGAATTGAAGGGCTTGAAGGATTATGGGTTCAAGGATCAACTAACGCGATCCGGGTTATCGGTACCGAACAATATCGCCGAAGGATTCGAAAGAGAATCTCAAAAAGAGTGTTTGACCTTTCTATCCTACGCAAAAGGTTCATGCGGAGAACTACGGTCTCAGATCTACATTGGTATCGACATTGGCTACATCGAGAAAGAGGTTGGAAAGACCTGGCTTAAAGAGACGAACGAAATATCCTCCATAAATAGCGGTCTCATCAAAACCAGACGTGGTTTCATTGATAGTACCTGACGGTCTTTTTGACCTTGTTACTCCTGCTTCTTGTGTTCTTTGTCCTTTGTCCTTTTTCCTTGCTCCTTACTTCTCTGTCCTGTCATTGAGGATTACAAATACCCATAACCTAAGGAAACAACCTTATGGAGAAAATTGATGTCATCATTGTTGGTGGGGGATTGGCAGGCCTCTCCTGCGCTTACGCATTGGCAGATTCGGGTCTGACAGTCGTTGTAATCGAGAGAGGGGATTTCCCGGGAAGCAAGAATGTAACCGGCGGGAGAATCTACCTCGAACCGGTCAGAAAGGTTCTCCCCGATCTGTGGGATGACGCTCCCCTCGAGCGGCATGTGGTCCGAGAAACCTTCACCATGTTGGGGGAGAAAAACTCCACGTCTTTCTGCCATTACAGTGCGAGAGGAACCCAACCGCCCTACCCGAGTTATACGATTCTTCGTTCAAAATTCGACCGGTGGCTTTCTGAAAAAATTGGAGAGAAGGGCGTCTTTGTCATCCCTCAGAAACGGGTAGACGACTTGTTACTCGATCAGGGAAGAGTGACCGGTGTCAGGGCGGGAGAGGAGGAGATTCCAGCTGACGTCGTTGTCGCTGCTGACGGTGTTCTCTCATTTATGGCAGAAAAAGCGGGACTCAGGAGACCCTTCAAACCAGAGCATTTTGCGGTTGGGTTCAAGGAAATCATCCGCCTGGACAGGGGAAAGATTGAGGATCGGTTTAATTTGGGACCCGATGAAGGAGCAGCCCAGCTTTTTCTAGGAACCATCACAAAGGGAATGATGGGGGGCGGATTCCTCTATACCAATCAGGATAGCCTCTCCCTGGGCATGGTCGTCGGTCTCGAATCACTCAACCGGAAGGAGCCCCGTGAGGCGGTGTATCAGCACCTCGATGAGTTCAAGGCCCGCCCGGAGATTCAGAGACTCATCGGCGGTGGTGAAACGGTTGAGTACTCTGCCCATCTCATTCCAGAGGGAGGCATTCATATGAAACCAAAGCTCTACACTGATGGACTGATCCTCGTTGGCGATGCTGCTGGCTTCGGCCTCAACATGCTCATCACCGTCCGTGGGATGGAGTACGCGATGGTCTCCGGCGTCTTTGCCGCCCAGACTATCAAAAGAGCCAAGGAGAAAAACGACTTTTCGTCTTCCACACTCTCCCACTATGAAAAACTGCTAAATGAAAGCGTGGTTATCAAAGATCTGGAGACATTCAGACTTTCCGTTGATATCTTGAAGAACCACCGGTTGTTTTCCCTTTACCCCCAATCGATCTGCGATCTTTTCGAAAAACTGATGTGGATAGACGAAAAACCGAAAGAGAGGCTCTTCTCCACTGCGTATAGGGAGCTTCGAAAGAGCTTCTTAACCCTTCGAGGAATCAAAGACATCTGGAGTCTCAGGGGAGTATAGATGTAAACTAATATTGCACCAGCTCTAGGTATGGGTCGAGGAGAACTCATGAAGATTGAAGAAAAACTGGCCGTCGATGCCTTCAAAAACGACACAGAGAACCATATCACTCTCAACCAGTCAACGTGCGAGACCTGCAAGGAGCGATTCTGTATCTACTCCTGCCCAGCCCATCTTTACGAGCTGAACGAGGAGAGCGGAGAGATGCAGGTCGAATTTGCTGGCTGTTTGGAATGTGGAACCTGCATGATCGCGTGCATCTACGGTTCCGTCACCTGGGTCTACCCCCGCGGTGAATTCGGTGTTCAATACCGGTATGGATGAGCCGCGGATTTCCCACCTTTTTCTGCACGTGATTGGACAGGAAATCCTCTCTTCACCGTTTCTTGACCGAGGGCTGACCACGAGACCCCGACCGGATTTACTGCATTCTTGACATACCTTTTCTCGCCACCTATAATGGGTGCCGAGCCCACCTGTGAGATATTTCACCTTTATCTTAGACCAGGAACAATACGGAAACCTGTCGGAATTCAAAGGGGATTTGAGTGTATGCCAAGAGCCGATGCACTGAGAACGTAAACCCATGGATTTTGAGTTAACGGACGAACAAAAGGACATTGTAAAGGCTGCCAGGGAATTTGCCGAGGGAGAGTTCCCGGACCTGGCTCGGGAGTGTGATCGTTCGGAGGAGTTCCCCAGGCATCTTTGGAAAAAGGCCTGTGAACTCGGTTTTGTCGGGGTCTTCATCAAGGAGTCCTATGGGGGACCCGGGTTGGGCTTCCTGGAACACTGCCTGATTAACGAAGAATTTTGGCGAGTCGACCCTGGAATTTCTGCTTCTATTCTGTCTGCCACTTTTGGCTCAGAGATGATCCAGCTGTTCGGCACAGAAGAGCAGAAAAAGAAATGGCTTCCTCCTCTTGTTCAGGGAAACGCTATCACCGGGGCCGCGATCACCGAGCCAGATGCTGGAAGCGATGTTTCGTCCGTCAGCACTACGGCCATACCCGACGGCGACGAATACGTCATCAATGGGAACAAGATGTTCATTACCAACGGTTCGATTGCAGATTTCCTCCAGGTTCTCTGCGTGACTGAGCCACAGTCCAGTTCCCGACATGGCCGGTTCAGTGTAATCAGGGTTGAGACCGATCGAAAAGGCTTCGAAGCCAATAAACTGAAAAACAAGCTCGGCATCCGGGCCTCAGATACTGCCGAAATATCTTTCAACGATGTGAGAGTCTCAAAAGAGAACCTTATCGGAACACCGGGACAGGGATTCCAGCAGTTTATGGTATTCTTCGATCACACACGACTCCACATCTGCGCTCAGGCTGTCGGCTTGGCTCAGGGAGCAATGGAGCAGGCGATCACACATGTTCGGGAACGACAGCAGTTTGGAAAGCCTCTCGCCTCCTTTCAGGCCACCCAATTTAAGATCGCAGAAATGGCTACCCGAATCGAGGCTGGACGAAATCTTTATCTCAAGGCGGCGTGGCTCGTCGACCGGGGAACGGTGGAGCCCCATCTTATCTCTATGGCCAAATGGTTCACCGGCGAGACGGCTGTTCGCGTGGCCGACGAGGCCCTTCAGCTCCACGGGGGGTATGGGTTTATTGGCGACTACAATATTGAGCGGTTCTATCGAGATTCCAAGATCGTTGAAATCTATGAGGGGACGAAAGAGGTCGAAAAAATAATCATCGCTCGAAGGCTACTCGGGAAATATTGAGGCGATACCATGGCCCGACACCGGCGATAACCAGGGAAGTCTATTTTCAAGTCACCTTCAGGAGATTACCAAGACAATCGCCTTTTTTGTTTGACAAAACTGAATGGACTGTGGTACCAGACTTCCGTCGTTCCATGTCGAGAGGGTGCGATGTGGCTATTCACAAACCGCCCAAAAGGGGAGCCCTTTAAAGGGGCAAATTCAGACATAGCCGGCTAAGATCTCTCATTTTTCAAAACCATAAGAAAAGGAGGAGAGCTATGAAGGAGAGGTGTCTATCATCGTTTGCAGTACTTGTGATGGTTATTTCTATCGTTTTTGCTGTGAACCCCTCACACACCGCCGTTGCTGCTGAACCTATCGTCATCGGCGTCCCGACCTCACTAGGGTTCTTGGAGGGCTTCGAGAGCGTCAATGCGATGACCCTGGCCATTGAAGAAATCAACGCCAAGGGCGGCGTCTCCGTTGGTGGCGTTATGCGACCATTCCAAATTGAAAAAATCGATCTTCGGGACGCAGCCCCAGGAGTCCCGGTGCCAGAGGCACTGCTGGGACTCGAGAAAATCATACTCGAAAAGAAACCTCATGCGATTGTCGTGGGTCCATTTCGCTCAGAGGCATTATTGGCAGGAATGGATATCATCGCCAAATACAAGGTTCCCATGTTAGGAACCATCGCCATGTCACCGGCATCGGAAAAAAAGATCATCGAGGACCCGGACAAGTATAAATACATCTTCAGGGTTTGTCTCAATGCAAAGCACCTCATTCAGTACCTAGCAGGAACCATGGGTCTCTTGAATAAGGAGTTTGGATTCAACAAGGTCTTCATCATGCCCCAAGACGTCGCGTGGGCGCGTGTCACCGGTCAATTGATGAAGAAGATCTACTTCGATAAAGCGGGTTGGACGGTCGTCGGTCAGGAAGCCTATCCAACAGGTTCCGGAGATTACTCCTCCGGTCTGATGAAGGTGCGTCAAGGGGGCGCCCAGGTGATTCTTCCCATTTTCGATATGCCCCAGAGTGGCATTCTGGTCAGGCAGTGGGGTCAGATGCAGCCACCTGCCATACTGGCCGGATTTGTATCACCATTGGCAGGGCCTGAGGCCTGGAAAAGATTCTACAAAAAGATTGATGGCGCCATAAACGCTATTTTCGAGGTCGGCAATATGCCTACAAAGAAGGTCCCAGAGTCCCGGAAATTCTGGAGAAACTATAAAAAGAGATGGGGAAGGGAGCTACAGTCTGGCCATGGCCCTGCCCCATCCTATGACGCGGTTTACGTACTCGCCGATGCAATTGAGCGGGCAGGCACCCTTAATGCCGATGATCTTGTCGCCGCCCTTGAAAAAACCGACCGGATGGGCGCTATTGGCAGAATACGTTTTGATAAAGGACATCAGGTGACCTTTGGGACTGATCCCAGTGAAGGGGCGATTGGATCCGTCATTCAATGGAGAAGAGGAAAGAGAGTGATCGTTTTCCCAGATTCCCTTGCCGAGAAAAAGGTTGCCCTTCCTGCCTGGATGACGGCAGCCAAGTAGATTGCCCATGCAGGGTAAGACGCAAGAGTGAGGGACCTTTCTACTTCGTGGGGGCTGTGCCGTCTGGTACAGCCCCAATCATGTTCAACTCCGATTACTCCCCAGGGACACCTTGTTAGATTGGGACCTGCACTGGGGTCATGACCATTTCCGAAGGTAGTTTGAAAGTGTGGTTTTGGGATGCTGCTCGGAACTCTTGTTTACGGGTTCATTAACAGTGTGATGTTAGCCCTTGTCGCCTTGGGCTTTAACTTAACTTTCGGGATTAGCGGCGTTGCCAATTTTTCTTACGGCGCACTCTATGTCTTCGCCGGCTACGGAACCTGGATTCTGATGAACAACGTGGGGCTATCCTACGTTGCCGCTATTCCCTTGTCTGTTCTCTTGACTGCAATCATCGGTGCCCTCCTCTATCGTTTCATCCTCCTTCGTATCAGGGGTCTTGTGGTCTCTGAAGTCATTGCGACTTTTGGGATAGGATTGGCCATCCTGGAGATATTTCGATACCTCGGTTTTATTGGCTATGAATATACCCTTCCCACCTTTTTGGATGGCGGATGGATGATCGGCAACACCTTTGTCGATTTTCAGCGGCTTTTCATCGTCGGCATCGGTGTGGGCTTGGCACTCTTCCTATGGGTTTTCACCCATCACACGAGAACCGGCCTGGCCTTCCGAGGCATCGCTCAGGAGGAACGAACAGCACTGACCCTCGGGATCGATTCAGATTGGGTCGCGACCCTGAGTGTCGCATTTGGGGCCGGGTTGGCTGCTGTGGCCGCGATCGGCATCCTTCCCCTGGGTATCATTGCCGTGGACGAAGGATACGATGTTTTGCTCAATGCCCTGGCCGTCTGTATCGTTGGAGGACTGGGTAGCACCGGAGGGGTCATCCTTGCGAGTTTTCTCATCGGATATGCTCAGGTCTTTACGGCCAATTATTTGGAAACCCACTGGACGATGATCGTGAGTCTCACGGCTATCCTTCTCATCCTGGCCATAAAGCCTTCCGGGCTGTTCGGCAAACAAAAGGAACTCGAGGAGAGGATTTAAGGAGAACACCATTGTCCCTTCACTCCCATGCTCTCGCGGTGACCTTGTCAGGGTTCACAGGTTAATCAAAGGAAGGATAAAGGTAAAAGGACAAAGGAAAAAGGAAAGAAGACCAAGAAGTGCAAATCGATTATCCTTTAACCTTTCGCCTTTAACCCTGTGTTCCTAACGTTGGTGCACTCGTGAGCTAAAAAGACAGCCTGAGAACGCCAGAGCTTATTAGCATAAACGCCTCTGTAAACGTCGTTCAGGAACAATGGTGTTCTCCTCACACTCAGTAAAACCTAAATCCTCCCCTTTGATCGGAGGCATTTTGGTAAAGGATCGGATGAAGTATCGGCGAGAGAGGATAGATCGAGGCATAAAGGCCCGTACAGGAGACATCTACGCCCTTCTCTCATACCGGGAGGTTCTATACCTGTTGGCACCCAGAGCCATTCCGGTTGTGGGGCTATTCGTCCTCTCTTTGATTCTGAGTACTTACTGGCAGAAGGTGCTCATCTCGACAGCAATTTTTGCGTTGCTGGCCATGAGTTGGGATCTTCTGGTTTCCAGCGGAATGGTCTCCCTCGGCCAGGCCTTGTTTTTCGGAGTTGGAGCATATATAGCGGGGTCCCTAAACCATTGGCTTGGATTGCCGCCTGTTTTGACCATATTCGTTGCCACAATTGGTGGAGGGGTTATTTGCACCGTCCTGTTGATTCCGGTCCTTAGATTACGGGGGATCTATTTTGCCATGGTCACATTAGTGCTCCCCTTGATGTTTGTCCGTGTCATCGAGGCAACGAAAATCCTGGGTGGAACGGAGGGAATCAGCGGCCTCGCGTCTCTTCCTAATATCTGGGTCGAGCTGTATCTCGTAATTGGAGCTGTTTTGGCATGCCTCTTCGGTCTCAGGAGGCTCATAAACTCGGACTATGGGCTGGTACTGAGGGGAATCCGGGACAGTGACCGCTCGGTGATGAGAGCAGGTATCAACATATATTGGTACAAGGCTCAGGCCCTATTCCTTGCCAGTTCCATTGGGGCCTTCTGCGGTGCATTCATGACCCATTCCTATATGTTTGTGGGCATGCCCGTTTTCGCTCTCGACTATTCAATCCTGCCCGTCGCCGCCGCCGTCGTCGGCGGGATGGGCACTCTTGCAGGGCCGATGGTTGGAGCCTTTATCCTGGTACCCCTGTCAGAAGTGTTGCGAGGCCTTGGTGGATTAAGAATAGTGTTGTACGCCATTTTTCTGGTGGTTTTTATCGTTGGGCTTCCGGAGGGGATTTTTCACTACATTAGCAGGAAATATCATCAGTTTGAACGGCTCGTGAAGGTTGAAGAATGAATGAGAGTTTTCTTCTCAAGGCATCAAACCTCAGCAAGCATTTCGGCGGGGTGAAGGCGGTCGGTCCTGTGAGTTTCGATTTGCCGGAAGGGGAACTCCTCGGGATCATTGGACCGAATGGTTCAGGAAAAACGACTCTCGTCAACCTTATCACGGGTTTTGTCAAAGCCGACTCAGGGACAGTCTCCTATCGGGGAAGGAATCTGACGGGGCTGATGCCCCATAGAGTTATGGACTTGGGGATTGGCAGAACCTTTCAAATGGTAAAACCGTTCTATCAGCTGCCGGCATTCAAGAATCTGATCATACCTCTTTACTCGCCTCGGGTGAAAAGGCTAGCAGGAGGCAAATATGGAGATCGAGACGCAGTAGCCATAGACCTGTTGGAAGAGGTGGGGTTCGAGAGAGATTCATTCGTGCCATACAAGGTTGCCAGCGTTCTCCCCCATGGATATCTGAAGAGGCTTGAGTTAGCCATGTGTATGGCCCTTCGGCCCGATCTGTTCATCCTCGATGAGCTTTTTTCGGGCCTGAGCATGGCGGAAGTCGCCAGCATCATTCCAATCGTAGAGAAACTGAGGACCGAAAGAAAAACGATCATCATGATCGAGCATCGCTTGCGAGAGCTCTTCCGGATCGCTGATCGCGTGATCGTTCTCAATTTTGGAGAGAAGATCGCGGAGGGGACGCCTGAAGAAGTCATGAACAGTGAAGCCGTTAAGAAGGCTTACCTTGGTATTGAGGTGGATTAGGATGTTGGAAGTGAAAAGCCTCATGGTTTTCTATGAAAACGCCCTGGCATTGAACGACTTTGCCATGACGGTAGGCAAAGGGGAGATCGTCAGTGTCATCGGTTCGAATAGTGCCGGGAAAACCACGCTGATGAACACAATCTCGGGTTTGATTATCGATATCAAGATAAAAGAGCAGAGAAAAGGCGGGGAAAGGATAACGGTCCTTGGTGAGATCAGATTCGAAGGTGAGGACATAACCGAGACAAAGCCAAGCGACCGGGTGAAAAAGGGCATCGTCCTGTGCAGGGAACGACACCCCATATTCCCAGAAAGCGATGTTCTAGAGAACATAAGAATAGCGGGGTACCTGAGAAAGAGCTCGGAAGTGAAGGAAATGATTGAGTATGTCTTCGACCTCTTCCCCACCTTGGTCGATCTGAAAAAGAGGAAGGCAGGATTCTTGAGCGGCGGGGAACAGCAAATGCTTATCATAGCTATGGCATTGATTGCCGGGCCCTCACTGCTGTTATTGGATGAACCTCTGCTCGGTTTGAGTCCGGCGATGCAGTTTAAGCTTGTTGAGGCCATAAAGGCCATCAGAGAACAAGCTGGAATCACTATTCTGATGGGCGAGCAATTTGCCAGGCCTATCCTTCCCATCATAGACCGTGGCTATATCATCGAAAACGGCATGTTGACGCTCTCAGGAACTGGCAAGGAACTCATGGATAATCCGGAGGTGAAGGCGGCCTACTTCGGGGTCTAGCGTCCAAGATAGTCCAAAAAGATGAGGAAAGCTGATGGCAAAGGGGAGGAAAAGAACGGTCGACGACGCCTTCTCGGAGACAGCCCACAAGTATTTTCACAAGACGGCCGTGATCTATCTCGGTACCGCATATTCCTACGGCACAATAATGAAGCTGATCGACAACTTTGCAAGTGCGCTGAAAGACCTCGGGGTGGGTGCAGGTGATCGGGTCGTCATGTATATCCCTAATTCAATCCAATGGGTTGTCTGTTGGTTCGCCATTCAGCGGGTTGGGGCCGTTTCTGTGCCGATCACCCCAATCTATACGTCCTACGACCTAGAATACATCGCCAATGATACTGAAGCCGAGAGTATCATCTGTGCCGATACGAACTTCGGCTATGTTCAGAGGGCACTGCCCAAGACCAAGTTAAAAAGGGTCGTTGTGTCGAACCTGGTCGATCTCCTCCCTTGGTGGAAGAGACTCTTCGGCTGGGCATTCGATAAGGTGCCGCGGGGAAGTGTACCACGAGAGGAGAACGTATATTCCTTTAGAAGACTCGTCTCCAGGAGCTCTCACAAGACCGCGCCAATCGAGGGTCGTGATGGAACCGTCGAGATACTCTATACCGGCGGGACGACGAAACACCCGAAAGGGGTCCCGATCAGCCATGAGCTTTTTCTCATCGCCTCTCTGGAACAGCTGAGTGTCAGTGATCACCTGTTCCCGAAGGAAGAGAATCTTATCGCCGCCGCCGCTCCTCTATTCCACATTCTGGGGCAAACCTGTGGTCTGGGAACACTCTGTTTGGGCGGTTCTCTCATTTTGCAACCCAGAGTTAACCTGGATGCCTTGTTAGAGTCCATTCAGAGATCCAAAGCCAAAACCCTGATCGGCGTACCGACCCTCTACCGGATGATTCTGGAGCATGACCGTGTGGACCAATACGATTTTAGCTCTCTGGCGTACTGCTTCAGTGGAGGCGATGTGCTCCCCTTAGAGGTGGGGAAGAGATGGCGGGAGAAATTCGGCAAGCCAATTTTTCAAGGGTACGGCGCAACCGAGACATGCGGTGGCGTCACCATGTATCCAACTGACACAGAGAACCCTCCGAAGAGCATGGGGGTCGTCCTCCCCAGTAAGCGTGTGAAGATTGTTGATGCAGACACCCTTGAATCCGTGCCAGTTGGCGAAGCCGGAGAACTTCTCGTTTCTTCCTTTCCAATGGTAAAGAGTTACTACAATAAGCCGGAGGAGACTCGAGCATCATTCGTGGAAATGGAGGGCCGAATCTGGTACAGAACGGGAGATGTCGTTTCACAGGATGAGAAGAAATACTTCTACTTTGTTGATCGAACGGTCGATGCGATCAAACACCGGGGATACCGGGTCTCTTCATCCGAGATCGAGTCGGTTTTGCAGGAGCATGCAGCCGTGGTCGGTTCCTGTGTGGTAGGCGTATCTGATGACAAGGTGGGGGAACGGATAAAAGCATTTGTGGTACTGAAGGAAGACATCAAGGGCATTACCGGTTATGACCTGATAAAGTGGTGTCGGGAAAGACTGGCGCCCTACAAGGTACCACAGTACATTGAGTTTCGGGATATGCTGCCGAAATCGAAGGTTGGAAAACTTCTTAGGCGCGAAATGAGAAAGGAAGAGCGCAAGAGATTTGAAAAAATCTAGCCCGAATTATTCATGAGAGATTTCATCAAAAACGGAAAAAATACATAACATCAGAGACTTATCTTAGCATTTCGACTCGGTCACGAATGACAGTCTGTTTTTGGCGAAGATCCGATTCTGGTGACGAAATCTCTCACCCTTTGGGCTCGCCCGCTTTGCACACTGGCTGCGTTATTGGGG
>CAYGBK010000052.1:0-13326 GCA_964348095.1 uncultured Thermodesulfobacteriota bacterium | reverse complement strand
ATTTGATTTAATTGATCTATTGTGTCACGAAAGGAGGACATGATGAGAAGGATAGTTCTTGTGGTGTTGATTCTTTTTACAGTCATGGCTATCGGCGGTATCGCCGACCTAACACAGGGAGAGCCCAAGTATCTCGACAAAAAGGAAATCAACAAAACCATGATTCAGTGGAACAAGGCCTTGGGAGTTAAGTGTAGCTATTGTCATGCCTCAGCTGATCGTAGCCAAACCTACGAAAGCCTCGCCGGCAAGACCGTTACCGAGAAAGAGTTGAACGCGCTGGTAAGAAAAGGAATCTCAAGAACCATGCTGGGTACGATGTTGTATATCAACAAAAATGAGAACAAGGACTATACGTGCAACACCTGCCACCAGGGAAAGGCAGTTTTAGAGGAGAAATAAATCGACTCTCATCGGCGCTTCTTGAGATGCCTTATTCATTCCATTGATGGAAAGGCGACCAGAGGCATCGAAGGCCTGTTTATGCAGCTGAAGTTGAATTGCTTTTAGCCGCCTTGTGACAGTTCACGGGTTACGAATCATCGTAACCCTTTTCTATTTCCTTACCCACGATCCGTCGTCTTTTTGAATCCAGGAGCCCGAAACGGCTTTTTTCCTCCAGCTGTTGGCGAAGATCTTTTCCACGTCAGGGATAAACTGGGAATCTAGGTTATTGGCTTTCAGTATTTCCCTATAAAGCTGACCCCGGTCGGTATTTTCAGCCTCTACAAGCCTCCTCAGATCGGCCTTTTCCTTCAGGTTAAGACCGGACTGATCCTGGATCCGGACATAGCCCCGGTTATTCTCCCCCAGAGCGCCTCGGCTGTAGAACCCATTTAGCGATCCAAACCGGGCAGCAAGGGAAGATCGGAGAGCCCGAATCGCAGGGGTCGAGATGTTGATGTCAACCTGCGCAAAAGCGACACTCGGCCCTATGAATTGCATCACCCGGACAAACCACAGTCGAGGAGGACTGAGGGAACTCCCCTCTTTCTCCTGGTGCTCGGGTCGGGCCTCGTCCACGATCTCTTCTGCCGCTTCCTGTATTTCAACAGCCGGAAAGTAGATATTGACTGTCACGCACGCGATGATGAGAGTTAGACAAACGAGAATCACAAGAAAAATAGAGAAACGCTTCATTGACCGTACCTCCCTTCCTCCTATGCGAATTATATCGTCACGATCCATTGAATCTCTCGATTGCGTTATTTCCTCGTGGAGATCTTTACGTCCTTCGACCCCTGACCGATGGCTTTCAATCGGCGGAGCATCTGTCTCCACCGGATTCGATTCTCCGGGTTCTGATTGATAACATTAATTCCGCCGACAAGTCCCCTTTTGATCAGGTATTCCTCACCCCCCTGATGGATCGTCCCCCGGAGGGTGAAAACATCATTTTGCAGTTTACAATAAATTCCCAGCCGGGCGTACGGAAAATACTTGAAAAACTGAAGGGCTCCCTTTTTGAAAGGGAACGCACTCCCGGTACTGAGAATTGAGAGGTTATTGACTGCATCGGCATTGACGTATTGCTTGATTCCTCGCCGTCTTTCCGACCAAATCTCAAACTCAAATTTCTCCGGCTGACCAAAGGAGAACGTCAAATCTTCGATCTTTCCCTGGATGATGCCCCCCATACGCCCAAACTCAAGAGACTGGGATGCTTTTTCCAGATCAATATTTCTAAGACGTACGTCCATACTGACTTTCCGGAGGCGGGAAAAAGGAATACGGCCGTGAATGTTGGCCACCTCGATATGGCCCCCGAGAGTATTGATCGTCAGAGTTCCCCGGGTTTCCAGACTTTCCCCTGAAAGTTCGACAGTGGAAAAACTGCCTTCCAAGAATCCAGGAAGGGGAAAAGGGAGGAAGAGTTCGGTTATTTTGGAAAAATTGATCTCCTCCATCCGCAGACCCAAGGCAATCTCCATCTTCTTCCCGAAGGGATTCCTAATCTGAGCCCCCTCAAGGACGATTTCCCCTCCCCACATGGGAAGTTTCATCCTCTGAGGGAAAAGGAGGCTGTCTTTTGTCAGTGTCATAGGGACATTGAGATGCTCCCATCTTTGTGACCGCCATTCAATCGAATCCCCTTTGATGAAACCCGCAAGGGGATCACCAAGACTGGCATAAGAACCCCTTCTATCATCGTCAGGGTAAACGATAACCAGAGGGAATCGAATTCTCAGCCCCTTTGCTGCTACCCGATGAGTCGGGGCGACAAAATCCATGGGCGATGTCTCGACAAAGCCTTGTATTAGGTACCGCCCGCGAGTTCGACGGATAGTCGCGGTGAAAAACGTCTCGCCGTTGATTGACAGCTCTTTCACCAACGGCGAAACCTGGCCAAAAGGTTCTTTCACAAAAAGGTCGAGGGCCCGCTTGTTCGCGATGGGGCCAAAAGTTACCTTAACATCGCCGTCCTGATCACCCATGGATGGGGGAAGGAACCTAAGCGTTCCTTGTCCGAAGGTCGGGGCCCGAAGGTGGATAGACAGGGAAGACAGGCGAAGACTCTGAGGATTGTACGTTCCCGAAGATTTCACGTATAACGGGTCTTCCTCTAAATTTAGGTAGAAAGATCCCAAGAGGATCTCGCCTCCATCGAGACCTATATCGCCCTGGAGGGAGGCAGTGCCATCATCTTGCGTTGGCAGGCTCAGTTTGGCCTCGATCTCGCCCCGTATACCTTCACCGAGCTTCGACTCATCAGGGCTTGAGAATGACAGACCTTTCAACTGAATACGAACCTGCTTTTCCGCAGCCTGACCGCTTGCAGCCCCACCCCCAAAATCGAGTCCCATTGCCCCAGAAAATCTCCAGTCAGCCATAGCAGCCAGGGAAGACGACTCGAAGGGGACCTCCGCCAAAATGACATTCTTGAAAAACAGGTCCGCCGAGACCTTTCGGCCCGGAGAGAGGGGGGCAATTCCGTGGATGTTAGTCAATTCGATCTCGCCTCCGAGGGTGTGGAGGACCATTTTTCCGTGGGTCTGAAGTCTCTCTCTTGAAACCCTGATCTCCGAAAACCGTCCTTCAAAATGACCCTGAAAGGCGAAGGGAATGAGAGATTTCGATATCTTGGAAATGTCGAGTCGGTCCAGCGTCAGCCCTAGGACGACCTCCATCGTTTCTTGAAGGGGATTTTGGATCTCTCCCTTTTCGACAATCACGGATCCTCCCCAGAGGGGTAATGTCGTCGGACCCATAACAATTCTGTTTTGCTCAAATGCGACTGGCAGGGACAGGTTCCGCCAATTGTTCGACTGCCATCCAACTCGATCGATCCGGACCATGCCACCACCAGGCGCAGTCAAATCGCCATGAGAGAGGTTTCTATCAAAACCAGATTGCACCACAGAGAAGGGCAATCTAGCATTGACCCCCTCTGCCTCTATCCCGTAAGCGGGTATGGTAAGGTTGGCAGCCGAAACCTCGGCCAGCCCCTGGACTGAGTAGCCCTCACCAGAATGGCGAACCCTTGCAGAGATCACCGTTTTCCCATCGAAAAAGAGATTCTTCAGAATTGGTGACATATCGCCAAAGGGCTCTTTTACAAAGAGATCGAAGAACGCCCTGTTTGTGATGGGACCGACGGTAACCTTCAGGCCGTCACCGGGATCGTCACGGGCCTCAAAAGAGATCGTGAGGGGGCGATTCCCGGACGGGGATGTGTCGAGACGCCCGGACAGCGAGAACAGTCGATGGCTGTGCGGGTCGTAAGCTCCCCGAAGATTCACATGGAGGGGATCTCGCTTCAGGTTGAAGCGGAAATGCTCGAGGACGATCTCTCCCTTTTCCAATTTCAGGTCGGCTCGAATGATGGCAGGCTTATCGGTCTGACCCGGAAGATCAAGGCTCGCATCGATCTTCCCCTCAAGTCCGTCTACACGTTTGTTCACACCCGGAATTGATAAGGTAGTATTTCTTAGCTGAAGACGAAGATTGAGTGTCGCGCCTCCTGATGAGTGGCTGCCTCCCCCCATAACGGTAAGATCGAAGATCAGCTCGCCTTTCAGTTCCCAGTTACGGAAGGCGGGAGGGAGGACGGGACTCAGATGGGTGAACGCCTCCGACACCTGGATGGAGGCCCCATGGATCTCAAATTCAAGGGATCTGATCCCGGAATTCTGACTTAGTTGCCTAAGCCATGACAGGATCCCTGAAAAGGGCGCCTGGGATGAGACGTGGACGTTTCCTATCGCCTGCCGGTGGGGAAACTCAGAGATAAACAGGAGCAGGGAAAAACACAGGGCAATAAGGTAACCTTTTAATCGGTGGGGATTTGGCGTTCTTCTCATGGATTCCCAAGACCTTTGGAGAATCCCTGCCCAAGAGTCTGTTGCGGCACCTGATGGGCGCGGAGGCCGTCGAAAAGATCCGTTTCCCGACCTTTTGGCTTGCTTTGGCCGGCGGCCCACCGGAAGCACTCGAACCCGAACAATTCCACCCGTTGCCCTTTCGAGAATTGATTGAAAAAGCTGTTCTCCCCAACCTGGCTCTTGTGGCAGCGGATAGCCGCAAATTTTTCGCTTAAGACATCTCGGATGTCAATCCACGTGGTAATCCCGTCGTCTACAACTCCCATGGATTCCGGGTCGATGTCCAGCTGTTTTGCCCGGCTCCTCATAATTTCGCCCAACTTCCTGATACGAGAGAGGGGAATCTCCTGGACGTATAGCTTTCGGGGTTGCCATGGGCTCACATCCTGATCCGGGTAACGATCGCTCCGTCCTGCATCCTCAAAGGCCCTCACAGTGACACGGTTAACCATGATGTGATCGGGGTGCCCGTAGGTTCCCTTTTCATTGTAGGTTGTGATGACATGAGGCCTCTCTCGTCGGATGATCTGGACGAGGCGTCCAACCGCTTCTTCAAGGTCTGCTGCCGCGAAAGCTCCAGGGAACTTATTTTCTGGTGTTCCTGCCATGCCGGAATCGCGGTAGCCCATGAAATGGACGTGCTGGACCCCAAGGATTCGACGAGAACACTCGAGTTCTTCGAGGCGCAAATCCACAATGCGCTCCCTCTCCTCGTCCGTCGGGATACGACCATCGATTTCTCCAGCTTCGCCTTTCGTTGCAACCACAAGAACGGTTCGGATGCCCTGGTTGCTGTACTTTCGGAGAATCCCTCCACTCCCGATGGCTTCATCATCCGGATGGGCGTGAACAACCATTAAGACCAAGGGTTCACTCGTTCTTCCGGTAGCTGCCTTCTCGATAGACCTGCCGGTATCGTTGATCATTGGTCTGCCCCGTACAAGAACGCCCAGGCAACTCGTCCTTTCTGGCCATTGAAAAGAGGCCTTAAGATATTAATACATTATTCCGGCGCGTCTAAGCAACCGACTCGAACTCCGTGCGCATTAGGGGGAGGAATCCTTGCGCACGAATCACAATGGTTTTTATTATTCAAGGGGGCGATTGAGAAAGGAGATGGGTCTCATGGTAGAAAGGATTCTTGTTGCAACTGACGGCTCAGACCATGCCAAGAAAGCTATCCTCTTTGCGTGCGATTTCGCCCTGAAGTACAAGGCCACCGTTTATCTGGTTCACGTGCTCTCTCAACTCCCACCACTCCCGAAACCCGACGCCCTTCAAATCGTGGCGGATAGCCAGGAGAAGTTTGCTAGAAAGGTCATTGAAGATGCCGAAAAAGAGGTCAAGGGAAAGGGGGTTGAGGATTTTCAATCGACCATTCTACAGGGAAATCCAGCGCGAGAAATACTGGCGTTTGCCAAGAAAAAAAACATCGACACGATTTTCATGGGTAGTCGCGGAGCAGGCAGCATCGAGGGTCTTTTGCTCGGAAGTGTCTCGAGTCAAGTTTGCCACCTGGCCGAGTCACCGTGCGTCACTGTGAAGTAAGATCGTTCAGACGTACCCGAAGCGGTCCCCAAAAACAAAATTGGTCCCTACCATTGGGATCCCAGTCACCAGGCTGGCCTCCAGGGTCAGGGCCCGAATATCCTCCCTCTCCATGGAGTGGACGTCGGTCTTGCCCGCCGCTTTTGCCAGAATGACC
Organism: uncultured Thermodesulfobacteriota bacterium; assembly: GCA_964348095.1. GTDB lineage: Bacteria > Desulfobacterota > BSN033 > WVXP01 > WVXP01 > WVXP01. Next base: position 7,299 of record CAYGBK010000052.1, on the reverse strand, counting down.
ATTTCGTATGTCATGGCCGTGATATAGTTGGCAATTCGCTGGGCAGCCTCCTCGATATTGAGTTTGGCCCGCTGATCCTTCTTCTGGGTTCCAATCCCCCAGGGACAGCTGCCTGTGTGACACTGCAAACAAACGGTGCAGCCCATGGCCACCATTGCGCCTGTACCAATTGCCACAGCATCCGCGCCCAGTGCCAACGCTTTGGCCGCGTCAGCGCCATCCTTGATGCCTCCAGAGACGACGAGACTCACCTGATCTTTCAGACCCATCTCCTCCAAAGCCCGGGTCGCTTGAACAAGAGCAGGGAGTGTCGGGATGCCTAGGTTATCCAGGGCTACCATCGGGGCTGCCCCGGTTCCGCCCTCCATGCCATCCACCACAATCCCATCGACGCCCGCCTTGGCAGCGATTTTGATATCCTCCTTAACTCGTCCCGCCGCTGCCTTGATGAATATCGGGACTCTCCCCTCCGTGATGTCTCTCAGCTCATCGATTTTGAGGACCAGATCGTCAGCCCCAAAGATGTCTCCATGCCGGGGATGGCTGTGGAGGTCGATACCCTCTGGGAGTTGTCTGAATTGAGCAATCTCTTTCGTGATTTTACCTGCCATGAGATGGCCAGTCAGTCCTGGTTTCGCCCCGATCCCCACGATGATCTCGAGGGCATCGGCCGCCTCAATGTTCCTCAGCGAGAAACCGATACGGCTGGGAAGGATTTGCACCACCTGCTTGTAGGAATGGGCACGCTCTTCTGGCAACAGCCCCCCTTCCCCGTTGTTGATCGATGTGCCCACGATCGAGGTGGCCTTGGCCAGGGCAATCTTGGCTTCTTTGCTCAGTGCGCCATAGGACATACCAGATATCATGATGGGGGTCTCGATGACCAGCGGTTCCTCAGCAAACCGACCCCCTAGGGTCGTTCTCGTGTTGCAGTCCTCCCGGTAAGTATCCACGGACATTCTTGAGAGTTGGGAAGGTAAGACCACCAGGTCGTCGAAATGGGGAAGTCTCCGTGTGGTTCCACAGCCCCGAATCCGATGCTTTCCAGTTTCGGCCTTGTGCTTTATCTCTTGGATAATATCTCTGGTCCAAACACCGTGCTGCTCGTCTCTCACCTTTGCCATGACACACCCCCGAATCTAACCGTAATGGTGCATTGGCCTAAAAAGCACATAGTCGTGACGGCCATAAAACTTGGGGACTACGCTCTTGATCTTCTCCAGCTTGATGCCCTGGTCGATGCTATACCGTTTGAGGAGCTTTCGAACCTCATCTTTTTCCTCGGCAGTGATTGGCACAACGGAGACATTCCCCCCCAGCTTCTGCTCAACATCACGATCCAGTGTGTGGATGACTCCATTGTAGAGAGACTCACCCGTCCCCGAACCCACAGAACCGAGTATAACAATTCTTCCCCCCAGCATCATCTTGCCCGTCCACATCCCAACATTTCCACAGACGATGAGGTTTCCACCCTTCATCCCCCAACCAACTCGGCTGCCACAATGGCCCCTCACCATGATGGTCCCGCCTATCATTGACGGTCCAAGGTTGCTTCCCCCGTTCTTCTCGACGATGATCTCTCCTTCCATCATATTGTCGCCTGTGTAAAGACCCGTGTTGCCCTGAATGATCAATGTTGGGCCTTCCAGAAAACCACCCGTATAGAAACCGGTGCTTCCCTGAACGATGATTCTCCCTTTTCCCTTGAGTGCAGTGGCGAAATTATGAACCGAGTCTGGGTGTTCGACGAGGATCTCCTTCTCCTTGGGAAGCAATTCCTTCAGTTTCCGATTGACTTCCCGACTCTCCATTCCTCGAATGTTTAAACTGACCATACCTTCGCGCCTCCAGGATCCATCTCCGTCGCAAAAATGTCGGGCATTATCGGAGCCATACAGGTTTGTTCCGAGCCGAACATGAAAAGCTTCTCTTCAGATTCATAGAACAGAACGGGTTTGATCGCCAGTTTATCCCGCACAGCGCCGATCTGATCCGGCGTCGAAGCGAGAAACGTAAAAACCCCGTCGAAAGCCTCCAGACCCATCCAGAGGGCTTCTTCCAAATCCTTACCCCGTTCTTTCATCTGGTACGCCAGATAGTGGGCGATCAGTTCAGAGTCATTATAGGTCTTAAACTGAACCCCGAGATTCTCCAGCTTCCGCCGCATGTTAAAATAGTTGGTCAACTGTCCGTTGTGGACGATGGCAAGTTCCGGATATATGTATGAGACGAGAGGATGAGCAAAATTGATATTCTCGATGCTCTCCGTAGCCAGCCGCACATGGCCAATGCCATGGGTTCCAGACATACCACGGATATCGTAATGCCCTCTCAGGTCACCTGCATCACCAACGTCTTTATACACCTTAATTCTCTGTCCCAGGTGATGGACACAGAGTTGAGGTTCCGCATCGATCTTTTTGTGCAATTCCGGGATCTTCTGGTAGTCCATGGCGATTGAGGCCTCGAAGAAGGTGTATCCACCAATGCTGGGGGATGTTCTCACGTTGGATATTTTTCCACAGTCCGAGATCATTGACTCGAGGTGGGGCTGAAACTCCTTCCCGTCCATTGCGACTTTGATCTCAATATCTTTTCGATCCTCGTAAAAGGCCAATCCAGTTGCATCCTTGCCGCGATGCTTCAACTGATAAAGCATATCGACGATAGTGACCCCAATGTCCATCTTTTCCCGGGCAATCAATCCTGTAATGCCACACATGGTTCCCTCCTCCAGCCGACTCACACAATGAGAGCTAAGAGAGCATTGTATCACAAATTGTCAGCAAAGGCCGGCACCAGCAGTCGGCCCTTATTTCACAGAAGCTCTCCCATCAATGAGATTTTCTGTAGTAATCCGCGGATGCTTTCACAAAAGCCTCGTAAAGGGCAAACCACCGGGGATCCTTTTCCCAGAGAAGTTCAATGTGGTACTGGACTCCAAGGACAAAACCATGTTTGAGGCTTTCAATGCCCTCCACAATGCCGTCACTGCAGCGGGCCGACACCTTGAATCCTGGAGCCAGGTCCTTCACCGATTGATGATGATAGCTGTTCACCACAAGAGATTTGGCTTTGACAATCTCGAATAGACGGCTTGTGGGATCGATCTCAATACGGTGATGCTCCTGGGGATTCTCAGGATCCAATGCAGATTCCCAGGGCACGTTGTGCTCGATATCGGTCTTGACAAGGCTGGGGATGTCTTGAAAGAGCGTGCCACCGACAGCGACGTTGAGGGTTTGAATACCCCTGCAGACACCCAGAATCGGCATGTCCCTTTCAAGGGCCTTTTTGATAATGTGGAACTCGATCGGATCTCTCAGGGATTCGACTTCGCCTAGCTTTGGGTGGGGTGATTCGTGGTAGAACTCAGGCGCCACGTCATTTCCACCGGTCAGAAGGAGGCCACCAACGAGATCCAACAGCGATCCAACTGTCTTCTCGTTGTCGACATATGGAAGGATTATCGGGGTGCCACCGGCAGCTTCAACAGGTTTGGGATTGATCAACGAGTCGTTCTCGTCCTCCAGGGTCACGACGAGTCCAATTGGAACGTGGTGTGTCATAACTTACGACCAGAATGCCACCGATAACATTAGGATCAAGACCCAAGAGTCCTATTTGAGTTTGAAGAAGTCAACCATACAGCACCGACGGGGGCGGGTAAAGAGCGTGGGAGAAGTGTGGCCCTCAGCGCCAGTGGCGATGTGGAAGGAGACAAAGCCCTCCCCCGCCACGCCAACGCCTGCTAAAGACGATCCGTTCTTCACCAGAATGGATGCATCAACCCTTCGGGACATATGGCTGAGCCTTTCAATATCCATAGAGTGAATGACAATGGTGTGTCCGAATCCTTGTTCAGCCTCTACAGCAAGGTCCATGGCCTCTTCGGCGTCCCGCATCCGAACGAAAGGAATGAGTGGCATCGACTGCTCGGTCCAGACCAGGGGATGGTGTCGATCTGTCTCTGAAATGATTATCTTAACATCTTCGCCGACGTCAATTCCAATGAGACCCAAAAGAACCCTGGCATCCTTTCCGATGTATTCGTAGTTGATCAGCCCGGCCTTTCCAGGCCCACGGACTTCTCGAAAAACCTTGGATACGAGTTGTTCCAGTTGGCTCGAGTCAATTTCATAGGCCCCGTTTTTTTTCAGGTGAGTCTTCAATTCATCTGCCACACGGTCAACCACAAGAATCTCTTTCTCACTGGCACAGGGCGTGCAATTTTCAAAGGAAGCCCCTTCAATAATGTACTTCGCCGCCTTTTCAACATCGGCTGTCTCATCCACCACCACAGGAGGGTTACCGGGGCCTCCAGCTATGATTTTCTTACCACTCTCCTGGGCGGCGCGAATAACACCGTGACCTCCCGTTACAACCAGAAGCTTGACCAGAGGATGTTTCATGAGAGCCTGAGCTGACTCCACCGTGGGCTCGGCAATGGCTGTTGACAGGTTAGGCGGGCCACCGATACTTTTGATTGCTCTGTTGAGGGCCTGAATGGTCTTTGCCGAAACAGCCTTTGCTCTAGGATGGGGGTTGTGGACCACCGTGTTCCCCCCTGCAATCATCATGATGTTATTGAAAACAATTGTGGGCGCCGCATTCGTGATAGGATTGATAGAGGCAATCACACCATACGGGGCTCGTTCAATAATCGTCATCCCCCGGTCTCCGCTGTAGGCACGGGTTTCGAGATCCTCCATGCCGGGAACCATTGCAGCAGCGATCACTTTCTTGATCTTATGCTCGAGCCGCCCCATGTCGGCTTCTTCGAGTTCCATCTGTGCCCATTCATGGGCGTTCTCTTCACTGACTTTTCTAATCACATCGATGATTTCTTTTCGCTTTTGGAGGGGAGTCCGTTCAATTAAATCCCTCTGGGCCTGATGGGCAGCTCTAGCCGCCTCATCGATGGTAGAGAAGATCCCATCCTCAAGATCAACCCTTCCCGGAGGTGCCTGCACGGGCTGTGAGAGACGAGCCACGATCTTCTCTACAATGGCGTCGATTTGCTTAGCGTCGAGATTCATAGATATAGTCCTCCATTATCCAAATCCGAAGGCTTACCGCGCCAACTCCCTACCGCCAAAAGATTCCAATGCCTGAAGGGCTGCTTTGCTCGCAGCATCGATATTCGCCTCCGTGCCTCCGAGATAGACCCTCCCTGAGGCACCATAGGGCCGCAGTTCCACCAGCGTGATGTCGGTCGACTTCTCCGCCTCATTGGCAGCAAGGGCTGCGTATCCCGCAGGCTCCACCTCAAGGATGAAGAGTGTCTCCCCAGCCAGAAGCATGGAACCGCTCCGTACCCTATTAATCAATTGAGAATGGTAGTCATTTACCCGGGTAATGACATTGGTCGAAAGAATTCGCGGTTTGTAACGATCGTTCTCCTTTAGTTTCAGCTCCTCCAAGATAGCGATCCCCGCCTGTTCCACCTCGGCCATGGTCTCAGAGTGAACTTCGAGAAGACCGAATTGTCTCTCGACTATCTGCATGGCCGGTTTCACGTCAGACTTCTTCACCGCAATGTCGGTGAGGTTGTTAATCGCCATGCCCGGCCGTGTCTCGATAAACAGGGACGCAACACCAGAAACGGGCAGGAATCCTCGGGCCGTCGAGCCGATATACGCGGCAACCTGAGGCTGCATCCTGTCAAGATAAAAATACGCTCTGAGATCAAGCATCGCTCCGCCTCCTCTAAAATCACTCAATCCGTTTCACCGATGACAATGTCCCATGAATAGGGTTTTTTGTTCCGCCGTTTGTCGCGCTGATCACCTTCGGTTTCAACTCTTCCCACACGGTGCGGGGAACCCTTCCCTTTCGACCCCGTGTCGGACAGGGCATCCGTGTGCCGGTGATGGCCTTTCTGCGCTGAGCCGATCGGGGCAACAATCTGGTCCAGCTCTTTTTGAAGGCTCGCACCGATTTTTTCTGAACCCAGCTTTCCTTTTCTCTTTAGCACCTTCCGGCTCTTCGCCTTTTTTGTCTTCCCCGCCAACTCCGCCCTCCAGGCTCACCTGAAGTCATAAATCCAGATGGTTGGAAGTTCTTTGTTTGTCATTTAGGATTCAATTTCTTTACCCTTGATTTTCTATTGCCGGACAAGGACCTCCCATTATTTCCCAAGCACGGCAAGAGGCCTTTGCGATCGGTCAATGCTCCTCCAGGCATGCGAGAGCAATTCCAAGCGGGGTCACCAGTTGAGGGTATTGTGGTTTCTCCACGGCGATGCCCAATTCATCTTCCATCACCCCTTCGATTCCCAAAAGGTCGCTGGTGCCTCCCACCAAATGGACGATTTCTACATGCTGCTGGCCAATATGATTCCGGATGATAGCAGCCATTTTTTGAATGACCGGGAAAACGATTTCCATCGTCTCCTCTTGGTTTTCCATTTTGTAAGTCTCTGCCTCTTCGAATGAGATTCCCTTTCGCCCAGCAATCACCAGGTTCAAATGCGTCCCCCCTGTGGGTTCATCCCCCGTATAAGAGATCTTCCCACCCTCGACAATTGCAATTCCTGTGGTGCCTCCCCCAATGTCGACAATGGCTCCATTTCGGATACTCAAAACTCGATTGGCAGCTGAGGGTTCGTCGACAACCTTTAAGACCTCTAGACCAACCGATTCCAATATATATTCAGTTGTCCGAATGTTGGCCGACTCGGTTTTTGGGGGAAAAGCGGTGGCAGAGAATCGCAGCCCCACCCCCAAAGCCGATTGCACACTCTCAACCATCTCCTTAACGATCTCGGTTGCTCCAATGTAATCGATAACCAGCCCCTCCTTAGCAATACTGGCGAACCGCATGGTCCCGGCAACGGAGTCCCCCTTTTCATCTATCACCACGACAACCACATAGCTCGTCCCGAGATCGACACCGACAAACAGGTCCGAACCTGGTGTCGGGTGCCATTGATCCGGGCGGTTCATCTTCTTGGCAAGTTTCTCAATCTGTCGGAGACCCTCTGGAGGATAAGGTTGGTCTCTTTTTCCTCCCTCATGGCCGGTCATCGCGTCTCTCTAATTATGACCCTGTAGAAACTTTCTCCGGGAGAATGGCCTCCACGTCATCATGGGGTCTCGGTATCACATGGACAGAGACGAGTTCCCCAACTCGCTGTGCAGCCGCGGCTCCTGCATCCGTGGCTGCCTTGACCGCGCCGACGTCTCCCCGAACCATGACGGTGACGTACCCGTTGCCAATGTACTCCTTGCCGACCAGCCGGACATTGGCAGCCTTCACCATTGCATCTGCCGCTTCAATCGATCCCACAAGGCC
>CAYGBK010000051.1:0-32792 GCA_964348095.1 uncultured Thermodesulfobacteriota bacterium | reverse complement strand
GCTCCTCACCGTGACGTGCCACTTCAAACGGTGAAGATCCACGCCCACAAAAACACGCTTGCCCTGTTGTACTTTCCTCCTGTAATCTTCCATACGAGCCTCCTGACTTGAGGGATTTTACTTGCTGATTTGGTTTTACCCCTCTTGCCAGTGAGGCTCAACTCTGTATCATGGTTACTTGAATTAAACGCCTCGCCTCGGAAAAAGCAGGCCTAGACCAGTTGAATGGGCAAGGCTGCCCCTCCGAGGGATACGATCGAAATTAGGTGTCTGAGAGGGTTTTCATTTCAGTAGGTCTTCTGCCATCTTCAAATCCTTCGAGGCCTGACCCCAGATATGAGACACTATAAGGGTGATGGACAGAAAGCTGGAACCGCTTTCAGAAGTGACCATTGCTCCCCCTTTCTCGGCAGGTTCCTCTATCCCAGGATACAGTCCCGTGATCATTGGAACGGCTTCGCTATCCTTGTGCAAGACATCGGGGTTGGCCATCCGACTATCTGTTTTTATCTTCCAAACTAAACCAGCCGATTTATAATGTCTCACCACTCTTCTTACCAATACTCTCGACGGTAGATCCTTTTCAGCTTCTTCACTTTTCAAAAACTGGTCGACTTCAATGTTCACATCTCTCAATGCAGAGTCATAGTCCATATAAGAAATACCCGCTTCACATTTAGCTTCCAGCTGACGCAAAGCCCTGATGGCGTCTCTTGCAGATTGTGCAAATGAGCTATCGGGGATTGTAAGAATTAGTGACGTTATGAATACCAAGATCAGAGCACTCCTCATCATGACACCTCCTTCTCGAAACAGAAAGCCCCCCTTCTCCTTTCAAAAGGCAATAGCTCATCTAACCGACCAAACCTCAGTTTCCGTCTCGGTCTCTTTGGGTCCATGACTACTCTAAGCTTGGATTTTGCAAGTCTAACAGACTTTAGAATCTAGTCAAGGGATTCTTTGCTGAGTACTAACAGGGATACCCGGTTCGGAGTAATCTGCCGAAGTGTTGATTTGCGGCGGAATTAAACAGTTTCAAGCGTCAAGAAGAATCGAATATGTCATCTTGTATTCGAAAACTTGACTCAAATTCTCTTGACCTAGCTTCACTCTTGTTTTTAAATGTGAAGCATGGACAACCAACCTGGTGTTCGACCACCATTGGCGATTCATTCGGGTGATATGAATTCTGATCACCCAAAAAATCATGAAATCGAAAGGATAAGGAGCAAGTATGATTGATCAGATACTCTTATACATTGGTTCTGCAATAACAATCTTCTGGGGAATCGCACACCTCTTCCCGACGAAATCAGTTGTTCAGGGATTTGGCGACATAAGCCTTGATAACAAACGCATAATAACAATGGAGTGGATTATCGAAGGAATAGCTCTAATCTTCATCGGTGCTCTCGTAGCAACCGTAACCTTCATTGATCCTACGAGTGTTGTCTCAAAAGCGGTGGATATCATCTCAGTTGTTGGGCTTCTGGTTTTGGCAACGGTGTCTCTATTCACTGGTTTTAAGGTAAGCTTCTTGCCCTTCAAACTATGTCCGTTCATATTTATAGCATCGTCGGTTCTGCTCTTCATCGGAGGATTGGTTTTGTGAAACAGGGGAGAGAATTGAGTTCCATTGGTCTCGATTCTCTGGCACCACCTTAGAGCCAATTGTTCCGTTAACTTCTACCTGAGATACTCTATTCGGATGCCGTCGCAGAACTTACTATTTCAGATACAAATAAACGGAATCCTGCCCTCCGCTGAACGCCTTACTCCATCTTGTATTCGATAACCAGGTAGGGTTACGCAGCTCACTCTGTCTCGGTTTGCCAAATCCTTCTGGCACCCAGCTAACGCCACGGTTCACGCGCCGGCGCAGCCGGTCGCGTGGAACCGATTGTTAGCTGAACCTACTTGACCAGCTCGATTTCCCCCGGGCGCCAGGTTTTATCGATCCAGGCCTGGAGCGGGCCGTACATCCGAAGCGCCACGAACCAGCCCTTTCCGGGAATGGTTTCCAACCAGTTATTCTCAAAGCCTTTCGGTGCCTTGGGCCCAAAGTAGATGTCATAGGACCCATCGGCGTTCTTCCTTATCCCTTCGGTCTGGCTACCGACCGTGGGGAACACCTGGCTGGTTTGCAGCATGGAGCGGGTCTGGTTGTCGTAGAGGGTCAATGCCCAGAAGTTGTTTACCGGCGGGTTCGGTGGAATGCGCAACCTGTAGGTCTTCGATCCGTGTAATACTTTCTTCTCTGAATCAACAAAGGCAATGCCGTAATCCGACCCTGCTCCGGGTCTGCTGGCCGCCATTGCCGGCGTCACAGCTGTATAGGGGTAGTGGAACATCACCCGCGCATCCGAATTCAAGGTATGTCCATCTTTCCCGCTGAAGAATACGTTCTTGTCGACCCAGCCCATTATCCAGGCATTATCCGTATCTGGATAGATTCGAACCCCCTTCATTGTGCCGTCGGTTCGCGGATACCAGACAATCGACCGTGCGGTCGCGTTGGCGATCTTGATTGCGTCTTCCAGGATCCTCTTCATTCGAGCGTCCGGCGCGAAGGATTTGCCTTTTTCGATGCCGACCGAAGCAAACAAGCCCCTCGTTTCCGGATCAAGCATACCGATGTGCTCTCCGTCCACGATGTGATGCAGATGCTCGTAAAAGCTATAGTCGTTAGCGTGAATAGTATTGAAGGCTTCCCCCGAACCACTGATGTATTCCATCTTCGGCGGATTATCTTTTTTGGATAGTGGATAGATACGGAGATTTTCTTTTACGTTTTTCTCTGCCGCATCGAGACCCTTGGCGATGGAAGCCCGCATGAACACCCAGACCCTGTAGGTTTTGGAGGGCACTACGAAATAGCCGTCAGGCACCTTGCCCTTGTATTCAGGTGGCAGCACCAGGTACTTACCACCTTTTCCTTTATCTGGACCGGCGGGACCAATATCCTGCATGTAGCGGGACCAGGCGTCATTAAATGCACCGAGCATTCCGGGCGGTGCTTCCAACACCGTGGGGCCGTCACGCTCCAAATCCAGGGTGGGTATGACGTACATGGTGGAGGTATTGCCCGTCAGAAACAGGGAGCGGGAATCCATCAACTTGTCAAAGATCAACACCTGATGGCATTGAACGGCGCCGAGTTTTTGGTTCCCCTTAATCAAGGCGTCCAGCGACGCTCCAGGCATTCCCTTCAGGAACGTATCCACCCCTCGCATCGTGTCGAGGTAATCGTAGACCTTTTCGGCTGTTTCCGGGTATGGAGCGCCGTCAAAGAACTTCAATGTTCCAATAGAAGTCTCCACTTTGTCCGGCGTTGAGATGGAATCGAGGACAGCCTTGCTGACCTCGGCAGACGCGATGGTTCCCAAGCAGGCGATAAGTACCGTCATCACTATGGCCAGGGTTATAGTTATTTGTCGCTTTGCTTTCATTACAGTGCCGCCTCCTTTGTCTTTGGTTTCTTTATGTACGGATTCGTCGATGTAAGTTCTTGTGCAGCTAACATTATTTTGAACTGGCCCGGCTCTTTTTACCGAGCTCTCTTGGTATCCAATATAGCGAATTGGGAGAAAAAGAATCAAGATATGTCGATTTGCATTTAATATTAGACAGATATGGCCCATTTAGAAGGAGAGGGCTGGCCTTCTATGAGCCGTGACGGGATGAGGAAGGGAAAAAGCCTGCTTTTTCTGCAATATAGCAGTGTTATATCGATTCAGCATAATCTCTGGAATTCATTGTTTCAGACCAAACTGTAAGTGGCTAGAATGAACGGCTATCCGTGCTGGCCGTCCGCAATATTTCTAACTGAAATAATTTATTGGGGTCAATTCGCAGAAGCGTTTATTTGTGACGGAATTAAACAGATCAACAATGAGTGGACGTATATGATTTCATAAGTTGATCGTTTTGTTTTTCTGCTACGAATATAGTATGTCACGCAAGTCACGCATAGATGTTCCGGGGGCGCTTCATCAGATTGTTGCGGGAGGCGAGGTCTTGGCATCAGGGAGGTACAAAAAGGCCGTAAAGGCTCGCAGCATCGTATGCTTTTGGGCTATGCGCGAACTTGGTATAAGTCAGAGTGATTCAGCCGAGAGGTTCGGAATCTCACAGCCGGCGGTCACCATAGCAGTTCGCCGAGGAGAGCGATTGGCGAAAAATCTAACTTCTCAATAAGGGATAACAAACAAACTTATAGACTTATGTACGTCCCCCATTTTTTGGTGACAGCATTCTTATTCTTGCAAAAGGGAGTCAACCTTAAGTAGTCTGTCTTTAACCCTCTCAGTCGCAGCTTTAACGATTTCTTCCTCAGATAAAGTGGCAATCTAATATTCTATATCGAATATATTTATCATTTGCTTCCAGTACTTCTATTCGACAATCATTGATTCTGATTTTTTGACCCTTTTTATATTCAAATTCAAGGTCCTGCGAGTACGAGTGTCTTTCATTTCCTTGATAGTACACCAAACGGTTTATTTTGATAAGATCTTCTGTTCTACCAGAATAGATTAGCTCTAGTTTAAATGTTCCGGTGTAAGATTTAGGCCAATCGTATTTTTTGACTCCTGTTACGGAACACATAGGAAAACCAACATTAGCTTCATTTCCTACATTATTCAATCCGTGATTAACAGTGCGCTTTATTGTTGATGTTGCACATCCTCCAATTATCAATAGTATAATACTTGTTAATAAGATCTTCTTCATAGTTGTTAACCTCGTTTAGAGAAATTAAATTAAACCAGTGACTTCTATGCACTTCCCATCTTTACGGATGGCTTGGCTTGTCGACGTTCAGTTTGATTGAGTTTTTTCTATAGAGGGAGCCTATGGGAGATGCATTCAAATCTGCGGGAGTTTCTAGCTTCAGCGGGAACTTACCTTCCAGATGAGCGTTTCACTCTCAACGGGAACTTCCTTGGGATTCTAGACCATCCCCCCTCCTTGAGAAAAAAATAGCGGCAAAAGTACTACAATGTGGTAGGTATGTCAAGGTGAACCAAAGGCTTCCTACAGTCGTTTGCTAGAATAATTGGCTTTCCCGAGCAAAACACCATCATATCGGAGATTCTTTCAGAATTTTGACAATTTTCACAAGTTCACAAAGTTCTCTGAAAACCGACCTGATCGCTATGAACTATCCAAAATATTCGAATGGGGGGCGAGGAATTCTAACATAAACAGTCCCGAGCAGGCCGGAGAAGTGTTTATGTGCCACGCAATTAGTAACCAATGAGCCTAACCCCGGAGCGAACTCATTCATCTTGTGTTCGTCACAGTCGGAACGCTGGGACTTAAGATCTGAAATGAATATTTGAACTTATTTGAGGGGTGATAGAGTCAACATCCTTAGCAGATATCACAACCTTAAAGGGATTCACCTAACGCACGATATATCGCTATGACTCAAATATACCGAATGGCACGAGCACGTCAGGCTAAGTGTCGGGAAATTCATCAACTTGTTTCTTCTCTTTTCAAGCAATTGGCGAGTTCTAAAAGTGGTGCAGACCCAAACGCGAATCAGGACGAGGCGCAAGGAAGCCGGTGGGACAAGATGAAAAGTCCCCTCACCTTCAATGACAACGCTACGAACCTGAGCTTCTCTCTGCAGGCAAGACTACTGTGAAAGTAGTTCCACCACCCTCTTGGCTTTGAACGGATATCTTGCCTAGGTGCGCTTCAACGATATGCTTTACGATGCAGAGGCCGAGCCCAGTGCCGACGATTTGTCGAGTTTTTTCCGATTTGACCCGGTAGAACCGGTCGAAGATCCTCGGAAGATCTTTTTTGGATATACCGATACCCGTGTCGGAAACCTCTACCGTTAAGTTCTTCCCGTCTCCTTTCAAAAGGATCGTTATTTCTCCCCCCTCAGGCGTATATTTGATGGCGTTGTTGACCAAGTTGGTAAACACTCCTTCTAAGTTAGTTCTGTCCCCACTCACCGGCGGAACGCGGTGCGCTGCACGGAAATTTAGCTTCAAACCCTTCGCTTTGGCCTCGGGGAGCACCTGTTCATGGACCCTTTCAAGAAGTTCTTCCATCTTCATGGTTTCCTTGTACTGCACAACCATCCCAGCTTCGATCTTGGACAGGTCCAACAGGTCGTTAACGAGATCCTGAAGGCCATTGAACCTCTCCTTAGCCCGCGTCAACATCCTCATCTGCTTCTCAGTTAAACCCCCAGAAAGACCTTCCAGGATGACTGAAAGCTGCTGCTGGATCGAAGCCACCGGTGATCTCAGTTCGTGGGAGACCATGGCCACAAAGTCCGACTTCATCCTGTCCAATTCCTTTAAGCCCGTAATATCTTGCAATACGGTCACCGCCCCCAAGGTCTCCCCCAAGTCGTTCTTTACCGGAGCGGTATGAGCTCTTAAATACATAGAAGGAGAGCCGCTGGGGCATAGGTCTTGGGAAACCGCGGCAAAGGCAGGATCGGTGGTGCTCAGGCTCTCCCCAATGGTTTTAGTCAATGTCTTGTCCATGCTGCATTTGGACAGTGACTTCCCGATCAGTGCTGACTCGTGAATCCCCAACATACGTGTGGCTGCCGGATTGGTCAAAACTACACAGCTGTCCCGGTCACATACCAAAACCCCATCTCCCATACAATTGATGATAGTGACAATCCTGCTTTTTTCAGCGGCGATATCTCGTAGGCTCTTCTCCCTCTCCGACTTCAGGGCCTCCATCTCCTTCTGCAGGGCCCTTTTGTCCAGAGCTCGTCGGACCACGATCCGAAGTTGGTCCGGGGTAAATGGCTTAGGGATGAAATCATATGCCCCTTTTTTCATGGCCTCGACCGCCAACTCAACCGTGGCATAACCCGTGATCACGATCACCAGGAGGTTTGCGTCTAGCCCTTGGGCGGCTTCCAGCACTTCCATCCCGCTAACGCCGGGCATCATGAGATCCAACAGCACAAGATCGAAACCATCACCCCTTTTGATGGCCTCCAGGCCTGCCTCGCCGTTCTCCGCTGCCACCACTTCCCGGTCCTCTTCAGAGAGGATTCGGGTGCAAGCCTCCCGCATGATTTGTTCGTCGTCGACCACTAGAATCCGTGCACTACTGGCCATATTTACTCCTGCTTGTGACGTAGGAATAACACACTTAAACTCCTCGCCCCAGAAGGTCCTCGATCCGCTTCACCAATTCAGCCGGCTCCACAGGCTTGTCAATATAATCGTCAGCTTCTGTTTCGAGTCCCATCTGGTGGGTATAACGAGAGGTCTTGGAAACTCTGGAAACAACGGCGGTGAGGAGCAAAATGGGGATCTCCCTGTATTTCGAATCGGCCTTCAACTCCTTGCAGACAGCATACCCGTCTTTATCAGGCATCATAACGTCCAGGACAATCAGATCCGGATCCTCCGTCTTCGCCTTCTCAAGCCCCTCGATCCCACCATAAGCGGCCACTACGTCATAGTTTTTGCTTTCCAATATCATCGTAACCGCCTCCACCAAATCAGGATCATCATCAACGATTAAGATCTTTGACATGTCTAACTCCCTCCCCTCCTTTTTTAGATCTTTGGCGGGCCAAAGATCTTTTGCGTTACTCATTCGTTAGAGAATGCTCGAAGAGGACCAGGCACGCTCCTTAGACTGAGGGCCTCGGATGGAGGCCCGTCCGTTTGACGATTTCTGAAACCTTCTCTTCCCATTCGATCGCCATAATGTGTACCCCATGGACTCCCTCAATCCTCCTCAGCTTTTGAATGGACTCGACACAGATTTTGATTCCCTCTTCGGGTTGGTTCTCCTTTTCCACCCCCTTCATCCTCTCAATCAACTCATCCGGGACATCCATACCAGGAACCATGTTCTTCATGTACCTGGCCATGCCGGCAGATTTGAAAGGGGTGACTCCGGCCAGGATGTGCACCCTTTCGTGGAGTCCCCGATCCCTCACCATCGCCATCCACTGTTCGAACTTCTCTAGGTTATAGATACACTGGGTCTGGATGAATTGGACCCCGGCCTTCACCTTCTTGGCCAACCTGGGCACCCGAATCTCGAAAGGATCAGCAAAGGGATTGGCCGCTGCCCCGATGAAGAGTTTTGGAACACTATTCAATTCGTCGCCACTCAAGAACTTCCCCTCATCGCGCATCCTTTTGATTGTCTGGATCAATTGGACGGAGTCTATGTCGAAGACGTTCTTCGCACGGGAATGGTCGCCGAATTTCTGGTGGTCGCCGGAAAGGCAGAGGACATTCTTGATCCCCAGAGCCGCCGCACCGAGGATATCGCTCTGAAGGGCGATACGGTTTCGATCCCGACACACCATCTGGAGGATGGGATCAAAACCCATATCCCTCAGGAGGACACAGGAGGCGAGGCTGGACATCCGAACGACAGAGGTCTGATTATCGGTGACGTTCACCGCATCCACGCAGCCCTTCAGGAGTTCTCCCTTCCTTCTGATGACGTCGGGATCGGCTCCCCTGGGAGGACCGCACTCAGACGTGACAGCGAACTCCCCCTTTTCCAGAGTCCTCTCCAAACAGCTATCGCCCGTCATAACTTCAGATCCTCCCTGACTCGCTTCCGTGGTCCACCGTCTCGGCTTGTCGACCAATCCTTTACAGGGGTCACCTCTTCATATCTGTCCAGTTGATTCAGCTCTTTAAGGCGGTCGATGATGAGCTGCCAGCCACAGTCTACCTCCTTATCAACCTCGCACTTTCCATCGGTGGAGCCCCCACACGGTCCATTGAGAAGACTCTTGGAACACCGGGCGATGGGACAGATCGCTCCCGTTTGATCCAGAACACAACTTCCGCATCCCTGACACCTCTCAGTCCAGACGCCTTGTTCTTCTGTTACCCCTAGGAAGGTAGTATTCACGACTGGAAGGACAGGCTTGCCACGGTATTTCTCAGCGACAAATTGAATTCCAGCTCCACAGGCCATGGATAAAATGGCCTCATATTCATCGACAAAGGGGCGAAGTTGTTCTATGTATTCATGATCACACTGCCTTTCCAGAACTATCTCCTTGATCTCGATCTCGTTGCCATCTTTCTTCCGAGAGAGCCTCAGCTCTGAAGCGAGGATCCCCACCTCTTTCTCCCCACCAACCGAGCAGACGGTGACACATTCGTTGCACCCGGCGAGGATGATCTTTTGATAGCCCTCGATCATCTCTTCGATCTCATTCAGTGGTTTCCGATTGGCCACGATCATCACTCACACCTCATCTATCGGTTTTTTGGTTTGTCTGGTCGATCTGGCTTGCATCGTTTCTTTGGTCTGTCTTGTTTGTCTCGTTTGTTTGGTTCATCCGGTTTCTCGAGTTTCTTGAGAATCCAGTCATCATCATTGGAGATAGAACCTGGAAGAAACTAATCTAATACCCCTCATCTGCTTTACTCTTTGCGCCCTGGGCCTTCTGCCTTATTCCTTCCCTTTTCCTTGCTTTCCTTCGTCCTCCTCTTTCAACTCCCTTCCCTGCTTTGTCCTGATCGGGGAAGGACCGAGGTTTTTGATACGCTCAGCCATTTCCCTCGCGATCTGGGCGAACCGGTTGCCTTCAGCCGCGGAAAGATTATACATCTCAACCCTGTCCCCCCGGATTCCTATCTCCTCAAGGAGCTCTCTGGCATACAT
The DNA here is from genome assembly GCA_964348095.1 of uncultured Thermodesulfobacteriota bacterium. Classification (GTDB taxonomy): domain Bacteria; phylum Desulfobacterota; class BSN033; order WVXP01; family WVXP01; genus WVXP01. Next base: position 23,144 of record CAYGBK010000051.1, on the reverse strand, counting down.
CACCCTCTTTTTTGCCCTGAGGTTTCCTGTCAAGAAGTGACACTCCCCCTCCAAACAACCCGCCACGTAGACGCCGTCCACCCCGCTTTCGAAGGCTTTCAAGAAATGCAAGAGATCCACCTTCCCTGTGCAGGGAACCCTCACCACTTTGATGTTAGTGGGATAGTCCAAACGCATCGAACCTGCCAGGTCCGCCGCTGAATAGGCTCAGTGCTCGCAACAAAAGGCCAGAATATTCGGCTCAAAGTCGTTCATCGCGGCACCACTTCCACTGCCAAGGCCTCGCATTTGGCTAGGACCTGGTCGTCCAGGTAATGCCCCAACTGTATAGCCTTGGCGGGGCATTCCGCGGCACAGCAACCGCACCCATGACACTTGGCCACTTCGATTTCGGCTTCCCCCTGCGCGTTGATTGTCGGTACATCGTAAGGACAAACCCGAACGCACGTCAGACAAGCTGCGCACTTCTCTCCCTCGACCCGGGCCACGACGCCGCTTATCGTAATCCGCTCCTTGGAGAGCAAAGTTGAAGCCCTGGCAGCCGCTGCGCTTGCCTGTGAGATGGTTTCGCTGATGAGCTTCGGGGCATGGGCAGATCCACACACGTACATCCCATCGGAAGCCAAATCCACAGGCCTAAGTTTCATGTGGGCTTCTAGGAAGAAGTCCTCCGCTGTCCGCTGTATCTTGAGTAACTTGGCCAATTCCTCGTTCTCCCTTGGTACAGCAGCCGAGCTCAACACCACGAGGTCTGGGCTGATCTCCATCTTCTCCTTGAGGGTCGGATCCTCGAAGGCGACCATGAGCGATTCTCCGTCGACTCGAACCTCGGGCTTATTGTCCGGCTCGTAGCGGAAGAATCGAATTCCCTGTGACCTCGCCCTGGCATAATACTCTTCCATAAGGCCGTAGGTCCGGATATCCCGATATAATACCGAAAGTTCAGCCCGCGGATTGATCTCCATTAATCTGAGTCCATTCTTTATGGCCGTACTACAGCAGGTTCGACTGCAGTACGGCCTTTCCTCATCTCTTGAACCCACGCACTGAATCATCACCACCTGCCCTTTGTTCGCGAGCTCTGCCGGCCTCTTAACCATCAGTTCTTCAAATTCCATTTGAGTCATGACCCGCGGATCTTGCCCATACAAATACTCCCGGGGCCTGGCTTCCTTGGCCCCCGTAGCGACGATGACGGCGCCGTGTTCGATCTTCCGGTATGTCATGCCTGGAGCGATCATCAAACCTGTGGAAAAATTCCCTCTGGATCCAGTGAAGTCCACAACCAGGGCGTTAGTGATCACGTGAATCAATGGGTTCTCGCGAACTTGTCCAATCGTTTTTTGCAAGAATGCCTGCACATCCTCCCCCTCGAGGGTGAAGAAAAGATTCCTCAGATTTCCCCCCAGATCAGCCTCCCTCTCAACCAGGTATACCTCGAATCCTTGTTCAGCTAGCTTGAGGGCGGCTGTCATACCCGCTAACCCTCCACCAACAACCAACCCCTTCTGGATCACCTCCAGAGATTTTTCTGCCAAGGGTTCGATGAGGCGAGCCCTAGCCGCCGCCATGCGAACCAGGTCTTTAGCCTTCTCGGTAGCAGCTGTTTTGTTACGCATATGGACCCAGGAGCATTGGTCCCGAATATTGGCCATCTCGAAAAGGAATTTGTTCAATCTGGCCTCCCGTATGGTCTCCTGAAACAACGACTCGTGAGTTCGGGGCGAGCAGGAGGCAACAACGACCCGGTTCAGTCTATGGGTCTCGATGGCCTCCTTGATCTTCTCCTGGGTATCCTGAGAACACGTGTAGAGGTTCTGGTCGGCAAACACCACATTTGGAAGGGAATGGGCATACTCCATCACTTCGGGAACACTGACAAAGCCACCGATGTTAATCCCGCAGTGGCACACGAAGACACCGACACGAGGCTCACCCTCAAGGGCATCCGTCTCCTCCGGGTAATCTTTCTTTACAGTCAAGGTATTCCTAGCCTCCGATATATTCCCCGAGGCGCAGGCCACAGCCCCACTGGCCTGGGCCACTGTCTCCGGAATATCCTTCGGACCCTGAAAGGCGCCACAGGCGTAAATACCCGAACGAGAAGTAGAGAGAGGGCTGAGGCCCTTTGTTGTGCAGAAACCATATTGATCGACCTCAACCCCTATCCTTTGGGCTAATTCGACGACTCTCCGGGAGGGAACCATGCCTATGGAAAGGACCACCAGATTGAACTCCTCCTCTATGATCTCTCCCACCTCGTCGATGTAGGTGACAACCAGATCCTTCGACTTGATACGTTCTCTTATCCGAGAGACCATGCTACGGATGAACCGGATGCCGTACTCATCCTTCGCCCTTTCGTAGTAAAGGTCGAAGCCCTTCCCATAGGCCCGCATGTCCATGTAGAAGATGGTGGGTTCTATGAAGCCAACGTGTTCCTTGGCGATAATGGCCTCCTTGGTGGCATACATGCAACAAATGGAAGAACAATAGTCGTTACCGCACGTCGTATCCCTCGACCCAACACACTGGATAAAGGCAATTCTCTCCGGAATGGTTCCATCTGAGGGCCTCAAAACGTGACCCCTGTACGGACCTGAGGCGCTGAGCAATCTCTCAAACTCAATACTCGTTACTACATTGTCAAAGACACCGTATCCAAACTCCGGCTTTTTTGTGGCATCGAAGACTTCGTACCCCGGAGAGAGGATAATGCTGCCGACCTCGATACGCTCTGTCTTCTCCTGGTCGCTATAATTAACAGCCTTGGCCAAACAAACCTTTTCGCAGAGACCGCACCCGATACACTCGTCCCGGTCGATGGCAAAAACTTTTGGAACAGCCTGAGGGTATTTGAGATAAATGGCGGATCTGCGGCTCAGCCCTTCGTTATGCGTATCGTTAACGCTGACGGGGCAGTGCTTGCCGCACTCGGCACATCCGGTACACTTCTCCTCATCTATGTATCGAGGCCTCCTGATGACGGTAACCCTGAAGTTCCCCGGTTCCCCCTCAACCGACTCGACCTCTGAATTGGAGATAACCCGAACATTGATATGTCTCCCACACTCCACCAACTTGGGGGACACGATGCACATGGAGCAATCATTGGTGGGAAAGGTCTTGTCCAGTTGGGCCATATAACCCCCGATGGTCGGCGAGTAATCAACGAGATAGACGAAGAACCCCGCTTCGGCCAGATCGATGGATGCCTGCATTCCCGCAATTCCGCCCCCTACAACCAGTACGGCCCCGACCTTCCTGAAATCTTTTTCCAACGCTTCCATGGGTTTCAATCACTCCGCACGTACGTAGGTACTCTCCCCTCCCCTTCCTGCAAAGCTATCCTCCCTTCCCCGATGAGGTCAACGAGCAAGGGCAAGATCTCCTTCACAGTGAGACTTAGGATGGATCCGATCTCACCGGCAGAGAGGGGCTTGCCCTCCACATGCAGCATGATGCGGTTTTTGGTATATTCATTCTGAAGGGTAGAATCCATCAGTCGACGTAATTGCTCCGGTTTCACTGTTTCCCCATAAACATTCTCACCTTCTAAAAGGGCCTCTTCCTTTCCCACCAGCCATCTGACCTTCTCTCCCCCTAGTGCCTCTTTCATCGCCAGGAGTCTGATTCTCACGCCCTCTTCCAGTTCCAATGGTCCCAAATCCGTGAGAGTGTGGGTGAAATCCTTTACCACCTGTGCAAACCGTTGTCCCTCTCCCGCTGAGACCCAGTCCAGGAGGAACCTGTCCGGTTCTATACCGGCCATTTCCAAAGCCTCTCTGGTGAGACGCATCTTCTTCTCAGCCTGGATATTTCCTGTGAGGTAATGACAGTCTCCCGGATGGCATCCTAAGACCATAACACCATCGAACCCCGAGAGCAGTGCCTCGGGGATAAAGATGGGATCCACCCTCCCAGAGCACATCACACGGACGACCCGAATGGTAGGAGGATATTGAAATCTCGAAATACCAGCCAGATCGGCTCCGGCGTATGCACACCAGTTACAAAGAAAGGCAAGGATTTTCGGCTGAAAGTCCTTCTGATCCATGCCACGAGCAGGCTGCTCCGGGTTTTCCAGGTCTGGGTTCACGTTTCTCAACCTTTTCGGGCTCTCCTGTGCGCCACCGTAAGGGCCTCTATCTGGGCGATCAGCTCTGAATCAGAAAAGTGCTTCATGGTAATCGCCTTTTGCGGACAGCTAGCACTGCAAACGCCGCATCCCTTGCACGAAGGGCCAATGGTCTCAGCCTTATCTCCTTGGTCGGTTTCCCTGACCCGAATAGCGCTGTACGCACAGAGCGACTCGCAGAGGCCACAGCCGATGCATTTCGCTTCATCAACCGATGAGATGGTGGGAAGCACACTAACATATCCCTTGGAGAGCAGGGTAGCAGCCCTCGCCGCGGCTGCCTTCGCTTGAGAGATGGACTCACTGATTAACTTGGGGAAATGGGCCATCCCCGCCAAATAGATCCCATCGGTGGCAAAATCCACTGGCCTGAGCTTCATATGGGCTTCCAAAAAGAAGCCATCCTCGGTGAGAGGGACTTTCAGGAGCTTTGCTAGCTCCTCATTCTGCCGAGGAATTATGCCGGCTGACAAAACGAGCCAATCGGGATTGAGCACCATCCGCTCACCGGTGATTGGTTCCGCAAAGGACAGGCCGATAGAGTCTGACCCAATGGCGACCTGGGGCTTGTCCTGGGGATCATAGGCGACAAAAGTGATCCCCGCCTTTCGAGCCTCGGCGTAGTATCTCTCCATAAGGCCATACGTTCGAATGTCTCGATAGAAGATAACTACCTCTGTGTCAGGATTTGTCTCCTTGATCTTTAAGGCGTTCTTGATAGCGAGGCTGCAGCAGATTCGGCTACAGTTGGGTCTCGCCTCGCTCCTAGAACCCACACATTGAATCATGGCCACAGTTTTATCTTCGGAAAGGAAACCTTCATCACGGGCCATTTTTTCCTCAAATTCCCGCTGTGTCATAATCCGCTCGTCCTGCCCGTACAGGTATTCGGAGGGCTTGAGCTCTTCTGCTCCCGTCGCGACGATCACCGCCCCGTGTTCGAGCTCAGTCTCTTTTTCGTCTCCAATCAGAATCTTAGTCCTGAAGTTTCCCATATACCCGGAAAACTCGGTCGCCACCGTGTTGGTGAATACCTCTATATTCGGATGATTCACCACATCTTCAACTCTTTTTCGAAGCAACTGCTGGACGTCGTTCCCTTCCAGGGTATCATACACATTCCGCAGGTTCCCGCCGAGCTGTGTATCCTTCTCGATAAGGTAGCAGTCGAATCCCTGATGGGCCAACTCCAGGGCGCAAACCATGCCCGCGAGTCCTCCCCCGATGACTAGGCCTTTCCTAATGACCTCCGCAACGGATTCCTCCAGCGGTCGGGAGAGCCGGGCCTTGGCTACCGCCATCTGAACCAACTCCTTTGCCTTCTCCGTGGCCTCTTCGGGCTGACGCATATGAACCCAGGAGCATTGATCCCGGATATTCGACATCTCAAAGAGATACTTGTTGAGCCCTATCTCTCGGATGGTCTCCTGAAACAACGTTTCGTGAGTCCGGGGAGAACAGGAAGCCACCACGACGCGGTTTAAATGGTGTTCTTCGACCGCCTCTTTGATCTTCCCCTGAGTGTCCTGAGAGCAGGTGTAGAGGTTCTCCTCTACGTAGACTACATCCTGCAATTCCTTCGCGAATTCTTTTACCTGAGGCACGTCGACTACCCCGCCGATGTTGATCCCACAATGGCAGACGAAGATCCCAATACGAGGCTCTTCCTCTACGACATCCCTCTCGGATGGGTATTCCTTTTCCCTTACCAGCGTTCCCCTCGCCAAGGCCAGAGCGGAAGAGGCGCTTGAAGCAGCTCCGCTGGCCTGGGCCACTGTCTCAGGTATATCCTTCGGTCCCTGAAAGGCTCCGCAGACATAGACCCCCGGCCTCGAGGTGGCAAGGGGCGAAAACTCTTCTGTCTTGCAGAAGCCATAGGCATCAGACTCCAGCCCTAACCGCTCTGCCAAGTCTTTCACAGCACTGGGGGGAGTCAACCCTATAGACAAAACAACTAGATCGAATTCCTCCTCCATGACGTGTTGGTACTCGTCGATATAGGAGATGGCCAGGTTCTTGGATTTGGGCTTCTCAGCAACCTTCGAGATCATACACCGGACAAACCGAACTCCATGCTCTTGTTTTGCCCGCTCAAAATAGGCGTCGAAATCCTTTCCCTGACAGCGCATGTCCATGTAGAAGATAGTGGGTTCTACCTCCCCTTGGTGTTCCTTGGCGATAACCGCCTCCTTGATGGCGTACATGCAGCAGACAGAAGAACAGTATTCGTTTCCATTCTCTCCGGTCATGTCTCTTGATCCCGCACACTGAATCCAAGCAATCTTCCTCGGTACGGTTCCATCAGAGGGCCGAAGAAAGGCTCCCTGATTGGGACCTGATGCGCTCAAGATGCGCTCGAATTGGATGCTAGTAACCACGTTGGGATATCGACCATATCCATAGGCAGCGAGTCGCGCGGCATCAAATTCATCAAAGCCCGGGCACAGGATCACCGATCCCACCTCAATATCGATGATCTTCTCTCCCATATCATGCACAATTGCCTCAGCCTTACAGACGGAAACGCACTGGAGACATTCCGAACAGAGCCCACAATTGAGGCAACGTTTAGCCTCCCGGAGAGCACCCTCCTCAGTAAGCGCTAGCCTCACCTCCTGAGAACTATCTCGCCTCTTCTCGGGAGGGAGGAGAGTTGCCTTCTCCCTTGGAGCCCTTTGGGCCTTGGCCAAAAGATCGTCCACATCTGCCCGTTGCCATGGAGGTGGGTCACGGCCCTCTTTTAGGTCTTGCCCCCTGATATAACGATGGATCGAGATTGCCGCCTCCTGCCCCGCCGCAACCGCCTCAATGGCGTAGCGCGGCCCTGTGACGGCATCACCGCCCGCGAAGATCCCCTCCCGGGAGGTTTGAAAGGTTATGGGATCCACCCGCAGTGTTCTACCCTTCGCCAGATCTATTCCCATCTCTGGCGAGATAAAGGAGAGATCGGGAGCCTGACCAATGGCGGGAATAACCGTATCAACTTCGATGGAGAATTCTGATCCTTCGACGGGGATGGGCCTCCTCCTTCCCGTTTCGTCTGGTTCCCCTAACTGCATCCGAAGGCAACGTACCTCGATTCCTTTATTACTTTTAGGAACAAGCTCGGTAGGAGCCACGAGATAATCGATCACAATCCCCTCCGAAAGGGCTTCCTCGATCTCGTCGTGGTTGGCGGGCATCTCCTCCCTGGACCTTCTGTAGATAATGGTTACCTCCTTAGAACCAATACGGAGGGCCGACCTGGCTGCGTCGATAGCCACGTTCCCCCCACCGATGACCGCTGTCCTCTTCCCTACCTCGACCCCTTCGCCCGAATTGATCCTTCCAAGAAAAACCACTCCCGGGATTACTCCACGGCTATTCTCACCGGGGATGTTCATCCTAAGATCCTCGTATGCCCCAGTCGCAATGAAAATAGCCTTGAACCCCTGAGAGAAGAGGTCCTCTATGGATATATCCTCTCCAACGGTGATATTTGTTTTAATTTCTATACCAAGACCTTGTATGAATTCGATTTCCCCATCGAGTACATCCCGAGGAAGGCGGTATTCGGGTATGCCTGTGCGCAGCATGCCCCCAAGGGTTGGAAGCTTTTCAAAGATCGTTATCTGATAGCCTTCCAGGGACAAGTAATAGGCAACGCTTAACCCAGCGGGGCCGGAACCGATAATGGCCACTCTCTCCGACCTCTCATCCTTCTTCGCGGGAGCTTTCATCTCGGCTCGATCGGCCACAAACCGTTTCAGATCGCAGATCGCGATGGGCTCGTCTACGGAAGTCCGGTTGCACTCCTTTTCGCAGGGGTGAGGACATATCCTCCCCAGTATGCCGGGGAGGGGAAGGTTTCTATAGATCAGCTGAAGAGCCTCTTCATATTTGCCCTGGGAGATGAGGGCGACATAGCCTTGAGCATTGACCCTAGCCGGGCATGCCATCACACAGGGGGGCCGTTCTCTCTTGTCGATGGTAAAGACATTGGGAAAAGCTTGGGCATAGGGGCGATAAATGGCCTTGCGGTCAACCAGGCCCTCATCGAACTCACTGGTAATACCGACAGGGCAGACATCCGGGCATTCCGCACACCCCGTGCATTTAGCCGAATCCACGTACCGCGGTTTCCTTCTGATAACCGCCTGGAAATGGCCTGGTTCCCCTCGGAGGTCCACCACCTCCGAGTAGGTAAGGGTTTCGATGTTGAGGTGTCGTCCGCACTCCACGAGCTTTGGGGAGAGGATACACATGGAACAGTCATTGGTAGGGAAGGTCTTATCCAGTTGGGCCATCACCCCGCCGATAGCCGGAGACGATTCTACCAGATAGACAAAGTACCCCGACTCCGCCAAGTCAAGGGACGCCTGGATGCCGGCAATTCCTCCCCCGACAATAAGGACGGCGCCCACAGGTCCGTCGTTGGAGTTAGGGGATGAGGTTGCGCCCATAACACTCACCTTCATTTACATCCCATCTTCTTGGACTCTTGAAGCCCGAGATCATGCGATCAAGCCTTTTGAACTGAGAAGCTTCACAGGATCGGTCAAATGTCGGGCGAGCCACTTCTTGACGGCCCGGTGCCCCATCGCCAACCCCATCAGTTCGGTAAAATAGAAGGTGGGGAGATCATATTTTTGACCGAATTCACTACCAATCTCCTCCTGCCGGGTATCAAGGTTTGTCTGGCACATAGGACATGCTGTCACCAAACAGTCCGCTTCCGCCTCTTTCGCCATCTCCAACAAACCGTAGGAAAGCTTCCTTACAATATCGGTCCGGGTCATAACCAGGCTCGCGCCACAACAGTCAGTCTTGTAGGACCACGGAAGAGGCTCGGCCCCCAATAGGTCCATCAACCGGTCCATGTGCTGCGGGTCTTCATAATCCCTCACCGCGGTGATTTGGGGAGGTCGAACGCTGAGACATCCATAATAGCAGACCACTTTGAGACCAGATAAGGACATAACCGTTTTCTCTCTTACCGCATTCAGGATTGAAGTCTCAGAGAAGAAGTCCAGGGCATATCGGATTCGGACCTTACCCTGGTATTTGGTTCCCCACTTTTCCGGATGCTCCCGAACCTCTCTTTCGGCTGCCTTGAACCGACTATAGCAGGCAACACAGGGGACGAGCAGTTCGCTGTCTCCCTCCTCGGCTATGGCAAGGTTCCGAGCCGCCAATTCGACAGCAAGGTGCTCATCGGTGCAATGGGCCGAACTCGCCCCACAGCACGTCCAATCCTCAATCTCATGGAGGGGGATTTCCAAAATCTCGCAGACACCTCGAATCGATTCGTCGTACTCTCGAGCGGTGCCATCCAAGGAACAGCCTGGATAGTATGAGAGCTCTTTCACCTCACTTCTCCCTTTCGAATCGCGCGAAAATATCCTTAACCTCTTTTCCCCCACCAAACTTGGAGGGGAAGAGCTTAATCTTCCCTTTTCTAAACATCTTCCAGCCCAAGGCCGCATCCTTCATAAAGTCCCTGGTCTTGGCTTTATACTGCCATATCAATCCCAGTTCGTGGATCCGCCCTTTCGACTTAATCGAATCAAGGAAGACCGAATGGAAGATGGGGATATCCCTCTCTGCAGGCTTAACCCCGGACCTTAGGGCAATCCGCCTGAGGACATCCATGATCTTTGCAATATCGATGTCATTTGGGCATCGAACGCTGCACGTGTAGCAGGACGCACATATCCAGATGGTGTGCGAAGAGAGGACCTTTTCCCGGCGGCCGAATTGAACCAAGCGAATAACTTGGTTGGGAAGGATATCCATCGCATACACAACGGGGCACCCAGCAGAGCACTTCTGGCATTGATAACAGGCCAAAAAATTCTCTCCGCTCTCCTTAACCACCAGGTCGGAAAAGGATGGGTCTATAGCAGTCGAATCCCCTCCCATCTTTATCCACTTAGTTCCTATTTCTCGCTTGATATCACCCATTTCTTTCATCCCCCTTGAAAAGATAGAAAGTCGTCTGGCTGTGCCGGCAACTCTATCCTAAAGGTGGTCCCTTTCCCTACCTGGCTCTTGACATCGATCCGGCCCCCATGTCCTTCGATAATTCCATAAGATGTACTCAGCCCGAGACCAGTCCCCTTTCCCACCTCTTTTGTTGTGAAGAAAGGGTCGAATATTTTCGAGAGGTTTTCTCGAGGGATACCTTCTCCAGTGTCGGCAAACTCGATCCAGATCTCCTTCTGGTCTTCTGATTGGCCCGTCGTTACGGTGAGGGTCCCAGTTCCGTGCATCGCCTCTGCCGCATTTACAATTATGTTCATGAACACCTGCTTGAGCTGACCCGCATTGCCCAGGACAGTTGGAGGGAATGGTGCGAGTTTTTTGATGATCTCGATATTATAAAAGAGGGCCTGGTTCTCCAGGAAGAAGAGGCCATCGGTGATGGCCTTGTTGATATCGGTGGGCTCCATCTTGGGATCTGTTTGTCGGGAGAATTCCAGCAGACTCTTGACGATATCCTTGCACCGGGTGGCTTCCTGGACGATCTTTCCCAGATCCTCGGCCCTCTCATCCTCTCCCTCCAATGTCTCTATCAGCAGGCTGGAGTATATGAGAATGCCCCCTAATGGATTGTTAATTTCGTGAGCGATCCCAGCGGCCAGCTTGCCCAGAGAGGCCATCTTTTCCGAGTTTACTAGTTGAAGATGAGTTTCTTCCAGCTGTTTCTCCATTTCGATTCTGGGCCGTAGATCCGTGAAAAACCCTACACTTGTGAGTTCGCTACCCTGATCATCAAAAACCAATGAGGCGGAGAGCTGAATGGGGATGTGTTCGCCAGATTTACTGATGAGGGTGACCTGTTGGGGGGTGAGCTTCCCGACCCCCCCATGCTCCTCGCTTCTCAATTTCCTCATGACATCCTTTGCCTGTCCAGGAGGATAAAGTTTGACGATGTTGACCTTCCCCATCACCTCTTCCGATCTGTACCCCAGGAGATCCTCAGCCGCCTTGTTGAATATGACGATGTTTCCTTTCATGTCGGTGGCAATAATACCATCCCCGGAACTGGCAATGAGCTTAGTCAGGAACTCGCTACTCTGGCTGATTTCGTTTGTCATGTTCTGTTGTCGCTCGGTAATGTCTATATTCAAGCCCTGGTAGCCGATAATATCCCCCTTCTGGTTGCGGATCGGGTGGGCCGTGAGAAGAACCGTAATTTTGCATCCGTCCTTTCTCCTAAACTCCACCTCCAAATCCTTGACGAAGCCATTCCTTTCGATTAATCTCTGAAAGGTCTTTCTGTCCTCTGCGTTGACGTACAGATCTTTCGCGATATCGATTTTGAGGAATTCCTCCTTGCTCTCATACCCCAGCATCGCCAGTAAAGCTGGATTGCAATCCAGAAACCTTCCCTCTTTGGTACTGATGAAGATGCCGTCTCGCACTCGCTCGAACAGGTCTTTATGCCTCTCTACTGATTCTTTAACCTCACTCTCGAATCGTTTCTGCCCAGTTATATCCCTTACGTAGACGTAGGTCTTCCCCTCCCCATTGGTTTCTGTTGAAGCGATGCAGACCTCGGCCTCCTTTGTATTTCCGGGAGCTGTGACAATTTGCATTTCAGCGCAAAACTTTTCACCAACAGTGCATTTGTTAGTTTGGATATCTCGCAGCAGTGCCCTATTTCCCTCCCCCAAAAGACTCGCCAGTTCCTTGCCCAGTAATTCATCCCGAGCGTAGCCAGTGATCTCTGTTACCGCTCGATTAGCAAACACGATTTCATCGTTCCCATCGCACACGAGGATCCCATCGTTGCCCATATCGGCGATCATCTTGAATGGGACATCTTCTCTATTTTTTCGAATGCGCTGATTTGTCGAACCCTTTTTCGCCATTTCCCTTTGATCTACCCTTTACTGAGACACGGGGGAAAATCTTCAAAGGCCCGCGGCATCTAAAACAACGGGAACCCGGCTTTCCCACCCAATAGGAATGATGTAGATCCCCCGGCAGAGGTTCTTCATTTCTTTTATGAGACCAGAGGCAATCTCGGTGCTGGTTTTGAGCCTGTCCGGAGCCTTCAAGAGCTTAGTGATGGTCTCCTCTGGCACGAAAACACCCCTCATAGCGCGATTCATGTACCGAGCCATACCCGCTGACTTAAGTATGGTGACCCCCGCGAAGATGGGAACCTTTAGATGTTCCACCTTCTTTATGAACTTCTCCAGGAGATCGATATCGAACACCGCCGGTGTTACGAAGAAATTAGCCCCGTTCCGGATCTGCTTCTCCATATCGACAATCTCCAACTCCAGGGCACCAGGTTCCAAACCTGGGTTCACCTCCGCCCCGGTAAAGAATCTTGGGAAGCCATCAAGGTCGTTTCCGGCCATGTCATGGCCCTTTTGCAATCCCTCGATGACGGAGATAAGCTCAGCTGAGGTCAGATCGAAGACCGCCTTGGCCTCCGGATGATCTCCAACCGTGGGATCCTCCCCTTTCACTACAAGGATGTTCTCGATGCCCAAAGCGGCGGCATTGAGCAGATCTGATTGCAAAGCCAACCGATTTCGATCGCGACAGGCGATTTGAAAGATGGGCCTCATTCCTTTCTTCTTCAGGAAATGACAGGTGGCCAGCGACCCGAGCCTCATCACGGCATTCTGAAGATCCGGGACGAGGATGAAATCCACCCTTCCCCTCAGGAAGTCGGCGTTTTCCAAGAGTTCGCTCGTGTTTAAACCTTTAGGAGGCTGAATCTCCGAGACAACGATGAATTTACCGGATTCCAATTGCTCTCTCAGACTCATCCTTACCTCCCTCCCGCCCAAATCCCTGAAAGGCGCAAAAAAAGCCGCCCCCCTTACGATAAATATGACTCAGCCGTCCCTCTCCGGAGAAGCAGCAGATGCACTTAGGATATTTTTGCCAACGCCAATGATCAATACCCCAATCCTACATCTTTCGTCAACCACCCCCGTTTTCGTATGCAAGGGATGGTTCCCCATTTGTCCGTATCCTCAATTCTAGCAAGCTTAGGATCCATGTCAAGAGAAAAGGCGTCTGTGAGTCTCGTCAGAGATGGTTTGAAGGGTGACGCAAACGTGATCCGGGAGACGTAAAGGCTCAGCGAGAACATCAATATCCCTTGGGCCTTTTTCTTACCTCGTAAGGGGTTTCGAAGGCCTCGTTCAGAGCGTCTACCGCGGCTTCAACATCCCCTGCATCTACGATACAGGAAACGCTTGAAATAGACGTGCTGATGGCAATGGAATTGATCCCAACTGAGGCCAAAGCGGAAAACATGATACCAGAGATTCTGGGCTTCTCACGGAAATGGGGACCAAAGACGCTAACCACAGCAACATTCGAGTTGTACGAAATTACCTTGGCCCCTATTGACGGTTTGATCGTCTCCAAACAGCCTATAGCAGACTCCAGGTCCTTTCGATCGATGCAGAGGGTGAAGTTAGAAAAACCATCCACATCGAGGCTCTGTACAAGGAAATCGATATTGATGTTCTCATTTCCCAATGCGCGCAATACCAACCCCGCTATATCCGAACGAGCGGGGCATGACATCACCTTAACCACGGCGTGACCGTCACTTTGCATGATCCCGCCTACCTTGATCCTTTCCATTCTATACGGCCTCTTGCCTTAATCCCATTTCCTTCTGTCCTCTATCTTCTTGTGTTTGTCGAAGATAACGCCTCTTTCCACGAACTCGACCTCTCCCCTCACATTGAGGACTTCTTCGATATCTCCTTCAAGCTTCGCTTTGAGAAAGGTCTTATCCACAGGCTCATCGGCGAGTTCAATTAGGATGGTCATCTTGTCCAGATAGCCCCTTCGGCTAACTATAAACTGATACTGGCTGACCTCTGGGTATTTAGCCATCAATTCGTCTGTTTGCCAGGGATGGATGAAAACACCCCTCACCTTTGTCACCTGATCCGTTCTTCCCAAAATCTTCATCAATCTCATGGAGGTCCTGCCGCATTGGCACGGCACGTCGGAAAGAACCGATAGATCACCAGTGCCGTAGCGAACCATAGGGAAGGTGCGATCGAAGTTGGTTGCCACAATTTCCCCTGTGGCCCCTGGAGGAAGCCTTTTACCCGTATCGGGGTCAACGATTTCGACGATGACGTCATGGGGGATGTGCATGCCCTGTTTATCGAAACACTCATAGCCGAGACACCCTACATCCACTGTGCCGTAACACTGCCTGATGGCTATTCCAAAATCGCCTTCCAGCCTTTCCCGAAGCGATTCCGGAAGCATTTCAGCGCCGACAAAGCCTACTTCCAAGGAGAAGTCCTTCCTCAGGTCGTATCCCATTCCCTCTGCTCTTTCGACGATGCTCATTAGGAAGCTGGGAGTTCCCACATAGCCTGTCACCTTTAAGTGGTACATAATTTTCACTTGCATCTGGGTATTCCCCTCTCCAGCGGGTACTGTTGTGCAACCGAGCATCTTTAGGGAATCGTCCAGCATGAAGGCAAAGGGCCACATGTGATAACTGAAAGTATTTTGGGCGATATCTCCGGCCCGGAAGCCACAGGCGTAAAGGGCCTCTGCCCATCGGGTATCCTTATATTCCCATTCTCCAGGTTCGTAAATGAGGCCTGGAAGGACATATATCCGTCTCATCTTTTTCACTGGAACGCCCTCGAATCCACCGAAGGGGCGAATAGACTTTTGCATTTCCACTAGGTCGGATTTGGTGGTAATGGGGAGCCATTCTAGATTTTCGACGATCTCGATTTCCTCGGGCTTGACTCGAGCCGTGTCCAATTTCTCCTTCACTGCACTGGAATGGTCATAGGCGTACTTCAGGGCTTCTCGCAGTTTTGCGTTAAGGTAATGCCACCTCTCCTCTTGCGGCATGACCTCCCTTTTTTCATTGAAGTACCCCGAGATTCTATCCTTCTTAGCCATATTCACTCCCTTCCTCTGCATCTGGCCGATGCCTATTCATTAGATTTCATGTTGTATGCCAGGTAGGTTCATTGTTCGGACCCTATCCGGCCGTCGCTCAACTCAACTATTCCCTGATCGTGCCCCACATCATGACCCCATTATTGACGATCTTAAGGAGATGTCAAGAGATTTGCAAAGGTCGTAAAATTCAGGTCGATTTTTGGATTAAGATGGGTGGGATGAAATAGGTTCATATTCTAAATACGGTAAGGAGGTTTCCATGGCAATCAGGGTCACTGTTGAGAGAAGGGTGAGGGAGGGCAGCCAGAATGAGATGATGATCATTTTGCAGGAGCTTCGGACCTTAGCTCTGCCTGGGAGGGGTTATATCTCTTGGGAGACACTGCGTTCCAAGGATGATCTCTCAACGCAATATTGTATCAGCACGTGGCAGAGCGTGGAGGACTGGGTAGGATGGCGGAACCACCCAGAGAGAAATGAAGTGAGCAAGAGATGGGAATAAGTTCTGGTCACGCCGAAGAGGTACAGTATTTCCGTTTATATCTACCCCTAAGGATTACAAAAGGGGTCCAGTGCATTACCTGATTCGAAAGATTAGTCGAGAAGTCATTCCACCAGAAAACCTATGCTCCTTCGCAAATCCAAAATCTGCCTCATCTGCAGTTCCGAGTTCTCTCACGACGTCCCTGAACTGAGGAGTATCCCATTGCCTGGCTTGAAACTGGAGATATCTTGCCAAGATATGGAACAACTAAAAAGTGATAATATGTTATGAATATCGAAATCTCGGCTTCCACCGTTTTTCCGTCTGTCCATCGACGGGATCGTCCAAATAGATGGATTTGAGGTTTCAGTCTCAACAAGTTAGCAAGCTGCTCGGCACCTATTCTGCGGCCCTTTCTGACTCCTGACTTCTGACTCCTGACTCCTCGAGGTATTTCATAACTTTCTCTGCCACCAGTTCTCCCTCGTGGATGCAGTCGCTGATTCCCACCCCCCGATAGGCACATCCCGTCAGAAATAGCCCAGGGTGTCGCAAAACCCCCTGCTCAATCTCTGTGACCCGCTCCAGGTGGCCGAGCTGGTATTGGGGCATCGATTTTTCCCATCGATAAACCCTCGTAAATACAGGATTGGCTTCAATCCCCATAATGTGCTTCAGCTCTTCCCGGCTCATGGCGACCATCTCATCATCGTTGAGCTTCATGGCAGCTTCATTTTTCGCACCACCAACAAAGACCCGAAGAAGAACATTGCCATCAGGAGCCCGGTTGGCAAACTTGACCGACGTCCACGTGGATGCCATGATGTTCCTTTTTTCTGTTCGCGGAACAACAAACCCAAAACCGTCCAGAGTATGGCGAATGTCAGATGCTCTGTACGCCAGGTGGATAATGGCTGACGAGACATAGGGGATGGTATGAAGAAGGTCCATCAGTGGCTTGTCAAAACCTGATAGCAGGTCGCCACTGACAAAGGATGGGGTTGCCAGAACCACAACATCAGTTTCTAGAATCTCGTCCCCGTCTGTCTTCAGGGAGTAGAAGGGGACACCCTCTCGATTCTCTTGCTCCAGGGAAATCACCTGCTTTTCCAGAAAGATCGATCCGGGATTCAATCGGCTCTTAAGGGTTTCAATTAGATCTCCCAGGCCGTTTTTCAGTGTCACAAACATCGTCCGCTCCGGCCCTTTCCGATTCTTAATGAACTGGGCGAACTTTTTTCGCCTGACGAGCATGCCTCGAATGAGGCTCCCGTGCTCTTGCTCGAGATCGAGGAACCGTGGAAAGGTCGCTTTCAGACTCATCGTTTCCGGAACCGAAGCGTGAATTCCAGCTACCAGTGGTTCGGCGATTTTTTCCAGAGCCTCTTTTCCGAGGCGCCGAGACACAAACTCTGCCAGGCTCTCCTCTTCATCGCTCTTCCCTCTCGGGACAAACCAGTCCATGGCCATCCGGATCTTCCCAAACGGACTGATGAGAGTGCTTCGGATAAAAGGCATGAAGCTTGTCGGCACCAAAAGCATGAATCCCTCTGGAAGGGCGTGGAGCTTCCCGTGGGACAGAATGAAGGTCCGGCGATTTTCCTTCGTATTAAGCAGCTGGTCTTCAATGCCCAGACGGGCACAGAGTTTTAGCGTCCATGGCTTCTCTGACAAGAAGCAGTCTGGTCCCCCTTCAATCACAAAACCGTCAACCTCCTCTGTGATAATGGAACCACCGAGGTGTTGGTCCTTCTCGACGAGCAGCGTTTCAATCTCTTCACCTGATTCTCTGACTTTCTCTTGCAGAAAATAGGCTGCTGATAAACCTGAAATACCTCCACCGACAATCACGACACGTTTCACTTGAACCTCCGATTCATCGGTATATGACCTACGGAAAAGTCGCGCTTCCTCTTAGAAACCTTTCTTCAGGAGTCGGTCGTCATTCGTCAGTTGCCACACGCCGTAACACTCGGAAGCTAAAGATCAGATGCTTCCCCGCCAATTCGGATCCCAGAGATTCACCTCGCCGGGCCACCAACGACGGAGAGCCCACCACGACCGACAGGTTTAAGCACAGGGCCACCCTTTTCAAACACCGCTGTTTGGGCTAATTACTCTTTGCCCCGGATGTCTCGAGATGCCCAACCACCACGTGGGCTAGGGCTTGGATGAACTTCGGTGAATCGTTGAGAGAAGGCGATCTCTCATATTCCATGCCGAGTTTTTCCGCCTGTCCCCTGTACTTGATATCAAGATCATAGAGTGTCTCCAGATGGTCAGACACGAAACCCACGGGAACCACGAGAACCTCGCGGCACCCTTCTCGTGAAAGGTCGTTGAGAACATCCTCTACTTCCGGCTCCAACCAGGCCAGAGACCCTCCTCCCCTGCTCTGGAATGCCAAATGCCAACTCATGGGGCCCACTCGCTCCAAAAGGCCCCTGATCGTTTCGTGAATCTCTCTGACGTAAGGATCATCGGACACCACCTTTTCAGGCAAGCTGTGGGCGCTGAAAATGACCTCGACCCTCTGTCTGGCCTCGGGAGCGAACCGGGAGAGTCCTTCTATGACTTTTTCTTCCAACGCCTCGACGAAAAGGGGATGAATATGCCATCCTGTGATCCTGATTGAATCAAATTCGGCCTTTTGGGCCTTCATCGATTCCTCAAGGGCAGCAAAATAGGGCGCTGTACTCAGCTTAGATCGATGAAGGGTCATGGGCAGGGCAATGACCTGACGAATCCGTGCCGCCTTCATCTGGGCTACCGCATCCTCGATAAAGGGTTTTGAGAAGCGGAGGCCGGTGAACACATTCAATCGGTAACCTCTTCGCACCAGTTCTTCCCTGAGGCAACTGGCCTGGCGCAGTGTGATTGCTGTGAGCGGTGACCCTCCACCGATCAGACGGTATCTTCTCTTGATCTCCTCGATCCTCTCTCTGGAGGGAAGTTTCCCTCCCAGAAACCGGCGCAGGAATTCCTCCGCCTCCTCCGGGGTTGCCGGTCCTCCAAAGGCCATGACGAGGACGGCAGTATCTCCTTGAGAATGACTCATCGTTGACTCATCTCATGGACGGCATCCACCATGAGTCGAGCGTGATCGACAGGGGTTTCAGGAAGAATACCATGGCCCAGGTTGAAGATGTGGCCAGACCGATTTCTTGCGCCATTCAAAATTGCCCGGACGGCCTCCCGAATCTCTGTGGGGGGTGCAAAGAGGATGGTCGGATCGAGATTACCCTGTATGCCAACTTCGTAACCTATTTTCTCCCACGCCTCTCCAAGATGAATCCGCCAATCCACGCCGATCACATCGCCTCCCGCTTGCTTCATAAGAGGGAGCAGCGTCGATGAGTTGGTCCCAAAGTGAATCAACGGCACCTCGTTTCCCAGCTCCCTGAAGACTCGCTGAGAATGGGGAAGAACAAACCTTTCGTAATCATCAGGACCGAGGCATCCCACCCAGGTATCAAAAATCTGAATCGCTTGGGCACCTGCTTTGATCTGACCTTTGACGTAACGGACCACAACAGAAACGAGTTTCTCCATGAGTCCACGCCACATTTCAGCGTTCTGGTACATAACCCTCTTGGTTTGGACGAAATTCTTCGAATGGCCCCCCTCAATGAGATAGCTTGCAAGCGTGAAAGGAGCCCCTGAAAACCCTATTAGGGGCACCCTACCCTCGAGCTCTCGACGGACGGAACGGATCGCCTCTAGCAAAAACGGGACATCCTCATCGGGATTGATGAGGCGGAGCGCTTTGACATCCTTTTCACTCCGAACAGGGTTGTGAATTGCGGGGCCTCTCCCGTCAGAAAATCCCAAACCAATCCCCATACTTTCCAAAGGGAGTAGGATATCCGCGAAAATGATGGCCGCATCGACGCCGATCTGATCAACTGGCATAAGTGTAATTTCAGTTGCAAGCTCTGGCGTCTTACAAAGTTCGAGGAAAGAGTGCTTCTCCCGCAGGGAACGATATTCTTTCATGTACCGACCAGCCTGGCGCATCAACCAGACTGGGGTAAAAGCGACTTTTTCCCGGCGACAGGCTGCTAGAAAGGGATAGAGATTCTCCATAACCGTCAGGATTCAGCCCCTTATCGTCTCCACGGCTTTTCTATAATCAGAATGGGCGTCACAACCGCAATGATGACAACGCTGATCAGGTGAGCTGCTCGGAGACCCCCAACCATAAGACTATCGGCTCTAAAAAAGCTGACACCAAACCGGCCTATAGAGTAGAGAATAAGATAAAGAACTATAAGGAGCCCGTCCTTGGCTGGTCGCTTCCGAATCCCCCACAAAAAGAAGAAAATGGCGAGGTTGATAACCAGTTCATAAAGCATGGTTGGGTGGATCGGCGTATTCGGAAACTGCCGCCCAGCTATGCTCTCTGTTGGAAAGACGATTCCCCAGGGCATCTCCGTGGGCAGACCGTGGGCATCGCCGTTCATGAAGTTCCCAAACCGTCCAAAAGCCTGGCCCAGTATCAAAGAAGGGGCCACCACATCAGCGGCTTGAAGAAAAGGAATGTTCTTTCTCCGCGTGTACCCATATGCGCTCACAACCCCACCAAGGATTCCCCCGTGAATCGCAAGCCCCCCATGCCAGATCGCCGGGATCTCCTTCCAGTCGGGCCAATAGTAGTCCCAATTAAACGCAACATAGTAAATTCTTGCACCGATAATACCGCCGAGAACCACCCAGAATATGAAATTCATAATATCGTCCGGGGTGAGACCCATCTCCTTGCGCCGTATCTCACTCTTTACGAGGAAGTAACCGACTACGATGGCCACCACATACATGAGGCCATAAAACCGAATCTGTATTGAACCAAAACTAAATAGGACAGGATGCATCGAGAAACCCACGAAACATAAGTGTGCACGGAGGCCAACCCTGAATTCATATTGTACTGTTTCCGTAAGGAAGATTCAAATGAAAGATCCCTGCCGTCTCCCAGGGAGAATCTCTACGAAGACCTGAAGCACCTCCCCGTTGAGGAGACATCTCAACCGAGGCTCCCCCCGGCGCCGTCAGAATCAGGATAAGGACATTCTCATGTGACAATGCTTTTTCAATTGGATAAATCTGATGGGATTCGATAGACTCAATGAAATGAAATCGCTCCTCAGAGATGGGGCAATTTGAAAAGGAGACAGAATGGTGCCCGATCCCGAAAAAGTTGAGACCATATACGAAGCGAGGGTCTTTCGCCTCTGCCGAGAGACCGTGACCCTGCCCGGCGGCGTGAAAACCACTTTAGATGTCATCCATCATCCCGGATCGTCTGCCATTGTGCCCCTTCTCCATGAGAATCAGGTCGTGATGATCAAGCAGTACCGTCATTCTCTTCGGGATTTTATTTGGGAAATTCCAGCAGGAACCCTCGACCCTGGAGAAGATCCTCTTGAGTGTGCACGGCGGGAGCTGATTGAAGAGGTTGGATACAGGGCGAAGAAATTCAAAAAGCTAGGAGAGATTATTGCAGCCCCTGGATACTGTGACGAAAAAATCCACCTTTACCTAGCGACCGAGCTCGAACCGGCCTCGCAGAGCTTGGACCACGATGAGGTTGTTGAGGTGGTTCATCTTCCCTTGGAAGAGACTCTTCATATGATCAGAGACGGGAGAATCCAAGATGCCATGACAATCATCGGCCTTCTCACCGTTTCCCAGGCCTGAGAGGGCCTCTGGAGTCGCTCAGGCGCATCTCCGGAAAGGCCTTCACCTCATTCTTCGAAGGACCCCGAAACTCGAGACTATCCCGGGCCAAAGACAAGGATCTCTGTTGCATTAACGCTTTCCAGGCTGTATCGTACACATTCCCCGCACTCCAAAGAAGCCACCCTTTCGCCACCGAACGATCTAAGGCCCGAAGCTGTTCAAGTATGTAACCCTCATCAAACTTGGTCGTGCCATAGGGAAATGCCTGAATCCAAGGCCTGATGACAACTCTCCGATCTCCGAGAAGTGCAGAGATTCTCTGGCAGGTTTCTGAAACGAGTAGAAACGGATGGTCCCCTGGATTGGCGATCGATTGAAATGGCCCATAAAAGTGGGAGGGGTAGATCATAGGGCTGATTATGTCAGAATACTGAGCGAGATCTTGTATTCTCTGTCCGGTTGTTCGGCTATCCTCCGGACGATCCCATGCGGCTATTCCGAAAACATCGATGGATAGAAGGACATCATACGGAGCAAGCTCTTTCCAAGCTCGCTCAAGAAAGGATGTGATGATGCTGTGTTTCGGGGTTTTCTCCTCATCGAAACTGTACGCGGCGTCCCAGACATCCCCCATTGCCGGAAAGCGGATGTAATCGAATTGAATTTCATCCACCCCCATGTTCGCTAGTTCCTTGGCAATGTCCAGATTATACTCCTGAACAGATGGCTGGGACGGATCGACCCACGCGATAACTCCTTTTTCTCTCCATGTTTGGCCCGTGGAAATCGAACGGACAGCCAGTTCGGGCCTCGTCTTTGCTAAAATCGGATCATAGAATAGAACGATACGGACCCCCACGTGGAGCCCTTTTCCGTGTAGAGAGTTGATCAACTTCGCAAGATTACCGATCTCGGGGTTGGCGCTTGCGCCAATCGCCTGCGCCAATTCAACATCCGAGGAATACGACAATTTCCCTCTCATATCCTTAGCGTCGAGAATAACCGCATTCCCTCCCAGCGCTCTGAATCGATGGAGAAGGCGAGTCATTTTTTGAGTGGCCATGGAGTATCGATTGATATAGATTCCTCTGGCCTCGAAATCCTTCGGCCTCGGGGTATGCGTCCCTATCCCAGGGTTTGATCGAGCCAGAGGAATCTGAAGGACCTGGTTGGGATGAATGAGGGTTCCCGAAATGCTGTTGATTTCTCGGATCTCTTGGATCAGGTCAGTTGTCCTGTAAGCGTCTGTCACAGACAAATAGCGGCGAGCAATTCCATAAAGGGATTCCCCAGGAACCACACGGTGAAGAAAAGTCGACGCAATTTCGTGATGCTGCGCGTGCGTCGGTGGTACGAGCCAGAGAAGGCCAACCAATGAGATAGCTAGAAGACCGAAACCTATGCGTGCAAGAAGCCTGAATGTTCGCATCTTTTGTTTCCGTAAAGCCTTTACCAACATCCTGGACCCCGGCCCGGCTCTCGGATGAAAAGAAGGTCTTCTTAATTTGCGGGACCATTGGCGTCAACCTTTCTATTCGGAAAAATCCGGGAATTCTTGAGGTGACACAATCGAGATTCAGGGTAGGGAATCCTTCCCCTGTCATTGTTTTGAAAACAGGCCATCCACGCCACCGTTAGACCATTTAGGCCGAACTCACTTCCAAAGGGTTCCAGCAGAAAGCGAAAAAGGAAGTTCTGAGGGCGAATCAAAATTCTTTCGCCAAAAATATCCAAAAACAGTGGAAGTCTCCACAATCTCTCACAGAGCACACCGAGACTCAGAGGGAACTTCCTCTGGATTGGTGAGAGGCCAATCCAGAGGAGATGGCTTGGCCTAATTTTTCCCCTCAAAAAATTAGGCCAAAAGCATGGTCCATCAGTTTTCTTACTCTGCGACCTCTGAGAGCTCGAGCGATACCCCGCAGATTCTTGTGG
>CAYGBK010000050.1:0-2831 GCA_964348095.1 uncultured Thermodesulfobacteriota bacterium | reverse complement strand
AGGCCTGGGGTTCTGTCAACTTGGAAATTGGCGTTGCCAGTCGTCTCTCGCAGTCTGTCTGAGAAGACGTAGCGGTCATCGTATGTTGTCAAAGGAGGCGTATGGAGAAGGATCGATGTTCAGGGATGAGGCTTTGGCTCGAGAGGAGATAGGTTTCTGCCTATCCTGAGACGTTGCACTGGTTTTGATAGTCTGTTAGCTCCAACGACTTGGCGTCCTTACCACAGGTCGGGCACTCCGGGTTTTTTGGCAGTTTGAACTCGCTCAGCTCCATTTCGAGGGCATCGAAAACAAGGAATCGCCCGATGAGCGGCTTGCCGATCCCAAGGAGAATCTTGATTGCCTCGGTTGCCTGCAACGTTCCGATGACCCCCGGCAGCACGCCTAGGATGCCAGCCTCCTGGCACCGAGGAACAGCCCCTGGGGGCGGTATGTCAGGTACAAAGCACCTCAGGCAGGGTCCTTTGTGAGGCGCGAAAACGGTCATCTGGCCTTCGAAGCGAAAGACGGCCCCATAGACATTCGTCTTTTCCGCAAGGACGCAGGCATCGTTCAGAAGAAAGCGGGTCGGGAAGTTATCCGATCCATCCACGATTAAATCATAGTCCGAGATGACATCCATTATGTTCTTGGATGTTAACTGCTCGTCATGGGCGCGCAGGGTTATGCCTGGGTTGATTTCTGTGAGAGTCTCCCTGGCAGACTGGACCTTGGATTTGCCAAGATTTTCGGTCGAGTGGATGATCTGCCGTTGGAGATTGCTCAATTCGACCTCATCGAAATCGAGGAGTCCCAGCGTTCCGACCCCTGCGGCAGCCAGGTAAAGAGCGGCTGGCGAACCGAGCCCTCCCATTCCGACGATGAGGATTTTCGAGGACAGGAGTTTTGCTTGGCCTTCGCCCCCCACCTCCGGAAGGATGATATGACGGCTGTAACGTTTGATCTGTTCGTCGGTCAGGGGGGCCATGTCTTTCACTTCTGGCACCCTCCAGCTATGGCCGGGATAATGGAGATTCGATCCCCGCTCCTCACAACCGTTTTTTCTCCGTCTAGGAATCGGATGTCTTCGTCATTGAGATAGACGTTGATGAAACGCCGAAGGACCCCGTCCTCGTATAGCCTTTCGACGATCCCAGGACACTGTGAATCGAGATTCTGGAAGACCTCCGATACATTACTCCCCTCGGCCTCCACAGTGGCTTTCCCCTCTGCAAAACGCCTCAACGGCCCTGGGAGCTTAACCAACACAGCCATATTGGGCTCTCCTTTCCGATCCTCCCGCCCGTCGCGGGTATTTCTTCAGCACCGGCTCCACCTTTTCGACGAACGAATCCATCGTTGATGCTATCGTTAGCGGTTGTGATGTTTTTCCAACCATGAGTTCCTGGGTCTTCAGTCCATTTCCCGTTATGGCCAGAACCGTCAGGTCGTCTCTTCCTATTCTTCCCTGCTCAACAAGCTTCTTGGTTACTCCGACGACAACGCCTCCTGCTGTTTCCGCAAAGATGCCCTCCGTCCGGGAGAGAAGGAGCATTCCTTCGATGATTTCATCGTCGCTGACGTCGTCACCATATCCTCCAGTCTCTCTTGTGGCTTGAAGCCCATAGTATCCATCTGCCGGGTTTCCGATGGCGAGTGATTTCGCGACGGTGTCGGGTTTGACAGGCCGTATGCCATCGGCTCCACTCTTAATGGCAGTGGTCACAGGAGAACAGCCCGTTGCCTGAGCTGCATGTATCCGTGCGCCGTTTTTCGTTACCCATCCCAGTTCCTTAAGCTCCTTAAAGCCCTTCCATATCTTTGTCAGGAGAGAGCACCCGGCAACAGGAACCACTATATGGTCCGGTGTCTGCCACCCGAGTTGCTCGACGATCTCGAAAGCGAAGGTTTTGGAACCCTCTGCATAGAAAGGTCTCAGGTTGATGTTCACAAATGCCCATGGGTAAGAAAAGGAGATCTCTGTGCAGAGCCTGTTGACATCGTCATACGTGCCCTCGACAGCCAGCACCTGGGAACCATAAACGAGGGTGCCGGTCACCTTGATACTTTCGATATCAGCGGGGATGAGGATGAAACTTTTCAAGCCAGCAGCCGCCGCCTGTGCGGCGAGCGAATTTGCCAAGTTTCCGGTGGAAGCACATGCCACGGTGTCGAATCCGAATTCCGAGGCCTTGGACACAGCCACAGACACGACTCTATCTTTGAACGACAAAGACGGACAGTTCACCGTGTCGTTTTTTAAGTACAGACGGTTTAGACCGAGATACTCTCCCAATCGCCTCGCGTGGACAAGGGGTGTATAACCAACATGGTAACCTACTTTTGGTTTGTCGTCTAGAGGCAAAAGGGGCCAATACCGCCACATGCTTTTCGGGCCAGAGGATATCTCCTTCGGCGAAAAATCATGGCGAATTCGTTCATAGTCGTAAATCACCTCAAGAGGACCGAAACAATCCTCGCAAACATAGATCGCATCTTTTGGATAAACCCTCTTGCATTCCCGGCATGCAAGACCTGTGACATAACTCACGGCAATAACCTCCTTGGGTGCTGCATCGCGCTTTTCAGATAGAGATAACTCAGGGATTGTTTGCTGGATTGCACTACATGGAAGAGATTTTGAAGAGGGTCATCCTTTAGGAAAGGATTTAGGGGACGGTCAGGCTTGGAATGATGATGTGGCCCAGACTACCCATGGCCTCCCGAACACCCATCCACGGCCTCTTCCACGAGGGCTGATCCAGCTCTCTCATGGTCCGGCACATGTCACCGGGATCGCGCATGTCCATATCCACATCATCACCCCCTTTCGAAAAACGGAGATCTCTGCT
>CAYGBK010000049.1:0-14227 GCA_964348095.1 uncultured Thermodesulfobacteriota bacterium | reverse complement strand
ATTATGCAGGCCTGGGAGCCTGGTGTCAGGTTTTTTGGTAAGCGGAATCCAAACTATTTCAAGGAAGGCCGCCCCTATTTTGACGAAGTGGAGATCATCGGTATTGCAGACACCAATGCGAGAACCAATGCCTTGAAGACGGGCCAAGTCGATGTGATGAACCGGTGTGAACCCAAAACCTTTCATCTCCTGGCAAAGACACCCGGCATTCAGGCTTTGAAGTTGGAGGGGGCCAGGCATTACACCATCCCGATGATGACCACCATCAAGCCCTATGACAGCAACGATGTCAGGCTTGGGCTCAAATACGCCATTGACCGTGAGATGCTGGTGAAGCAGATTCTGGGTGGTTACGGCTATTTGGGCAACGATCACCCCATCCCTCGTAACAACAAGTACTTTGCGAAGGATCTCCCCCAGAGAAAGTACGACCCGGACAAGGCCAAGTTTCATTTGAAAAAAGCCGGGATGCTGGATCACACTTTCAAGCTCCATGGCGCCGACGCCGCATATCCAGGAGCCGTGGACGCTTCGGTACTTATCAAAGAATCAGCGGCCAAGGCTGGTATCAAGATCAACGTCGTTCGGGAGCCGGATGACGGATACTGGGAGAACGTCTGGATCGTAAAGGAATGGGTCCAGTGCTACTGGAGCGGCCGACCGACTGCGGATTGGATGTTCTCGTTAGCCTATACCGAAGATGCCAACTGGAATGACACGAAATGGAAACACCCCAAGTTCAACGAACTGATCAGAGCCGCCCGGGCAGAGCTTGACGACAAGAAACGGCGCGACATGTACGTGGAGTGTCAGAAAATTGTCCGCGATGAAGGTGCCACGCCCGTTCCGGCCTTTTCCTTGCAGCTTTCAGCGGCAAGCAAAAAGCTCGGGTTCGAAAACCCGGCGGCAAACTGGGAGTTTGACGGCTTTAGGATCGCAGAGCGCTGGTGGTTTAAGTCGTAACCGGTCAGTGAATTGATGGCGTTTGTTGAACCCTGTCACACCCGTCCTCTCCCCAAGGGAAGAGGACGGGGTGAGAGGGGAGATAGGGCAACAATAAATACCATTTCGGTTAGTCCCAGATGAATATCCTGAAGATAGTGTCCAAACGCATTGCTTTGGGCGTGCTGACCATTATCGTCATATCGGTTCTTATTTTCCTGGGCGTGGAAGCGCTCCCGGGCGATTTGGCCTCTGCCATCCTGGGGCAGGAGGCCACGCCTGAAACCGTTGCCGCGTTTCGCAGGGAACTGAAGTTAGATCTTCCACCGCATGTTCGGTATTTCGCTTGGTTGGGCGATTTCATGCGAGGTGATCTCGGCACGTCTCTGGCCAACAAACGTCCGATTGCCGAGTTAATCAGCTGGCGTTTCGCCAACACGCTGTTTTTGGCGGCTTCCGCGGCAGTGATCGCGGTGCCGATCTCAATTATTCTGGGAATACTGGCGGCCCTTTACCGTAACACGCTGTTTGACCGCATCATTTCTATGGTTACCCTGAGCACGATCTCCTTCCCGGAGTTCTTCGTGGCCTACATTCTCATCTTTCTTCTTGCGGTACGTTTGATTATCTTTCCGAGTATTTCGAACATAAACGACCAGATGTCCTTTTGGGAGAAGATCCACGCCATTGTTCTGCCCTGCCTGACGCTGACAATGGTCGTTGTCGCCCACATGATGCGCCAGACTCGTGCCGCGATCATCAACATCCTGTCCAGTTCGTTTATCGAGATGGCCCAGTTAAAAGGGCTAAAGCGCATGCGGATCATCGTTCTCCATGCATTTCCGAATGCCCTGTCGCCGGTCATCAATGTGGTCGCCCTCAACCTCGCCTATCTTGTTGTAGGCGTCGTGATCGTTGAAGTGGTATTTGTGTACCCGGGCTTGGGGCAGCTTCTGGTGGACTCGGTATCGAAGCGTGATCTACCGGTTGTTCAGGCAAGCGGCCTTATTTTTGCGGCTACCTATGTCGGGCTTAATCTTGCTGCCGATGTGCTGTCAATCATCAGCAACCCGAGGCTGCGAAGTCCTCGATAAGGGAAGCACGAGATGGCCTTTTTCAAATTGCTCAGACAATCCCCCCTTAGCGCTCGCATCGGCCTTGGAATGATACTGATTAATGTCGCCGCAGCCGTTTTTGTGCCATTTGTGGCCCCCTACACGGAAACAGAAGTCGTTGGCGACGTTTGGCTCCCCTCGAGTAAAGACCATCTGCTGGGTACTGACCATATAGGGCGGGATCTGTTTACACGTCTGCTATACGGTGCCCGCAACACCATTGCCATAGCCTTTGCAACAACAGCGCTTTCCTTCGTTGTCGGCATTGTTTGCGGTTTCTTTGCAGCAACCCTTGGTGGCTGGACGGACCAGGCGCTGAGCCGTATTGTCGACATCATGATGGCCTTTCCCACCCTGATTTTTGCCTTAATGGTGCTGTCCGTGGTGGGGACGTCGGTAACCGCTTTAATTCTGGTGATTGCACTGCTTGACTCGACCCGGGTTTATCGCCTGTCCCGCGCCGTGGCCATGGATATTGAAGTCATGGAGTTCGTTGAGGCAGCCCGGCTTCGCGGTGAAGGGATCTGGTGGCTCATGCGCCACGAGATTTTGCCAAATGCCATGCCGCCGCTGGTTGCAGAGTTCGGTTTACGCTTCTGTTTCGTATTTCTCTTTATCGCGGCTCTGAGCTTCCTTGGACTTGGCATTCAGCCTCCTACGGCGGACTGGGGAGGCATGGTACGGGAAAATGCAGGGGCAATCACCTTCGGCATCCTCACACCCCTATGGCCGGCAGGGGCGATCGCATTCTTGACGGTCGGCGTCAATTTGGTTGTCGACTGGTTTCTCCACATCGCCAGCGGATTGAAGGATTACCAGTGATCCCAAAGTGAAAACTCAGTGAGGTGGTATTTGTCATACCTTGTGAGAGGCCGATTATTGCTAGGTCATGTCGTTTATCGCAAAGATGTAGAGTGATGGCTGCCATCGACTCAATTAGCGAATAACAAATGATAAGCGACTTTCGATTGTAACGTTACCGCTTAATTGACGATCAATTCTATGTGAGCACGGTAGGTTGACCATGATTAGAGTACTGACTATGAAACAAATTGTGATAGAGGGCTTCAGTACGGAGCAAGAGCAATGGATGCCGATCGTCAACAGCATCGATCTGACTCTGGATCGGGGGGAAGTCCTCGGTCTGATAGGGGAATCGGGAGCGGGAAAATCGACCCTCGGGCTTGCCGCCATGAACTACACCCGGCAGGGTTGCCGAATCGTCTCCGGTTCGATTGTCTTTGACGGCACGGAGCTGTTCGGCGCATCAGAAGAGGTCTTAAGAAAAACCAGGGGTACCCGTATCGCCTATGTCGCCCAAAGCGCTGCAGCGTCATTCAATCCAGCCCATCGGCTCATAAAACAGTATGCCGAAGCACCGGTTCAGCACGGGCTGATGAGTTTTGCTGAAGCGGAAAGAAAGGCCGTAGACATCTACAGACGTCTCCTGCTGCCGGATCCTGAAGGGATTGGTTATCGCTATCCCCATCAGGTCTCGGGAGGACAGCTGCAACGTGCCATGGTAGCCATGGCCATGGCCTGCCAACCTGATATCATTGTATTTGACGAGCCGACAACGGCGTTGGACGTTACCACACAGATCGAGGTCCTGGCAGCCATCAAGAATATTACCAGACAATTCGATTCAGCGGCTATCTACATTACCCACGACCTGGCCGTCGTGGCTCAACTAGCCGATCGAATCATGGTACTGAGATACGGCAATCTGGTCGAAGAAGGAAATACCAGGAAAGTCATGGCCAATCCCAAAGAGGAGTATACCAGGCGATTACTCTCGGTCCGCACACTCCGAGAGGAGAGGGATCTGTACGCCACGGAAAAGGATGTGGTTCTGGAAGTTGACAATGTATCGGCAAGTTACACCGGAAAAGAAAGGGTCCTTGAAGACATCAATCTTAAGGTCAGACGGGGCAGGACCATTGCGCTGGTCGGGGAATCGGGAAGCGGCAAAAGCACTCTGGCCCGAGTGATAACGGGTCTGCTACCACCGCTTCAGGGGAGAATCATCTATGACGGAAAGGAACTGCCGCCGGCTTTGAAGTCACGTGATCGCGAGAGTCTGAGGCAAATGCAGATGATTTACCAAATGCCGGACACGGCCGTCAACCCGAGACAGACGGTAAGGAAAATCCTTGGGCGTCCTCTCAGCTTCTATTTCGGAATGCGGGGAAAAGAGAGAGAGAATCGGATCTCAGAACTTCTGGAAATGATCGAATTATCACCCAAGAAATACATCGATCGTCTTCCCAGAGAACTGTCAGGGGGAGAGAAACAGAGGGTCTGCATCGCACGCGCCCTGGCGGCAAAGCCCGACCTGATTATCTGTGATGAACCGACGTCGGCCTTGGATCAATTGGTCGCTGAAGGGATATTGAAATTGCTCCAAGATCTCCAAAATGAACTGCAGGTATCCTATCTTTTTATTACCCATGATCTGGCCACGGTCAAAGCGATTGCCGATGAGATTGTCGTCATGCTGAGAGGCAGAATTGTAGAACAGGGTCTGAAGGGGGAAGTGCTCACGCCACCCCATCATGAATATACGGAGCTTTTGCTCTCTTCTGTGCCAGAGATGGACCCGGATTGGCTTGACCGTCTTTTGGAAAAACGACAGGCTGCCCCGTCGCCAGGGGCTTGAGTTTCCTGATTATTGGGCATTGCGTGCTTGCGTTGCCAGCCCTAGGAGCGCGAGTTGAGCCGGGACTCGCCATGTGAGAGATCGATAAGAATAGCACAGGGGCTAAGGGAACTAAGCGAAATCAGATATCCGGGTCATAGATAGGGGGGGTCGTTTTGTCGGAAGTAAAGGAACTCGAGTGTCTATTGACGCACGGGAGAATCAGTCGTCGTGACTTTTTGGCTCGCCTATCTGTTTTAACCGTTACGGCTGGGCTCTCGCCGTTGTTGGTGACCGGCCCAGCACGGGCTGGGACAGCCAAAAAAGGGGGGCGGCTCAGACTCGGCTTGGCCGGAGGCTCGACAGCCGATTCTCTGGATCCTGCGGTGATCACAGACGCCATGGCGTATACTATCAATTGGCAGGTTAGAAACTGCTTGGTTGAAGTCGATTACAAGAGCAACCCCATCCCCGAACTGGCCGAAACTTGGGAAGCCTCAACCGATGCCACGACATGGACTTTCAAGCTGCGCAAGGGCGTGGAGTTTCACAACGGAAAAACCCTCGAGGCCGCGGATGTCATCTTTTCCATCAATCATCACCGGGGAAAAGACTCCCCATCGGCTGCCAAGGGCATTGTCAATTCCATCGAAGGCATCGAGGCTGACGGTAAACACACGGTCATTTTCACGTTGAAAGAAGGCGACGCTGACTTCCCATTTATCATGAGTGACCCTCACTTACCTATTGTTCCTGCCGGCACTCAGGGGCCAGATTGGGAAAAAGGCATTGGAACTGGCGGTTACATATTGGACAGCCATGAACCCGGTTACCGGGCCTTTGCCAAACGGAATCCAAACTATTGGAAGGAAGGACGTGCCCACTTTGACGAGGTGGAGACCATCGGTATCGCGAATGTCACAGAAAGAGTCGTCGCTCTCCAGAGAAAACAAGTCGACGCCATGAACCGGTTTAATCTGAAACTCACCCATTTGCTCCCGAGGGCACGTAACATTCAGATCATAGACGTCACCGGTGCAAAGCATTACTCGATCCCCATGCTCACCGATAGGGAACCGTTCAATAACAATGACGTTCGACTGGCAATGAAGTACGCCATTGACCGTGAACATATGCTTGAACAGATCTTACGCGGTTACGGCACCCTCGGCAATGACCATCCCATAGCACCAACACAGAAATACTACGCTTCTGAATTACCACAGAGGAAGTACGACCCGGACAAGGCCAGGTTCCACATGAAGAAGGCTGGAATGTTAGATTACACGTTCAGGCTTCATGCCGCTGAGGCTGCGTTCGGGGGAGCCGTCGACACTGCCATGCTATACAGAGAACATGCTGCAAAGGCCGGTATCAAAATAGAAGTCATAGTGGAACCTAATGACGGTTATTGGAGTGACGTGTGGATGAAAAAGCCTTGGGTCATGTGCTATTGGAGCGGCCGGGCGACTGCAGATTGGATGTTCTCTACCGCATACGCGGAGGATTCAAACTGGAACGACACCTTCTGGAAGCACGAGCGGTTTAATAAACTCCTCAATGCGGCTCGGGCAGAGCTTGACGAGGCAAAACGACGTGAGTTGTACCTGGAATGCCAGAGAATTGTGCGCGACGAAGGGGGTGTCATTATTCCTGTGTTTGCAAATTGGATTGAGGCGGCGAGCGAGAAGTTGAGATTCGAGAATCCGGCGGGAAATTGGGAAATGGACGGTCTGAGGGCCTCGGAGCGTTGGTGGTTCGAATCGTAATATCAAAGAGTAGGGCAATCTAAGACAAGGGAGTAGGCCAAACGCAGTGCGTTTGGCCTACTGTTCTTGAGGCATAAGGTTCAAAGGAAGTGCTTGCTGTGGCTCGCCCCTTACTTTCCCTTTCGGTCCTCTCTCCGCAGCCCCGTAGAGGATTGGAAGAAACATTACGCGGGGGAATCTTCTCTTTTGCACTCACAGGGTTTATTGGCTATAATGGGCGGGGCAGATCTGTGGGAGTATACGAGGGTCCAACAATAGCTCTCCTCGTATTCTGCAGGGACCACATGACAATATTGATTTGAAAGGAGATACTGTTGTGGGAAAAATTCAGACGAGGATGGGGGATGGGTATCGTATTGAGATGGCGGAGGCCGAAATCAGGAGAGATTTAGAGGATGGGGCCAAAGAGGCCGCAGAACGAGCAGACGTTCCGATCCTTGGCGATGATGAATTAAAGCATCTATTCGATATCTTCCAATGTCGGGACCGGAGCGTGGGGGTCGAAAGGGGCAAGGAGGTTGTCCTTAGCTATGACAGTGCGACGACCAAGATTAAGCGGGCTCATGTATCAGTCAGCAAGATTCAATCATTGCAGATTTTCGAAAGGGCGTTCGGCGCAGACACTTTGGAACTTGCCCACATCGATTACAGTTTCAAACCGGTGAAGCCTATTGTCGTGTTCGAAAAACCGATAATGGAACAGGCAGTTTTGATAACCATTTCTCCAATGTTTTATGGTGCCATGCCGAATCTGGGATTGTACAGCCAGCCAGACGGTCCGTGCCCAAACCCTGGGGATCTTCTTCCTGAGGGCAAGATATCAGAAGCCAAAGCGTCATATGAAGAGGCGGTGGAACATGCGGTAAAGGATATGGTCTATGTGGGAAGTGAAATGTATGAAGCCGGTGCAGACGGGATCAATTTCGACACGACAGCGGCAGCGGGAGATGCGGAGTTCTTGGCGGCACTCAGAGCTGTTGAGATCCTGAGAAAGAAATATCCTCAGATGTGTATCGAAATGGGAATGGCCTCAGAGTTTGTCCTAGGGATGCATGGAGAGCTGACCTACGACGGAGTTCGTCTGGCGGGGCTATATCCACATGACCAACTGAAATTGGCAGAGAAAGCAGGGGTGACAATCTTTGGACCCGCCATAAACATCGTTACCAATAGGTCACTGCCCTGGAATCTAGCTCGGGCGATTACATTCACGAAGGCCTGTTCTGAAAAATCACAGATCCCCATACATGCCGATTTGGGAATGGGGGTAGGTGGGGTCCCCTTAGCGATTACTCCGCCCGTGGATGCAGTATCGAGAGCCTCAAAAGCGACCGTGGAGATTGCTCGGTTGGATGGGTTGTAGGTAGGCGTTGGCGACCCGTGTGGCATGCACGTTACCCATGCAATTGCCTCGGGCATGGGCGGGATGCGCACCGCCGGAGATCTGGTGGCGCGTATGCAGATGTCTCGAGGGATGAGGATCGATGAAGCGAAGAAATACGTGGCTGACAAATTGGGGATTGCAGTGGCTGATATCTCAGATCCCGTGATTATGAGTGAAGTCAGAGAAGACCTGGACCTGGGCCGGGTCAATGAGACCCCTGGAGTGGCCAAGGGGATAGACGCGAAATTTCGTATCGCCGACGTGCTCGGAATCGAGATCAACTGTGTCAACCTGTTCAAAAAGAGAATAGGCATCTGACCTCAATAGGCAGGGGCTTAAACAAGGGGGTTTTTGAGTGTCTATCCCATTTTCTGTTGTTCAGAAACAGCGGCTGCGAGAAATTGGTGTTTCTGAAGAGCTCCTCGATCAGAAGTTCAAGGACACTCGCGAAAGGGATAGCGCCTTTCGTGGGATAGAAAAGATGGCAACCCGGAAGAGCCGGATGCGAATTGTCGAACTCCAGGAGACTCGCCTTCGGCCTGTCCTGTGTGAGCTCGAGAGTTCCCTGGTTGAAACCTTGACCAACGCAGGATTCGTCCAGGTGGTGACACCACTGATCATCGCCCGGGATATGCTTACGAAAATGTCAATTACGCCAGACCATCCCTTGAACAAGCAGGTTTTTTGGATTGAAAAGAATCGATGCCTCAGGCCGATGCTCGCCCCGAGCCTTTACTCCCTGTTGAAGCGATTGGTCAGATTGTGGAAGAAGCCGATTCAGATCTTTGAGGTCGGTCCCTGCTTTCGTAGGGAATCCCGGGGAGCCCAGCACACGAATGAGTTCACAATGCTGAATCTTGTGGAGTTAGGTCTAAGAGAAGAGGAGAGAAAAGCTCGCCTAGAGGAACTGGTCAGGTTAGTCATGGCGGGTTCAAGAATAGAGACGTATGATTTGGTTACCAAGCCGTCCGAGGTTTATGGAGATACCATTGACGTCGTTTCGGGTGTCGAGGTGGGATCGGCTGCGATGGGGCCCCACAGGCTGGACGCCCCGTGGGGGATATTCGATCCATGGGTGGGGGTTGGCTTTGGTTTGGAGCGGCTCGCCATGGTAAGCGAGGGATTTCAGAATATTCAACGTGTAGGTCGAAGTCTCGAGTATTTGGATGGAGTTCGGTTGAACATATGACAAAAAAGCGAAAGAGGCAGTGTCAGGTCTTGACATGAGACATCCGAACTTTAGCGACCTCGAGTGGTAAACAATTCCTGGCTCAGGTGATGTCTCATGTCAAGACCTGACACTGCGGTGAAAGGAGGATGGTGACAATGACGAAGGAAGAAATCTTCGACGGGGCGCGTCAGGCCGTTGTGGAAAGAGATGCTGCGAGGGCGGAGGAGTTGGCCCGCCGCGGACTGGCTGAAGGTGTCGATCCCATGGAATTGATGAACTCAGGTTTCGTCCCGGGGATCAGCGAGGTGGGGGATCTCTTTGGCGTTGGGAAACTCTTCTTACCCGAGCTGATTCAATCGGCTCAGGTAATGCAAAAAGTGACCGAAATCATCAATGCGGCACTCCCGGGCGATGTGGAGAAGGACAAAGGTACGATCATTATTGGAACTGTTGAGGGAGATATTCACGACATTGGAAAGACAATAGTCGTTTCGATGTTCAAAGCTAACGGCTTTGAGG
The DNA here is from genome assembly GCA_964348095.1 of uncultured Thermodesulfobacteriota bacterium. Lineage (GTDB taxonomy): Bacteria > Desulfobacterota > BSN033 > WVXP01 > WVXP01 > WVXP01. The sequence continues at coordinate 4,689 of CAYGBK010000049.1, read as the reverse complement.
TTCAGGATCTGGGCCGGGATGTTCCTATCGATCGATTCATTGAAGAGGCTGAAAAGGTGGGAGCCGACATCATTGGGACGAGCGCCTTGCTGACAACAACTATGGATGTACAGCGGCGATTGGAAATAAAGTTGAAGGACCTGGGCTTGAAGGGCAAGTACAAAACGATTGTTGGGGGGGCTCCCGTGACGCAGCGCTGGGCCAACCGTATCGGTGCGGATGCCTTTGCCATAGACGCGGCAGACGGCGTCAAAAAGGCTAAGGAATTGCTTGGAAAAGACTGACGGCGTCAAGAAGAATCGTCTGCCCATAACCGCTAAAGGACAATGTGATGAGAATAGCCGTCGTCGGTGGGAAGCTCCAAGGAATAGAGACATGCTATTTGGCCCGCCGCGCCGGATGGGAAGTGGTTCTTATCGACCGGGATCCACATGCCCCTGCGAGCGGTTTAGGTGGTGCTTTTTTTTGCCGTGATATTGTGAAGGAGCCAGAAGAGATCACCGATATCATTTCCGATGTACATCTTATCATTCCAGCCGTGGAGGATTTCGAAACGCTTCAATGCCTGGTAGAAGTCGCAAGAAAAGAGAGCATTCCTCTTGCCTTAGATCTTGAAGCTTACACCATAGCATCCTCAAAAAGAGAGAGTGATCATCTCTTCTATCGTCACGGTCTTTCTGCTCCCCGGTCATGGCCAGATTGCGGTATTCCAGCGATTGTGAAACCTGTCGGATCGAGTGGAAGTAAGGACGTCATGAGAATCACCGACCGCGGGACCCTCGACCGTTTCATTGAAAAGAATAGAACAACCCTTGCGGATTGGATCATTCAGGAATATCTGGAAGGGCCTTCTTACTCCCTTGAAGTGATTGGTTTGAATGGACAATCCATAACCTTTCAACCCACCGTCCTCGAAATGGACGCGGCCTATGATTGCAAACGTGTGATTGCCCCTGCTGGTCTTTCGAATGCCTTAGAACAAGAGTTCCGAACGATTGCGAGTACACTCGCTCAAACGCTTGGACTGACTGGCATCATGGATCTAGAAGTGGTGTGCCACAACGGTCGTCTAAAAACCCTAGAGATCGATGCTCGACTCCCGAGTCAGACGCCTTCGGCCGTGGAGCGCTCAACCGGGATTAACATGCTTGAACTCCTGCGAGAGGTTTTCGTCGAATCTCGACTACCGGAGACTCGGCCAACAGGGACCGAGCGTGGCGTTGTTTATGAGCATATTCGGGTGTCGAAAAATCATCTGGAAGTATCCGGTGAACACATCATGGCGCAGGGGGGACCGCTCCATTTAGAGAATGATTTTTTCGGTGCTGATGCGGCCCTCACCAATTTCTCCGGCCGGGATAAGCCCTGGGTCGCCACCTTGATCGTAAGCGAGACGAATCAGGAAAAGGCCTGGCAAAAACGATGCGACGTCATTGAAACGATCATGGGCGATTGCGAGGTTGCCTGCTACAAAGATCCGGTTCCGGATGGCTGCAGTGTTCTCAAGGAGAGACAGCGGTGACCCGTCTCGAAACAGGGGATCTTGCCGGCTTAGGTCAGACCCTGGACGACTATGACGACGAACTTCGGGCAAAAACAGGCAGAACTCTGAGGCAAATCGCGTGCCGAGCCGCAGGCCTTAGCGAAAAACAGATCCTGCAATCGATTCAAGAAACCAGAGTCGCTGTGATTTCGATGTCAGCTGGGCAGGGGGTTTTGGAGGGTTTTGCCCACGCTGTTCGGGATATTGTTAGCCATCTGGGCTACCAAGCCTTTGTACCCAACCTGTTCGATGTAGGGGGTATTGCTGGCGCAATGGAAGGGGGGGCTGACGTGGTTTTTATGGCGGACGATGCTCGCTTCATCGCCGCCAACTTATCGACTCGTCTCGTCGTTGATAATGCAGAGGCAACAGGGAGAGGATATGGGGCAGCCTTGGACGAGTTGACTGATGGGATACGGGGTCGCCGCGTCCTGGTAATAGGCGCCGGGCGAGTTGGAAAAGGTGCTGCTGGGATCGTGCGAGAGATGGGTGGGGAGGTTGGTGTATTCGACTCCAACCGGTTTCGATCGGAAGATCTAGCGCGGGAAGTGGAGGGTATTGCGGAAGGAGATCTCGAGAAGGCCCTGGAAACCTATACAATCCTTGTCGATGCCTCTCCAGCGCGGGGAATCATCGGGGCCAAGCACATTAAACCGTCGACCACGATGGTTGCCCCGGGCATTCCACTCGGATTGACTCCCGAGGCTCAATCGCGTATCGGGAGCCGGCTGATTCATGATCCCCTTCAAATCGGCGTCGCCACGATGATGATTTCTGCTGTCAAGCCCTGACATTGTGCCCAATCTATTCCCAGGGCCGCGTGAAAGTAGGTTCTGATTTGGCCCCATCTTAGGTATAAGCAAGTTCATTGGATCCGAAATCGGAATATCGAAATTCAGAGCAATTTCGAAATGCCAATATGACATGACCAAAAATCGTCCCCCATTAACCAAATACCTATTTGACACTGTGAGAGGTCTCCTTTGGTTTGAATCTAGGATTTGGGCCATTCGAATTTGTTTGTGATTTCGTGCTTCGAGCTTCGGATTTGGCACGTATTGATTAAGGGAATGAATCTTTTGCATCAATGGGTTACTTCTTTGGATAACCTAACCAGATTTCAGTTGTCCCTTGTCAGGGGCAGTTGTGACAAAACCTCTTGGAGAATCGGCTAATAGCTGGTTTTCATTTGACCTGCGTTGTGTTATATTAGGCAGGTCCTTGACGGAGCGTTTTGGGGGGTTGATCGGAAGGATCAACGCAGACTCTAAATCTGCGTAGGGGGGTGTAACTCCCCCACTCCTCGCCAACCGACGTTAAGACCCAGAAAGGGTGCCTGAGCATCTCGTTCACCAGACAGAATCAGAAACGTCGCAGCGCAAAGGAGTTGTTCAGCATCAGGGTGGAGGAACGGCCCTGCGGACCATGACGTTGGCGGTTAGGCCCCATGGCCTAGACCCTTGGGTGAAGCCGCAGTGGAGAGCCCTTCAGATTTTAGTCCCTCCGAATGGACTTCTGTCAGGCCTTTGATGAGAACAGGATAGCTGCTGTGGCCGAGAAAGCTCCCAAAAGAGTCTATTATAGAAAGCAGATCCCCCTGTTTCGACTGGTTCAGAAGATCAAACTCTGGCCCTCCCGGCGAGGACTGCTTCACGGTGTCAGAACGTTTGAAAGTCGTGGAGATTACGGCGAAATCATTACTCACTGCAACAAGAGGATGGTGGTCCGAAACTCCAAAAAGAGTCGATCGGCCCGGTGGCTTCGAAACAAGTGGTCTTTTGAAAACTGTCCAAAATGCAGGATACCAGCGTGGAAACTGGAGAAGTATTCCGCTACTTTCTTCCGACGTCGAACCGGCTCTCAGCTCCTGGAGAGTGGGCCACTTTCCGAAGCCCGACAGTAGCGCCCCTTCCCCTTTCTTTCGCTCCCCTCAAACGTAGCCGAATGTCACAAGATTCACGAGAGAAACACATACCCCGTCGTGGGTTGAGGGTTGAGGCGAGAAAACCCTAGCCTCAAGCCCCGCGCAGCGAGACGCTCCTCCAGCCTCATGTCCTTAAGCCCTTCGGTCTCTGTGGTCGCCTTTTTCCCCTTATTCCTGTTGTTGATTTCTAGATTTTAAGGCCGGATCGGTCCCGGAATCTCCGGACACAATTGATCTCGATGCCGAGAAGCTCGGCGATGCGAAACTTCGACTCAATACCTTTGGCCATTCCTGGGAGATCTCTCACCATGCCAAGGCGGTAGTCCTCCCTCACCTCATTCATCACAACCGGGTCTGCGAGTTCCAGGGGAGACACACCGAGTTTTCCTGAGACGTAGGCCTTGGCCTCACGGAGTTTCATCCCGCGGGACATCTGCATACGGGCTACCAGATCTCCGGCAGCACGCATACCGCCCATGCCCGCGGCGATAGCGTGAGTCACAGCCATGCCGAGGGGATCACCAACGCCAACCTACAAGCCGTCGAGACGGAGGATTTCGACCAGGGCTTTGGAGGTCTTTGAGACGACATCGGTTGGCGGGTTGTCGACAACTGGCACAGACCCAACTCCCATGCCCACGTTGGCATGAATCGGGATAGTCGAGTTTTCGACACACGGTTTAAGGAAGGTTACGGTCCGAGATAGATTCCATGGGCAGGAGTGACTGGTGCTGGTATTCACAACAGGCCCAAAAATCGTGACACCAGCGTCTTGGGCGAGTTTTACCTGCTCGTGTGGATAGAGGCCTGCCAAACGAACCCCCTCATAGGTCATTTCGCCGTGCATACCGAGAATAAATTCACCAGCCATTCCCAGTTCGATGCACATATCTGGATATTTCTCCTTCAGGATTTTTGTTGCCCGGAGTGTTGCCAGAAAGTCAGGGTACCCTGCGGCACCCGTTGTGTCGAAATTGATGCCATCGGCACCTGATTCGTACATCTTCCCGGCCACGTAGACCATGTCCTTCACCGCATGTTCGACCGCCTCTTCGTGGGCCGCTCGCGCTTCTTTGATTGTTCCGTGAGGGAGAAGTTCGGCCGGATTGGGAACGGGTCCGTCCGGCTGACTGTAGATGCCGAGGTTCGGCATGGCCCCATAGAAAAGCGGTACCGTCGATACCAAGAGTGCCTGTTCGAGAACCGGCTGCTCGTCGCCTGC
>CAYGBK010000048.1:0-5386 GCA_964348095.1 uncultured Thermodesulfobacteriota bacterium | reverse complement strand
ATCTCTCTTCCAATTGTCGGACTGGATCGAACATCCTCGTCTTCCGAATACCATCGCTCGATCACCTCAGGCTCGGTGCCCTCTCGGTGCACGATCCCCACGGCAACCTTGGTGGCCCGAATGTCTGTTGGGCCGTAGAAAGCAATGGTCGCTGCTGGATAGCCACGAAAGCCACGACGCGTCCTCTTCCTGAGAGGGGAATCTGATCGACGCCTAATCTTCCTCATCGCAAAACCTCTTCTAGCTCGTCTACGGGGCCTGTTATCTGCACAAGCCTTCGACTTGGACACAAGTGTCAATGCTGTCGGCTTTGTAATTAAACTAGAATAGATAGGGAACGTCAACGAAAAACGAAGATGCCGGGGGTTTCGATTTCAAGTAAACATGATACAGAGTTGAGCCTCACTGGCAAGAGGGGTAAAACCAAATCAGCAAATAAAAACCCTCAAGTCAGGAGGCTCGTATGGAAGAGTGCAGAAGGAAGGCACAAGAAGGCAAGCATGTTTTTGTAGGAGTGGATCTTCACCGGTTCAAGTGGCACGGCACAGTGATGACAGAGGATCTGGAGCTATTCAGTGGGACGATACCGGGCCATTGGGAGGCGTTACGGAAGTTGTTGGATCGGTATCGGGGGCGATTCGATTCATGTGGTGTATGAGGCAGGCTATTTTGGGTTTTGGCTTCATAATCGAGTTATCGGGTATGGGGCAGACTGTATTGTGACGCCACCGAGTCTCGTGCCTCAGGATTATGGCAACCGGATCAAGACAGAGCGCAGGGACAGTTGGAAGCTAGCCTATTTTTTAGCCAAGGGGATGCTGGGGCGTGTTTGGGTACCCAGTGTTGAGGAGCGTTATCACCGGCAAGTTGTGAGGCGTCGGCATCGGCAGTTGATAGGGGATCGAGTGCGGACCCAGAACCGCATAAAATCTGATCATGTCTGGATGATTTGTTGTTGCCATTCTATGCACAACTTCCATTTCTCCACCTCGGCTAAGACCCTCTGTCCTCATACTTATCCACAACTTACAAATTTCCGTCAAGTTTCTTGAGAGAGAAACAAATGGGTGATCAACTGTAATTGTGGAAAAACAGTCACACGTGCCGCCGGCAAGAATGTGGGATCTTGACCCCCGGAGGGGTGTGAAACGGCGCAGGAGGTGTACATTACCACACACTCTGAAGGAAAATAGAAAGTTTCAGAATTACATAACTCTTTGTTTTTTAAAGGTTTGTCTTACTTCACAATATGGCATGATCATTGCCTAATCCTAACATAACGAGATGATAGCGGGGGGCAAGATTCAATAGTTACTAAGTGAAATTCTGTGTCTTCAACTCAGAAAGAAAGTGAAAAATGCTCAAACCTTCAAGGCGAAGGCATGAGAGGATTTTTCAAAAAGTGTCAACATAATTCTTCCGAGGTTCTAGGTAAATTCAGCGCTGATGTCGTTCAGAAATTGGGATGCAAAGAAGCATGGAGAGGGCGAAGCCAATGGAAGAGGTAATTCACCTGAACAACCGACTGACAAGACGCCCCCACCTTTTAGATCTGAGAGCTGATTTCATCGACCAAGAGAAGGCCAAGAGGAACGGTACCTGTCGGACCATCGCCATCTGCAATCTGAAAGGAGGTGTGGGAAAGACAGTCACAGCCATCAACCTTTCAGCCAGGCTGGCCACGAGGGGTCTCAGAACCCTTTTGATCGATCTCGACCCCCAAGGTCAAAGCGGTCTCGGACTGGGACTGGATGTTGACCGCCTGGAGCATTCGGTTTACGACGTCCTCGTGAACGGGAGATACCCTGCCTGTGAGGTCATCGTTCCGCTGCGGTCAAACCTGGACGTCCTTCCGTCCAACATCGATCTGTCGAGCGCGGAGTTGGAATTGGCGAGGTTTCAACATAGAGAAAGACGCCTCAAGAAAGCAATTGAAGGCCTGAGGAACAACTATGAATACATTGTGATTGACTGTCCCCCTTCCATTGGCATTCTAACCCTCAACGCCTTAGTGGCCAGTCAGATCGTCGTCATTCCGGTCACCCCTTCCCAGCTTTCCATTCAGGGGCTTTCCGGGGTCCTAAAGGTGGCGGAGGCTCTCAAAGACTCACTCCTTCTCAAAACCTCGATCTTTTGCCTCATCACTCTCTTTGATAGGCGACAGAAAGAAGCTCGGATCCAGAAAGAAAAACTTGAGCTCACAGAGGGTCATCGCCTTCTCAAGACGGTGGTGCGAAAGAATACAAAACTGAATACGGCCACTCGAAAGGGGATACCCGTTTTCGAATACGACTCGAATTGTTCGGGAACTCGAGATTATACCGCCCTTACGGAAGAGGTCCTATCCATCGGATGCGGGGAAGATCGGCTCGCGAGAAAGGAGATACTGCCACTGGACAGCCTTGAATTGAGGGTTACTCAGATGTGAAAAGGAGAAGAATCGGGTTATCTGTTCTCTTCGAGTCGGCAAAACCAAAACAGCCTGATTATCCCAGATTTGCATAGCTAATCGGTAAGACCCAAGGCTCAAAGAATCGCTTGACTCACCAGAAACAAAAAGTGTAAGCGAACACCGGCGTTATGCTCGCAGTGCACTCTCGCTCTGAGAAGTGATCTATTACATTGGCCTCAAGGAATTAACATCAGCTGGGGCTCATATTCCTGCGACTTTACTTACCAGATGATGAAGGAAAGGAACCTGGCACTGGGACTCGTTTTGGGCATCCTAATGAATTGGGTGTCGCCTGTTTACGCCGAAAGCCCCTTTCGCAAAGGGATGACAGAATGGGGCCTTAACGCTGGCTTTGGTGACAATTTCCACGTCGGCAATAATGTGGCGGAGGATGTCGAGTTCTATTTCTTGGCCCCTTACTGGGGAAAGGTTTTCACAGAACGGATCGGACCCGGGACCTTAGAATTTGTTGTCGAGGGTTTTCTGGGCTCAGCACGTCAGGATTCGGAAGATCGTTACGCCATTGGTATCACTCCTTTGATTGTTTATAACTTCATTGATTTTGGAAGAATGGTGCCCTTTCTTGAAGCGGGCATTGGGGTTCTCTATACCGACCTTGACCCTGAGGACTTCGGATCGCATTTCAATTTTACCCCTCAGGCAGGGATCGGTCTGGGATATGAAATCGCTCATCAAACCTTTTTGAAATTCTCCTACCGCATCCATCACATTTCAAATGCATTCCTAGACCAAGACAATGCAAGCATTGACTCTAATCTATTCTTTGTGGGAATTTCCATCTTACGATAACTTTCAAACTCGGCCCACCTGTTGGTACTCCGGAATGCGTGTGAATCCGCTGGTCCCTTCACTGTGATCCTCAAAGAATGGCACGGTGGGAGATGCCAAAATCATTCGTCTCGGGGTCCAAGGTGGGGCGAATATTTCTAAGCCAACTGGCGTCATCCTGTCGACGAAAATCCTCATGGTATAATGCCCCGCGGCTCTCCTTCCTTGCCAGGCTTGCCGTGATGATGGCCTTCGATATCAAAGACTGCTCTTCGCCTCATGTCATGAAATGGGGGACGTAAATAAGTTTATAAGCTAATTGGTTCTCCCTCATTGAGAAGTTAAGTTCTTTGCCAATCGCTCTCCCCGGCCCACCGCCACGCTGACCGCCGGTTTTGAAATCCCGAACGTCTCGGTTAAATCACTCTGACTTATACCGAGTTCACCCTTAGCCCAAGAGCATACGAGACTGCGAGCCTCTACGGCCTTTTTGTACCTCCCTGATGCCAGAACCTCGCCTCCCGCAACAATCTGATGAAGAACCCCCGGAGCATCTATCCGTGACTTGCGTGGCATACGATGTTGATAACAAAAACCAAAAAACGATCAACTTATAGACTTATGTTCGTCCCCTAATTCTTTGAAGGCCCCTGAGCCAGGGGCCTTCATTATCTCGATTTCTAGCCGAATACTCCACATCAGTGGGGGATTCTATGAAGAATCGCTTCTGTCGGGAGGCTCTTGACAACAAGATACCAAATGAATAGGGAGTGAGATCGTCGGTTGAATCAAAGATGAGTTGGTCGGTGTTTATTTCTCTCGAGATTCATCAGGTCTCGACTCGGGTGATAACTGTTTATTTCGGTTGAGACTGTCGAAAAACCCTGAAACCGCTATTCTTGGACTTGTAAGTGCTTGAGGCGGATTTTGCAAAAAAGCCAAAATTGGACTTTTTCGACAGTCTCTTTAGCAATCCGCACTTTGAGGCAGCCTTGAAAGGACCTAGTGCAAAACGGATAGCCTGACGTCCTTTTAATCCGGCAGCCCCGCCTTGCGCAGAGCGCCGATGACCATATCCTTGTCCGCCTCGTGTTTGAACGGCAAATTCTTCGCCCAAAACTCTAAAGAGAACTTAGGATTTATCCTGAGGACTTCTTTTGCTTCGAGACGAGCTTCATCTTCTCGACCAGTTTGATTATAAGCAATGGCCAGGTAAATGTGGGGGATCATACTGTTAGGTTCAAGGCGTATGGATTTCTTAGCTTCTGTAACCGCCTCCTCATACCGCCCTGCCAAGGAATACGTCAGTGATAAAGTATGGTAGTAAATACTCGCAGGGATAGGATCGAGACGTATCGCCTTATGGTGCATAGCAATGGCCTCTTCATGCCTGCCTGAAAATCTGAGAACCATGGCTAGGAAGAGATTGGTTGGAGCTGAGTTGGGCTCGAGTTCAACACCAAGCTCGCACTCGGAAACACCTTTATCGTGTTGCCTCATAATCGTGTACAGCCAACCCAACAAGCTGTGCGCCATACCTGATGAATTGTCCAAAGCGATAGACTTCTGCGCAAGTTCCATTGCCCTCGCGAGTGATCGCCTTGGGTCCTTGGTCGCTCCGAGCGGCAACTCAACCCAGTATGTGTGCGCCAAGACACGGTAAGCTGCAGCATAATTTGGATCCAAGGCGATGGTTTGCTCTGCCAGTTGTCGACCTAGAATATTGGCATCCTTCGTCATCCGCATATTCTGATCTACCGCCTGAAGCAACAAAAGGTAAGCCTCGAGGTTGTCCGTGCCCTTGCCCATTATGCGGGCGTGTTCTCCCTCTGTCAGGTTAACCTGCAAAGCCTCTATCACCTTCATCGTGATCTCATCTTGTATTGCAAATATGTCCTTCAGATCCCGGTCATAGCGTTCCGCCCAAAGATGATTCCCCGTGGTAGCATCCACAAGCTGAGCGGTTATTCGAACTTTCTCTCCTGATTTACGCACGCTTCCCTCCAGTACATACCGCACACCTAAGTCCCTGCTCACCTGTTGGACTTTCACAGGCTTTCCCTTGTAAGTGAACGAGGAGTTTCGGGCAATTACAAACAGTTTCGGAGTCTTAGAGAGGGCAGTTATGATTTCCTCGGTTATTCC